>NZ_JABUMU010000023.1:0-178491 GCF_013336625.1 Myxococcus sp. CA033 | reverse complement strand
CTCGCTGAAGAGGCTCGGCTCGCTGAAGAGCGACGCGCTGAAGAGGCTCGGCTAGCGGAAGAGGCGCGGGCCCGTGCGGAGGAAGAGCTCCGCGCGGAAGAGGCTCGGCTTGCTGAGGAGGTTCGGCTCGTTGAAGAGGCTCGGGTTCGTGCGGAGGAAGAGAAACGCGCTGAAGAAGCTCGCCTAGCTGAGGAGGCTCGGGTCGCTGAAGACGAGCGATTCGCTGAAGTGGCTCGGGTCCGTGCGGAGGAAGAGCGTCGCGAGGAAGAGGCTCGGCTCGCGGAAGAGGCTCGGGTTCGTGCGGAAGACGAACGCCGTGCTGAAGAGGCCCGATTCGCCGAAGAGGCTCGGCTGGCGGAAGAGGCTCGACTCGCCGAAGAGGCTCGGGTCCGCGCGGAGGAAGAGCGACGCGCTGAGGAGACTCGGCTCGCGGAGGAAGCTCGCGTTCGTGCGGAGGAAGAGCGACTCGCTGAAGCGGCCCGGCTCGCCGAGGAGCGCCGCGAGGAAGAGGCACGACTCGCTGAAGCGGCACGACTCGCTGAGGAGCGCCGCGAGGAAGAGGCCCGGCTCGCGGAAGAGGCCCGACTTGCTGAAGAGCGCCGCGAGGAAGAGGCCCGGCTCGCGGAGGAGCGCCGCGAGGAAGAGGCTCGGCTCACGGAGGAAGCCCGGCTGGCGGAAGAGGGTCGACTCCGAGCCGAGGAAGAGCTCCGCGCGGAAGAAGCCCGACTCGCGGAAGAAGCCCGGCTGACGGAAGAGGCTCGGCTCCGCGCCGAGGAAGAACAGCGCGCCGAGGAAGCCCGTCTGGCCGAAGAGGCTCGGCTCCGCGCCGAGGAAGAACAGCGTACCGAAATCATCCGCCTGGCCGAAGAAGCCCAGCTTCTCGCAGAGGAAGAGCGACTCGCCGAGGAGGCCCGGCTCGCGGAAGAGGCCCGGCTCGCGGAAGAGGCCCGGCTCGCGGAAGAGGCGCGTCACGCCGAGGAAGTCCGTCTCGAAGTCGAGCGTCGCCGCGCGGATGCGGTGCGGCGCGCGAAGGAAGTGCGTCACGCCGAACAGGCCCGCCTCGCGGAGGAGCAGCGCCTCGCCGACGAGGCACGGCAAGCCGAGGAAGCGCGCCTCGCCGCCGATGCCCTCCAGTCCGACGAACAGCACATCGCCGAAGAGGCCCAGCTCGCGTCGGAGCAGGCCCTCCAGCTCCCCGCGCCCTCGGCCCCCACCGCTGACGCCTCGGACGACATCGACGCGCTCACTCTCGACGTCGGGGACATCATCCCCGCGGATCCCGATGAGCCGCCGCCCGCGAACCCCTTCCCCCGCGCCTCCAACGTCCCGCCGCTCGCGGCGTCTTCGTCCCAGGCGAGCCTCCCCCTCCATGCCGAAAGCCGCGAGGCCCTGCGAACGGCCAGGGAGCGCGCCCAGGCAGAGCTTCTCCACGACATGGAAGAGGCGCTGAGGCGCTCGAAGTCCCAGCCGCTCGAGCCCTGGCTCGCGGACGAGCCTCCGGCCACCGTGCCTCCCACCCGGACACGGGACCGAGTCCCCGTCCAGGACGAGTCCTGGCGCGCGAAGGAGACCCTCCTCACGCCGCCGGCCGAGTCCGAGTCCGACCTGCCGCTGCTCGAGCTCGAACCCGAGCCCGAGCCCGAGCTCTGGGCCGCCGCGGATCCGCTGCCCACACCGCCCTCCCTGCCTCCACGCACCGTCGCGGGGCCGCCCGTCCTCACCCCTGTCGCGCTGGACGGCCCTCCCGTCCTCATGCCCGTGGAGCCCGAGGAAAGCCCCGACGAGGAGTCTGTCGAGCAGGAGACCGACGACAGCCTGTGGGCCACCCGTCCCGCCCCCGTCGCCGCGCCGCCGCCGCTGCGCCTGGGGCCCACGCCCCCCAAGAGCGGCAGGGCCACCGAGGACGACCTCTGGCGCATCGTCTCATTCGACAAGGACGAGGCCGCCGAAACGCTGACCGCCTCCTTCGAGGCCGCGCTCCAGCACGTGGATGCCCACCTGGAGACGCTCGTCCGCTCGGATGTCAATCAGGCGAACGTCGACGAGCCTCCCGTTGAAGGCATCGTCGAGGCGACCATTGAATCGGACTTCGAGACCTTCCCCGGTGACAACACCGGCCCAACTGGCGAGACTGCGTGGTCCGAGCCGTCCGGTGATCTAGACGACTGGGATTTCGACGAGGACGACGTGGCGGCAGATCCCTCCAATCCCGACGAGGCAGCGAAGCTGCGGCGCCAGCGCCTGCTGCGCCGTGCCATGGAGAACATGGGCGTCCTCGGGAATCGGGGAGCCCCGGCCACCACCGCCGCGACGCCCGTGGCCGAGCCCGGCCCCACCGCCCCGGTCGCCGCCCCCTCCGAGCCCCCCAAGCCGGACGAGGCGCGCCACGCCCAGCAGATCGAGCAGCGCTTCGCCGACATCCAGGCCCGCCGCGACCACTTCTACGTGCTGGGCGTTTCCCAGGACTCAACGAGGGATCAGGTCAAGGCCGCCTTCCTCAGCCTGGCCAAGGTCTTCCACCCGGACCGCCTGCCGCCGACGCTGCCGCACCTCGCGCAGAAGATCACCTCCGTCTTCGAGGGCATCCGCGAGGCGTACGAGGTCCTCTACGACGATGCCCGCCGCAAGGCCTACATCCAGACGCTCCAGGCCCAGCAGTCGATGCCCAAGGCGCCCCAGTCCGGAGGCGCGTCGTCCCGTCCCGCGCCGGGCCGGCCAGAGAGCAGCCCCGACGACCTCTACAAGATGGGCGAGGTCTACTTCCGCAAGCGCGACTTCACCACCGCGTCGGACCACTACGAGCGCGCCTACGCGCTGGACCCCAAGGCGACCTACCTGGCCGCGCGCGCCTGGGCCATCTACATGGACCCCGCGCGCAAGGCGGACATGGCCAAGGCCAAGCAGATGATGGCGGATGCGGTCCGCACCGACCCGAACTGTGACCGTGCCCACTACCAGCTGGGCGTCATCGCCCGCGTAGAGGGCGACATGGACCGGGCCGAGCGCCACTTCCGGGACGCGGTCCGCTCCAACTCCAAGCACCTGGAGGCGAACCAGGAGCTGCGGCTGATCGACATGCGGAAGAAGAACCCACCCAAGAAGGGGGGATTCTTCCGCTGAGGCCGCCTCTGGCGCCCCAAGTCCTACCCCGGCGGATGGGAGCCTCTGCCGGGGGCTCGCGCTACCCTCCGGGGACTGCTCGCACCCCCTGGTTGAACGGGGGGCAGCCAGCTTCCCCGCCGCTCCAACCCATTGACATGCCTGGAAAGCGGGCAGGATGCTCCCCCGCGCCGGGCACTTCCGCGAATCGTCCTCCGTGATGAAAGGCAAGTAACGTGGCCAAGCAGCACCTGCTCCTGGTGGATGGGGACGCGAAGAGTCTTCGCGTGATGGAGGTCAGCCTGAAGAAGGCCGGCTTCTCCGTGACGACGGCCATCCACGGCAAGGACGCCATCGAGAAGGTGCAGATCAGCCCGCCGGATCTGGTGCTCGCGGACACCAAGATGCCGGAGATGGACGGCTTCGAGCTGTGCAAGGCGCTCAAGTCGGATGAGCGCTTCAAGTTCATCCCGTTCGTCTTCCTGACGAGTCAGAAGTCGGTCGAGTTCAAGGTGCGCGGCCTGGAGCTTGGCGGCGACGACTACCTGACCAAGCCGATCTACATCAAAGAGATCGTCACCCGCGTGAAGATGATCCTCCAGAAGGCGGAGAAGGAGAGGATCGAAAAGCGGGAGACGACGAAGGGTGGCTTCGCCGGCAGCCTCGCCGACATGGGCGTGGTGGACCTGGTCCAGACGTTCGAGATTGGCCGCAAGACGGGCGTCATCTCCATCCAGGGCGAGCGCACCGGCACCGTCTACTTCAAGGAAGGTCGCGTCATCGACGCGGAGCTGGGCCGGCTCAAGGGCGAGAACGCCTTCTACCGGCTGCTCAACACCTTCGAAGGCCAGTTCGACGTCCAGTTCACCTCGCTGGACCGGCCCGAGCGCATCGAGATCTCCACGCAGGGCCTGTTGATGGAGGGCATGCGGCGCCTCGACGAGTGGGGGCGAATGCTCGAGCAGCTGCCTCCGTTGGAGACGGTGTTCGAGATCGACTACCACCAGCTCGCCGACCGCCTCTCGGAGATTCCGGACGAGGTGAACGGGCTGTTGCGCCTGTTCGACGGCAAGCGCGCGCTGAGCCGCGTGGTGGAGGACTCGGACTTCGAGGACCTGGCCGCGCTGGGCATCATCAGCAAGCTGTACTTCGAGGGGCTCATCCGCGAGCTGGGCAACGCGCCGCTGGAGCCGGTGCAGAGCACCAAGCCCGGCATCGAGCAGTGGCTCAACGCGGCCCCTCTGCCGAGCGCCCCCGTGGAGCCCGCGCCGCAGGCCCCCGTCGCCGCGCCCGTGGAGCCGGAGCCGCCCGCCGTCGTCGCGCACGTAGAGCCGGAGCCGCCCGCCGTGCGCGCCATGCCGCACAGCGTGCTCGCGCCGCCCGCGGGAGTGGAGGAGGAGCCCGTCACGGCCCCGCCCGAGGAGCACTTCGCTCCCGCGCCGGCGGTGCCCGCCAACGTCGTCGTCTTCCACGCGCGCCCCAAGCGCCAGGGCCCGGCGTACGAAGACCCGGCGGATGCGGATGGCGAAGCGCCCACGCTGCCGCCCGTGGTGGCGGAAGGCTCGTCCTTCCTCGTGGAGCCGCCGCCGGCCCACCGCGCCGTGGAGCATGCGCATCGCAGCCTGCTGCTCGACTGGAGCCGGGTAGACACGGAGGGCATCAGCGCGCCCACGACCTGGGGACCGGGCTCGGTGTGGTCGCCGGGGCCGAGGGGCTTCGGAACAAACGGGGGTTCCTCGGCGCACGCCCTGTCATCGAGCGCTCCCGCCGTGGAGCCCGCGCCCGCGCCGCGCGCTCCCATCTTCGGTGGGGCGGCGGTGGGGCCCAATCCCTTCCCGCCCGTTCCGCCTCCGACGCCCGCGCCTCCGTCTTCCGAGGTGACGCTGGTGAGCGGCGGTGAGTCCTCGTCCGTCGACGTCGACACCATCGCGGAGGTCGAGGAAGTCCCCGCGTCCGCGCCGCCGCAGCTCGCGCTTCCTCCGTACCCGGGGCACGGTGTTCCCGAGCGCCCCGTCGTCGCGCCCGTCATCCCCGAGGAGCCGCCGACGCCGTCCGCGCCGCCTCCGGCCCTGGTCACCCCGGTGACGCCGACGCCCGTCATCACCGCCGCTGCGTCGCCCACGCCGTCCGTGACACCGTCGAGTCCTGCTTCCTCCGACTCCGACGTCGCTCCCGTTCGCCCCAAGCGCACGGGGCTCTACGTCGCGGGGGCGCTGGCCCTCATCGGCGCGGTGGCGGCGGTGGTCGTCATCGGAGGTCGAGGCGAGAAGCCGCAGGACACGCCGCCTCCCGAGCCGCCGAAGGTGGGGACCGTCCAGACGCCTCCTCCGTCGCAGGGCTCGGACGTCGTTCCGCCCGTGCCCACCGAGGCCGACTCGGGCACCCCCGTCGTCGAGGCGCCCGCCGCCGCGACGGATTCCGGCACCCCCGTCGTCGAGGCGCCCGCCGCCGCGACGGATTCCGGCACCCCCGTCGTCGAGGCGCCCGCCACCGCGACGGATTCCGGCACGCTCGTTGTCGAGACGCCCGTGGCCGCCGGGCCGGACGCGGGCACCGCCGTGGTGGAGGCGCCGCCCGCGGTGGCCGACTCCGGCACGCCCCCTCCTCCCGCCGTGGACCCCGAGGTGGAGTACGCGGGGCTCATCAAGCAGGCTCGGTCCGCCACCGTTGGAAGTCGCTACAAGTCCGCGGCGGCGTTCTACCGCAAGGCGCTGCTCTTCAAGCCGGGCTCCACCGAGGCGAAGGCCGGACTGGGCATCGCCCTGGTCAACGGCTTCGAGTCGGATGCGGCCTTCCGCGAGGCCACGAAGCTGCTCATCGAGGTCGTGCGCGATGACGAGCGGAACTCGCGCGCCTGGCTGTCGCTGGGCATGGCCTACCAGTCCATCGGGAAGAATTCCCAGGCGGCCGACGCCTACAAGAAGTATTTGATGCTGGAACCCTCGGGGGCATCCGCCAACGAGGCCCGCGCGATGCTCAAGATGCTCGGCAACTGAGTGGGCGGCGGACCTCCCGGTACCTTCCCCGTCCTGCTGGAAGTGAAGTGAGTCGCCTTGCTCGTCCTCGGCCTGGAAACCTCCTGTGATGAGACCGCCGCCGCCGTCGTGGAGGACGGGCGGCGGGTGCTGTCGGACGTCGTCTCCACCCAGGTGGACATCCACCGGCGCTGGGGCGGCGTGGTGCCGGAGCTGGCCTCCCGCAACCACATCGTCCAGGTGATGCCGGTCATCCACGAGGCCCTGACGCGCGCCCAGAAGACGCTCGACGACGTGGACCTCATCGCCGTCACCTCCGGCCCGGGCCTCATCGGCGCGCTGCTGGTGGGACTCCAGGTGGCCAAGGGGCTGAGCCTCGCCACCGGCAAGCCCTTCGTCGGCGCCAATCACCTGGAGGGCCACCTGCTGGCCATCCGCTTGCTCGAGGATGCACCGGAGCCGCCGTTCCTCGGCCTCGTCGTCTCGGGTGGACACACCAGCCTCTACGACGTTCAGGCGTTCGGCCACTACAAGCTGGTGGGCAGCACGCGCGATGACGCCGCGGGCGAGGCGTACGACAAGACGGCGCGCATCCTCGGGTTGCCGTACCCGGGGGGACAGCCCATCGACGAGCTCGCGAAGAAGGGTGACCCGGCGGCCATCCGCTTCCCGCGCGCGCTGCCGGGGGACAACTTCGACGTGTCCTTCTCCGGGTTGAAGACGGCGGTGCTCCACCACGTGCAGAAGCACGGCGTGCCCCAGGGACAGGCGCTGAACGACTTGTGCGCTTCGTTCCAGGAGGCGGTGGCGGACGTGCTGTCGAAGAAGCTGGTGGCCGCCGCGCGTCGGCTGGGCCACCGGAACCTCGTGCTGTGCGGAGGCGTGGCGGCCAACTCGCGCCTGAGGGCGCTGTGTCAGCAGCGCGCCGAGGAGCGGGGGCTGCGCATGTTCCTGCCGCCGGTGCGGTTGTGCACGGACAATGGCGCGATGATCGCCGTCGCGGGGTATGAGGCCTGGCGCCGCGGTCTGCGCGGAGACTTCCGTCTGGCGGCTGACCCCGCCTGGCGCATGTGAGCAAGGACACCCGGTTGGAATCGCCCAGAGACATCCTCAAGCGCCATGGCCTGCGCGCGAAGTACAGCTGGGGCCAGAACTTCCTCGGAGACGAGGAGGCCCTCGAGGCCATCGCGGACGCGCTGAACCTGCGCCCGGGTGAGCCCGTCGTCGAGCTGGGGCCCGGTCTGGGCCACCTCACCCGCTTCCTCGCCGCCACCGGTGCGCTCGTCACCGCGGTGGAGCGGGACAGGGACATGGTGACGGTGCTGGAGAAGGAGGCCATCCCCGGGGTGCGCGTGGTGGCGGGCAACGCCGCCACCGTGGACTTCGCCGAGGTCGCCGGAGCCCCCGAGGTCGCCGTCGCCGGCAACCTCCCGTATCACCTCACCAGCTCCATCCTCTTTCGCGTGCTGGAGCAGCGAGCCCGTGTCTCGCGCGCCGTCTTCACGCTGCAGAAGGAAGTGGTGGAGCGGCTCGCCGCCGAGCCCGGCACGCGCGAGTACGGCCTGCTCACCGTGCTGCTCGGGCTGCACTTCGACGCGGAGAATGTCCTCACGTTGGAGGCGTGGCGTTTCCATCCGCCGCCGAAGGTGGACTCCGCGGTGCTGTCACTCACGCGCCGCAAGACGCCGCGCGCGCCCATCATCGACGAGGCGCGCTTCACCCGCGTGGTGAAGGCGTCGTTCGCCCAGCGCCGCAAGACGCTGCTCAACTCGCTCAAGTCCGACAAGTCGCTCGGCACACCCGCGGTGATGCTGGCCGCGCTGGAGACGGCGGGAATCGACCCGATGCGCCGCGCGGAGACGCTCGCGCCGGAGGAGTTCGCCGCGATAGAGCGCGCGCTCGGCCCCGTGGCTCCGGGCACGGTGACGCCCAAGGTGGACCTGTCCGACGAGGGTGGGGCGGAGGAGTAGGGGAGGGGCGGGCACTCGCCCGCCTGCCTGACTACCTGCAGCGCGTTCCGAGGGCCTGGAGCAGCCCGCCCTGTTGCTCCAGGAACGCGCGAAACTCCGCCTCCGGGATTCGCATGCGGGCCAGCACGTCGCGGAGGATTTCCTCCACGGTGCCGTCCTTGCGCCGCTTCAGCTCCAGGGCCGTCTTCAACAGCACCACGCCGTAGAGCGGGTCTGCTTCCACGGGAGGCTGCTCTGCCGGTGCCTTGGGCGCGGCGCTCTGGCGGGCCTCTTCGAGCCGCACCACCGTCTTCGCCCGCTGCCTTCCACTCATGACTGAAGGGCACCCCGCGCACACACCATGGAATCGGCGCGACCGTAAGGGGATGCCCCCCACAGCGTCAAGCGAGCGCTGGGGGTTCCCGTCATCGCCCAGGCCGTGGAAAATTGCCGATCCATCCGGCCATGTTGTGTTATCCGCGCCCCCACGCGAGGCCCCGCGTCCTCGTCAGAGGCGGGCATGGGCCGCACCGCGCATTCCGGGTCGGGAGGCCTCGGCGGATGGACTACCGGTACATCGTGGTCGAGGGGCCCATTGGCGTCGGAAAGACGAGCCTCTCCAACATCCTCTCGGAGCGGCTGAGCGCGCGGCGCGTCCTTGAAGTCGTGGAGGAGAACCCCTTCCTCTCCAACTTCTATACGGACCGGCAGAAGTTCGGGTTCCAGACGCAGATCTTCTTCCTCCTGTCGCGCTTCCGGCAGCAGCAGGAGCTGTTCCAGCAGGACCTCTTCCGCTCCGTCACGGTCAGCGACTACCTGTTCGCCAAGGACCGCATCTTCGCCCACCTCAACCTGGACGCCCACGAGCTGGCCCTCTACGAGCGCGTCTTCGAGGCGCTCGGGCCTCGCGTCACCAAGCCCGACGTCGTCGTCTACCTCCAGGCCCGCCTGGACGTGTTGCTCCAGCGCATCAAGAAGCGGGGCCGCGAGTTCGAACGCAAGTTCGACCCCACGTACCTGGAGGGCCTCGTCCACGCGTACAACAACTTCTTCTTCCACTACACGGAGACGCCGCTCCTCGTGGTGGATACGTCGGATATTGATTTCGTGAATAACGAGGCGGACCGGGAAGACCTGCTCGCCGCCATCCGGAAGGCGAAGCCGGGGACGCAGCACTACCTCCCCAAGGCATCCCGGCGGCCCTGATTTCGGGCTCCTGGTGGGTTGCCCGCTGATGAAGTCCCACGGGCGCCCTGGGGGCGTTAGACTGCTGGGGCCGACTTCGTGGCTTCCGGCGATCCCTTCCTGGGACGGCGAGGGGCAGCGAAGCGGCTTGAGCCGTATCCACCCTCACCCATCAGGAGGTGAACCGTGAAGGACAAGGTCACCATCCATTCGCTGAAGCGCTTCAAGCAGATCGGCCAGAAGATCTGCATGGTCACCGCTTACGACGCCACGTTCGCCCACATCCTGGACCAATCGGGTGCGGACGTATTGCTCGTCGGTGACTCGCTGGGCATGGTCGTCCAGGGACATGACTCCACGCTGCCCGTGACGATGGACCAGATGGTCTACCACTCGGCGGCCGTCACCCGGGGCGCCAGGAGGGCGCACGTGGTGGGAGATCTGCCCTTCTTGAGCTACCAGGTCTCCGCGCACGAGGCCGTCCGCAACGCGGGCCGGCTGGTGACGGAAGGCGGCGTGGGCAGCGTGAAGCTGGAGGGTGGCGCCGAGTTCGCGGACGTCGTCCGCGCCATCGTCCGCGCCAGCATCCCCGTCATGGGGCACCTGGGGCTGACGCCTCAGTCGGTCCACAAGATGGGCGGCTATGTCGTTCAGGGCCGTGACGAGGAGCAGGCGCGCAAGATTCTCGACGATGCGCTCGCCCTGGAGGCCGCTGGCGCCTACGCGCTGGTGCTGGAGGGCGTGCCGCTGGAGCTGGCGCGCACGATTACGCAGAGCCTGAGCATCCCCACCATCGGCATCGGCGCGGGACGTTATTGCGACGGGCAGGTGCTCGTCTGTTACGACCTCTTGGGAATGAACCCGGACTTCAAGCCCAAGTTCGTCAAGCGCTACGCCAACCTGCACGGCTCCATCACCGAGGCCGCCGGCGCGTTCTTCACGGAGATCCGCCAGGGCGCGTTCCCGGACGAGGACCACTCGTTCAAGGCGAGCAAGAGCATCCGCCTGGTGGCCCCCGCGGCCCTGGGCGCGGGCAAGGTCCTCGAGGGCGAGGTCGCATCTCCCGCCGAGGGTGAGGAGAAGGTCGGCCCCGTCTACGGGATTCCGGTCTAACCATGGCGCCCGCCGTCCTCCGCACCGTGGATGAAGTGAAGACGTGGGCGGCGGGGCTGCGCCGTGAGGGGCGCCGGCTCGCGCTGGTGCCCACCATGGGCTTCTTGCACGAAGGGCACCTCTCGCTCATCCGCGAGGGGCGCCGTCGCGCCGACGTGGTGGCCGTCTCCATCTTCGTCAATCCCACCCAGTTCGGTCCCCGTGAGGACCTCTCGCGTTATCCCCGCGACTTCGACGGCGACCTGTCCAAGTGTGGCGAAGCGGGCGCCGACGTCGTCTTCGCGCCCGTGCCCGAGGCCATGTACCCGCCCGGCTATGAGACCTACGTCGAGGTGACGGAGGTCAGCCAGGGGCTGTGTGGCGCCCGCCGTCCGGGGCATTTCCGGGGCGTGGCCACCATCGTCACCCAGTTGCTGGCGCTCTTCCGGCCCGATGCGGCCTTGTTCGGGGAGAAGGACTACCAGCAGCTCCAGGTCATCCGGGCGCTCAACAGGGACTTGCACCTGGGCGCGGACATCGTCGGGATGCCGACGGTTCGCGAGCCCGACGGGCTGGCGATGAGCAGCCGAAATGCCTACCTGTCCTCCGAGGAGCGGCAGCGAGCGCTGTCCCTGTCGCGAGGCCTCCGGGCCGCGCTGACGCTGCTTCAGGGCGGCAGGCGGGATGCGGAGGCGCTGACGGGCGCTGTCCGGCACGAGCTGTCGTCCGCCGGGCTGCGCGAGGACTACGTGGAGCTGGTGGACGCCCAGCGACTCACGCCGCTTGCGTCGGTGGCCCCCGGACAGGCTGCTCGGCTGCTGGTGGCGGCCTTCAGCGGCAATACACGCCTCATCGACAACATGGCGCTTGGCGGTTAGGAGACCCAGGACACGTATGGCATCGGGTGGAAAGTCGAAGGGGCCGGCAGGCGGCGAGCAGGGAATCAAGGTCGTCGCCGAGAACCGGCGTGCGCGCTTCGACTACACCGTGGACGAAAAGGTGGAAGCCGGTCTGGAGCTGACGGGAAGCGAGGTGAAGTCGCTGCGACAAGGAGAGGCCAACCTCTCGGACGCGTACGCCCTGCCCAAGGGCAGTGAGCTGTTCTTGCTCAATGCCCACATCGGTTCCTACAAGTCCGCCAGTGTGTTCGACCATCTGCCCACGCGCGGCCGGAAGCTGCTGATGCACCGGGCGGAGATTGACCGGTGGACCACCAAGGTGCGGGAGCGTGGTTATTCCATCATCCCGCTTGTGCTGTATTTCAAGCAGGGGCGCGCCAAGGTGGAGCTGGGGCTCTGTCGGGGCAAGACACACGAAGACAGACGCCACGATATCAAGGAACGGGAGACGAAGCGGGAGATGGACCGGGCCGTGCGCCGTCGTTGAGCGCGCCCGCATTTCTCTCCGCCGTACACCGGATGGACGACACGAAGGATTTGGACAAGAAGGAGCGGCTGCTCGCCTCGCTGGACCAGGGGATGGTGATGATCCACCTGGACGCGCGAAGGCCGGGCGTGCTCGTTCCCGCATCACTCCGGGGAGAGGCCCATCTGCGCCTCAACCTTTCGTACCGCTTCGACCCACCGGACCTCACGGTGGGCGAGTGGGGTGTGCGTTGCACGTTGAGTTTCTCGGGCTCGCGCTTCACGGTGGCGGTGCCGTGGTCGGCGCTGTTCGCCATCGCCAGCCACGTGACGAAGGAGTCGTGGATGTACATGGAGGACATGCCGCCAGAGCTGCTTCAGCAGCCCGCCGCCGCGCGTCCTCCGCCGCAGCCGCTCCCCGTCCCCGTCCCCGTGGCCGCCGAGCGTCCGCGCACCTTCCTGCGCGAAGTGCCCACCGAGCCCGTGGATGAGGTGGCGCCATCGCCTCCGCCTCCGTCGGAAGTCCCGCCGCCCGAAGGGCCGAAGGACGACTCGCCTCCGCCGCGTCGGAGTCATCTGCGTCTGGTGAAGTGAGCGAACCTTGTGGGCCACGCGACACGGCGTGGCCCGCGCGGGGTGATGCTCCTCAGCGCTGCAGCTTCACTTCGAGCTGCGCGGCCTTGGCTCCGGGGAAGGTGCCCTTCCAGGTGCGGTAGCCCTTGTGGCGTACCTGCACGGAGACGGGGCCCGCCGGATACAGGTTGTCGAGCGCGAGGGGCGTCGTCCCCACGGGCTTGTCGTCCACCAGCACCGTCGCACCCGAGGGCTCGCTCATGAGCATGAGCACGGGCGCGGCCATGGGCTGATTCACGCTGGCCATGAGTCGCCCCGTGAGTTGGGTGCGGTGGGGCCAGAGCCACACGCTGCCGCCCACCGCCGCCGCGACACCCAGGAGCGCGATGATGCGCCGGCCCCAGCGCCTCGGCGCACGCGAGGCGGGAATCTGGTCGAAGGTGCTCTCTGGCCGCGGAGCGCGTTCTTCCAGCTCCAGGGCCTCGGGGCCCGCGCGAAGCACGCTCGGTGCCGAGGGTCTGCGCGGTGCGCCTTCGATGCTGTCGGCGAGGGACTGCGTGCCGGAGGCCACCTCTCGAAGAGCAGGTTGCGGCGGGGGACGCCGCGCGGAGGCGGCAGGTGCTCCGACCACGGCGCTGCCTTGAGGCCCCGGAGGTGTCGCCCCGTAGAGCTTCGTCTTGGCGACCGGTGCAGGCGGCGCGGCGACGTTTCCGGGAGAAGGGCCGCGAGCGGGGGGCGGAGCGTGGCTCCCCTTCGAATGGCTGGGAGCGCCCTGAGACGCGGGCGCATGCGAGGCCTCGTCCCCGAAGGAGGGAAATGCATCCGCCGCGAGAAACCCGGAGCCATGCTCGTCCGGAGTCGAGAACGCGCCCGGGGCCGGTGGTGCGAGCTGTGCGGCACAGACGGCGCAGGGTGCGCGAGGCGCGGACAACGGCGAGCCACAGCGAACGCAGCGGTGGATGAGCCGTCCACTCGAGCTCAGCTCGATACCCGCCAGCTCCGAGGACTCGTCCGCCTCCGACGAGAAGGGAGGCGCTTCCGGAGCGAGCGACCTCGACGGGGCAGCTTCCGACGACGCGTCGCTGGCTGTCTCGCCCTGTTCCTTCAGCGTGGGGGGCAAGGGCAGCGTGGACAGGAAGGCGGTGAGGGCATGCGCGGTCGCGGGTTCACCCGACCGGGCGAGCCACCGCGCGAGCACCTCGGCCACGGCCTCCGGCGAGGCAAAGCGAGCCTCGGGCGCGCGGGCCATCATGCGCTGCACCGCGGCGGCGAGCGGCGCGGGCACGTCCGGTGGTAGCGGCGGCACCTCCCGCGAGACGATGGCCACCGCGACGGAGCCCGGTTGCGACGTGGCCGCGAAGGGATGCGCGCCAGTGAGCAACTCGTGGAAGACGATGCCCAGGGAGAACTGGTCGCTCAGCGCGGTGGCGGGCTCTCCCTGGAGGACCTCGGGGGCGCTGTAGGCTTCCTTGCCCTTGAAGAGCCCCGGTTCGGTGAAGGACGCACCGTTGAACCGCGCGATGCCGAAGTCCGTCACCTTCACCTCGCCCTCGCGGGACACGAGGATGTTGGACGGAGACACGTCCCGGTGCGCCACCAACAGTGGACGACCCTCGTGGAGCTTGCGGTAGGCGTGGTGCAGGCCCGCGAGCGCCTGGAGCGTGACGAAGGCCGCGAGGTGCGGAGGAAAGCGCTGTCGCTGCCGCGCGGCGAGGCGCAGCAACACGCCCAAATCCCACCCGTCCACCAGCTCCATCACCAGGAAGAGGCCCGAGGGGCTCTCGCCCACGTCGAACACGGTGGCGATGTTCTGGTGCTGCAACTGTGTGGCGAGTCGGGCCTCGGCCAGGAACATCCGCGCGATGTCGGGCTCCTGGGCCAGGTGCGGGAGGATGCGCTTGATGGCGACGGTGCGCTCGAAGCCCTCCGCGCCCCGGGCCACGCCGAGGAACAGCTCCGCCATGCCTCCGGAGGCCAGGGGCCTGACGAGCCGATAGCGTTCGTTCACGGCGGGCTCTCCGGGGCAGTCGCCCTCAGGCGGTGGGGGGCTGGGTGAGGTCGCGCAGCAGCTTCCAGGGGTAGATGCCGGTGGTGTGGCCATCGCTGAAGGCGAAGGTCAGCGCGTAGTTGCCCACGGGGTGGACCTGCTTGACGCGCAGGTCCGCGGGCACCTTGGTCTGGTCCAGCGTGCGCTGGTTCGTCCACTCGTCCACGCAGCCAGCGCAGGGGCACTGCTGACGCAGCGCCTGTGCGGAGACGCCCGATTTCGTGCCGTCGTCCCACGTCAGCTCCAGGTGGGAGCCGTCGGGTGACAGGCGGGCGTCCGTCGCGGTGGCGGAGGGAGTCGAGGGTTTGATGCGGTCCCAGAAGCTCAACGTTGCACCTTTCGAAATCTCAACAGCGGTGCGCCCTCCCTAGCATCCTTCCGGGTCGGGGGCGCGCGACTCACGAGGCGAGCTTGACGGGCAGCCGGTGGCCTTCCAGCCGCACGCCCTTCTTGGCCACCACCCGTTGCAGGGCCGCCACCACCTGCGGGTCCAGCTGCGCGCCGGTGAGGCTGTCGAGAATCTCCATCGCCTTCTCCAGCGGCATGGCCTTCTGGTACGGGCGGGTGGAGGTGCATGCATCGAAGGTGTCCGCGCAGGCGACGATGCGGGCCAGCAGGGGAATGTCGTCGCCCCGGAGCTTGTCGGGATAGCCCGTGCCGTCCCACCGCTCGTGGTGGTGGCGCACGCACGCGCGCACCGCGCCCAGGAAGCTCACCGGGCCGATGATGGCGTCGCCGATGGCCGGGTGCTCGCGCATGATGGCCATCTCCTGGTCCGTCAGCTTCGTCTGCTTGCAGAGGATGGACTCGACGATGCCAATCTTGCCGATGTCGTGGAGGATGCCGCCGTACTGGAGCTGTCGCAGCTCGCGCTCGGTGAGGTTCAGCTCCCGGCCAATCTCCACCGACAAGTCACCCACCCGCTGGCTGTGGCCGCGTGTGTACGCGTCCTTGGAGTCGATGGAGTTGGCCAGCGCGACGATGGTCTCGAGATAGCCCTTCTCCAGGCTCTCGTAGAGGCCGCGGTTCTCCATGTCGTACGCGAGCAGCTGCTTGCTCATGTAGTTGAACGTCTGGGCCAGCTCGCCCACCTCGTTCTTCTGCGGAATCTTCACCTCCACGCCGAACTTCCCGCGCGCCAGCTCCAGGGCGCCGTCGGTGAAGACCTTCAGGGGGCGGGTGAGGTTGCGCGAGAAGAGGGCCGCCATCACCAGGGCGACGAGGATGGCCGCGCCCAGCCCCAGGAGGATGCGGCGCTCCATCGTCTCCACCTGGCGATAGGCGTGCTCCACCGGCTGCTCGGAGACGATGGCCCAGCCCGTCTCGGGCAGCACGGTGTATGCCGCCACCACCGCGTCGCGGCCCTCGCCGAAGTTGCCCACGTGGAACAGCTCCGCGTCGGGCGTGCTGGCCAACTGCCGCAGCAGGTGCGCCACGGGGCTGCGCTGGGAGACATCTCCGCCCAGTGCCGCCACGCCGCCTCCGCCGACGACGAGGTGGCCGCGATGGTCCGACAGGTACGCGAAGCCCGTGCTGCCCACGCGCTCCTGCTCCAGCATCTGTCGCAGGCCCGCCAGGGACAGGTCCGCGGTGATGAATCCCTTGACCGGCTCGCCCACGGGGAACGCCAGCGTCACCACTGGTCCACCGCCGCCGGTCGCCACCGCGTCGGAGTAGCGAGGCCCCTCCATGCCGCCCTCGAGCAGCGCGCGACCGCGCTCCTCGTGCGAGGCGAGCGCGGTGGGCGGCACGTCGTGACGCGAGAAGGCCTGGAGCCCAGGGAGTCGCTTCCCATCCGGGCCGAAGACGGTGAGGGCCAGCACTTCGCGTCGCTGGGAGAGCACCGAGGCCAGGTGCGTCTGCTGCGCTTCCAGGGGCAAGCCGAAGAAGTCCGGAACGCGGGCCAGGCCCATGACGGCTTCGGTGGGCTCGCCCAGGAAGATTTCGGCCTTGAGGCGCAGTTGCTTCACGCGCTCCTGCGCCAGCTCCTGCGCGTCGCGCACCAGCAGCTCGCGGGTATGTGTGACGGACAGCCACCCCACCATCAGCGTGGGGACGATGCTCACCACGAGCATCAACAGGAGGATGGCTTTGAACAGGCGCACGGGGCGACTCCTCCAGGGACTACTGCCACTGGCCCTTCTGGACTTCGAGTTTGAGTCGCTCGGGGACGAGCTCGAACCGACGGACCACCGACGGCTCGGACCGGCCCGAGGCGCCCACCGCCCGCACCGTCCACCAGTAACGCCCTGCGGGCAGCACTGGCAGCTTCAGCTCCGGCGACGTGGCCGTCTGCGTGACGACGGCCGCGCCCTGCGTGTCTCGGGCGACTTCGACCTCATAACGCTCCACGCCCGTCACCGCCGCCCACGTCAGCTTCACCGGACCCAGGTGTCCCTTCGCGTCCGCGCGTCGCTTCAGCACCGCGCCCTGCTCGGGCTGCTCGGGCTGGGGAGGCGCGAGCGGCGTGGCAGGGACTACGGGAGGTCGTCCCTTCTCCACGAGCACGGTTTCACCTGGAGCGACGGGCCGCGTGACGCCCTCGGCCTCCACGCGGACCGGGGGGCCTCGGGTGACGCTGACAGTGGTGGTGCCCGCGTCCGGCTCCACGTGGACGCTGAAGGCGGAAGGGTGGGGCGCTCGCCCCCCGGACACCAGCGTCCCGGCCGCGTTGGCCGCCTCGGACGCCTGCGCATAACGCGCGGTGCGGAAGTAGACCTCGGCTTCACTCAGCCGTGCCTCCGCTTCTGGCAGGACTCCGGTGCCCTTCGCCTGTGCGACGAGGGTGCGCGCCGTCTCCAGGGTCTTGAGGGCCAGCCCCCGCTCCTGACCGGGGAGCTTCAGCCGCGTGCCCGGCGCGACGGCATCCGAGGACAGGCTGTTGAGGGCGCGCAGCTCCGCGGTGGCGTTCGCGTCTCCGAGCACGCGCTCGGCCACTTCCCGCAGGGACTCCTGGGGGCCCACCACGGTGGTGTCCGGGGGCGCGGCGCTCAGCCACGCGAGCAGGAGCAGTGCCGTCTTCATTGGAAGACAATCTCCCTTCCTGCCTGGATGGTGGCCGCGGGCGTGTTGACGGAGAGCGACTGCGTGGAGGGGCGCTCCAGTTCCGCGTCGATGCGGCCGCGCAGCACCGTCAGGTCCGTGCGCGGACGGCCCGGCCTCGGACGCGTCTCCGCGATTCCAATGAGCGAGTCACCGCCCAGGTGCACCATGCTCCCGTTGCCGCTGAAGACGAGGTCCGCGCCCGCGCCCGCCTCGGTGCGCACCTTGTCGTTCTCGAACAAGGGGACGCCGTCGCTGGCGGTGCTCCACTCGTCGGCGATGGAGCGTTTGATTTGGACGTTCCCTTTCAACCCTCGCAGGTGCGCGCGGGGTACGGGCGCCGGAGTCGTGGACGTCGTGGGCACGGCGGGCGCGTCCTCGGCGGTGCAGCCGAGCGGCGAAGCCGGGAGCGCGAGCGCGAGCAGCATGGGAAGCCAACGTCGACCATTCACGAGAAGGGGACCGTCCGGAAATCAGGTTCCCCCAGGCTAGTCCAATCGGCGGTGTCGCAGGCAGGGGAGGTCGCGACGGATGCGCGCTTGGAGTTCCAGGTCCACCGGCGCGACGGCCAGGCCCTCGCCCTCCGACGCCCTCGCCGTCACCAACCCCCAGGGGTCCACCACCATGGCGTGGCCATACGTCTGCCGTTGCGCCGAATGCCTGCCGCCCTGGGCGGGCGCCAACACGTACGCCTGGTTTTCGATGGCACGCGCCCGCAGCAGCACCTCCCAGTGGTCCTTGCCCGTCATCATCGTGAAGGCCGCCGGCACCGCCAGCAGCGTCGCCCCGTCCTTGGACAGCCGGCGGTACAGCTCAGGGAATCTCAAATCGTAGCAAACCGAGAGCCCGAGCCGCCCCACCTCCGTGTCCGCCGCGACGACCTCCGTCCCCGGCGCCACCGCCGCGGACTCCTGATAGGTCGCACCATCCCCCACCTCGACGTCGAACAGGTGCATCTTCCGGTAGACGGCCCGTCGCTCGCCATCCGGGCCGAAGAGGACGCTGGTGTTGTAGAGCCGCCCGCCAGGGGCGCCGGTCTCCAGGACGCTGCCCGCCAGGAGCGTCACCTTCCGCTCGCGCGCCAGCTCCGCCATCCGGGCGAGGGTGGGGCCATCCAGGCCCTCCGCCGCGCCCTGCCTTTCTGGCTCGGGTCCCATCCAGGAGAAGTTCTCTGGCAGTCCCACCAGGCGGGCGCCCAGGTCGTAGGCGCGCCGGACGAGCCGGGTGGCGACTTCCACGTTGTGGGCCTTGTCCGCGGTGGACACCATCTGGGCGGCGGCGATGAGGTGCATGGGCGCGTTATAACGCCCGCCCGGCACGCGGAACCCCTGGGAATTCCTTGCCCTGTTGGCCAGGTTTCACGGGACCCGAGAGGGAGCGTCCTTCCTTTACACCCCGCTGGGGCGTGTGTTACGGACGCGCCCGACATTTTTCGATGTGCACCTCGAAAAGTGGGCCGCCGTGCCCGCTTTTCGCGTTTTTGGAGCCTGGTTTCCCAGTTATGTCGGAGAAGAACCTCAAGCAGACGGTGGAGGAACGGGCCCTTTCGGTGCTCGAGCCCCTCGTTGCGGGCGAGGGCCTGGAGCTCGTGGACCTGGAGTTCATCCGGGAACGCGAGGGCTGGGTGTTGCGGCTCTTCATCGACAAGCCAGGGGGCCGGGTGGGACTGGACGAGTGCAGTCAGGTGTCCCGCGCGGTGGACCCGGTGCTGGACGTGGAGGACTTCATTCCCCACGAGTACAGCCTGGAGGTCTCCAGCCCCGGGGTGGACCGGCCGTTGAGGAAGCCGACCCACTTCGCGCAAGTTCAGGGGCAGAAGGTGAAAGTGAAGACGTTCGGGCCGGTGGGCGAGCCGCCGCGAAAGAGCTTCACTGGCACGCTGACCGGGGTGGCGGGCGACAGTATCTCGGTGGAGGTGGAAGGTGCCGGAACCTTCCACATCCTCTTCAAGGACATCGCCAAGGCGAACCTGGAGTTCGAGTTCTAGACGTCGACATACAGGGCACCCTGCCGCGCGGGGGGCCCGTGGACCCATTCAGGAGAAGACAATGCCTACGCAACAAGCCAACCCGACCGTCAACCTCAACCTTGTCCTGGACCAGGTCGCCAAGGACAAGGGCATCGACCGGGCTGTGCTGATTGCCACCCTCGAGGATGCGATGAAGACCGCGGCCAAGAAGCACTTTGGCCAGGACCGCAACCTCGAGGCCAAGTACGACGCGGACAAGGGCGTGGTGGAGCTGTTCCAGGCCATCACCGTGGTCGAGGAGATCACCGACCCGGTTCAAGCGGTCAATCAGATCAACCTGACCGAGTCGCACAAGAAGGGCATGGAAGTGGAGCCCGGCGACGAGCTCGTCTTCCAGATCTTCTACCGGGACGAGGACGCCAACGAGGCCAAGGCCCAGGACGACCAGTACGGCGACATCCTCCGGCTGAAGACCTTCCGCCGCGGCTTCGGCCGCATCGCCGCGCAGACGGCCAAGCAGGTCATCCTGCAGCGCACGCGGGACGCGGAGCGCGAGAACGTCTTCAACGAGTACAAGGACCGCAAGAACGAGATCGTCACCGGCATCGCCCGCCGGTTCGAGCGCGGCAACATCATCGTGGACCTGGGCCGCGCCGAGGCCGTGCTGCCGGTGCGCGAGCAGGTCCCGCGTGAGACGTACCGCCCCGGCGACCGCGTCCAGGCCTACGTGCTGGACGTGCTGCGCGAGTCCAAGGGCCCGCAGATCGTCCTCAGCCGCGCCTCCGTGAACCTGCTCACCAAGCTGTTCGAGATGGAGGTGCCCGAAATCGCCGAGGGCATCGTCGTCATCGAGGCGGCCGCGCGTGAGCCGGGTGGCCGCGCGAAGATCGCCGTCTCCAGCCGCGACTCGGACGTGGACCCGGTGGGCGCGTGCGTGGGCATGAAGGGCAGCCGCGTGCAGGCGGTGGTGCAGGAGCTGCGCGGGGAGAAGATCGACATCGTCCCGTACGATGAAGACCCGGCGCGCTTCGTGTGCTCGGCGCTGGCGCCCGCGGAGGTCAGCCGCGTCATCATCGACGAGGCCAACCACGCCATGGAGCTCATCGTCCCGGACGACCAGCTCAGCCTGGCCATTGGCCGGCGCGGACAGAACGTGCGCCTGGCCGCCCAGCTGACGGGCTGGAAGCTGGACATCAACAGCGAGAGCCGCGTGCGCGAGATGCGCGAGTTCGCCAGCCGCTCGCTGGGCGCGCTGCCGGGCGTCAACGAGATGCTGGTGGAGACGCTCTACGCCCACGGCTTCCGGCAGGCCCGGGACGTGGCGGAGGCCAACGCGGAGATGCTGGCGCAGATCCCCGGCGTGGACCCCGCCCGTGTCCCCTCCATGCAGGAGGAGGCCCGCAGGCGCATGGTGGAAGACCAGGCGGAGCTGTCCCGCATGGATTATGAAAGGGAGCAGGCCCGGCTGGCCGAGGCGCGCCGCCACCCCGACGAGCTGTCCCAGACCGAGCGCATGGCTCGCGTGCGCGGCGTTGGCGAGAAGACCATCGAACAGCTCGTGGCGTCCGGCTACCGCACGGTGGAGGACATCGCCAACGAGAAGGACCTGGCGAAGCTGGGCGACGTTCCGGGTGTGGGCATCAAGAAGGCCCGCCAGCTCAAGAGCGCGGCGGAAAACTACCTCGTGGAGGAGGCCAAGCTGCGCACGGAGCTGAACGCCGAGCGCGGTATTACGACGGCGACCCTGGACGGTGGCGCGGAAGCCACCAAGTCGCCGTAAGCTAGGAAGAGTGAAGAGGAGAGGGGATGTGGGGCGCCCAGCAGGTCGCTTGGTACCAGCGGAGCAGAGCGCGCGGTCAGGCCCGGTCCGGATGTGCGTCGGATGCGGGTCCAAGCGACCGCAGGCGGAGCTCACCCGGTTCGTGATAGGGCCTGGGGGCGCTGTCGTGGTGGACAGGGAGCGGCGGCTGCCCGGACGGGGCGCCTACCTGTGCGGTGTCGGTTGTATGACGGCAGCGCTGAAGCGGAAGGCGTTTGGTCGGGCCTTTCGCGGGAAGGCGGGGTTGGTAGACCCGTCGCAGCTCGGGTAGGCATAGGAGCCTGCGCCATGAGGGCGGAGGGGTGTTGGGGGGGAGTGGGTGTTAAGGACCACTCGCACACATTTTCGGGTTTGAGCTAGGGTGCTGCGCCCCGGAGTCGCCGGGTGCGGCAGGCCAACAAGGGCAATATGTCGAAGAAGCGCGTCCACGAAATCGCCAAGGAGCTCAAGGGCCACGGCATTGAGCTCGACAACAAGGAGGTCGTAAACGAGCTGTCCGCGCTCGGTTACGACGTCAAGAGCCATTCGTCCTCCCTCGATGACGACCAGGCGACCGCCGCCGTCCAGAAGATCCTGGACAAGCGCAAGCCGAAGCAGGCAGCGCCTCCCGTGACGGCGAAGGGGTTCGTGGTGCGCCGCAAGGTGGGCCCGCCCGCGGGCTCCGCCGAAGCGGGCATGGAGTCGCACTCCGCGGACTCCCATGACCACTACGATTCCGGACCCGTTGAGTCCGCTCATCCCCCCGTCGAGGCCTACCAGCCTCCCGAGGAGGCGCCTCGCGCCGTGGAGCCCCCGCCCGTCGCTGTCGAGACGGCTCCGGCTCCCTCCGTGGAGGAGTCTCCCGCCGTCACCGCCGCGCCCGCGGCTCCGACGGCTCCCCCGGTGACCGAGCAGCAGCCCGCTCAGGCCGCCACGCCTCCAGCCGCAACGGAGGCTCCCAAGGCCCCGGTCGAGGCGCCTCGCGCCCCCGCCGTTCCCCCAGCTGCCGCCGCGCAGCCTCGTTCCCCTTCTCAGGAGAGTACCCACTTGCCCCAACCCCCTCCGCGCTCGCCGGTTCCGCCGACTGTCCGGACGTCTTCTCCCCCGTCTTCGTCCGCGACCGTCGTGTCTCGGGGCCCCGCGCCGGGCTACGGGCAGCGGAGCGGTCCCTCGGGCGGTGGTCGTCCGGGTGGCCCGGGTGGTCCTGGTGGACGTCCCGGTGGTCCGGGCGGTCCGGGTGGACGTCCCGGTGGTCCGGGCGGTCCGGGTGGACGTCCCGGTGGTCCGGGCGGTCCGGGTGGGCGTCCCGGTGGTCCGGGCGGTCGTCCGAGCTATCCGTCGTACCAGAGCCAGAGCACGCGTCCCGGCCAGGGGCCGGTGCGTCCCAGCTCCGCTCCTGGAGCGCAGGCCTCCGCGGGCGGCACCGCCGCGCCGCAGGGTCCCACCATCATGGTGGGCGGTGTGCCGCACGCCCAGGTGTCTCCGACGGGCGGTCAGGCGCGTCCCACGGCCACTCAGGCCGTCGTCATCTCGCGCCCGCTCATCCAGGTGCGTCGGGTCACCCCCACGGCCGGCCAGGCGAAGCAGTACCCCATGGCGCCGGGCCGCGCGGGCATCCCCGAGCGCCGTGAGTACAAGGTGGTTCCGGACCATCTGGGCCGGGGCCGCGAGCTGGTGGACGTCTCCAAGAACAAGGAGCGTGGCCAGCGCAAGCGCACCAGTGGCGATACGACCAGCGTGTCCAAGCAGGAACTGACGGACATGGTCTGGGGCCGCGTCACCATCCCCATCCGTGGCAAGAAGAAGAAGCCCACGAAGAAGGGCGCCAAGACGCAGATCACCCAGATGGCCGAGGAGAAGAAGGTCATCAAGCTGCAGGAGGGCATTTCGGTGTCCGACCTGGGCCAGCGCATGGGTATCCGCAGCGCGGAGCTCATCAAGAAGCTGATGGCGCAGGGGAAGATGGCCACGGCCAACCAGCTGGTGGACGCCGACACGGCGGAGACCATCGCCAGCGACTACGGTTGGAAGATCGAGCGCGTGGGCTTCGAGGTGGAAGACTACCTGCCCGAGGTGGAGGCCCGTCCCGAGGACGAGCGTCCGCGTCCGCCGGTCGTCACCATCATGGGCCACGTCGACCACGGAAAGACGAGCTTGCTGGACGCCATCCGCAGCGCCAACGTGGCGTCGGGCGAGGCGGGCGGCATCACCCAGCACATCGGCGCGTACAGCATCACCACCGCGCGGGGTGACGTCACCTTCCTGGATACGCCGGGTCACGAGGCCTTCACGTCCATGCGCGCCCGCGGCGCCAACGTGACGGACATCGTGGTGCTGGTGGTGGCCGCCGACGACGGCGTGATGCCGCAGACGGTGGAGGCCATCAAGCACGCGAAGGCGGCGGAAGTCCCCATCGTCGTCGCCATCAACAAGATGGACGTGCCCGGCGCCAACCCGGACCGCGTGAAGAAGGACCTGGCCGCACACGAGCTCGTCCCGGAAGAGTGGGGCGGCGACACCATCATGGTTCCCGTCTCGGCCAAGACGAAGCAGAACCTGGACCTGCTGCTGGAGAACCTGGCGCTGCAGGCCGAGGTCCTCGAGCTCACGTCCAACCCGAACCGCCCGTCGGTCGGCGCCATCATCGAGGCCAAGCTGGACCGCGGCCGTGGCCCGGTCGCCACGGTGCTGGTGCAGGAAGGCACGCTCAAGCTGGGCGACGCCGTCGTCACCGGCTCGCACTACGGCCGAGTCCGCGCGATGAACAACAGCCGCGGCGAGATGGTGAAGGAAGTCAAGCCGGGCTACTGCGCGGAGGTCATCGGCCTGTCCGGTGTTCCCACCGCGGGCGACGCCATCAACGTGGTGGCGGACGAGAAGGCGGCCAAGCAGATCGCCGAGCACCGCAACATGAAGGAGCGGCAGACCGAGCTCGGCAAGGTCAGCCGTGAGTCCCTGGAGCAGTTGTTCGCCAAGACGAAGGCGGGCGGCGGTCCCAAGGAGCTGCGCGTCGTCATCAAGGCGGACGTGCAGGGCTCGGCCGAGGCCGTCAAGCAGGCCGTCCAGAAGCTCTCCACCCACAAGGTCAAGGTGGAGGTCGTCCACTCCGGAGTGGGCGCCATCACCGAGGGCGACGTGATGCGGGCGGCCGCCTCCAAGGGCGTGGTGCTCGGCTTCAACGTCCACCCGGAGTCGGGTGCGGAGGCCGCGGCCAAGGCTCAGGAAGTCAACCTGCAGAGCTACACCATCATCTACGAGCTCATCGACGGGGTGCGCTTGGAGATGGAGGGCCTGCTGGAGCCCATCCGCACGGAGAAGAAGCTGGGCCGCGCGGAGGTCCGCAACACCTTCAACGTTCCTCGCCTGGGCACCATCGCCGGCGCGGCGGTGTTGGATGGTGTGATGAAGCGAGGCGCCATCGTTCGCCTCATCCGCGAGAACAAGCAGCTGTTCGCCGGGAAGATGGCGTCGCTGCGGCGCTTCAAGGACGACGTCAAGGAGGTCGCTCAGGGCTTCGAGTGCGGTATCGGCATCGAGAACTTCAACGACCTCAAGGCCGGCGACATCATCGAGGCCTACGAGATCGAAGAGACCCGGCAGAGCCTCACCTAGTCTTCCGCCGCGTGTCCTCTCGCCCCCGGGAAGGCCCCACCTTCCCGGGGAGGTTTCGCCCTGGGGGCCTCGCGCAGTCGCCAGGTCCCCCGGGGTCGGGGGATTGGCATGTTCGTAGGTGTCGCACGTCTGACCCTCCAGATTCCGGACAGCGGCTCGCTGAAGTCCAAGCGACAGGTGTTGCGCCGGGTGACGGACCGGGTGAAGGCCCGCTTCAACGTGGCCGTGGCCGAGGTGGACGACCAGGACCTCTGGCAGAAGGCCTCGCTTGCCCTCTCGGTGGTGGGCAATGACCGCCGCCACGTGGACGAGCAGTTGGAGAAGGTCATCCACTTCATCGAGGAGATGTACGTGGCCCCGCTGATGGCGCGGGAGACGGAAATCCTCGCCTTTGGAGATCAGCTCTTCGCCGCGGGCAACACCGCGGATTCCAGGGCCCCGCGGTCCGCTCTGGACGACGAAGACGAAGCACCGCTGTCGCCGGAAGCGGCGGCGGCCCAGTCGGAGGCGGCGATCGCTCGCTTCCTGCGGGGCGAGCGGGCCTCCCTGGCGGAGGCCGAGGGGTTGGGTGAGTGGGAGCGCCGTCATGACGGCGACAACGACGGCGACCCCGGTACGGGTCGCCCGTCACCGTCGGGCGGTGGACGGATGACGCTGGACGAGGCGCGGGTTCGAGCCCGCTCCCTGCGCAACCCGCGAGACTGGGAGAAGAAATGACGACGCATTCCCGACCCGAGCGAGTGGGGCAGGAAATCCAGGTGGCCATCGGCGACCTGCTGACCCGGGGCGAGCTGAGAGATCCGCGCATCGGCTACATCACGATTACCGGGGTGAAGGTCTCCCCGGACCTGCGTGTGGCCCGTGTCTTCTATTCGATGATTGGCACGGCCGAGGAGCGCTCGGACACGCAGAAGGGGCTGGAGGCGGCCAAGGGCTTCGTGCGCCGCCACGTCACGTCGGCCGTCAACCTGCGCGTGTCGCCGGAGATCTTCTTCTCGTTCGACGAGTCCGTGGGCGAGGGGGACAAGATCGACCGTCTGCTTCGCGAGGTCCGGAGCAAGGAAGGCTGGTAGTTCCAGCCCCGGGCCCACAATATTGGCGCGACATGGACGGCGTCCTCGTCATCGATAAGCCCTCTGGCCCCACGTCCTTCGACGTGGTGCGACAGGTGCGCTCGCTGTTGAAGATCAAGAAGGTGGGCCACACGGGGACGTTGGACCCCATGGCCACCGGAGTGTTGCCCCTGTGTCTGGGAGAGGCCACCAAGGTGGCTGGCTTCATCACCGAGGGCGACAAGGCCTACGACGCCACGGTGCGCCTGGGGGCGGAGACGGACACCCAGGACGCGCAGGGGCAGGTGACGGCGCGCGCGCCGGTGCCCGTGTTGACGCCCGCACTCCTGGAGGCCGCGCTGTCGCGCTTCCGGGGGAGTTTCGACCAGATCCCGCCCATGTATTCGGCGGTGAAGGTGGCCGGCAAGCGCCTGTACGAGCTGGCCCGCGCGGGTGAGGAAGTGGAGCGCGCCGCCCGCCACGTGACGGTGTACGAACTGGTGCTGCGGGACTTCTCCGCGGACCGGCTCCATCTGTCCGTGCGCTGCTCCAAGGGCTTCTTCGTGCGCACCCTGGCCTTCGACCTGGGACGGGTGCTCGGCTGCGGGGCACATCTGGATGCGCTGCGGCGCACGGCCAGCGGGCCGTTCCCCCTGGCTCGCTCGCTGCCACTGGCGGACGTGCCTGCCCTGCTGAAGGACGGGACGCTGGCCTCACGGCTGGTGCCCATCGCCGAGGCCCTGGTCGACCTGCCCGAGGTGCGGGTAGGGGCCGACGACGCCAAGCGCGTGTCGCACGGCGTGCCGGTGGAGGTTTCTCCCTCCTCGCTGCGCCCAGGGAGGCTGCGCGTGACGGGCCCCGACGGCGCGCTGCTGGCGGTGGCGGAGGGCGTGGGCGGACGGCTGCGGTACCTGCGAGTGCTCGTCTAGGCCCGGCTGCCCCCTGGCTGTGCGTCTTCACACGCTCCACCCCCTGTGAGGCGCACGGGCAGGCGTCCAAGGTTGACCCTGGGTAGGGTGAAGCTTATAAGCCCCCCGCTCGTTAGAAGTGGAGCATGAGACCCGGTCTGTACCCCTCCGCGGACCTGGGCGACTCAAGTGGAATCACTCCGGAGCGGGGTACGAAAGACGAGAATCACATGTCGCTGCATCAGGAGCGCAAGTCGGAGCTGGTGACGAAGTTCAGGACCCACGAGACGGACACCGGGTCCCCTGAAGTGCAGGTGGCGCTGCTGTCCGAGCGCATCAACCAGCTCACCGAGCACTTCAAGACGCACAAGAAGGACCACCACTCCCGCCGCGGTCTGCTGAAGCTGGTCGGTCAGCGTCGCCGGCTTCTGGACTACCTGAAGTCGAAGGACGTCACCCGCTACAAGAAGCTCATCGAGAGCCTCGGCATCCGCAAGTAGGCATCTCGGCAGGACCCGGGGCGCTGGTTCAACCAGCGCCCCGCGCGTTTCAGACGTTGAAGTGGCAGCAGAGAAGCAGTTGAGAAGCGGTGGGTGGTGGCGGGCGAGGGAGTGGTGCCGACGGAGGTTTTGGTTTCCGTTCGGACCGGCTGACACGGTTGTCGGCCGGTGCGATCAGGGATCAAAAGTTCCGAGACATCCCTCCGGCGCTCCGCAAGCGCCCTTCCGCAGTACAGGCTGGCGGTTGCCTGTCATGTGCCTGTTTCGGGCCTTGGCGACCGCTCATACACCCCGAGGGCCCTCCCGGGGTGCCAGGTCCCTTGCGGGCCAGGTGCGTGCGGTGGGGTCCTCGCCCGAAGAATACCGAGGCAAGGACATGCTGAAGAAGAGCGTCAAGATTGGCGAGAGCGAGCTGAGCATCGAAGTGGGTCGTCTGGCCAAGCAGGCGGATGGCTCCGTGGTGGTGCGCTATGGCGACACCATGCTGCTCGTGACGGCGGTGAGCGCGCGGGAGAAGAAGGACATCGACTTCCTGCCGCTGACGGTGGAGTACCAGGAGAAGCTGTACTCAGCGGGTCGCATCCCCGGCAGCTACTTCAAGCGCGAGGGCCGGCTGACGGAGAAGGAGACGCTGGCCTCCCGCGTGGTGGACCGCTCCCTGCGTCCGCTGTTCCCGGAAGGCTACGCGTACGAGACGCAGGTCATCGCCAGCGTCATCTCCGCGGACCCGGAGAACGAGGGCGACGTGCACGGCATCACCGGCGCCTCCGCGGCGCTGTGGGTGTCGGACATCCCGTTCGATGGTCCCCTCGCCGGCATCCGCGTGGGCCGCGTGGGCGGTCAGCTGGTGGCCAACCCCACCGCGAAGCAGCGTGAGCAGAGCGACCTGGACCTGGTCATGGCGGTCAGCCGCAAGGCCATCGTCATGGTGGAAGGCGGCGCGGAAGAGGTGACCGAGGCGGACATGGTCGCCGCGCTGGACTTCGGCTTCAAGACGGCCCAGCCCGCGCTGGACCTGCAGGACGAGCTGCGCCGCGAGCTGAACAAGACGGTTCGCTCGTTCGACAAGCCGGCCACCGTGGACGAGGGCCTGCGCTCCAAGGTTCGCGAGCTGGCGATGGACGGCATCAAGGCCGGCTACGCCATCAAGGAGAAGGGCGCCCGCTACGAGTCTCTCTCCAAGACGAAGAAGGAGACCATCGCGAAGCTCAAGGAGCAGCTCGCCGAGGCCTACTCCCCGCTGGTGGAGAAGCACGCCAAGCAGGTGGTGGAAGACCTCAAGTACGAGCACATGCGCGAGATGACGGTCAACGGTGGCCGCATCGGCGACCGCGGTCACGACGTGGTCCGCACGATTACGAACGAAGTGGGCGTGCTGCCGCGCACCCACGGCAGCGCGGTCTTCACCCGTGGCGAGACGCAGGCGCTCGTGGTGGCCACGCTGGGCACCAGCGATGACGAGCAGCGGCTGGAGATGCTGGGTGGCATGTCCTTCAAGCGCTTCATGCTGCACTACAACTTCCCCCCGTTCAGCGTGAATGAGACGAAGCCGCTGCGCGGCCCGGGCCGTCGTGAAATCGGCCACGGCGCGCTGGCGGAGCGCGCGCTGCGCAACATGGTGCCCAAGAGCGAGTCCTTCCCGTACACGGTTCGCCTCGTGTCGGACATCCTCGAGTCCAACGGCTCCTCGTCCATGGCCTCCGTGTGCGGTGGCACGCTGGCGCTGATGGACGCGGGTGTCCCCATCACCTCGCCGGTGGCCGGCATCGCCATGGGTCTGGTGAAGGAGGGCGACAAGATCGCCATCCTGTCGGACATCCTCGGTGACGAGGACCACCTGGGCGACATGGACTTCAAGGTGTGCGGCACCAGCAAGGGCATCACGTCCATCCAGATGGACATCAAGATCACCGGCCTCACCACGGAGATCATGAGCCGCGCGCTGGAGCAGGCGCGTCAGGGCCGCATCCACATCCTGGGCGAGATGCTCAAGACGCTGGCGCAGCCCCGCAAGGAAATCAGCCAGTACGCGCCCCGCATCACCACCATCCAGATTCGTCCCGAGTTCATCAAGAACGTCATCGGGCCGGGCGGCAAGGTCATCAAGGACATCATCGCTCGCACGGGCGCGGCGATTAACATCGAGGACTCCGGCCGGGTGGACATCGCCAGCGCGAACGGCGAGGCCGTGAAGGCCGCCATCGCGATGATTCAGGCGCTGACCCGCGAGGCGGAAATCGGGAAGATCTACACGGGCACCGTGCGGAAGATCGCCGAGTTCGGCGCCTTCGTGGAGCTGTTCCCGGGCACCGACGGCCTCATCCACATCTCCGAGCTGTCCGACAAGCGCGTCAAGAGCGTCTCCGACGTGCTGAGGGAGGGCGACGAGGTGCTGGTGAAGGTCGTCAGCATCGACAAGACGGGCAAGATTCGCCTGTCGCGCAAGGAGGCGATGGCGGAGCGCGCGGCGACCCAGCAGCAGGGTGCCGCTGACGCTGTCGCCGCGCAGCCGGCCCCCGAGGCCACCCAGCCCGACGCGAAGGCCTGATTGACGCCTCGCTCCCGGGTCTCCTCACGAGGTCCGGAGTAGCTCCAACGCCCCCTTCCGCCTCCGCGCGGCAGGGGGCGTTTTCGTTTTGGCGGGCGCTGGCTTAGACCTGGAGCTGGGGGCCGTGCGTTGGAGGTGCGAGCCCCGCCTTCTGGAGGCCCCGTTGCCGCCCCGCCCGCCGCCCGCCGGACCCTCGACTTCCACTGGCTTCGTCACCGACGTCTCGCGCCTGCTGGGCGCCTTCCGGTGGGCCTTCATGCCCCTGGGGTTGCTGGCCCTGGTGGCGGTGGGCGTGCACGCGGCGGCGGACACGCTGGATGACCGGCTGGTGGCGGTGGTGGACCGCGTGGACGCGGCCTTCGACGGACTGGTGGGCCGCTACGACGTGACGGCCCCCATGGTGGAGTGGGTGTCGCTGGAGCTGCGCACGCGCATCGCTCGCATCCTGGCCCTGACGTGGGAGCTGGCCGCGGACCTGGTGCTGGCGCTGCCCGCCCTGGGCTACCGCGAGGCGACGGCGGCCGCCGTGAAGCCCGCGGAGTCGTGGCGCGCGGCGCTGGAGGGGCAGGAAGCAAAGCCTTCGTGGCGCGCGCTGTGGCAGCGCTGTCTGCGCCAGCCCACGCCCATGCGCTGGCTGCGCCCCCTGGCCACCGCGGCGGTGGTGGTGGCGGGCGCGTGCACGGTGGCGAAGCTGATGCAAGGCACGGTGTACCTGTCCTGGCGCGAGCTGATGGGGGACCAGGTCGCTGACTGGGGCGCGAGGGGCCTGGCGGTGGGGGCGCTGGTGGGCGTGTTGGCCACGCTCGGGTGGCGCGCGGTGCTGCGCAACCTCCAACACGCGGACGCGGCCTGCGCACAGGAGCGCGGCCGACGGGCCTTCACCCGAGGCCTCCTGGGTTGCGCGGTGGTGGTGCCGCTGGCACTGGCCGCCGTGCTGGACGCCACTCCACTCGTTTCCTTCCTGCGCTGAGGACCGCCATGTTCCCGAGCCGCGCCAGGGGGCTGCTGGACTTCTGCATGGCGGTGCTGTGCGTGTGGACGGCGTACCACCACACGCCCGCGGGCGCGCTGGTGCGCAAGGCCTCCGCCTGGGCCTTCTCCTCGAAGAGCACCGCGCGGCCCCTGCTGGCGTACTACGACGGCATGACGGGCACCTCGCTGGCCGCGCCCATGCTGGCGCCCGAGGTGTCCCTGGTGCGTCCGCTGACGGATGCGGAGTCGCTGGCCTGGGGCACGCACCTGGCAGTGAAGGGCCTGGACGCGCGAGCGCGGGAGCCCTTCGCCGCGCTGGCCCAGGAACTGGGGATTCCCATGGACCGGCTGTTGGACCCGGTGGAAGGGCCCGTCGCCGCGCGCAGGCTTCACGCGGCGCTCGAGGCGGACTTCCCCCGCGAGGAGGCGCGCCTCACGGCCCTCTTCGTCGGCCGCATCCCCGCGCGTTATGCCCAGGAGCGCGTGGTGGCGGAAGGTGGCGCGCCGACGCTGGAGTCACTGAACCGGCAGCTTCCTCCGGGTTTCGAGACGGCCTCGGTGGGCGCGGCGCAGGCGCTGGCGTTGTCCACCGCCTTCGGGCTCGCGTGGCCCGTGTCGGAGAGCGCCCGGGTGACGAGCCCCTTCGGCGAGCGGCACCACCCCGTGCTGGGAATGCGGCGGATGCACACGGGCGTGGACCTCAGCGTGCCCACCGGGACGGCGGTGTCGGCCGTGGCGGAGGGCGTGGTGCGGCGCGCGAGCGAGGACGCGGTGAATGGCCGCGTCCTGGTCCTGGACCATGGCCGTGGCGTGACGACGGCGTACTGCCACAACTCGGAGCTGCTGGTCCGGGTGGGCGAGCGGGTGGAGCGCGGACAGCTCATCGCCCGCTCCGGCAACACCGGGCGCTCCACGGGGCCCCACCTCCACTACCAGCTGGAACTCGCCTCCCGGCCCATGGACCCCCTCAAGTTCCGCGCCTCCGTCCGCGCCGTGTCCGGCGATTCCTCGCGCTGAGGATTCCAGCCAGGGCTCGAAGTCCGGGAGCGTGCCGAGTCTGGGGGCTTGCTGGGCTGTCGTCGCTTTCGCGGACTACCCGTGACGTTGGAGCGGGAACTGGAGACGGTGCAGGGGTGTGGTACATCGGCGCCATGGCCTCGTCCCTCACCGTGCAGGTGCGCCGCGTGCGTGCCCATCCGGAGCCCTTGCCGCTTCCCCGCTACGAGACGGAGCTCGCCGCCGGGCTGGATTTGAGAGCGGACATCGAGGGGGAGCGGGTGCTCGCGCCGCTGGCGCGGATGGCGGTTCCCACGGGCCTCGCGCTGGGGCTCCCCCCGGGCTACGAGGGGCAGGTACGACCTCGCTCCGGCCTGGCGCTGCGCCACGGAATCACGCTGCTCAACTCACCCGGGACGGTGGATGCGGACTACCGGGGGGAGGTGCAGGTCATCCTGGTGAATCTCTCCAACGAGCCCTTCACCCTGCGTCGGGGCGACCGGGTGGCCCAGCTGGTGGTGGCGCCGGTGTCGTCCGCTACGCTGGAAGAAGTGGAGGTCCTCGACGCGACGTCGCGGGGGGGGAACGGCTTCGGTTCCACCGGCCGGTAGCGCGAGAGCCGACGGCATCGTTCCTTGATGACAGGGGAGCGTGCAGAATATGAGGCCGGACCGCACCCCCGCTCGCGGTCCTCCTTCGACCGGCCCCTGGAGTCCGACTGCTTTGCTCTGCTACCGCTGCGGCAGCCACGTCCCCGAGACGACCGACACCTGTCCCACCTGCGGGATGAAGTACGACGCGGCCGCGCGACAATCGGCCGGTGTCGTCCGCAAGCGCGGCCTGGAGGGCGCTCCCTACAAGCCAGGGGACGTCGTCGCCGGCCGCTACGCCATCCAGGAGGTGGTGGGCTCCGGCCCCATGGGCTTCGTCTTCCGCGCACAGGACGAGGAGATCGACGTCGAGGTCGCGCTGAAGACGGTCCACCCGCGACTCGTCCAGCAGCCCGAGGAGCGCACCCAGTTCTCGTTCTCCATGCGGGTGGGCAAGAAGCTCAACCACCCGAACCTGCTGCGCGTCTACGAAGAAGGGCTCGACGGTGAGCGGCCCTTCTTCACCATGCAGTTGCTGGAGGGGATGACGCTGCGGCGGATGATGGAGCAGCGTGCCTCGCGCGGGCAGCTCTTCTCGCTGAAGGACGTGGAGCCGCTGCTGGCGCAGATGGCGGCGGCGCTGGACGCGGCCCATCGCTTCGGCCCCCACTCCGACCTCAAGCCGGAGAACGTCATCGTCCTTCCGGACCTGCTGAAGGTGACGGACTACGGGCTCGGCCTCGCCGTGCCGCAGCTTCCCTTCGTCCAGGCGCAGAAGGGGCATCGCGCGGATATCTACGTCGCTCCCGAGTACGTGGCGGGCGGTGAGCTGGACACGCGCATGGACGTGTACTCGCTGGGCGTGGTGATGGGGGAGATGGTCGCGGGCCTCGTGCCCGTCGAGGGCGTGGTGCCCGGGTTGACCTCGCTGCACCCGGACCTGCCCACGTCCTTCGAGGCGCTCTACCGGCGCGCGCTCAACATCAACCCGCTGGCGCGTCCGAAGACGGCGGGTGAGCTGCACGCGGAGTTCGCCAGCATCCTCGCGCGCGCCCCCGCGGCGGTCGCCACGCACGTGCGCGGCGTGCCGCCTCCCGCGGGCTCGGCGCAGGCCGCCGCGGTGCGGATGTCCGCGCGTCCGCCGCCTCCGGTGCCCACGGACATGATGCCGGTGCCCACGGGCATCGTGACCTCGGCGCCGAAGCCTTCCGCGCCCGTCGAGGAGGAGCCGCCTCCGCCCGATGCCACGCAGCCGCTCGACGCGGCGACGCTGGCCGCCATCATCGGCGCGAACCCCGGCGCATCCCAGCACCTCACGGAGCAGGCGCTGCCGTTCATCACCGCGTCCGCCGCGCGGGCCGCCATGGATTCCCCTCAAGGTGGGCGCTCGGCTTCCGAAGCGTCGGCGAAGGGACGGGCTGCCTCGGAATCGTCGCAGGGGGGGCGTTCCTCCAGGGGAGCCTCCGAGCCCGCTCACGGTGGGCGCCTGCCCCCCGAGCCCGCTCGTGCGGGTGGGCCCGCGCCGCGTGCCTCCGGACCGATGCCGGCTGCTCAGCCGCGCGCGGCGCCTCGGGCCCAGGAGTCGGGCGCGGGGCAGGAGCCGGCCCCTGCTGTTTCCGGTGCCCGCTCGGCGCGCGCGTTGGAGTCCTCGCCTTCGGCCTCCGGGCCTCGGCCCATGTCGCGGACATTGGATGCGGCGCCCGCGGTGCCGGTGCCGGCCATCCGCACGGCGCGCACACTGGAGTCGCCCGCGGTGTCGGGGGCACGCACGGGGCCTCGCTCGCTCGACTCCCATCCTTCCATGTCGGGCGCTCGCACGTTGGACTCGCCCATGACCTCGGCGGCGCGCTCGGCGCCTCGCATCGCGCCCACCCACCGGGCCACACGTCCGTCGAAGTCCTCGGCCTCCCGCCGTCGCTCGGCGTTCATCTGGATGGTGGTGTTGACCGTGGGCGGGCTCGCGCTGGGGGCCGGTGGCGGTTACCTGTTGCTGCGCTACCTGCGCTCGGCCCAGCGGACAGCGCCGGTGGTGCCCATGGGAGGGCCGTCCGCCCGCCAGGCGGCACCGGAAGCCAACGCTCCTCCCCTCGTCGCGCTGGCGGGAGGGTGTCCCGATGGCATGCGGTTGGTGAGTGGTGGGTTCTTCCGCCGGGGAAAGGCGCGGGACGACGACCAGGGGCAGGTGGAGGAGCCTTTCGAGGAAAGCATCCAGGTGGGCTCCTTCTGCATGGACGAGTTCGAGTACTCGAACTCGAACAAGCGGGGAGGGAGTCCTCGGGTGGAGGTGACCTGGGAACAGGCGCGCGGGCTGTGTGAGGCCGCGGAGAAGCGGCTCTGCACGGAAGAGGAGTGGGAGAAGGCATGCAAGGGACCGGGCAACGCGCGCTACGCATACGGCGACGATTACGTTCAAGGCGCGTGCAATACGAAGGTCTCGCTCCAGGAAACGCCTCCCACGGTCGCCCCCTCCGGGACGTTCACGCAATGCGTGTCACGGGGTTATGGCGTGGCGGACCTCTCCGGGAACGTGGCGGAGTGGACGAGCACCCGCGTCCCCAACCGGGGTGTCGTGCAGAAGGGCGGCTCGTTCAACGACTCGCAACTCGCCTCGAGGTGCAGCGCGCGCGCCTTCATCGCTCCAGAGAAGACCGCCCTCTCGGTCGGCTTCCGGTGCTGCGCGAGCGTGAAGCCATGAGCTGGCGGACCCTCGCGCTCCTGCTCCTGCTGGTGCCGGTGGTAGCGGGGGCTCAAGGGGCCGCCCGTCCCCGCGTGGTGGCGGTGAAGTCCGCCAACCTGGCGCCCTATGCCTCCGTCATCGCTGGCTTCGCCGCGGAGGCGCGCGCGGAGGTGCAGGAGATGACGCTGGACGAGAGTCCCGGCGCCGCCGCGCGCATCTTCAAGAAGCTGGCGGCCCAGAAGCCCGCGTTGGTGCTGGCCCTGGGGCCGCTGGCCGCCAACGCCGCGCGCCGCTCCCTGGGCGAGGACATCCCCGTCCTCTTCGCCATGGTGCCGTACTTCGAGAAGTACGGACTGGAAGGCCCCAACGTCACCGGCATCTCGCTCACCAGTGACCTGGGGCCGGAGCTGGAAGCACTGCTCGCGGTGGCGCCCAAGGCCCGGCGCGTGGGCATGGTGCATGACCCCCGCTTCTCCGCCAGCACCGTGACGCAGGCGCAGACGTCCGCCGCGTCCCGGAGCCTGTCCATCCTCCCGCTGGAGGTGGACTCACCGGGGAAGGTGGAGAAGGTGCTGGAGGGCGCCGCGGGCCGCGTGGACGCGCTGCTGATGGTGGCGGACAAGACGGTGGGCAACGCCGCCGTCGTGCAGCAGCTCATCGCCTTCGCGCAGGCGAAGCGGCTGCCGCTCGTGGCGCTCACGCCCAGCCAGGTGAAGGAGGGCGCGTCCCTCGCGCTGTCCCCCAGCCCCATGGCCATTGGCCTGCAAGCGGGGCGGCTGGCCAATCGCATCATCCACGAGAAGATTGACCCGGGGGCGCTGGCGGTGGCGCAGCCAGAGGGGTTGGACCTGTCCATCAATCTCACCACCGCCCGGAAGTTGGGTCCGTCCTCCGAGTCCGTGCTGGAGTTGCTCCGGTTCGCGGCGCGGAAGGACTTTGCCGTGAAGGTCTACGAGTGATTCCGCGATACAGCCGACAGGAGATGTCCAACCTCTGGAACGACGTGGCCCGCTTGCGCCGGTGGCGCGATGTGGAGCTCGCCGCGCTGGAGGGCATGGTGGAGGCGGGGCTGGCCCCGCGTGAGGCGCTGGAGGACTGTCTCCAGAAAGCCGGAGACTTCACGCCCGCGGATGCCGCGCGCATCGACGAAATCGAGCGCACCACCAAGCACGACGTCATCGCGTTCCTCACCTTCATGGAGGAGCGGGTGGGCCCCAGCGCCCGCTGGCTGCACCTGGGAATGACGTCCTCGGACGTGCTGGACACGTCCCTGGCGATGACGCTGCGCGACGCCGTGGACCTCATCCTCCAGGACATGGAGCGGGTGATGGCGGCGGTGGAGAAGCGCGCCTTCGAGCACAAGCACACGCTCCAGATGGGCCGCAGCCATGGCATCCACGCGGAGCCGGTGACGTTCGGCCACAAGCTGGCCATCTGGTACGACGAGCTTCGACGCGCCCGCACGCGCCTGCTGCACGCGCGGGAGACCATCGCCACGGGCAAGATTTCCGGCGCGGTGGGCACGTTCGCGCACCTGCCTCCGGCCGTGGAGGAGCACGTCTGCAAGAAGCTGGGCCTCAAGGCCGCGCCTGCCTCCAGCCAGGTGGTGCAGCGTGACAGGCACGCCGAGTACTTCACGGCGCTGGCGCTGTTGGGCTCCAGCATCGAGAAGTTCGCCGTGGAGATTCGCCACCTGCAGCGCACCGAGGTGCGCGAGGCGGAGGAGCCCTTCACCGCTGGACAGAAGGGCTCCAGCGCGATGCCACACAAGCGCAACCCCATCCTGTCGGAGAACCTCACGGGACTGGCGCGCCTGTTGCGCGGCTACGCGGTGAGCGCCATGGAGGACGTGGCGCTCTGGCACGAGCGGGACATCTCCCACTCCTCCGTGGAGCGTGTCATCGGCCCGGACGCCACCATCCTCGCGGACTTCATGCTGGTGCGCTTCGCCCGGCTGATGGAGGACCTGCGCGTCTACCCGGAGCAGATGAAGAAGAACCTGGAGCTGCTCGGCGGCGTGGTGAACTCGCAGCGGCTCCTGCTGGAGCTGGCGCGCAAGGGCATGGACCGGCAGGCCGCCTACGTCATCGTCCAGCGCAACGCGATGAAGCTCTACGAGGAGGGCGTGGACTTCCGGCAGGCGCTGCTCGCGGACGAGGACCTGCGCAAGATGATGACGCCCGAGGAGATCAACGACTGCTTCTCCCCGGGTTACCACACGCGGCACATGGACGACGTCTTCCGCCGCGTCTTCGGCCGGAGCGAGTAGCTCACGGCCGTCCCACAGGCTCGCTGGGAGGGCTACTTCAGGTAGCCCTTCTGGCGCAGGTTCCGTTCGATTCGCGCGTGCACGTCGCCCGGTTCGAGCGCGAGCGTCGTCCCCGTAATCTGCTCGAAGGCCGCCACGTACTTGGTGGCCAGCTCCACTCGGACGTCATCGGGGATGGGCGGAGGCGTGCCCTGACCGGAGAAGTTCCGCTCGCGGATGAGCCACTGGCGGATGTTCTCCTTGTCCAGCATGCGCTGGTCCTCGCCCTTGGCGAAGCGGGCCTCGTACTCGTCCGCCACCCAGTAGCGGCTGGAGTCCGGGGTGTGCATCTCGTCGATGACGTAGAGGTCGTCGCCCACCTTGCCGAACTCGTACTTGGTATCGACGAGGATGAGGCCGCGCGTGCGCGCCCACTTCTGCCCTTCCGCGAACAGTCCGCGCGCCGCCTCGGTGATGCGTGCCCAGTCGCGAGCGCTGGCCAGGCCTCGCGCGAGGATTTCCTTCTCCGAGATGGGCTCGTCGTGCAGCCCGTACTCCGCCTTGGTGGACGGGGTGATGATGGGCTCGGGGAAGGCCGCGTCCTTGCGCATGCCGGTGGGGAAGGGCAGGCCGTAGGCGGTGTGCGTGCCCTTCTCGTAGTCGCGCCACAGGCTGCCGGTGAGGTAGCCGCGGATGACGACTTCCACCGTGAAGGGCTGGCAGGCGCGCGCCACGGTGACGTTGGCGTCCGGCACGTCGAGCACGTGGTTGGGGCAGATGTGCTTCGTGCGCTCGAACCAGAAGGCCGCGAGCCGGTTGAGCACCTCGCCCTTGAAGGGGATGGTGGTCAGCACGTGGTCGAACGCGGAGAGCCGGTCCGTCGTCACCAGGACGAGCGTGTCGCCGCTCCGGTACGTGTCGCGGACCTTGCCGCGGTAGTGCTGGCCGAGCGCCGGCAGATTCGTCTGCTGGAGCGTGTGGGGGAGCTGAGCGTGAAGAGCGGAGGTATTCACTGGCGCCTCGCGGCCCGCCCCTCTGGAAAGTGGGGCACGGCGAGAGAAGGGTGGGCCTGTTGCTGAGGCGCGGGACTCTACTGGAGCGTGGCCGGCATGGAAGCAGGACCGTAGGCCGCCGCCAGGTAGAGGAACGCCGGGTTGACGCGCAGGATGCCGTCCACGTAGGCGACCGCATAAGGCGCCCCGGACGCCCGGTCCACCTGGACCGCGCTCTCCGGATGGATGCCCCAGTGCGCGAGCAGCGTGCGGGCCACTAGCTCCGCGGCTTCTCGCTCGGACAGTCCCTGCAGGCTCTCCCGCCGGTCTTCCGGCCAACGCTCGGCCGCACGGGCTTCCAACACCAGCTCGATGCCCTTGCCCGCGTCCGGCGCCTGGAACAGGTCCATGCGCGAATCGAAGCCTGGCGCGGCGAGCAACTCACCGTGCTGGCTGATGGGGAAGAGCACCAGCGCTTGCGCCGCCTGCCCGGCCTCCAGGTCCGACTGACGGGCCACCTCGCGGAACATCTCGAGGCGCGTCGCGGGGGACTCGAACTCCAGGAACTCTGGCGGATGCGACAGCGCCTGACGGGCACTCATGGTCGCGCGCACGGGCGTGCCCGCACCGCCACAAGCGGTGAGCACGGAGACGAGCGAGAGGAGCAACCCAGGGAGCCAGCGACGCATACGGGCGGGAATATACCGATCTGCTTCAGGATCAACCAGTGAAACTCGGAGGCATGCGTCCTGAGGAGCATCTCGCCTCTGTCCCGCACCTGACGCACTCACAGACACCCTGGATGCGGAGGTCCGCGTCATGGCCCTCTGGTCCTTTTGGACCCGGCCACGTGCTCGGCTCGCGGTGCGGAGCGGCTCGACGTGAAGGGTGACGCGGTGTTGGCGGGCATGGCCGTGACGGAAGGCTCGGCCCGAGGGCTGCGTGTACGTGGCTGGCACCGCATCTCGCACCTGGCTCCACGCGCTGGAGCGGACGGTGATGCGGGCGAGCGCGGACCCGAGGCGAGGCGGAGCGGTGGCTCACGGCCTTCAAGCGTGGGGTCGCGCGGTGGCGCGGGGCACCTCTCCCTGAGGATTCAGTCAGGGAAGAGAAGACCCCGGCGCCGCTGCGAGTACGACGGCGGGACTTAAGCCGCGTCCTTCTTGTACGTCTCGCCGTGGTGCTTCTCGCACAGGCCGGCCTTGAACGTCTTGATGCGGCAACCGTCCTTGGAGCAGGTGCGGTAGCGCGAGTGGGGCAGGTCGCCCTGGCGCCACTGCTTGAAGTGGAAGAAGCAGTAGCTCTTGGCGCGGTAGGGGCGCTTGCAGCCCTCCACGGTGCAAGCCTTCTTGCCACTGCCCTTGGCGGTGCGGGGCCAGTGGGTGAGCTTCTTCTGGGTCGTCGGGGTGGCCTCGGCCATTGTGGAACCTCTCCTGCGAAACGATGCGGGTACCTCGGCGCCACGAGCACGTGGACCATCCGCCGGGTACGAAAAAGGCGCACTGTCTAGCGCCCATGCCACCCGAACGCAAGGAGACGCCGGAAGACCGGTGTCCGCGCGGGTGTCAAGGCGCCGGAGCGCCGTCCTCGGAACCCGGGGCGTTCGGCTCGACTTCCGGGGCCGTGGGAGGGAGCGTCTTTGCTCGGGGAACGGGCGACAGCAGGTCGTCCAGTACGGACTGCGCCCGGGTGGGCCGCCGCCCCTGCCGTCGGGAGGCCAGGGTGGGCGCGGGGGGCTGCTCGCTCGGCATCTCCTCCAGGCGGACCTTGAGCCGCATCGGCTTGCCCAGCCGGTGGATGCGCAGCCGCACGTCATGGCCCACGCCCCGGGCGGCCACCTGCCAGCGCAGGGTGTGAGCCCGCCGCACGCGCCGCGTGTCGAGCCCGATGATGACGTCGCCGTGGAGCAGGCCCGCGCGCTCGCCCGGACCGCCCTCCACCACCTCCGTCACCACCACGCCCTGGCCCTGGCCCAGGTTGAAGGCCTCGGCGACCTCGGGCGAGTAGTCCTGCACGCTGATGCCCAGCCAGCCCCGGCGCACGCGCCCGTGGGCCCGCAGCTGCGGAATCACCGTCTTGGCGATGTCGATGGGGATGGCGAAGCCGATGCCCTGGCCCGCCACGTTGACGGCGTTGGCCACCGCCACCACGTCGCCGTGCAAGTCGAGCACGGGGCCTCCGGAGTTGCCCGGGTTGATGGAGGCGTCCATCTGCATGTAGTCGAAGTCGCCGTCGCGCCCGTTGGGCGTCACGTCCGTGCGACCCATGAAGCTGACCACGCCCACCGTCACGGAGTGGGAGAGGCCGAACGGGTTGCCGATGACGACAATCCAATCCGCCGAGCGCACGTGCGACGCGGACGCAAGCCGCAGCACGGGCAGCTTTCGCGGGGCGTCGATTTTCAGGAGCGCGCAGTCGGTGCGGGAGTCCTCGCCCACCACCTGCGCGACGTACTCCTCGACGTAGCCGCGCGGGTGCATCACCGAGATGACGACCTCCGACGCGCCCTCCACCACGTGAGCGCTGGTGAGGATGTAGCCGTCGGCGTGGATGATGAAGCCGGAGCCAATGCCCTTCTGGGGCTCCTCGCCCGACACCGACGCTTCGTCCGTCAGTTGTCGGGTGGTGATGGAGACCACCGACGGCATCGCCTTGCGAGCCACGTCACTCAGCGTGGCCCGCTGGTTGTCCAGCGAACGGTTCTGGGCTTCGAGCCACAGACGTCCGCGCCCGCGCCCGGCGGCCTGCGCTGGGGTCGCCAGCGCGCACACCAGCGCGGTGAGGATGACGACACTCTTGATGAAAGGCGCCCTGCCCATGCCCCGCCTCCGCCCCGACCGACCGTCCACCACCCACGCAACCTAGGGAGGGGAGACCTGTCGCGGAAGCGGACCTGTCGGCCAGGCTACTTCTTCTGCGCGATGATGCGGTTGACCGCTGCCCGGTCCTCCGCGCTGATGCGCTCGCGCGGGGCGGCGGGCGTCGTGCGGGAGACAGCGCCCTTCGCGTCCTCGTAGGCGTCCTCCAGCCCGTCCTTCATCCGGTCCACGGTGTCCGGCTTCACGGTGCGCTTCCAGGCCCGCTCCATGTGTTGCAAGGGCGTGCGGCCGTCCACCTCTCCCGTCGACAGGAAGATGCCGAGCCCCACCGCGCAGACCGTCCAGACGATGAACTTCAAAGCTCCCATGCTCACAGCCTCCTACGTCTTCTTACATGGGGTGGAGACGGGTGGCCAGTTTCCGACCGCGTGTATGTGATCCGCGCTGACAGGGCGACTCGCGGCACTTAATGTCCGCCGGCTTGCAGCCCGAAGAGCTCTTTCAGGCCGCCCGTGAAAGGGCGGCACAGCTGGACGTGGGGCGTGGAGACGCGGTGGTGGAACGCGTCCGAGCCGCTGCGTCCTCGTTGTTCAGCCGGATTCCCGAGCCGCCGGTGTACCGCCGCGCCGAGGACCCTTCACGCAAGGCGGCGCAGGCGTTGCTGCCGGAGATGGAGAAGGTGTTGGCGGAGGCGCTGGCGGCGGGCAGAGACCCGTCGATGGCGCCCGCGCTGGAGAAGCTGGTGGCCGCGTTGCTCGCGCATGGCGAGGCGCTCTGTCACACGGCGGGCGGGCGGTTGGAGGCGGCCGAGATTGCCTGGCGGCGCGCGCTGGAATTGGAGCGGGCCGCGCATCCCACTCGGCACCTGGTGACGGCGCCTCCGCGTCCTCCGCCGGTGTTCGACAAGTCGGGGGGAGGCTCGCGGTATGACCCTCGGCCCGCGCCGCAGGCGAGCGTGAAGCTCGTTTGTCCCAACACCGGCTGCAAGCGGGTGGGGGACTACGCCTTCCTGACGAGCCACGCGTACAACCGCTTCGTGTGCCCGGTGTGCGGCACGCCGTTCCTGGCGTACTTCGGCGAGCTGCGAGGGTTGGAGGTGGAGGTCCGCCGCAGCTCGAAGCGCTACTTCTTCACGGTGGACGAGGTGGGCACCACCAACTCCTCGCGCATCGAGTTCGAGGAAGCAGGCGGGCAGGAGTTCCCCGCCGCGCGCAGGGATTTGCTCGCGTTCCTCTACACGGAGGCGCGGGAGCTGAAGGTCGTGGTGAACCTCACCAACCAGCGGCTCATGTGGGTGAGCCCCGCGTCCTCGTGCTTCGTGGCGACGGTGGCGTTTGGCGAGGGAGCGCCGGAGTTGGTGGCCTTCCGTGCGTACCGCGATGACGTTCTGCGGAAGAGCGCGCTCGGGCGCGGGTTCATCCGGGGCTACTATCGCTGGGGTCCGGACGTGGCGCGGTGGGTGTCGCGGAGACCGGTGGCCCGAAGCGGAGTGCGCTGGGTGTTGAGTCAGGTGCATGACCGCCTGACCAGGAGTGGATTCTCGTGACGCAGGAAGGAATCGGCGCGCCGCCGCCAGCGAGGCCGCCGAGCGGCGGGACGAAGCTGTTCATGGGCCTGATTGCCGGGCTCGGATTGGCGGGCGTGGTGTACCTGGGCGTGCTGGAGGCCCGGCGCTCGCAGTTGGTTCCGGATGGCGCGGCGACCCGCTCGTTCGAGCTGCAGCGTCACGAGGGCGGCGTGCTGAAGTTGGAGGACCTCCGCGGCCAGGTGGTGATGCTGGACTTCTGGGCGACGTGGTGCCCTCCGTGTCGAGAGGAGATGCCCGCGCTGGTGAAACTGGCGAAGGAGTACGAGTCCCAGGGACTCGTCTTCCTGGCGGCCAGTCGGGATGACGGAGACATGGCGCCCCAGCTGGTGGACAACTTCATGCGGCGCCACCTGCCCGACTTGAAGCCCTACGTCGTGTACGCCGGCGACGACATGGCGCGGGCCTTCCAGGTCAGCGCGCTGCCGACGCTCTACTTCCTGGACCGCGAGGGCAAGGTGACGGACGCGCAGCGAGGCGCCCTGTCCGAGGACGCCCTGCGCCGTCGCATCGAGCGGGCGCTCAAGCAACAGTAGCAGCGACTCGCGACGGGACACGCCGCCACGTCGTGGCCGGACCGCACCCATGAGAAATGCGCCGATGCCCTCGTGGGACAAGGGCGCGTCGTCCCACTTCATTGCTCGACGACGTGCATGAGAAGGGCGCCGATGTCCTCGTTGGACATGGGCGCCTCATCCCACTTCATGGCCCGACGACGTGCATGAGAAGGGCGCCGATGTCCTCGTTGGACAAGGGCGCCCCATCCCGCTTCATGGCCCGACGATGCGCATGAGAAAGGCGCCGATGTCCTCGTTGGACATGGGCGCCTCGGTTCTCGACGGTGACCCGACTACTTCCCGGGTGTCTGTGGCGGCGGCTTGGTGTCCGTAGCAGCGGGCTTCGCCGCGGGAGCAGGTGAGCCCGGAGTCGTCGCCGGCTTGCCGTCCGTCGCCGGAGGCTTCGCCGTGGGGGCCGCTCCCGGCACGGGCGTCGTCGCGCCCGTGGGTTTACCGGCGGGAGCCGCGCCCGGAGTCGCCGGGGCCTGCTTGCCGGCGGGAGGCTGCTGTCCCGCCGGGACGACGGTCTCCCGACCCTCGGTCTCCACTTCGGAGCGCACGAGCTTGAAGTCGACGCGGCGGTTCTTCGCGCGACCCAGCGCGGTGTCGTTGGTGGCGATGGGCCTGTCGAAGCCGAAGCCCTCCGAGCTCAGGCGCTTGCGGTCGATGCTCTTGGACACGAGGTACTCGAGCACCGAGCGCGCACGCTTGTCGGACAGGCCCATGTTGAGCTGCCGCGAGCCCCGGTTGTCCGTGTGGCCTTCGATGAGCACCGGCCCCAGGGTGGGGTTCTTCCGGAGCACCGTCGCCACCTCGTCCAGCAGCGGATAGGAGCGCTTCTGGATGACGGCGGAGCCCGTTTCGAAGAGCACGTTGCCCTTGATGCGGATGCGGTCCGACTCGACGAAGACGTATGGAGGCGAGTCGAACGGGCAGCCGTTGTTCTCCGGCGGGCCGAACTGCTCAGGGCAGTCATCCTCGTTGTCGGGCACTTCGTCGCCGTCCGTGTCCGGGCAGCCGTCGTAGTCCTTGGGGCCGGGCTTGTCCGGGCACTTGTCGAACTCGTCAGTGATGCCGTCGCCGTCGGTGTCCACCTCGGGGCAACCCTTGCGCTCCTTGAGGCCCTTCACGTCGGGGCAGCTGTCCTCGCCGTCCACCACGCCGTCGCCGTCGTTGTCCGGGTCGGGGCAGCCGTCGCTGTCCTGGAAGCCGTCCTTGTCCTCGGCCTCGTTGGGGCAGCGGTCCCTCACGTCGGGCACGTTGTCGCCGTCGGAGTCCTGGAAGCGCTCGTCGTAGCGCAGCCCGAACATGACGCGCAGGGCCTCGCGCCCGTAGCCGGTGGTGAGGTTGAGGCCCCGGCCCACGTTCAGCTCCAGTCCCCAGTTGCCCCAGATTTTCGCGCGAGCGCCGACGAGCAGCTCCCACGGCGTCTTCAGCGAGTCGGACTGGTCGAAGTTGAAGGGGCGCACCAGCGGCGTGCCCAGGTGCATCTCCGCCGTGGCCTGCACGTCCGTGAAGCGCCCCATGTTGGGCAGCTCGCCGATGATGCCGGCGCCGAGCGTCAGCTCGTCGTCCACCAACAGATTCAGGTACTGCGCATGCTTGCGCAGCTTCACACCCGCGTTGCCCACCACGCGGATGGGGATGGGCAGCACGTCGAAGCGCTGCTCCACCGCGAGGCGCGGCGCGAAGACGAAGCCCCGCTCACCCGTGAAGCTGTCCGCGTCACCCGTTGGTGCGCGGACCTCCGCGATGAGCGACAGGCCCACGGGGAACTTCTCGCGGTCCAGCAGATGGATGCGCGGCACCAGTCGGATGTCGCCCAGCGTCGTGCGGCTCACCCCGGCGGCGCCCGGGAAGTCCGGCGCGTCCAGCGCATCTCTCAAGAGGTTGAAGTTGTCGCCCTGAAGGAGCGTGAAGGGCAGGTCGATGCCCAGCTCCAATCGCTCATGGAGCTGGTAGGCGAAGAGCAGGTGGGCGTCGAGCCGGTACGGCAGCAGGTCGCCCAGCTTCTCGTCACCCAGCTTCAGGGCGAGGATGCGCCAGTTGAAGTCGAACAGCAGCGCGCCGCGGAAGCTGCCGACGGGCTCGCCGTTGCTCGTACCCTCCAGCGCGATGCCGCTGTTCTGCGCGGGCGTGGGCTTGACGGGAACGGCGTCGAAGCCTCGGGAGAAAGGGTCGTGTTCCGCGTGGACCGCCGCCGAGGCCAGGAGCAGGCCCATCAGGACGAATCGGACGGCGGAGCCGCTCAGGGGCCGCCACCGTGGAGAGTGGCCGGAGCTGGTGCCTCGCATGATGGCAGCTCATACCATCCGGTCCCGAGGGGCGGAAACAAATGACCCACCCCTCGGGGCAAAATACAGCCCTGCGCTACTTCTCCATGAAGGACTGCGCGGGAATGACGGTGATGGCGTCCGGGCTCACGGGGAGCTTGTAGGGGACGATGACCTTGTCCAGCGCCAGCAGCTCCTGGGACTTGTCGGACGCGTAGGTGATGGGTGAGGGCTGTCCGGTGCGCAGGGCGTCGGCGAGCTTCTCCGCGTCCTGGGTGACGAAGGCGAAGTTGAGGCCCGTGGGGTGGAGCCGGCGGCGCAGCACCTCCTGCACGGACTGGGGCGTCATCTTCGTGAGCGCCTGGCGGTACTGCTCCAGGAAGTCAGGCGTGCCGTAGAACAGCGAGTCGATGGCGTAGCCCAGCCGGCGCGGGTCCGTCTGCTCCCAGAGGCGCGAGTAGCCCTGGAGGAAGCCACGCATCAAGTCGAAGCGCTCCTGCGGGATGGGCTCCTTGACGAGCTGGTCCATGAAGTACACCGCGCCGCGCGTGGCGAACATCGCGTTGCCGGGTTCCACCGGGCGAATCCACAGCGTGAGGTCCTGCTGGGTGCGCGCGATGTTGGTGCGGTTGTAGGTGGTGCCCGGGTCCTCGATGAAGTGCTCGGCGTAGGCATAGTCGCCGTAGTTGAGGCCGCGCTTCTCGCGCAGCTCGTTGAAGAGCAGGCCGATGGACTGACGGTGCTCGCCCAGGTGCGTGAGCGCGAAGGCCAGCGGGAAGAAGTCGGGGTCGCCTCGGCGCACCGGGTTGACGTAGCCCATGCTGACGGCGGTGGAGAGTGTCTGCTTCTGGATGATGACGGCGCGGCCCGCCGTGGTGGGCAGGGTGGGCAGCGTCACGCGAGGCGCGCCCGTGGCGGGCAGGGTGCCCAGGCGCGACAGCAGCGACTGCTTCAGCGCGTCGTCCACCGCGCCGGCGAGGCCGACGACGAGCCGGTCCTGCGTGAAGACGCGCTGGGCGTGGGCCTTCACGTCGTCCAGGGTGATGGACTTGAGGCCCTGCACGGTGCCGCCGGTGTAGTGCGCGTAGGGGTGGTCCTTGTAGATGAGCGCATCGAGCGCGACCTTGCCGAGCCCCTCGTCATTGGCGCTGCGCAGGCCGTTCTCCACGTCGCTGACGGCGTTGGCGCGCAGGCGCTCCAACTCGGAGGTGTCCAGGCGGGGCGCGAGCAGCACGTCGGTGAAGATGTCGAGGTAGCGCGGCAGGAAGTCCTTGTGGACGCGTCCGGAGAAGGTGGTGAACTCCTTGTCCGTGGAGGCCTCCAACTCGGCGGCCATGGGGAAGAGCGCCTCGAGCAACTGCGCGGAGGTGAGCTTCCGCGTGCCGCCCTCGGCCATCAGCGAGGCGGTGAGCGCGGTGAGGCCTTCCTTGCCCTTCGGGTCATCGATGGAGCCCGTGTGGAAGACGAGCCGGAAGGTGATGATGGGCGTGTCCGGGCGAGCGAGGACCACCAGCTCCAGCGGCTTGGGCTGCTTCAAGGGGACGACGGGCACTTCCTTCGGGGCCGCCGGGGTCTTCTCGGCGGTGGAAGGTGTGGCCGGAGTCTCCGTCGTGGCGGGAGGGGTCGTCTCGGGCGCGGGCTTCGGCGTGGAGGCGCAGCCGGCGAGGGACAAGAGGGCGGTGAGGGACAGCAGGGCCTTGGCGTTCATCACTTCGTCCCTCCGGCGGCATCGACCTTGGGCGTGAGGCTGAGCTGGGTGAGGTTGGTGGCCTTGAGGTAGCGCTTGGTGAAGTCGGACAGCTGCGCGGGCGTCACCTTGGCCAGATTGGCGAGCTGGCGCTGGAATCCATCCGGAGTGCCGAGGATGCCGGCGTACCAGCCGAGCTGGATGCCCACCTCGCGCGGCGTCTGGAGGGCCATCAGGGCGCCATAGCGCGCGTTGTCCTGGATGGCCTTGACGCGGGCGGCGTCGACCTTGCCGGCGGCGAGCCTGCTGACCTCCTGGAGCAGGGCCAGGCGCACGCGCTCACGGTCCTTCTCGTCCTTGAGGGTGGCAGTGAGGGTGAAGAGGTGCGGGTCGCGGTGCTCGGAGTAGTCGCTGCCAATGGCCTCGACGAGCTGCTTCTCGAGGACGAGCTGCTTGTAGGCGGGGCTGGTGGGGCCGACGAGGTATGCCACGAGCACCGTCTGCAGGGCGGAGTCAGCGGTGTTGGCGGACGCTGCGGGCGTGTGCCACGCGAGCACCTGGCGCGGCTGGGTGGGCTGCGGCCAGTCGACGTGGGCGGTGCGCGGCTGCGTCTGCGCGGGCTCGGTGGGGACGGTGATGGTGGACGTCTTGCGGTTCCACGGGCCGTAGTGCTCGCGCACGAGCTTCATCACCTGCGCGTCATCGAAGTCGCCGACGATGAAGAGCATGGCGTTGTCGGGGGTGTACCAGCGCTCGAAGAAGTCGCGGCTGTACTGGTAGGCCTCCGGCATGGCCTTGATGTCGTCGTAGAAGCCGAGCGTGGTGTGACGGTACGTGTGCTTCGTGAAGGCGGCGGCGTTGAGCGTCTCCTCCATCTTGAGGTACGGGGCCGCGGCGTTCTTGTGGTACTCGCCGAGCACCGCGAGCGCCTCGGTGCGGAAGGATGGCTCGGAGTACTCGAGGTTGCGGAAGCGGTCCGCCTCGATGTCGATGAGCTGGGGCAGGCCCGCCGTCGGTCCGTACGAGTAGTACAGGGTGATGTCGTCGGTGGTGAAGGCGTTGTCGTCGAAGCCGAACGTGCCGAGGATGCGCTCGCGCTCGCCTTCGGGGTGACGCTTCGTCCCCTTGAACATCATGTGCTCGAAGAAGTGGGCGAAGCCCGTCTTGCCGGCCTCGACCTCGTTGCGCGAGCCGACGCGCACGACGGTGACGTACGCGACGATTCCCTGGGACGGGTAGGGCACGCGCACGACGGTGAGGCCGTTGGGCAGCTTGTCCGTCTGGAGGGTGTAGGGGAAGGACTGGGTGGCGGCGCTCTTCTGCGCCAGCGCGGGGAGCGCGGTGCCCAGCACGAGCAGGAGGAGGGGAAGCAGTCGTCTCATTCGGGGTCCTCGTGGCCGCTGGGGAGCGCGAGGGCTGTCCGAGCGGGGAGGCGACCCTACGACGGTGAAGCTGGAGGGGAAGCGACTTCCAGGCTGAGTGTCCGCCTTCGTGCGAGAAGGTGAGGTGGTGGACGCTCAGGAGGATTGACGGGGCGCCGTCAGCGGTTAATGTGAGGAAGACGCGGTCGAAGCGGTGGCCGCAAGAGCAGCAGGCAGTCAGTCAACACCCCGGGGGCGACCCGGTTTCGACGGGGGCATAGAAGTTCGAGACGCGTGCCGAGCTTGTCAGGTAGCTCGTAAATCCAACCCGGCAAAGACACAAAAGCCAACGACAACGTTGAGCTCGCGCTGGCTGCCTAAAAACAGCTGTTAGTGCGCGGTCCCCCAGCTCTCGGCCCGTGGGGTTGGGATCGACCGTCATAATGCGGGCTGGCTGCCAAGGGTGCCTGGGCCCGAGGTGGCGAGACCTTTCCAGGACCGGCTTCAGGAATCCCGTCCGTGGGAGTCTTGAGGACGTAGCAAATCGCGGACTACGCACGTAGGGTCGAAGGACCGAAGGCTTTCGGACGAGGGTTCGATTCCCTCCGCCTCCACAGTTTAGCCTTGTAGTTACGGGTAGTTAGACGCTTCAACTGCCCGTGTTGCACGTATGTCGCATTCGGGAACAGAGGGGCGGTCGAGCACAGAGACCGCCTCTCTCCGAGTGTCGGGGCTCAGGTGGGCGTAGCGCATCGTCATTTCGATGGTCGCGTGCCCCATCAGCTCCTGAATCACCTTCAGCGGAACCGCCCTCATCGCAAGGTGGCTCCCGTAGGTGTGCCGCAGGTCGTGCCAGCCGATTTGCCCCTGCTCGCGGGTAATGCCCGCCGCCCGGAGCGCACGACGAAGCGGCGCCTTCATCAGCCCTGCCGTCAGTGGCTGTCCGTCCTCTTGGCAGAAGACGAAGCGGCCCCGAAGGTGCCGGTGTGCCTTGAGGGCATCCACCACGGATGCGGGCAAATCGACCGTTCGCTCGCGCCCGCTTTTCGGCAAGTCCTCCACGCCGTTCCAAATCGTCCGGTTGACGTTCAGCAGGCCCCGGGTCAGGTCCAGGTCGTTCCATTGGAGCCCCATCAGCTCCCCCTGCCGCAGCCCCGCCTTGAGGGCGACGAGGAGCACGGGCCGCCACTCCGGTTCAGCGGCTGCAACGAGCCGCTCGGCTTCCTCAAAGCTCAGGAAGTCGAAATCAGGCTTGGGCACCTTCACGAACAGCTTCACGTGTGGAGCCTTCGCGATGACCTCTTGCTCCTCCGCGACAGCTAGGAGCTTGCTGAGCGACGACAAGACGTTGTTGATGAATTTCTTGCCCAGCGTCTTGGGGGCAGCGTCCTTGCGCTTGCGAATGGCTGCCTTTGTGGGGGCTTCCTTGCGTGCACGAGTAGCTGAGGACTTCTTCTTCATTGCGGCTTTGAAGTCCTCGATTTGCGCCGGGCCGATGTCATCCAGCGCCATCTCTCCGAAGAACGGAATGATGTGGTTCTCCAGGTGCCGTTGCTGGGTGTCTGCCGTTGAAGCCTTGTTGTTGTTCTCGCTGTAGGTGAGGAATCGCGGCGCGAAATTCGCCAGCGTAGACGCGCTCCCCTCGTCTTGCTTGCTCTCCTTTCCGAAGGTCCCGTTGAGGAGTGCGCTCCGCAAGTCGCGTTCGTATGCCTCGGCACCCCGACGAGTCTGAACGGGCGAGAACTTCACGACTCGCTGTTTCCGTCCGTCCGCGTGCTGAAACACGAAGTCCACTTGCCACGCCTCCTCTGACTTCCCTTCCTTCGTCGTCCACTTCCGCAACCTGACGCTCATCGTCGACTCCCAAGCGCAGAATCGCGGCCCTTACCCGGGGTGGACTCTACCAGCGCGGCGCGGCGGATGCGGAGTGCTTTCCCGATGCGAACAACCCCCGGCACCTGCCCCAACCGAATCGACTCATAGAGCGTCTTCCGGTTCACGCGCAGGAGAGCTGCGGCCTCGTCGACCGTCAGGAACTCGGGCGGATTCTCCGCTGCGACCTGTTCGGGCGCCTTCATTTCGAGGCCCTCAATGCGGCACCGAACAGCCGCGCGTGCAGGAGTCCATAGGCGAGCGCCGCTTGTTGGGGCACGACGCCGTTTCCGAGGAGCCGCAGTCGGTCGATCCGATGGGCCAGCCCATCAGCCATTCGACAAACCGCGGGTTCAACGTCCGGGCGCTTCGCGAGGACTGCGCGCCATCCTGTGAGGTCGTCGCGTCCTGGGGGCCACGGGGGAATGTCAGAATCGCTTCCGAGAGCTGCCGGCGACGCTGACCGATGCAGCTCGCGACTTTCCAGTCCGATGCCCCCGGCGTCGGCCAGTCCTTCACGAGCGCGCTCAGGTCCGCCCCCGATTGCCGCCCGTTGCCCGGCTTCCCTCCACGTCTCCCGTGTCCGTTCGAACTCTCCCCGGTGTTCGGAGTGGGCCAGGACGAAGAGACGCTCTCGCTTGTGAGGGGCTCCGGCATCGGACGCTCGGAGACAAACCCACTCCGCATCGAACCCGAGCGAGGCAAGGTCGGCGAGCACGCGGTCGAAGCCCCTCGAACGGAGCGCCGCGACGTTCTCGACGAAGACAAAGCGGGGTCGTACCTCAGCGACGATTCGCGCGTATTCGCGCCACAAGCCCGAGCGCTCGCCTTCGAGGCCAGCACCCTTGCCAGCAACGCTGATGTCCTGACATGGGAATCCCCCACTGACGCAATCCACAACGCCACGCCATGGGACGCCGTCGAAGGTTCCAACGTCGTCCCAGACAGGCGCCGTATCCAGCTCTTCCTTTTCCATCCGGGCCACGAGGCAGGCCGCTGCGTATGCTTCCCGCTCGACGTAACAAACAGTCCGAAGGGAAGGCACGGCCAGCTTGAGACCGTGAGCGAGTCCGCCGCCGCCAGCGAAGAGTTCGAGTGCGCGGCGCGGATGAACTCCGACGGGATGAATAGCCATGCCATGCGCGCTCACCTGGGATAGACCTTCCGGGGCGCGAGTCGGCCGACGACATGCAGGCCAATGCCGATGGCATCCCAGACGTTGTGGTGCTTGTCCGACGCGCGGGGGAGCTGGACGCGAAGGTGTTCGTGCGGACGCTCGCCAAGGCGCGATTTGATGCGCTCGACCATCACGTCACCGTCGAGCGTTCCCTTCCACTCGCGCGGCAGGCAGCTCCGCTCCGAGGTGGCTCCCAGGGCGCCCGCGACGCGTCCGACGACACCGGCAAGTTCGATGAGGTCGTTCGGGTCGCCCTTGCTCTTCCCTGCCGTGTAGACCTGGGGGCACTCGCTCGCGACGGTGACGGAGACAGCCCCGCCTGCGGCCCTGAGCGGCTCCAGGAGCGACGAAACGAACGCGGCCACCCCATCGGCCATCCGAGCCCATGCCGGAAGCCCTCGGGCCTTCCGCTCGGAATTCGTGGGCATGCCCGCCGCGAGCAGTTCGCCCGAGTCCAGGTCGAAGAGTGCGACGCCGCATTCGCGAAGCCCGGGGTCGAGCGCCACGAGGAGCTGTCGCGCGGTGGAAACTGAGGTCATCCGTTGCACCATCCAGAGAGCGCGTGTGCTCTCTAAATGGGTGCGGATTCCGGGCGTGGTTCAGGCTGCGTGCTTCACGGGAGGCTCCCAAACGAGCAGCCTTCCGGAGCTGTCTCGCACGGTGGCGACGTCCTTCGACATGATGCGGGACAGCGCGGGCTCGGCTTCGATTGCCGGTGCCAGGTCAGGGGTTGTTTCCTTCATTGCTTCGCGCATCAGGAACGCCTTGCGCTCGGCCGCGTCGTGCAACCGTTGCGGGTCGTCGGCGCGTAGCTCGCTAATCAGCTCGTCATGCACCATGAGCACGAGCCGCGAGCCGTAGAGTGGGGAGCTGCGGTCGACGTACATCTCGCGACTGACACGCCACATCGCGCGCTTGCACCCGACGGCCCCGAGTCCCTGAAACGGCGTGTTGAGAATCTGGGTGTAGCCGCAGGCCCCGCGCAGGATGTTCGCGCCCGGAATCATCACGTCGGCGAACCCGCCCCCGTAGGTGCGCGACTTCGCCCGGTGCTGTAGCTCGCGCTGCTCGGGCCACGCGTTGAGCCACTTCGTGTCCAGTTCCTTTGCGACCTCAACGCACACCCGGCAGACCATCTTCGGCTTGCGCTGGACGTGAACGACGACGCGTTCGACACCGCAGACGTCTGCGCGTTTCGCCAGTAGGCAGAACGAAACCCGGTCCTTTGCGCGCGCGTTGTAGACGAGCGAGCCGCCCGTCATCCCGCCGCCCTTGCCGAAGTTGAGAATCTTCGCGAGCTGGCGGAAGGCGACCGCGACGGGGTCCTTCGCTTTCACCTTCGCGAGCAGCTCGTCGTAGTTCGCCCCGAGGAACTCGGCCGCGGCAAGGGTGTGGACGTCGAGCCCACTGTTCAGGGCGTCCGCCATCTTCGAGAAGCCCAGTTCCCAGATGGCACGCTGAGCCATGGTCCGAAGCTCAAGCCCGCCGTAGTCGACCGAGCAGTAGACGAACCCGGGCCGGGCCTCGTGGACCTCGCGAATGCCGCCCTTCTGGGGGAGCTGCTGGTAGTCGCTGGAGACGCGCGTCGTGGACACCAGCACGTTGAAGCGCGGGTTGATGGGAGCCTCTGTGCCGGCCTCGACGACGTCCAGGTAGGTCGACTTGTACTTGTCGACGCGCCCGCTCTTCCCCAGGTCTTCGAGCAGCGAGTCGCCCGAGCCGAGCAACGTGTCACGGTCCGTCGCGACCTGGCCGGCGGGGAATCGGTCGCTGGGCGCGGTGATGGGTGGTTGCCCGTCATAGGCGGCAGTTACGAGCGCCGCGAGGCGCTTCGAGTCCTTCGTGCCGTCCTCGCGGTAGATGCCAGCCGCCTGGAACTTGGCCCTGTTCTCGCTCCACTCTCGCTCGACGCGCCCACGGAGCTGGGCCACCGACGCGCCTTTCGTCCGCAGGCCCCAGATTGAGGCGAGGTGGAGCGCGAACGCGGCGCGCATCTGGTCGGCTTCGGCATGCAGGTTGCCGCCGTTGGGCGTCTCGCGAGCGATGGCTTCCTGCCGGTAGAACACGTCGAGCGTGTAGCGGGCATCACGCTTCGGGTAGTCAGTGGCTTCCTTCGGCCAGCGCTCGACAGGGACACCGTCGAGTTCCGCGTAGCGAAGGCGCCATGCCCTGGGGTTCTTCTTCTCCTCGCTGATGTCGAGCCCCAGGTGACGCTGCACGAGGAGCGCGAGCGGGTAGCGGGCTCCCTCATCGTCGTCGAGCTTCCGCCCCGTCGACGGGTCAACGCCGTACATGCCCCGAGCGATGTCGATAAGAGCTTCGCGGACCTGGACGCAATGCAGCCGGCCCGCTTCGAGCGCCGCGAAAATGGGCGCAACGAGGCTCGGGTCATCCGCCGCCATCACTCCGAGGTCGTAGGGGAGATTCGCGCCGACGATATCGGTGTCGGGGGCGGTGATGGCCTCGCGGAAGAACTCCCGGGCTTGGGCCTTGTCGAGCAGCCGTTCGCTACCGGGTTCGCGCGTCGCGATGCTGCCGCAGACGAGAGGTGGCGCAAGCAAGCCGGGCTGAATCAGCCGCGTTTCCGTGTCGAACGACCAGACACTCACGAAGGATGCCTTGTGTGAAAGGGAGAGCGGCCCGTGTCGTGGGCCAACCGCCGACGGAAAGCGCCGTCAGACGCCGCCCGATGTCAGGCGAGGGCTTCGGAGAGCGTGGGCAGCTTGCTCGCCTTGCGCGCCTGCTCGACGTGCGCGAGCTGCTCGTCGTTCAGCTCGACATGGGACCAGCGGAAGCCGGTGATGACCTTGCCCTCGTGTCCGTCCTTCACGGGGAGCTGCTTCGGGAAGACCTCGCAGCGAATCAGGACGTGCGTGCCCGCCTGCCGCTCGTCGAAGAACTTCTTCAGCGCGACCGGGTTGGCGAACTCGTGCTCTTCGGCGCCCACCAGCGTCATCAGGAAGGACTTGAAGCGACCGCCGCCGCCCTTCTTCTGGTCGCTGAGGTTCTCGACGTAGTCGACCGTCTCGCCCACACGGTTGGGGGACTCGCCACCCGGAAGGGCCTCGGACTCGCGGACCTTCAGCTCGGCGATGGCCGAGTCGCCCTTGAAGCCCTCCTTCATGCGGATGACCGCGACTTCGAACAGGTAGCGCCCGGCGCGGGGGTAGCGGCCTCCGGTGGCGGCCTGGGCGGTGGCAATCTTCGTCAGTGCGTTGTTCATGTTACGTGAGCCCTTCGGCTTGGGTTGCGTCAGCGGCGAAGTGCGCTGACCCCACGTAAATGCGTGCGGATTCTGGCAGTGGCTCACCTCACGTCATTTTAGCAGAAGGGGAGGACGTGGGTCTCAGCGGTTTTGTCGTGTGACCGCTTGAGCCACTCTGTGGCCATCTGGAGATGGCCAATGGTTTGGTCGGGCAGTCAGCTTTGCCAAGAGTTGTCGGTGTCCGAAAGAGAGATCCCGAGCTTCTTGGTTTCGCGATCTATGATTCGGCCTAGTCGAGAGCCCGGTGAAGTATGGAATGTTTGTCTAAGGGCCTCGACGATGCGGCCTCGTATCTTATAGAGTTCGTGGCCCGCGTGGGTGTTTGCGAGAAGTGATTTGAAAATATAAAACATGGCTCGGCGCTCTTCGATGGAGCATGTTTCGACATAGTTTCGGATTTCGACAATGGGTGTGTCACTAAGCGTCTGTAAGTGGCGATGCTGAGAGCCTTTGTCTTGAGACAGCATCTCCAGCGCGGCGCCGAATGTGGGCTTGGGGAACGCCTCTGCGCGAGCGTTGTCTATGGCTACACGGAGAAGCGGATGAGGGCCTTCGAGACCGAAGTCGAGTTCGAACATGACTTTCTCTGCAATGCTCTTGAGGTCGGCTTGGTTGCGATTTATCCATGCTTCAGCGAGCGGTTTGGCCATTTCGCTAAGGCCGCTGTCTTCTGCGAGATGGATGAATGTGCTGGCTGTTTGAAAATCAAGAATATCCATGTTTGACTTGGCGTCCTCAAGAATCGCCTGAATGGTGTCGGTGGGGAGGACTGTGCTCCAGTGAATTTGTTGGTAGGCTTCGGAGAGGTGGGTTGTGAGCCTGCTTCGTCGACGTCTGTTGCTCGCGAAAACTGCGTAGCCTGAGATGTTTTGGTGATTTAGGTGTCCGGTTTTGATGTATGGTAGGAGGATCTGTGTCTCAAAGTCGTCTGGGCGACCAAGGTTGTACCGTCGCAGTAGTTCGCGTGCCTTTTGCTGCTGTTCCGAGAGATTCTCCGGGGATGTGGTCGTCAGTTCAATGGGGGAAAGGGCTTGGGCGAGTGTTATGGGGGTGCTGAGTGTGCCTTGGTCTACCCCGATAAATAGGACGATGCTTGGAATGATGAGTTCCCAGGTGTCATCGGGGATAAGCCCGGTGCTCTCAAGAGCATCATAGGTGCGACGTATTTTCTGGATTGTTCTTATGTTTGTTATTTCGAGCTGTTTGATGCAGTTGCTGAAGATGCTTTGTCGGACTGGCGGAAGGTTCCCAAGGCCGATGGTAACGGTTTCTTCAGTGTCGGTTATCAGGGCGACCTCAATGCCTATGGCCTTTTCTCGAAGCTCGGACCAGTGGGGTGAGGTTGCCAGCTTTGACTTGTTTGCAATGAGGACGATGCGGGCCTGTGGAAGTGTGGCAAGAGAGAGTATGAATCCAATCAGTTCTTTGGGGCTGATTGTGTCTGGCACGCGTTCGATGTCGTCGAATGCGATCACTGGTTGTGCTGGAATGTTGGAGTGTAGAAGATGAAGGAGTGGCTGGAGTTCGGAAAATGATGTGACGAGTTGGAAGTTTTTTGGGAGGCGGTCTCGGACTGCCTGGAATGCCGCCGACAGGAGGTTTGTCTTGATTTTGCCTGAGGTTGATTGTCCGAGCAGGAGGGCGCCAAATGTAGCGGCCTTAAGGGCATGCATTGAGTTGTGGTCCATGCATGATATGTAAATGGGTGTGCGCCCCATCTCTTCCAGTGCTGTGGAAATGTCTCTCCATAGGTGTGTTTTCCCCGTGCCCCAGTCGCCATGGAGGGCAATTGTTGAGGTGTGGGGGAGCTTGATGGCGTTGAGGAGGGCGGTTCGTGATTTTTGGTAGGTCATGGTTCTTGGGGGACGACGGATTAGTCAAAGTTTGTAGTATCGATCAGGGGCGAAGTTGCCACAAGTTGGATTGTGATGCAGTGCCAAGACTGGGGACGATGGGGTGTTGCTCTATGGTAAACGGCTTGCGGGCCACCATCTGCTCCGCGTCTCATTGGGGGCTATTGGCGCTCTTGAGGCACAGCTTCTGCGGCGTGCCCTCCGTCTGTTCAATGAACCGGGCGAAGTCGCGGGCCTTCTGGACGGCCCCGACTAGCTCGGCGGTGTGCTGGTACAGCTCCACTTCGACTTCGTCGGCGAGCTGCCCCTGCCGGTGACACCGACCGATGGCCTGTTCCCACGCGGCGCCATCGGCAGGTGGGTTCACGAACAGCATCCGCGAGAACATCGTCAGGTTCTTGCCTGTCCCGTGCGCGCGGAGTGACGCGACGATAGAGCGCTTCCCACTCTCACGGATGATGGGCGCCGACGCTTCCGGGCCGCCGCCGTAGAAAGGCACGCCCGCCGCCTTCGCGATGCGCTCGCCGAGTTCCGGGAACTCCACCCAGACGATTCCCGGCTGCCCCTTGCGGAGCGCCCACTTCGCCGCGTCCTTCACAATGAAGTCGGACACCCACACCGCCTCGGTGACGTGGACGACGCGTTTGTGAATCTCGCCCCAGGTGGGCCAGGACACCGCGCGCCACGTCGGCAGGTCCCCGTCATAGGGCGGGGACTGGTGGGCGCGAATCGCGGCGCGCACGAGGAGCCCCGGGGAGTCCAGGTGCTCGGCGGGGCGCTTGAGGCGCTCGCGCAGCTCCCGGTTGAACTCCTGTCGCCGTGAGAACCAGCGAAGAATCAGCTCCGGGTCCTGCGGCACGCCCTGAATGGCCGGGTATCGCCAGCGATGGAAGAAGCCGCTCGCGAGCTGCCGTGCGCAGACGACCCGTTGCAGTTCGTCGACGAACTCTTCACCGTCGGGGCGTTGCCCGCCGAGCGCCGTTTGAATGTGGGCGAGCAGCTCGTCGGGGACCTTGCCTGGGTCGCGCGTCCGGATGACCAGGGACATGCCAACGGCGCTTTCGTCCGTGGCCACGACACCCGGCGTCGCGTTACGCCACCGTCGATAGGCGTCGCGCACTCGACGGCGCTCGCGTTCGGCCTCGTTCTCACCTTCGAGCGGGGCGAGTGGGTGTGACGGGTCGACGAGCTTGAGCAGCTCGCCCGGAGGCGCAACGGCATGGCCTGGGTCCAATGCCGCAGCCCACTCTTCGACGACGTGTTGCTTGAGCGGGAGCGGGCTGCCGTCCCGTAGGGCGTACTCCGCGAGGTGGGCGTAGTCCTTGACCGTTCTCGTCGCCAGCGTGCCCGACTGGGCCACGAGACGCGTTTCGGGGTGCTGTTCCAAGTAGCGAAGGAAGCGGCCGGTGCGCGCGCTCTTGCGGTCCTTCAGCTTGTGGGCCTCGTCGCAGACGATGAGGTCCGGCCGGATGCGCGTCAGGAGGTCAGTGCCTTCCTGGGTTGAGAACTTCTCGTAGGTGATGACGTGGAGAACGGGCAAGCCAGGTCGGAACCACCGGCCGCCTGCGAGGTTGGGCAAGCGCCAGTGCCCACCGTAGAAGTGCCAGTCGACGTCGATGAGCTGGGCGCGCAGGTTGGACGGCAGGAGGAGCACTGCGACCTTGCACCCGGGCATGACCAGGGGAAGCAGGAGGTCAATCAGCGTCTTCCCGTGCCCCACGCCAATGGGGAAGAGCCCGCCACCCGTGCGCGCGGCTTCCAGGAGGGCAAGGCGCTGGATGGGGAGCAACGAGGACGGGCACCGTTTCCCCAGCGTCCGGCAGGTGCAACGGGTCTCCTGCGGCGCGCCCAGTGTGGCTTCCAGCGCGACGAAGTCGCCGTCCCCGTAGGCGCGCGAGAGGTCTCGGCGTGGGAGGCCAAGAACCCGCGCGAGGTCCGGAGACCAGCCGACGGGCTGCCCCTTCGCGATGGTGGCGCGGTCACCCGTAAGCCTCGCGAGGGCGATGGGCGTAGCGGTGGCGGAGCGCTCGGCAAGAGTCGACGGGTCTGGGTTCAGCCGGTGGAGAAGTCTCATTTCGATGCAGATGTAAATTGCCCCCAAGGGCAGGTGGCCCTTGAGCAGTTGCGCTGGGTACGTGCAGAAGGGGTCCTGCCTCGTTAAGAGATCAGCCGAGGGCGCCGTAGCTGATTTCAGAAGGCCCTTCTCGATGACAGCCCCCAATCAAGGGGGTGTACCTGGAATGAAAGGAGGCGAAATGTCCGGTAAGAACTGGCATTCCGCAACGCACGAGTGGAAGGACCTGGTTAGGCCGTCAACGAAGGCGAATGCAGTGCGCGCGAAGACGATGCGTGTTGCAGGCATGCCTGTTTCTAAGATCGCCACGCAGCTTGACCTGAGCAGGAGCAGGATCTACGAGCTGTTGAGGCAGTAGGCGCGACGTAGTCTCGTGCTGCTGCGTGCGGGTGCTGTTCTTGCACCCGCGCGAGCGGCAATTGCCTTTGTGCTGATGGCGCTAGCGAACGCCGCGAACGACCACGTCGAAGGACGGTTCGAGCGCCTCGACGATGACCTGCATCAGCTCCGACTGGGCGACCCCGAGCGCGGTGTAGATACCGGGAGGGGGCAGCTCGGCACGTGCGGCCATCGCGAGCGCGCCGCGCCACTTCCCGAAGCCGAGCGACGAGTCGGAGCCCGCGAAGCGCACGTCGTCGACGCCGCCCGCTTCGGCGACCTTGCGGTGCATGTCGTCGACGTAGCCAGTGAGGGACTCGTGACTTGACCCGTCATGCTTGGTCGGCACGCAGTCGACGAAGAGAACACGAAGGTCACTCTTGAGTTCTAGCTGCTCGGGCTCGGGAGCCTTGCGCGGGCGCCCTCGTCGCTTCGGCGCGGGCTGCTCGGCGACCTCGGAGGCCACCTGGACGGGCGCGGGCTGCGGCGCGTCGGGGGGCAGGACGGCAGGCAGGTCAACCGCGGCGACGGTGGTGGGGACGGACTCGGAAGGCTTGCTGAGCAGCTTATCACGCAGGGACATCGGTCTGTTCTCTCCTGTGAGGCACTTCGCCATGAACGGACACCCGCCGTACTTGGTGCAGGCGGGGCCGTAGTTCGCGGGCACGTCGGCAGCTCGGGCGGCTTGCGCGTGCGTCTTCATCGCTTCGACCTGGGGCTCGACCTTGGTCCGCCACTCGCGCGCGACGTGCCCGACAGGCACGGAGGCGAGGACGGATACAGCAAGGCGCTGGCCCCGGGTCTGGTAGTAGATGTGCTCCAGCTCCAGCTCGCGCAGGCCCGGGAAGCGGTCGACCTGGCTGAGTGCCCACGCGGCATAGCCGACCATTTGCAGGCCCGGTTCTGTGTTGGCGTCGGCGAGTTGCTCGGGCGTCGCGGCGTTTCTTGCGACGTTGCTCGTGAACTTGTGGTCGGTGATTCGCAGCACGCCGTCAGTGGCGAGCTGTCGTGTGTCCACGAGGTCGATGAACCCAGTGAACGGGATGCCACCCGCCGTCAGTGGCGGGGCACCGTCGAGGGGCTGTTCGACGAGCAGGTCAGGGCCGGGAGTCGGCAGGAGATGGGCACCTGACTTCGCGAACGCGCCGAGCACGTCTTCGCCCGTCGACAGGAAGTGCTCAAGCTGCGCGTGACCTTCGGTGCCGACCTGCTGCGCCCCCGTGGTGGGCTCGGGCAACCGCAACACCTTGGCGAAGTACCAAGCACGGGGGCACAGCTTGTGTTTCTTGAGCTGGGACACGCTCAATCGTTGGATGAGCCCTGCGATGACCGAGGGGCCGCGAGTCGGAGCTTCAACGGAGGGCGTCACCCTCCCTAAATGAGTGCGGCTTTCGAGAGTGGCTCAGCTTCTTGAGGGTGCGATGGACATGCGAAGGTCTAGGACGTGGCCTCCTGATGCCGGAGGTAGTGGGGCCTATCGCAAGGTAAGTTTGTTATCTGTTTATCGTGCTGCTGTGCATGTGCAATTAATCCGTGACTTGTCTAGAGCGAATACCGACCATGTGAGCATTGCGGTGGTTCCGTGCGGCACGGCCAGTTCTTTGATCTCGGGACTGGCCAATTTGGTGTACATACAGACGGTGGATGTGAAAGACAGCATGGTTCTTATGTCGCATCCCTTGCGGGCGTCAGTTGGCGGTTGGAATGTGACGCCGGGGATAGAGGTCTTTGGCGGAGGCTTAGTCAGTGTTTCGAGTGCCTCCTGGCGGAGATCGATGGATTCTTCTGCTGTTGCCGCGAGCTTTGCAGTTAGTACTTCAATTTGTCTTTGGGCTTTTTCACGTTCCTCCTGGTGTGATGCGATGTCACCTTTGGTCTTGGCTTGAAGCGTGCTGAACTTACTCTCTGCCTCCTGTGCATTGCGTTTTAGGGAGGCGGCCTCTCTTTCCTTTGTCTCTAGCTGTTTCTTGAGTTCAAGAAATCTGTCGACGTTGGCTAGTTCTTCTTTTGCCCAGTCCTTGAGCTGATTCTCCTCACCCTCTTTTGCGAGGAATCGTAAGAGTTGCTGACGAGTCTCCGCAGGCTTTGTGATGTCTAGGGCCAGTCCCAGATATAGGATATTGATGTCGACCTTTGCTTTTTGGCGGCCGATTTCGATTTGGTGAGTTTTTTCTATCTCGGCAAGTTTGATCTGATGGGTCTTTTCGATCTCTGCGAGTTTGATGTTGTAGTAGGTTGCGGATGCAGATGTGCATGCGGCGAAAACGGCCGCAACTCCAGCACCAGTCCAAGTTCTCCACCAAGGTGCTGGCGCTGCCGCTTTCTCATCCTCTTTCTCCTCCCATGCAAATATCATTGTGTGATCTTTCTGTGTGTGCGTCGTCTGGTTCGTTGTCTCGTCAGTCGAAAGGCAGGCGCTGGGTAGAATAGCATGTGCCTGCTGACGGCGGTTAAGATGCTGCTTTGCAACGTTTGGCCGGCTAAAGGGCTTTTCGCCGCTCGCCGCGCTTCTCCATCGGCGCGTTCTTCAGCTCGTCCGGCACGTAGTAGACGAGCGGCCGTGTCCCATCCCCCATCCGGCGCTGGCCTCGGGTGAAGTGCAACGACTTCAGGGCCGCCCCAATCTCCCGCGAGAACTTCAGGTCGACCTGAGCGGGGTGGAGGGCGAAGGCTTCGACGCCGACCTGGAGCAACGTCACGTCCGAGGGGCGCCTGTCGGCCGGCATCTCCAGCAGCCATTTCAGGATGACTTCCTTTCGGCTGTCCCCCACGTTCTCCATCCGAAGCGCGGCCTGTTGCTCGGCCCCGGCCGCTTCTTCGTTGCTCAGCCACCACTCCTCGCCCTTGTGGAAGCGCGCGACGGCCTCAGCCCAAATCTGGTTGCGGTCGCGCGCGAGGGCTTTGGTGTCGATGTGGCTGCACTTCACCGGCCAGAAGCGCCGATGCCCAGTGGGGTCTCGCAGGTAGTCGTCGTCGTTCGTGGTGCCGACGAAGATGCACCGACGCGGGCTCTTCACGTTGGCTCGCGCGTAGGGCGGCCGGTAGGTGTCCTCAATCCGGGTGATGAACGCCTTGAGGGCCTGGTCCTCGCTCTTCCGGAACGTGCTCAGCTCCGCCAGTTCGATGAACCAGAACTGAGAGGCCAGCATCGCGCTGTCCTTGCTGGTGACGTCGATGGTCGCATCGCTGAAGTACCTGCCGCCCAGAATCTGGAACGCCGTCGACTTCCGAAGGCCCTGGGGACCCTCAAGAATCATGACCGTGTCGACCTTGCATCCGGGGCGTAGGGCGCGCGCGACGGCAGAGATGGCGAACTTCGCGCCGACGGCCCGCAGGTAGCCGGGCTCACCCCGCGCGCCGAAGTACGTCACGAGCAGCTCGTCGAGCCGCGGCGTCCCATCCCAGACCAGTCCCGCGAGGTAGTCGGCCACCGGGTCGTAGCTGTTGGCCTTCGCCACGGCGAGGAGCTGCTGGGCGACAACGTGGGCCTTCGGCATCAGGCCGAGCTGCCCGTACTTGCTGAGCTGAATCCAGTTGGCAACGAGCACGTCGAGCGTTTCCAGGTCCACCCTGGGGCCGAGCGGGCTGGCTTCCACTTCGAGCCCCTTCGTCACTTCGTTGAAGCGGAAGACGCCGCGCCATTCGGGGGACTTGAGGAGCACCGTGAAGACGTTCGCCTCGCAGTTGCGAATGCGCTTGCCGCCGTCCTTCGTGATGTCGAGCAGCAGCTCCCCCACCCAGGCGTCGGGGTCCGGGGCGTCTTCCTCGAAGCCGGGGGCGTCGATGGAGAGCGAGGCAGGCGTGCTCCCGCCAAGGGCCTCCCAGATGGCGCGGTTATCGGCGAGCTGCGACGCATCCCGGGCCCGACGGCGTTCCTTGTGGCGCCGCAGCTTGAAGAGGGCCTGCTCGCACAGGTGCTCCGTCCCTTCCTGCCAGTCCGTGGCCGCGAAGGACGCACGGAACAGCTCGACGATGGCGGATTCGGGCGTGGCGAGCGGCAGGACGAAGGCCGCGCATGACATCAGGGCGTTCAGGGCGTTGTCTTGGCCGCCGACAGGGGCCAGGGGCTCACCGGCAAGGGCTCGGCGCACGAGGTCGATATGCTCGGGCTTCCGGATGCGCCGCAGAAGGGCCCTCAGTTCGTGCAGGTCGGTCGGAGAGGCATCCGGGGGTGGGGGAGTAGCCGGAAGGCCCGAACGTGCCATGGCGAGTAGCCCGTCGACGTCCAGGGGCATTCCCTCGCCACTGAGGGCCATGGGCTCGACTCCCTCGGGGGCGTCCGGCAGGAAGTAGAGGCGCGCCAGGTCCTTCGTGGCCGGGTCGGCGGGGAGGTCGAGGAGGCGGATTGCGGCCTCGCGAACGGCGGACCACTCCCGGGGCATGACGGGCCGGGACAACGGCATGACGAGCCGCAGGCAGTAGTCCTCGGGCGGGCGATTGCTGTGCGTCGAGTGGACCGCGAAGGCCAGTCCCCGGTTCCTGACGGCATCCAGGCAGGAGAGCTGCGACGAGCCGAGGTGGTCCAGGTCGAACACGGCGACGGTGACGGCGCGCACGTTCTCGGTGCGTCGTCGCTCGACGATGTCGACGGGGCTCCATGCCGGGCCGTTCTTCGCGGGACACCCACGAGGGCAGGGGGGAGTCGGGCACTGACTGCGACGGTGGGCGACGAGCTTTGCTGACAGCTCGGGCCACGAGAGTTCCGCGACTTGCGGCACGTTGTCTTGCGCGGACGCGTAGAAGGCGACCTTCAGCCGGTGGGCATGAAGGGGCGAGGGGACGGGCTTCGGGGCGGAAACGTCGAGTGGTTGGTTCACCCCTGCTAAATGCGTGCGACTTCTCGCAGTGGCCCGCGTGCTCGCTTTGTTCACCGGCAGGAGGGGTGTCAGCTTGTCACTCGTCAAAAAGGCTGTTTTGCTAAACCCCTTAGCTCCCCCTGCCTCTTCTCCTCCCTTATACTACTTCACCTTCTTATTCTTTAGAGAGATAGAGAGAGTAAAGAGAAGAGAGGATAGACAGTTGACTAGATAAGGTCGGTTTTGAGCTGAGGTCGCTACCTCGGGCTCGACTCGCCCCTTCTGCTGCTGCCGCCCGCTTCGTTGGGCCACGGTGAGAAGTCACACGCATTTACTCGGAGACGGCACTCATGCCGTTGGGCTGCCGCTGCGCGGTCCAATTCCGAGGGGCGATGTATCACCGTGTCTGAGACTGCGTGTGAATCGGGTGGGGTCGGCATGGCGCGTGCTAACGGCGCGGCGATGTTTCACTCGCCCAATTGTATCAGGGCCAGCGCTGAGAGGGCCCTTGCACGATACGGGTACGCCACTGAGGCAGCACAGCAGACTGTCCTCGTGTCGCGCATCATGCAGGCCCGGGAGGATGGGGACGCTGCACTGGAGCGACGCCTGTCCGCCGAGCTGCTTGTGTCCGTTCGTCCAGTCATCCGCCGCGCAGTCGGAAAGTGCCTGTCGTTCGCGGGCACTCTGTCCCCTGAAGATCTCGAACAGGTCGCTGTGATGGCCGTGCTTCGCACCGTCGACAAGTTCGACCCCACGAGGGGCCGGCAGTCATTCGGCGAGGTCGCGTACTTCCGCGCGAGGACCGCCTGTGAACAGTACGCGCGATTGCACGCGAGCGACGTTCACCCGAGCGATGGCGCGCACAAAGGCCGCACCGTTCGTTCAACCCCTTGCACCGGAAGTAGCGCCATTCGAATCCAGCGCATAGATATGCCGTCTCATTTCTCGGACGGTGCCCTGGGCTGCGACCCGTTGGTCGATGCGCTGGAAGCCGCACTCGGCGAGAGGTCGGGGCGAGATGTCGACGACGAGACGCCCGAAGCAATGCTGCTGGCTGCTGAGCGACGCTCCCTCGTGTTCGAGGCCGTGCGGCAGTTGGCTCCCGAGCAGCGAGAGCTGGTGTCGAGCGTGTTCGGCATCAACCGCCCCGCGCAGTCGGTGCGCTCCGTGGCCGAAGCATGGGGCGCGCCAAAGAGCCGAGTCGACAGGATGCTGGCGCGGGCCCTGGGGGAGCTGCGAGAGCTGCTCGTCTGCGGGGAAATTTAGTTAAGGACGCCCTGCGGTTCAGTGGGACTGCGTCATCAACAGCGTGATGTCTTCGATGTCTTTGGGTCGCCCGGTTCCAGTCTTCAATCGGATAAGGCTCGGGCGGGCGATGACTCTTGCCTTGTGGAATCCGATTCTCGCATGGCTTGCATTCTGCCATTCCACCTCGAAATCCGTATCTGGATTCGGGGTGACCAGATCTACGAGAAACTCGGCCGTATTGATGTGAACCTGCTGGGTCGGCCGGGTGAGTTGTTCGATGGGGCCAAGGGGCGTAAGTGATAGCTGAGCGAAGCTACGAAACACACGCTGCGCGTTACTGGGCGTGGCGTCGATGAGGAGATCGAGGTCTCGGGCGATGCGGATTGGCGCGTAGTGGCGCACCGCGAGTCCTCCGATCACGAGGAATCGAACCGCTTGATCGCAGAGCGCGGCGACCAAGCGGAGATTTCCGCCGAAGACGGTTAGCTGTGGCTCCAAATGGAACCCCCTCGTGAGGCGGATAGTTGCGTCATTTTGCTTTGGGAGTCTTCGTGGGCCCAGAGATAAGAACAGGCTCCAGGAATGTTGCTGTCGTATTCCAAGACATAAGCTCGTTGCCGCAACTGGGGCAGTCCATCGAGTCTTTATCTCGTGCGGGTAGTTCCCTTTTTCCCACGCGGAAGATTGCGCCACAATGACTACAGGTCTTCTCAACTTCGGATGGCATCTCTGGTCGCTCCTCTTTGAAGGCTCTGCGCGGCACCCTTCGGCTTCCGAGAATACTACGCCAATGCCAGTAGTGCGGCTTGAAGGCGGAAGGGCAGTGATGCCGTCGATGTTGCGGAGGGCATTCCGCTGTGGGTGAAATTTCCTCTGGGTTGCCCCCCGGGGCGGATTTTCTGTCTGGGGCGGCTTCCTGGCTTGCTCGGAGCGCACCCACTTTCAGAAAATTTTGAGAAAAACCGCTGGGCTGATGCGTTTTGTTGGGCGCACCCCTGAAAAAGGCCGCGAAACCGCACTCATTTAGTTGAGGTGGCGCGACCGACCAAACTCACCCCTGAGCTTCAGAAGCAGATCTGCGACTACTTGAGGTCCGGCTTGTTCCGCCGTGCGGCTGCGGGCCTCGTGGGCGTCGACGAGCAGACCGTCTCCCGTTGGTTCCACCGTGGCGCAAGCGAGCAGCGCGGCCTCTACCGCGAGTTCTTCGTCGCGGTGAACCGGGCCGAAGCCGAGTTCATGCAGGGCGCGACGGAGACGCTCCAGGCCGCCGCCACGACGAACCCCAAACACGTCCAGTGGCTCCTGAGCCGTCGGTTCCCCGAACTCTACGGGCGGAAGGACAACGTCGAGGCGAAGAGTCCCGAGGACCAGTCCGCCGACACCGCCGCGTTGCGCGAGCTGCTGATTGACCGGCTGGGGAAGTTCCTTCCCGACGAGCCTCCCGCGCCCACCGATGCCGCCACGCCCCCGCAGCCCACAACGAAGGGGGCGAGTGATGCGTAGCGTGCTCACTGGGGCCTGGGGGAAGTTCGCCGAGGGACTCGCCCCCCACGAGTCGCCCGCGTCAAGGATGGTCCAGACGGCGGGCTCCCGCGCGCAGCTCGCGAAGCTGTTCGGCGGGCTCGACGACAAGGAAGTGGAGCTGCTCGTCTACGACCTCGACTTCTGGGCGCGGCGCGAGCAGACCCCTCCGGACAAGTTCTCGACGTGCTTTGTCATGGCCGGGCGCGGCTTCGGGAAGACGTGGTGCGGAGCGCGGTGGGTCATCAAAAAGGCGTGGCAGGCGAAGAGCGTCGGGGCGCTGATTGGCCCGACGGCGGCGGACGTGCGCGACACGATGATTCGCGGTTCGTCCGGCATCCTGGCCCTGTCGCCCCCGTGGTTCACCCCGAAGTATGAGCCCTCGAAGCGGCGGGTGACGTGGCCCAACGGCGTCTATGCCATCTGCTACTCGGCGGATAAGCCCGACCGACTGCGCGGCCCGAATGCCGGGTGGGGATGGGGCGACGAGCCCGCTTCGTGGAAACACGACATGGCGGCGGTGGACCAGCTCCCCCTGGTGCTGCGCATCGGCACGCGCGAGGACCCGCCGCAGCTCCTGCTCACGGGGACGCCCAGGCCGCTGAAGAAGATTGAAGAGCTGCTCTTCGCGAACACGGAGACCCAGGAGTTGAAGCCGGGCGTCGTGCTTCGCACGGGCTCGTCACTGAGCAATGCGGCCAACCTGGCGCCTTCCGCCGTGGCCAACATGCGCGCGCTGGCGGGGACTCGCTGGGGTCAGCAAGAGGTACTCGGGCGCCTGCTGATGGACGTGCCGGGCGCCATCTTCGGCTCGGCGAAGTGGAAGCGCGTCGCTGCGGACCCGCACGAGTATGCCCAGCAATTGGACAGGCGAATCGTCAGCGTCGACCCGAGCCCCACCAGCGAAACCGGCTCGGACGAAACGGGAATCATCGTCCAGGGGTGCAAGTCGAGCGCGCTCTTCGGGGCAGACAACGTGCCGCTCAAGCGCGTGTCGGTGCTCGCGGACCTGTCACGCCGGGCCAGTCCTCGTGAGTGGGCGACGACGGCCATCCGCGCCTATCTGGAGTGGGGCTGCGACGCGCTCGTGGTGGAGGTGAACACGGGTGGGGAGATGGTGGAGACGCTTATCAGCACCGTCGCGGGCGAGATGGGTGTCAGCGTCAACGTGAAGCCCGTCCGGGCTACGAGCGCGAAGAGCAAGCGCGCCGAGCCGGTGTCCGCCCTGGCCGAAGCGGGCCGCGTCGAGTTCGTCGGGACATTTCCCAAGCTGGAGCAGCAGCTCAGCAAGTTCACCGGCATCAACGGGCGCCGCGATGACCGGGCCGACGCCTTCTGTTGGGGCGTCCACGACCTCGTGTTCGCCGAGCAGTTCTTCGCGGTGTGAGGTTCTCCATGGGGTTGTTGGACAGGATGCGCGCCGCGCTGGGCGGTGGTGCGAAGCGGAAGGGGACGGGGCTGGAGCTGAGCCGGTGGACGTCGGCCCCACCGCGCCGCGAGGTGCCCGCGCTGCTCGCCGCATATGCGGAGATGCCGTGGCTGGGGACCATCGTCGACACGGTGGGCGATGCCTTCGCGGACGTGACGTGGCGCGCCTTCGTGCGGCAGGACCCCACGACGCGGAAGGCGCTCGTCGACGTATCGCTGCGGCGGGCCTGCGGCGACGTGCGGCGGGAGCGGTTGAAGTCGCTCGTCGATGGGGCCGGTGCGGTGGAACTGCCGGACCATCCCCTGTTGCGGCTGCTCGCGGACCCGAACGACTACATGACGGGCCGCGACTTCGCGAAGCTGTTCTGCCTGCACTACGACCTGGTGGGCGAGTTCTTCGCCGTTGTCGAGGAACTGGCCGGTGTCCCTGTGGGACTGTGGCCGGTGCCGCCCGACTGTGTGCTCGCGCTGCCGGACCTATCCAAGCCGAAGTCAGAACGCACGTACACGGTGACAGCAGGTGGGCGCCTGTTCTCGCTTCCCGCCGCGAGCGTGGTCTACGTGAAGCGGTTGAATCCGGCAGACCCGCTCGGCCGCGGCATCGGCATCGCCTATGCGCTCGGCGACGAGGTCGACACGGACGAGCACGCCGCGCGCTTCACTAAGAATGCCTTCTTCAACAACATGCTGCCGGGCGCGGTCATCGCCATTGAGGGGTTCAACGAGGGGCAGGCCGGGCCCGCGCGCGCCTTCAAGGAAAGCCTCGCGCGCGAGTACGGAGGCCCCGCCAACGCTGGCCGGGTGATGATTACGAGCGGCAAGACAACCTTCGCTCGGCTCGACACTCCGTTCCGCGACATGCAGCTCGTCGAGTTGCGCCGCTTCCTGATGGACTTCGTTCGCATGGTGTACCGCGTGCCTCCGGAGATTGTAGGCGACGTGACGAGCAGCAACAAGGCGACGAGCTACGCCGCGCGTGAGCATCTCGCGGAACAGGCGACCAAGCCGCGCGCGGAAGTCTTCCTGGCGTCGATGCAGAAGAGTCTTGCGCCGCGCTTCGGTGACGACGTGCTGCTCTCCTACGACTCGCCCGTACCCGCCGACCGTGAGCATCGGCTGCGGGTGATGGGCACGCTTCCGAGTGCCTTCACGTTCGACGAGTGGCGCACCGAAGCGGGCTTCAAGCCTCACCCCGAGCGCCAGGGGTTCGCGGAGTTGCTGCCGGGCCAGAAGCCCAACGAGTCAGGTCAGACGCCGACGCCCGCCGAGGGCATCTCAGCGGAGGCCCACGCGGAAGCCGAAAAGGGCACCTGAGCCAATCACGGAAGCCGCACGCATTTACAGGGGGAATGCCTGCACCCATTACACGCTCCCTTCGGCTGAGCGCCGTTCGCAAGGATGCGGCGACGTTGAGCGCTGTCGAGTCCATCGGCGGTCGACGCGTCTACAAGTTCCGTGCGAGTGACGGCGACTTCGACCGCTACTCGGACCGGCTCAACGTGAAGGGCTGGCGCGTCGACGGGTACAACGCCAACGGCGTCGTCCTCTTCAATCACGACGACGGGGCCGAAGCCGCTTCGTCGGGTGCCGAGCCGCAGTTGCCCATCGGCAAGGGGCGAGTCTACGTCGAGGGCGACGCGTTGATGGTCGACGTCGAGTTCGACGACGAGGACGAGTTCGCGAAGAAGGTCGAGCGCAAGGTCGCCAAGGGCATCCTGAACGCGGTCTCCGTCCGCTACCTCATGCTCCCGGGCCAGTACCGGCAGAACGAGCGGGGCGGCTACGACTGCGACGCGCAAGAGCTGCTCGAAGTCTCGATTGTGACCATTCCAGGCAACGCGCGGGCTGTGCGCGCGAAGTCCTTCGAGGACGAAGGCGAAGACGTCGTCGAGCGGATTGCCGCGCGCGTCGTTGAGCTGCTCGACGCACGCGCCGAAGCGAAGTCGACGGACGACGAGGAGCCCGAGCCGGAACAGGCCGACGAGCCCGCGTCCGAGACGGAAGAACCGCCTGCCGAATCGCCAAAGGCAGACGACGAGGAAGACGACAAGGCGAAGGGTTTCAACGCCTCCGACGCTGCGAAGAGCTTCGTCGAGGCATTCAAGAGCTACATCCGAGGAGTGTGAAGGAATGACTCGCGAGCAGGTTGCGGAGATGGTGAAGGCGCTGGGCCCCGAGGTCGCGCGAGAGCTGATGGACGCCGCTGCTCGAAGCGCGCCCGGCCGCATGGAGTCGGGCAAGGGGCCGCTCCCGGGTGGCGTCTATTCGAGCCCCGAGAACCTGGGCGCGTTCGCGAAGAGTGTCATCGCGGCGGGCCGGCGCACGGGGGCCGCTGAGCTGGTCGACGCAGCGAAGCGCTTCGGCAACGCCGATGTACAGAAGGCCGTTCAGCTCAGCAAGTTTGACTCCGCTGGTGTGCTCGTGCCCATTCAGCAGAGTGGCGAGGTCATCGAATTCCTTCGGCCGGAAGCGGCGCTGCTCAAGCTCGGCGTGCGCACCCAGGCGTTCAAGGGGGAGTTGCACCTGGGCCGCCAGACGGGCACTTCCGAATTCCGCTGGGTCGGCGAAGGCGAGACGGTGCCGAAGAGCGCGCCCAAGTACGGCAAGGTCGTGCTCAAGGCGCACAAGGGCATGGTGCTGGCCGACATCAGCAATGACCTGCTGCGCACGCCGGGCGTCGGTGATGCGGGCGTGGGTGAAGACATCCGCGCGACGGTGGCCGATGGCCTCGACGACGCGGGCTTCAACGGCGATGGGGCGGGTGCCGCTCCGAAGGGTCTCTTCGCGCAGCTCGACGCCGCGCACGCCTTCGCTTCGACGGGTGTGACGGCCGCGGCCTATCTGGCCGACATCGACAAGGCGGTGGAACTGCCGCTGACGGCGCATGTCCGCATGGGTAACGCGGCCTGGGTCATTCACCCGACGCGGGCGACCGCCCTGCTTCAGCTCCAGAACTCCGGAGTCTGGGTGTTCCGTCAGGAGATGCTCGACAAGGGCACGATTCGCGGCTTCCCGTTCGTCATGACGACGCGCGTCCCCTCGACGCGAATCACCTTCTCGGCCGACTGGCGCCAGTTCATCTACGGAATCGACGAGGACCTGATTCTGTCGGAGCACGACACGCGGGCCGAGTTCGACGAGACGACCATTCGCGCCATCGTGAAGGGGGACTTCAAGGTCCGCCAGCCGAAGGCGTTCAGCTCCATCACCTACGGCACCTGAGAGGCCCCACCATGAACGCCAATTCCACTGACGCGGGCGTGCTCGTTGGCATTCGCCCCGGAACCGTGCCCGCCGCTGTGAGCGCTGGGACTCGCAACAGTGCCGCTGTCGACCGGCTCGGCTTTGACTCCTGCGTGCTGGTTGCCTCGACGGGCGCTTCGTCCGGAACGCCGACGGCCCTGTCGCTCGCCGCGAAGCTCCAGGAGAGCACCGACGGCCAGAACGGGTGGACGGACCTGCCCGGTGCCGCAGTCGAGCCGCTCACGGCCCCCAACGCCCTTGCGCGCGTGAATGTCCGCCTGTCCACCGCGAAGCGGTACGTGCGGGTCGTCGAGGCCACCACCCTCACGGGCGGTACAGCGCCCACGCTTGGCGCGTCCAGTCTGCTGGTGCTGTGCGGCCCTGACGAGATTCCGGCCCCCTAGCAGCGCGCGACGGGCCGGGGCCCCCCCTCACCCATGGGGCCCTGGCTCCGTCGTTCCTGAGCCCTCCTGAGCCCCTTCCATGGCCCGCCCTACTGACCTCTGCCTTGCCGCGACTGTCGCCGCCGACCTGGGCGTACCTGTCGACCCACACGTTGAACGCTGCGTCAGTACCGCGAGCGGTGCGATTGCCGCCTTGTGTGGCCGGGCCTTCGAGCGGGCCACGGTGACGGAGCACCCCGCGAGCTACGGGCGCCCCTACGTCCTGCTCGCTCGCCCGCCGCTCGTCGAGGTCATCATCGTCCGGGAGGGGGGCGAGCTGCTCGACGCCACGGCCTACACCGTTGCCGGGGACCTCGCAGCCGGGGGGCTCCTCTACCGCCTTGCTGGCGTGTGGCCCGAGACGGCGCATGTGGGCGGGCTCGTCACGTTGACTGTCGACAGCCGACAGGGCCACCCGGGGGCGCTGGCGGTGACGTATACGGGGGGCTTCGTGACACCGGGACAGGTGGCGGTCGACGCGTCCCTGGGGCCCGTCACCCTGCCCGCCGAAGTGGAGGAAGCCGCCATCCTCGAAGCCTGCGCGCTCTACCGGGGGCGTGGGCGCGACTCCGACGTGTCCGCCGAGAGCCTCGGGGACTGGTCCGTGAGCTACCGGGAGCGAGGGGCAGGCCAGCGGCTCGCGAGTCCCCGCGCCGAGCTGCTCGTCGCGCCGCACATCCTGTGGAGGGCGAGTTGATGAGCGGCCCCGCAGCGCACTTCCGACAGCTCGTGAGCTATGCCGAAGTCATCGGACGCGACGCCTGGGGAACGCCGTTGCTCGGCCCCTTCCGGATTGCCGCCGCGCGCATCCAGCCAAGCCGCAAGCTGATTCGCGATGCCCAAGGGACTGAGTTCGTCGCGTCCTTCGTCGTCTACACCGCCGCGCCCCTCACGTTGCGGCACCGGCTTTGGTTCCCCGGTGACGACCTCTCCGACATCAACCACGCCCGCCGCCCTGCCGCCGTTGACGAGCATGTCGATGGTGGAGGAACGACGCGCTACCGAAAGGTCTGGCTCTAATGGCCCGTGACGTTGCCGCCGACCTCGCGAGCATCCTGGGCGCGGAAGGGTTCGGGCTGAGCGTTGGAAGCAACCTGTTTCTGGGTCCCACGCTCGAGGACGACGACGCGACAGTGCCGGACGTGTCGTGCTTCGTGTTGCAAACCGGGGGCGACGCTCCACTGGGCTACCTCGGAGGGCGGAAGACATACCGAACCGTCACCTGCCAGGTCCGAGTGCGCTCGGCCCGCGAGAGCTTCCGTGCGGGACAGGCCCTCGCGCTCGCCGCCCTCGACGTGCTGCACCTTGCGACTGCCGCGCCCTACGTGCTGATTGAGGTCGACGAAGGGAGCCCGAACTACATCGGCACGGATGGCAGTGACCGCCACTGGTGGACCTTCACGGTGAATGCCGCGTTTGTCGATTCGGGCGCGTGAGTGAGCCGCTCGCGGAAACCGCACGCATTTACAGGGGGAGATGCCACTCAAGGTTGCGCTTGATTTCAGACTGCTCGACAAGCTGCGGAAGGTCGAAGGGCCCGTGCTCGACGACCTCGCGCCGTTGGCCCGCGAGCATGCATCCACGGTACTCCAGGCGAGCCGCGCCCTTGTCCCCGTCGGCAAGCGCGACACGGATGGAAAGCCACCGCTGAGCACATCGGGATTCGTCGATGGCCCTGCGGTGAATGCAGAGAAGGCCAGCGTCAGCGCAACGGCTGGGTACGAGCACGAAGCGGCGGGCGCGATTCACGAAGGATTCCACTGGGGCGCGCAGCGCTTCGCAGAGCCCGTTCACTTCCTGCGAAAGCCCGCCCGGAAGGGGCGCGCGAAGTTTCGGAAGGCTGTCGCGGCTCAGATTCTTGCAACGCTTTCGAGGCTCTTCCCGAGCCGGTAGGGATTCAAATGTCATCCCCTGTTGCTGCTCACCTGGATAGCGTGTCGGTGCGCTCGGACACCAATGCCGCGCAGCCTGTTGACCGCGTGGACGGACTGACCGACGCGTCGCTGAGCGAAACAGGCGACTTCGTCGAGACGAACTACCTGGGAGGCTCGGGCTACAAGTCCCGAGTCCAGACGCTCAAGGATACGAGCGCGGACCTGTCGGGCCATTTCATGCAGGGCGATGCGCCGCAGTCTGTGTTGCGGGATGCGCGCGACACCGGGGCCAATGTCTACGTGACGTTCGTCTTCGACCCGAACGCCGTCGCGGGGACCAAGGGCAAGCGCATCCCCATGGTCGTCAACAGCTACGACGAGAAGCTGACGCCGGGCGGTGTCGTCGAGTTCACCTGCAAGCTCTTGGGCAATGGCGCCCCGGTGGCCGTCTGATGTCCGTCATCCCCGCGCACGTCGGCTCGCTGTCCATCGCGGGCGAGCCGGAAGAGTTCCTCAATGCCGAAGCAGTGCCCGCGCAGGATTTCACCGGCACGGAGTACCGCATCGCCGACCCGGAACTACGACGGCTCAACCCCGGAGCGCCCGCGTTCGTCGAGGTCTCCCCGGACGGTGACACGGATGCCGGTGCGTGGGTGCCCGCCGAAGCCCACGTCGACCCGCTCTTCGGCTTCGTCTACCTCACCACTGCCCCCGGTCCTTCGGCGCTCGTGCGCGTTTCGGGTGCGTCGCTCCCAGTCCATCCGGTGGCGCTCGTGCGCTCCATCTCCCTCTCGGTGACGAACGACGCCGTCGAACTGCAAGTCATGGGGGACGGTTACAAGCGGCGCGCGGTGTCGCTGCGGGACTTCTCTGGGGAACTGGTGGGGCTGACTGCGCTCGACGCGGGGCTCGTGGATGGAGCTCCGTTGCTCGTCGAGGTGAGCAAGGGCGCTGGCTCCGAGGTCTTTCGCGCGTGGGTGATGGTGCCCGAGCTGTCACACAAGCTGACGCCCGGAGCCCTCTACGAGCGCACCGTGAAGTTCATTGGCCACGCCTTTCCCATGGGGACTGGCGGCGCCATCGCTTGGGGCTACGGCAACCCCTGAAACACTGCCGGAAGGGAAAGAGTCATGTCGAACAAGCACAAGCTGCTCGCGAAGAACCGTCGCGTCATGAAGTCGGTGGAGATTGACGGAGTGAAGGTCAACATCATCAAGCCGACGATGGGGGACCGGCTTCGACTGATTGAGCAGGCCCGCGCCGCTGGCGAGATGACCGAGCAGAACGAGCCGACGGGCGACCGTGCCGGAGCGCGCATGCTGGCGCGAATCGCCGTCTGCGTGATGAACGACGCGGAGACAGGACGCCCGATGTTCGCCGTCAACGACCTTGACGAGCTGCTCGACGAGTCCTGGCTGGAAGACTTCGCGACGGACCTGACCGACGTGTTCAACATCAGCGAGGAGAAGATGCGGGGAAAATAGAGAGCGACCCCGAAGCGAGTCTGCTCTACGGGGTCGCGTCACTCCTGAAACTGCCCCCCGACGTGGTTCGGGCGATGGCTTACGAAGACGTCGTCGGGCTGGTGGCCTACGCCCGGAAGGAAGCTGAGGAATTGGAGCGCCGCTCTTCCTCGCCAAACACCCCAGGCGCTTCTCCACCAGGGCAACAGTCCGTTCGGCGTTTGCGCCGGAGGTGATTCAACATGGCTGGCGGTGGTCTCAAAGTCGGTGACGTCTATGTCGTTGTGACGGCCGCCGTCGGTGAGTTCACCAAGTCGATGCGGAAGATTGTCGCCGACGTGGCTTCTGCCGCGGGCAAGATTGAGCAGCTCGGGAACAAGATTGGGGAGATTGGCGCCATTGTGAGCGCGGGCCTGTATGGGGCGCTCGCTGCTGCGGCTGCCTTTGATTCGTCAGTCACGGAGCGGATGGACCGAATCAAGCTCGTCTTCCAGAACGTCGGCGCGGAGATTGGCAACGCAATTCTGCCGCACCTGGAGCGCCTGTCGGATGCCCTGGAGCGTGCCTTGGGGTGGTTCCAGCGGCTCGACCCTGTCGTGAAGTCGGCGATGGGCAGCTTCCTCTTCTGGGGGACTGCGGCGGGGCTTGCGGGTGGGGCCGTGGGCAAGGTGGCGGGCGCGGTGAAGCAGTTCGCCGAGAGCTTCCTCGCGTTCGTGGTGCCCGCGCTGGATGGTGCTGGAAAGTCGCTGGTGCGGTTCTCCGCGTTCCTGACGAGCGAGACGCCAGCCGTCGAAGGCAACCTGAAGAAAGTCGCGAAGGGGGCCGAGCAGGTCGACGCGAGCTTCACGACGGCTTTCCGCAACGCCGCCGCTCGTATCCTGACGGTGACGGCTCCTCTTGCCGCCGTTGCGCTCGCGGTGGCAGGCGTCGCGATGCTCGCGGGTACGCTCTACAAGGCATGGCACGACAGCAGCACCGGCATGCGCGATGACTTCGTTTCCACATGGCGGGCCGTGACGGATGTTGCCGAGCGAGTCGCGAAGTTCTTCCAGGAGGTCTTCGCGGGGCTGGCGGCCATCGTGGGTGCGTGGGCTCGCGGGCAGCTCGACACGTTCGCCTTCGTGGTGCGCAACCTGGCTCGACTGGCGGCGCCTCTCGCGCGAGCACTGAACCTCGACGGCGTGGCGAATGCCCTGGACGGTCTGAAGGAACTGACGGGCGACGCGGTGCTCGGCGGATTGAAGGGGCTCGTCGAGGGCACCGTCAGCACCCTTCGCGATGGGATGTCGAACGTCTGGGAAGGCGTATCCTACGGCGCGAGATACGCCTTCGACGGCGTGAAGCTGATGGGAGGCGATGCCGCCGCTTTCCTCCGCGAGAAGTTCGGCGGTGTGTTCGACGACATGCTCGGGCCGAAGGGCAAGCTGCGCACGCTCTCGGAGACGCCCGAGATTGAGGTCGGGCATGTGGAGGTCGGGAAGTTCGACGCGAAGAAGTTCCTCACGAGTGTCGGCAACACCGCGTCGGTCATCGCCGAAGTCGCCCGGCGCAAAGCGAAGGAACTCGCGGACGCCCTCGCCCGTGCGGCCGACGAAGCGAAGCGGGCCCTGGCGAGCAGGTTCAGTCAGGCATTCGGTCGCATCTACGAGCTTGTCGACCGCTTCCAGCAGGGCATGTCGGCCGGCGGTGTCTGGGGTGGCCTGATTGCCGTCGTCGCGGAGCTGCTCTCTCAGTCGACAACGTTCGGCTCGTTGCTCCAGATGGTGACGAACTTCATCCAGTACGTGGCCGACGTTCTCGGGCGGGTGCTGGCCCCCGTCCTGCCGCTCCTGGCTTCCGTGTTCAACATGGTGACGCCGTTGCTGGATGCACTGGTGCCGGTGCTGGAGATGTTCTCGAAGCCCGTCCAGGCGATTACGCCCATCTTCGAAGTGCTCGGCACGCTGTTCAAGGGATTGGCCCCCATTATCACCGTGTTTGGTCAGATTCTTGTCGCGCTCCTCCAGCCCCTGACGCTGCTCTCCGGTCCCATCATGAAGGGACTCTTCGCCGTCATCCGCGTGGTGGCGATGGGCATCCTCTACGTCGTGAAGGGAATCGGCACGGTGTGGAATGCCATCATTGGGTTCATCGCGGGCGTGTTCAAAGCCCTCGGCAAGATTCCCTTCGTGGGTGGTGCGTTCAAGAAGATGGCGCAGGGCTTGGACAGCATGAAAGTCCCCATGGACGCGGTCGACAGTGCGCTCGAAACTCTGAAGGACACCACCTACGACACCGCCGCAGCAAATGCCGCTGCTGGTGTCGCCGCGTGGGAGAACGCAGCCGCGACCAACAAGGCGACCGAAGCCCTGACGAACGTCCCGACTGGCTTCAAGGTGGCGCTCGCGCGGTTCAACGCACAGGTCCCGATTGAGGGAGCTCCGTCGACCTCCGGGGCGTCACCTGTCGTTCCAAGCCCCGTCGTGCCGGTGCGCGGTGGCAACGTCAGTGTCGGGCAGATTGTCGTCCAGGGGGCCGAGGACCCGGAGGAGACCGCGCGACAGGTCTACATCGAAATGAAGCGCGAGGCGCACCGACGCCGCGGCAACGGTGAGTGGCTGAATGGGAGGTACTGAGATGGCCTTCCTCGTGCTGAACGGAATCCAGGTGCCTGTCGCGGAGGGTCGGCGAAGGCAGGTGAACATCGGCACGGACTCACGCGCCTTCAGCGGGGCCTATCGACTGGGCAGGCGCGCGGTTCGTCAGGAGTGGGAGTTCAAGACGCTCCCCTTGCCGCCCGACGAAGTGCTCGCCCTTCGCGGACTGATTGCGGGTGACGGCCACACGGTGGCTTTCGAGGGCGACGCCTTCACAAGCCGTGGGCTCAATCAGGCGAGTGTCGCGGGGCAGCTCTTCCAGGGCGCGCGCTTCGGCGGTGGGCTGAACCTGGCCGTCGGCGCGTCCGCCTCGTGGGCCATGCAACTCGGGGCACGCTGGACGGCCCTGCACCACGTCTACAGCGGCGCGGCGGGTACGTGGCTCCAGGTCATCAACCGGAGCGACGGCAAGCGGTGGACTCAGGGAGTGCCGTCGGAGAATGCCGGGGGCCTGTCGGTCGTCTCGGGGTCGCTCGCGGTGACGGGCGCTACCAACGCGGTGAGCTTCGACGACGTGGTGGGGCTGCCGTTCATGGTGCCCGACGCGTGGGTGCCCTACCTCGTTGCGTGGCACACCAGCCGAGCTTGGAGCGCGCTTCCGTTCCTCACCGCGAGCGGCGGCTTCACGGCCACCGAAACGAAGGTGCTCGGCGAGGTGCGGGACGGCGAGTTCGTCGAGTTCAGTCACAACGGGGCGCGCGTCGTCGGTGAGCGGCTCGAATTCACGTTGAGGGAGGTTTAGTCGCCATGCGCGGTATGTCGTCTCAGGGGCTCGCGGTTCTCTCGAATCCGGCGGGGTATGCGTCCCATGTCCGGGTGAAAGTCCGTGACGGGGCGGGTGTGTGGGTGAATCTGAGCCGCCTTGAAGGGCGCGACTTTCTCGACGCCGTCGAAGTCGACGAGGACGTGGACCAGCCCGTCTCGGCCGCGACGGTGACGCTCAAAAGGCAGGTCGACTTGTTCAGTCTGTCCCCACTCCGGGCCGACTCGAAGTTGAACGCGGGCAACGGGCAGCTCATCCGGCCTGGGCGAGAGTTCATCGTCGAAGCGGCGGTGTCACCTGTGGGCATGTCGCCGAGCGCGGGCGAGTGGCGCGTGCTGTTGCACGGGGACATCGACGAGGTGGACTTCGCCGACGAGCAGCTCGTCTTCCGGGGACGGGATTTAGGGGGCCGACTCCAGGACGCGTTCATTGAAGTCGAGCGCCCCTATGGGGACTCCACTGCCGGTGTCGCGGTCGAAACCGTCATGCAGGCCATCCTGACCGACAACGGGATGGGTGTGGTGCTGCATACGCCCGTATCCCCCGGCTGGAGGATTCGGCGGTACGCCCAGAAGAAGGCGAGTGCCCTCGACGCGCTTCGCGACCTGGCTCAGCAGATTGGATGGGAGGTGCGTTACCGCTGGCGCGAAGCGAGCGGAACCTTCGTGCTGACGTTCAGCGAGCCGAACAGAACGAACCCCACGTTGGCCTGGGCCTTCGGACCCGGCGATTACCGCAACGTCGCGAAGCTCACCATCAACAAGACGGAGATTCGCAACAGGATTGAGGTCGTCTACTCGGACGCGGGGGACCTGGATGTCACGGGGCAGCCGAAGCGCAAGAGCGTCATCGTCGGAGATGCCGCGAGTCAGGCCGCCTATGGCGTGCGCTTCATGCAAGTCGCCGAGGACGCGTCGAGCAACATCGACCGTGAGGCCGAAGCGCGGAAGATGGCGGAAGCGGCACTGTCCGACTTGAAAGAGCCGCTCGCGGACCAGGAGGTTGAAGTCGACTTCTTCCTGCCGGTGGAGCTGGGCGACCTTTACTGCTTCCGTGCGAACGGCGCGCACTACTCGGATGACCAGAACCTGGCCGTCACTGGGTTCCGCCATGCCTTCACTGCGGAAGGTGATGCGCGGACGACCATCACCACTCGGGGGAAGCCCTCGTTTGGTGTCTCCATGTGGCTGGAGATGGACACGCGCCCTGGGTTGAGCGAGCCGGCTCACACGTCACCGCCGCTCGACCCTCTCAACGTGTCGGTGACGGCCGTCGTGAACGGCTTCATCCTGTCGCTCATGCCGGCCCTGAGCGGCCCTCCGGTGGCTTCCTACGAGCTGCACGTCTCGACGACGAGCGGCTTCACGCCGAGCAGCTCCACGTTGCGCGGCACGTTCGACATGACGACGTTTGGCGTGTCCGACCTGATGCCGGGAACGACCTACTACGTGCGCGTCGTTCCCCGAGACCGCTTCCGCAACCGGGGCAATGCGTCCCCTCAGTTCGAAGTCACTCCGAAGAAGCTCGAAGGCGCGTCGCTGGGGGATGCCGCGGTCAGCTACCAGCATCTTCTGCACCCGCCGACCGACAACCTCATCCCCAACGGCTACAACGAGGTGGGCCTACGTGCAGTGGGCAAGCTCCCCGAGGGTGACAGGCTCGTCGAGGACCCCGTCAACGCGCGCTCCGGACGGTGGGTGCGGCGGGTGGAGCTGACGAGCGCGGGGAGCTGGGTGGGGCTAAGCTGGACGGGAGGCTATGGCTCCGCAGCTCCAGGAGGACGGCTCAAGTGCTCGCCCGGGGACCAGTTCTTCGCCGAGGTCTACGCCAAGGCGTCGTCGGCCACCGTGGGAGGCATGGGCACGCTCTATCTGCTTTGGGAGGACGCGAGCGGCACCTACTCGGGGCAGTCGTCGGCGGTGGCGTTGGGGCCAGTGGGCACCGCCTATCGCCGCGTGCCGCTGACGGGGACATGCCCGGCTGGTTGCACCGGAGTGCAGCTCTTCTGGGAAGCGGAAGTCTTGGCCGCCGACGTGGGGAAGCGGCTCTACTTCGATGCCGTCTCGCTCCGGAAGATGGTCACCTTCGACCTGCTCGCGGCGAACACGTTGAAGACGTCGAACTACGCGGAGGATGGCAGCGGCATCCCCACGGCTGGCGCGAAGCTCGACAACGTGGGGACGACGCTCAAGGTCGCTTCGAACAACGTCCAGGTGGGGCGCTACTACCTGAGTGACGGGTTCTTCCGCTCCGTTCAGGCACTCGCGGACACCGGAAGCCGCATCTACTACCGGGGCAACAACGATGGCGTACCGAACATCGACCGTCTCAACATCCAGGTCGTCGAGGGGTACGCCATTGCCGGGGCAACGGGAGGCGCGAGCTTCTTCACCTGGGCGCACTATCGCGCGACGCTCCAGCCCCAATCGGCGAGCGACAACCTCGACGCGCTTCGGTTCCTGGAGGTCGGTTTCTACTGGGCGTTTGGCGACATCCACCCTCCAAACTTCCTCTACGGCGCGACGGTCCCCATCGCTGACCGCAAGTACCAGAATGGGGCATGGGATGGTGACGGAGCCAACGCGACGAGCGCGGGCTTTTCGTTCATGTTTGGCGACAAGTTCAACCGCCTACGCGACGACCCGCTCGTCAACAAGTTGCTCTATCTCAAGGTGTCACTTCACAACGCCGTGGGGTTCAGTGCCGAGCGCTGGTTCTTCCCTCCGCATGCCTACAACACGGACATGGTTCGCCGTGCGACGGGCCCTGCGTCCACGCCTTCTGGGGGAAGCGGTGGCGGCGGCTTGGAGCACGGGACCTGTGTGGCGCCCTGGGAACCGGTGCTGCTCGGCGACGGTACGGAGCTGCCCGCCGAGATGCTCAAATCCGGCATGCGGGTGCTCACCATGCACGAGAACGAGAAGGACGGGGGCGTGTTCGAGGTCACCCACGTCAGCCGCCACCATGCCGCGCGCTGCAAGCTCGTGCTGATGGACGGGCGGGTGGTTGTCGTGACACCGGACCATCGCTGGCGCACGGTGGAACGTGGCTGGATTCGCACGGACGATCTGCGGCTGGGAGAGACGATTGAAGGCTTCGCCCCGGGTCGGGTGGCGAGTGTGGAGCCCATGGCGGCCGGCGACGTGATGAAGATTACGATTCGCTTCGCGAGGACCTACGTCGTGAAAGGGCTCCTTGCACACAACCTAAAGCCCCGAGATTAGCCGGTGTTTAGATTGCTCAGAGGAATTATGCGTAAGGTTCGTTAGCGGCCTGCGTGTTCAAGAGCGTTTCGTTTTTCGCGTTCGAACTCATCTGCGTATTTTTCATTCTTCCCTGCAACGTATTCCACCAGTGCTGGCGAGTCGCCGACAGCGAAGAGCCGGAGGGGAGGGGAAAGAGCTACGTCGTCGGTAACTTCCACCATGTTTGCGCTGTTGTCGACAAGGAAGACCACATCGCCATTCTGCATTACAGGCGCGTGTTTCGGGTCTGGGTGCGGAGTTACGTCGACTAGGATGTTGTCATGTGGGGGGCGCCAAACCGCGTGTGGTGTGGCGATGATGTAATACCCAACCCCCGCCCGCATTCGAATGAGGAACATCCATCCACTCTGTCCAACGCCCCCCTCGCGGCGCATCATCTCAAGGACGTTGCCGTAGCAAGTATGTGGTTGCGCCCATGCCTGTGGTCGATGATAGGCCAAGCCCACCGGTCCGTCGCTGATGCTGCGAGCAGCCCGATTGATGTCTTCCGGCCGGACTTCTTCAGGGTTGTGGGGGCTTGATTGATTGTGGTGATCTTGTTGCTTTTGCTTTGTGAGATTCATTTGCTTCTTCTTTTTTCGGTTTTGACGGTTGTTTTTGCTCATCCTTAATCCCATGCCTCGGTCTTCGGTCGCGATGCGGTTGCATTTTAGCCCACCTGATGGGGCCCTGTTTAGGAAAGACGCCAGCCGAGAACCTTCACGGTGGTCATCCTGAAGGAGTGTTTGCCTGCATTGTTTTTCAGCATAGGACTGCGCGCCGGGTCGACTGAGTTGCCTCTGTGTCTTCGTGTTAGGCTCCAATGTGATTGACGGCGCCTATGAACTTGTTGCCAATGATTGGATATTTAAGGAGTTTGTCGTAGCCGCCATCATAAAGGGGCGGAGGGAAGAAGTGACGGGTTGAGACAAGGTCTCCGGTCCCGAGCCATGCTCTGGCTTGAGAAATCTCTATCTCAATTGTTCCGATTACTAAGTCGTTGAGGTCGGTCTTGGCTAAGGTGTTGCAATTGCGTCGACGGAGCAGGATGCCATGCTGGGCGTGCGGGCGAAGATAGTTTGACGGGGCTGCCCTTCTGAGATCAACAATTTCTGCATGTGTGGTTCGGAGGAGCCCTGGTTTGTCCGCCTCAGGAGTGCCATCGCCTGCTTGCATGAGGACTACAAATGCTTTTGGTGAGACTGTTGGGGCGAAATGGAGGTATTGACCAAAGAGGCCGGAGGCGTAAGCATCCTGACACGCGAACCAGAGCGCTGTCCAAACGTTGTCGACAAGGTCCAGCCAGCGCGTCTTGACACCATAGTGCTGAAGGATTGGTTCGTGTGCGTACTCTGGGGTGTTGTCCAAGAATGCCTGCTGGGTTCGTGATTGTTCTATGTATTTATTAAGTAGTGCTTCTCTTTTGTTTTTTCCACTTTCCCTGGCTAGATTGCGATAGAGCGCGGGAACCATCTTGGGATGAATTTTGTTTTGTCCGCGAAAGTAGACTGCCCCCTCATTCCGGCGCGCGTATTTCAGATACCCGACTGCCTGGACGAGAGCGTGAGGAGTCGTGACGACCAGCGTCGATGTAGTGGGATTCCACTTCATTCCCTGATTTCCTCGTTGGCCGAGGTTCTCGAACGTCTTGCTGCTGGGCATCAGGTTTCCTCCAGAATGGATCTTCTGTGAGGATATAGTGCCACGCGCAAGTGGCGCTGGTGAAGACTTCTTGGCTTGAGGCTGGGCCATTCCCAGTAGCTGCACGCATTTACCAGTCGCAACCCCATGCCCTGGTGATGCTGTGACCACCGAAGAATCCAGTCTGTTCAGCTCATAGTCGGCTCCCTGCTCGGAACGGCGGGGGTCGGCGTCCTCACATGGGCTGCGAAGTCCCTCGCGGGGGAGATCCGCTCTCTGGTCGAGAAGGTCGCCCAGCAGGACGAGCGCATCAATACCCTCGCGGTGGAACTGGGCGCGCTGCGTCGGTGGTGCGACGAGTTCCGCGTCGGGCTTCCCGCCCAGGTCCGACAGACCGTCGAGTTGGAGCTTCGCCGCATGACCCGAGCCGGGGCAGGGGATTCCCGATGACCCAGGCAAGCTTCAAATGGGTCGACCTTGACCGCGTCTTCCTGCCGCTCGTCGCGGTCGCCCTTCAGGCCATCGCTCGTTGCGAGACCCGGGGCGTCAGCTACGTCGCGACCTACGGCTTCCGCAGCCGCGAAGAGATTGAATGCTTCGTGCCGAGCAGCGTGGTACGGGCCGAGCCAACGGCAGTCGGTGACGTGACGGAGATCGCTGTTCAGTTCGCGAATACTTACGTCGTGAAGGGGCTGCTCGCGCACGGTCTCAAGTCTCGTGACTAAAGGGCTCGCTCAAGATGTTAATCCATGCGTGTGAAACAGTCCGTCCCAGAAGTCGCTGACAAGGCGCTCGCACGTCCTATCGCGTAGCTCGTAGCCACCAAAGCGATATACTTCGTATCCGCGCAATCGCAACTCGCGGTCGGCGCGCACGGTGTCGGCATAGACTTGAGGGCTTGGTAGACTCATATGAGGCATGGGCGGGTGGGGGGTGTTTGTTGCGTCTACGTAGTCGTATTTGGTGGATGGCCTCGTGATCGAGTAGTGCTGTTTACCATCTATTTCGATTACGATGCGCCGGTTCTCAGGAAGAAGGAGTAGAAAGTCCATGCGTTGGATTAGGAATTTACGCTTCTGCCTCCTCTCGTCCTGAGTCTTGGGGTCGTAATGCACATAGACTTGGGGAATTAGAGCGGGCAGTTTTTCCCCCAGTGTTTGCTTTATTGTTCGGAAGTAAGTGGAGAAAAAGAGACGCTCCGGTGGAGATGAGAGTGCTTCTTGTAGACGGGCGCCAAGGCTTCTTCTTGCTTCTTCGGTGTTTGAGATTTTCTGCTTTTTTGCCCACCAGTCGGCAAGCCGCACCCAGGTGAGCCCCTCGTTAGGGGTGGGGTCATCGTACACTAAGCATGTGTCCTCATTTTCGAGAACGATTAGTTCGTTGTCGAGAGCGTCTGCGAGCCCGATGATTGGTTTGAAGCCCTTCGTACTAGATGCGAAGATGATGTTCTTGGGTCTGTCGTGGCGGGACGAATGTAGCCGTTGAATCGAAAATACAGGATGTCCAGATATGATGCCTGTTACTCTGGGGGTTAGTCCATCTGGACGCAAATGAGTGTCTATGAGGGCTGCTAGTTCAGTTTGTTCGGAGCCACGACGAATTTCTGGGTGGATAAGAGATTCGAGAAAAGAGATGACACGGCGATCTGACCAATCCAGAAAGCCGAATGCCTCAAGTGCTTCTCGGTGCGTTGCTGGGACTTTGATGGATGAGAAAAAATCTGAACTGACTAGTTGTCCGTTGGGATCGTACCTGAATGATGTGTAGATGCCGCTGTCTCGCTCAAAGCCTATGCTGCCAATGAAGCCGTCGAAGTCGACGTTGGGCGTGAGGACTCTGCCCTCAAATGCTGTGGCGAGAGAGATTCTGGTTACTCTTGATATTGCCTGGCGGTCATTTGTGGTGATTCTCTCTAGGATGTCATCAATGTGTCGAGTTTTTCCTTCGGCGGGGAGATTTGTGGTGCATTTGTTGGCTAGTTCGATGAGCTTGGCGTCTGGAAGGTCTTTGAGTACATGCTCGACGTACTTTCCTTTCCCCCAGCCAGGACTCAGATCATCTCGCCAGTCCAGTTCGAGCACGGCGAATCTCTCCTGGATGATTCGCCACGAGCCTTCGACTAGAATTGATGAGATGATTTCCCGAAGTTTTCCTTGGTGTGTCATCTGGGCGAGCCTTGTTGTTGGTGTGGTGCTTAGCGGAAAGCATACCTCACGTGGGACGCGTGTTGGGGCCGCCGGGCTGAGCGCTTGAGCCAATCCTGGAAGTCGCACGCATTTACCAGGGGCAACCTCCTCCCCTGGTGACGCCGTGACCTCCGAAGAGACTCAGACCGTTCAGCTCGTAGTCGGCTCCCTGCTCGGAACGGCGGGGGTCGGCGTCCTCACTTGGGCTGCGAAGTCCCTCGTGGGGGAGATCCGCTCTCTGGTCGAGAAGGTCGCGCGTCAAGACGAGCGCATCAATACCCTCGCGGTGGAACTGGGCGCGCTGCGTCGGTGGCGCGACGAGTTCAGCGTAGGGCTTCCCGCCCAGGTCCGGCAGACCGTCGAGTTGGAGCTTCTCCGCATGACCCAGGTCAGGGAAGGGAACTCCTAATGGTCAGGGCAAACTTCAAGCGGGTCGACCTTGACCGCGTCTACCTGCCGCTCGTTTCTGTCGCCCTTCAGGTCATCGCGCGTTGCGAGGCCCGGGGCGTGAGCTACGTCGCGACCTACGGCTTCCGCAGCCTCGAAGAACAGGCCGAGCTGCGGCGCCTCTTCCTTGCGGGCAAGGGCGGCAAGGCGTCTGCGGCGGGGCTGTCCCCTCACAACTACGGGCTGGCATTCGACTTCGTCTGTGACGGGGACACGAAGCCCGGTGTTCAGCCCGACTGGCGCCTGCCGGCGTACCGCGTGCTGGGCGAGGAATCGACGAATGCGGGGCTCGTCTGGGGCGGGAGGTTCGGCGACGCGCCGCATGTGCAGTGGCCGGGCTACGTGAGCGCGCTTCAGCTCACGCCCCTTCGGACCCTGGTGGAGAGCAGTTCGGTCGCGGCTGTGTTGGCTCGGCTCGACGAAGAGCGCAAGTCGCCGCAGTGGCGTGCCGCAAACCCGAAGCTCGCGGCCGAACTGGAACGGCTGGGCTTCTAACTCGGAGGCAACATGGTTGACGTGGGTGTTATCGGGCCGAGTCCCGAGCAGTTCGAAGTGTTCGCGCAGCTCCTGTTCAACGCGGTGACGAGCCAGAACTACGCGCTCGTCGCTTCCCTGGTGGTGGTGCTCCTGGTCTTCCTCCTGCGGAAGTTCGGTGGCACGTTCGTTCCCTTCTTCAACACGGACCGGGGCGGCGCGGTGTTGGTGCTCGGCGTCTCGCTGGCTGGTGCCGTGGCGAACGCGCTCGCCGCTGGGGCGCCGTTCTCGCTTTCCCTGATGCTGACCGCCGTGAAGGTGGCCCTGACGGCTGCCGGTGGCTTCACGCTCGTCAAGCGTCTCCTCTTCGGGAGCGCCGTGATTGAGAGCGCCGAGCAGGCGGGCGAGATTGCCGCAGGCCAGGTCGCGGGCAAGGCCGCGGCGATTGCCGTCCTGGAGCAACTCGACAGGAGAGGCGACCGGTGAAGCTCGGCGCGCTCGTGCTGGTGGTGCTCGTCGCGGTTCCTGCGTCGGGCTCGGAGGTCATCGGCGTCGAGCGCGCTCAGCTCTTTCCGGATGGTGGGACGGCAGCCGTCGAGGTCGAAGGCGGCTGCTGGTTGTCCGAGAGCCGCTGTGTCCGCACGGCTGCCGAGATTGAGCGGCTACGCGCGGAGAACGAAGAGCTGCGGCAGCAGGCCAGGGATACGCCCTTCACGGTCGCCGTCGTGGCGCTGGTTCTGGGGCTCGGTGCTGGGTTCGCCGTTGCGAAGCTAGCGAACTGAGAGCGGGCGACTGCGGAATCGGCGCGGTTGGTCTTGGACCTCGCAACGCCGTGGAACAACGCATACACCGCAGCCGCCCGGACGGACTAAGGCACAGGTCGGCTCGTGGGCGCAAAGGGGCTGCACTGCGGCACGATTCGCTCTTCAGGGGAGTTTAAGGTTTACTGTGGACTAGACTTTTTAGGTTCAGTCCGCGAAGAATCCTCGGGTTGCACCAGTGCATTGCCCCCTAGCCCCCGAGGACTCGTGCCCAGGTCCACTGATAGCGGCAGCACCCCTTCCACGCCCTCCAGCACATCGCAGCCACCAAGACCCTTCCCACTCTTCAAGGTAGGGACATTCCGGTATGAGGCGGTCCGCAAGTTGGCCGTCATGCCGTCGGGGGAAGTGTTGCTCCTGGCCCACCGCTTCGCGATGGATGAACCGCATCCCGGCCTCTGTCTGGTGAGGCGCCTGCCGAATCCTTCGACGTTCATGGGGCGTAAGCGCCTCGCCGAAGAGATTCAGCTCGCCTTCCTCCTCCACCACCCCAGCATTGCCCAGGTGCATCTCGCGAAGATCCACCTTCGGAGGGTGCACGTCGTCATGGAGTACGTGGACGGCCCCTCGGTGGACACGCTGGTGAGTGCTTCCGTTGTGAGGGGGAAGCCTGTTTCAGGAGCCTTTGCCCTCTACGTGGGCGCGGAGCTGGCGGACGCTCTGCACTACGCGCACTCGTTGAAGGGGGAGGGTGGCAAGCCGCTCGGCATCATCCACCGCGACGTCAATCCCAGGAATGTCTTCGTCGGTCCGCACGGCGAGGTGAAGCTGTCGAACTTCGGAGCGGCGTACTCTTTGGTGATTGGCCGGGAAGAGTCTCCCGCGAGTCTTGTCCGGGGCGACGTCGCCTACGCTTCACCCGAGTACCTGGAGCGAGTTCCGTTGACCCCGCGCTCCGATGTCTTCTCCCTGGGCGTCCTCCTGACGGAGTTGCTCACCGGCCGGCATCTCTTCGCGCTGGACGTGGCGGTCCGTGCGCCCCAAGGGGTGACCCCGCTGCGTATGGAGTACACCCCCTCTCTTCCGCTGGAGCAGATGAGGGTGCTGCTCTCCTCGTTCGGTCCAGATGATGTCGAGCAAGCCGTGGGCGCACTGGCACCAGACATTCGAGCGTTGCTGCACACGGCCCTGCGAGTTGCGCCGGGGGAGCGATTCGCGACGTCGGCGGACATGGGTGCGGCGCTACGTGCGGTACTGATGAAGAGGCACCCTGGATACGGGCGTCACGAAGCGGCAGCGGAAGCGGCACGTGTCGTGGCCGAGGGTGGATGCGCGCGAGACCAAGTCGAGTTCGGGGAGAGCGGCTTGTACCCGGAAGGGTTGGACGAGCATGAGCTGAAGGCGCTCGCCAAGGTCACCCCTGCGTCATCGTGACAAGACGGTGGCCATGTGGAGGAGCGCATCCAGCTTCTCCGCATCCAGCTTCCGCGCGAGGTGCTGCAAGCGACGGAGTTCGGGCGTCGCCTCCTCACGGGCGCGCGACTTGTTGCCTTTGCTCTCACCACCCAGGTCGAGCATCACTTCAGGGGACACGCCCAGTTCACGGCAAAGCCGATAGAGGGACGGGACGCTGGGCAGCATCTTGCCTCGCTCCAGCCGGCTGTAGACCATGGGGACCAATCCCACGCGCTCGGCCACCTCGGCTTGAGTCAGCCCGAGATTCTGACGCGCGGCTCGTGCCGCCGCGCCGATGGTGACTGCCAGTTCTTCATTCATGGGAGCATCCACCGGAGGGCAGGAGTTCGAGATTGGAGCGAGGCTCCTATGTAGCTGACGGACCCGCGAAGGTGAACTCTGGAGGAGCGACATTCCTTTATGGACCTGGGACGTCTCAACCGGCGCTCCCATGGAATGGACGGACTCCCTGGTGAGTGGGGCTGTCTGGTAACATGTCCCTCTGTTGGGAGGGTATTGATGCGAGAGGCTGATGCCGTGGGGTTGGGGAGTGGAACGCCATGAAGGGAGGGCCAGTTCTCGCGGTCCTCGCGCCCGGTGCCCAGGTGATGGGTTACACGGTGGAGCGGCGCCTGGGCAGTGGCGGCTTCGGTGCCGTGTACCTGGCTTCTTTGGACGGCCAGCGTGCCGCACTGAAGTTTCTGGACCTCTCGCGCGTGAAGGACAGGGTGGAGCGTGAGGTCTCCATTCTCCTGCGCCTCAGTCACCCCAACGTCGTCGGGATTCGCGGCCTCGGCTATTGGCCTTCGGCGGCGCCGGAGTTCGCGGTCATCGCGATGGAGTTCGTAGAAGGGCGCGAGCTGGGCACGTGGGCGAATGAGGAGAACCCGTCCGCTCGGCAGGTGACCCGCATGGTGCTGGACGTGGCGCGCGCGCTGGCGGCTTCTCACGAAGCGGGCGTCATTCATCGTGACGTCAAGGAAGCCAACGTCATGGTGCGCTCCGATGGGGTGGCCAAGCTGGTGGACTTCGGCGTGGGCGACTACGAGGGCGCGCGGGAAATCACGTCGGACGTCCTTCCCCCTGGGACGCCGGACTACCGTTCCCCGGAGGCGTGGACGTACTTCCGCCAGCACGTGAAGGTTCCGGGAGCCTGCTACGAGCCCGGTCCCTCCGACGACTTGTGGGCACTGGGAGTCGTCCTCTACGTCCTGCTCACCACGCATCGCCCCTTCGAGGGGGAGCATTTCACGCTGCCGGATGTCGTCATTGCGAACGCGGCTGTGTCACCCCGCGAGGTGAACGAGCGCGTGCCAGAAGCGCTGAGTGACGTGTGCCTGCGGCTGCTCGCGAAGACGCCGGCCACGCGGACTCCGAGCGCCCAGGCGCTTTGCGTGGAACTGGAGGCGGCACTTCAGCGTGCGGACGACGCGTGGGACGTGCCCCTGTGCGACGCGTATGGAGAGGACACGGCAACGACGGACGGTGGCCCGGACAAGGACGATGACCTGGGCGGCTTGGAGGAGTGGGTCAACGAGCTGCGGAAGCGTCCCCGTCGAGGCAGGCGCCCTCAGAAGAAGCCTCTGCCTCTGGCGGATGGAGGCACAGCCACGGAGCGCGTGCCGGTGCGGGCGCGGAGTTCGTGGCGGCGGGGAGTGGTGGTGGCCGTTGCCCTCGTGCTTGTCGCCTTGGTGGCTGCGTGGAGCTGGCGGACGTCACGCGTAGCGGGGGCGGTACCGACCCGTCAGGAAGTAGCGCGACTTGACAGACATAATACTTCTGTTAGCGCCACAGCTTCCCAGCCCCGAACGGAGGCCACCCCTGCGGTCGTCGCCGTTCCCGCGATGCTTCCCGAGGCCACAACCGTGATGATGGAGAAGACCGAAACCCCGATGCCCCCGAAGCCCGCGAAGAAGGGGGCGGGCATCATGAGTAGAGCCGTTGCCGCGGCGGTGGCCTGCTCGGCACTGGGTTGCCCAGGCACGCAGGTTCGCCCACCGCCTCCACCCGCACCGTGCCCGTCAGGCGCAGTCGAAGCGATGGATGCGCGAGGTATCGAAACGGGCGATTACCATGGCGCGACGTTTGGTCCCAGAGGAGGAGCCCAAGTCATTTCCGTGAAGGACGGAGCCACGGAACTTCTGTTGCTCGGCGAGTGGAAGCGGATGCCGACTGGCACCATCTTCTCGGGAAGGCTCACGGTGAGTGACCGCGTCTATGGTCGGTTCACCCGTGCTCGCACACCTGGAGGTGAGAGCTTCCCGGTGTGCCTGGAACTGCTAGCCGAGGGAAACGTGAAGGGCTTGGAGCGGGAATCGGGCGATGACAGCCCTACGTCGGCCCGAGTCTTCTCGACAGGGGAAGTACGAGCAGTGCGCGAGTTCGAGTGATGTGGTGTGCGCAAGATAACGTGCGGGAGTCGCAGACGGATGCATGCATCATCATCGGCCATTCTCCTGGGGCTCTGGCTCGTTGCAGGCGCATCGACAGCGCAGGGAGCTACGGCCTCGGGTGAAGGGGCTCGGCGCATCGAGCTGGAGCCGAATGTGTCCGGAGCGTCGGTTGAGGTGGCCGTAAGCCCAGGCTTGTCCACGGTTCTACTCTTCGACTCTGAACTGGTGCTGGAAGGCACCGAGTTTGAGGGGCGGGATTTCTTCTCGAACGTAGATTCAGGGCGAACGACGATGCGGTTGGTCCCATCGGCGCGCGTGAGTCCAGGCGAGAAGTTCCGCGTGGCGGTGAGGTTTCGCGACGGAGCGGCACCCGTCGGCGCTTCATTCTTGCTCGTGGTTCATCCCGCGCGTGCTGACGCACTCGTTGAGGTGTACCGAAACAAGAGAACGGTCGAGTCGTACCAGGAAGAAACGAGGGAAGCTCGGGCGGAGACCTTGCGCTGTCAGGACGAGAATGCGCGCATCAAGTCAGAGCATGGCGCCCCGGGAGGGCTGGCGGGACTGCTCGCGGTGGGCAGTGTTGACGTCGGCGGTCTGGCCGGGCGGATTGTGACCAAGTCGGTTACCTCGGGTCCGAAGAACGCCCTTGCCGCAGACAAGATTCACACCTACCGCTCGACGAATCGAGTGGCGCTGGAGATTTGGCTGACCGCTCAGCGCAGTGAAGCGCCGTGGGTGGCGAGTGGCGCGGCACTTCGCAGCAGCACTGGGATTGAAGTGAAGGTGCTTCGCGTATGGCAGGTCGCGCCCGTCACGTTAGGCGAACCACGGCGAGTGGTGGTTGAAGCCGAGGCCCCTGCCGATGCCTCCCGAGGGAGCTACTCACTCAAGCTGTGGGAGGATGCCGGGCCGCGTACCGTGACCCTCAGCGGTGTGACGTTCCCATAGGGGATGGCTGGATCCGGTGGAGCTGGGCACCGATGAATGCGATCCGCGCATGCTGTGGGAGGCTGATGGGGCGCGCACGGTGACGATTGGTAATGTGGCCTTCCCGTAGGTCGCGACTGAACCGGGTGGAGGTGGCCCCCATGAAGGCACCCTTCCCATGTTGCACGTATGTCGCACGAGCCTGCGGAATGGACTGGAACAGGTCGGGACGAGATGGGACGCGGAGGGATACCGAAGTTGAGTCGTTCCGGACGGTTACGAGGTAAGGGCGCGATTCTGCTGGGTTTTCGCACCGTCCATACGAGGGTTCGATTCCCTCCGCCTCCACAGTGAGAAGCCCAGCAATCCAGTACGGGTTGCTGGGCTTTTTCTTGGGCTGCGTGGCCGCCTGCTCCTCCTGGACGACCGCGAGCGGGACACCCCTCATGGGAAGGTGACTGCGGCAAGTCGTGCCCGCCGCTGCGCCCCTTCTCGCGGCGGGTGCCCGGAGCGCGCGCTGGGGTGGCCGGTTCATCAGGCCATCGGTGCGCGGCTGTCCGTCGTCCTCGCGGACGCGGAGACGCCACACAAGTACTGATGTTTCCTGGGTGTGTATGGATGGAAGGCGGATTCCCGCGCTCCTGTCAGTCCGCTGTCTCAATCCCGCGCGACTGCCGCGCAACAACAGCTTGGACCGCGGGAGCACGTGTGCGCCCCGGGCCAGACAGCGTGGCGGAAATGATTGGGATAGGCTGGGGCGATGGCCGTTCCCGCCCACTATCACGCCCGTGCCGCGTTGGAAGCGGACCTGCACGTTCAAGTCGAGGTCGACCGTGTCGTGCTGCCGTCTCCCACGCCGGGCGAGGCGGTGGTGGAAGGGCGGGTCGCGCGGGTGTTCCGTGGCGACCCCGCCTTGCTCTCCTCGCGCATCAGCTTCGAGGTGAGTTGCCTCAGGGACGGGGACCTGGTGCCGCCGAGCGGGATCGACTGGAAGCATGTCGATACCTTGGCGGAGGCGACCGTCATCGAGGTGTATCTCAACAGGTGGGAGGGCGGTTACGCGGTGGCTTTCAGTCAATCCTATCTGCTCGATGCCGTGACGGATGCGCCGCGATATCCCTTCACCGAGGAGGACGCGCGGGAGCCGGCAGTGCCTCCCATGAACTGGAGGGAGCGCCTGGAGTTGGTGGCTCTCGTTGGGGGGATGATCCTGTTTCTGGGCGGGGGGCTTGCCGGGTTCGTCTACGCCTTCCGGGCCTTGCTCCAGTAAACGCTGCCCCCTCGTCCACACGCCCGGCGCTGTCTGACGCGATGCCGCTCCCTGGATGCCGCAGCTCACGGGGACGCGCTCGCCTCCACGTCCGAGAGAGCGAAGTCATCCATGGTGAGCGTGCCGACCCGGTCGATGGACAATCCCACGCTGAGGGCCCGGGCCGCGGAAGGGGCGGGCGGTGTCGTCCACTCGGCGAAGGTGTAGCTGGTGCGCGCGGGCAGCAGGGGACCCTGGGCCCAGTATTCCCACGCACCCGCGCTGGTCCGGTAGTACGCCTTGAACCTGACCGACGTGGTGGCCTTGTACCAGGCGGAGATGCGGTAGTGATGCCCCGTCGCCGGAGTGGGCGTGCACGTGCTGTCGTCCTGCCGGGTGATGAGCTTGCGGTCGCCGCTGGAGATGGCGGTGATGCGCACCTGCTGGGCCCAGCTCCCCCCATGCGCGTCCGACGTCCGCGTCCATGTGAATGTGTTGGAGCCGAAGCCGCCGCGCTGCCAGCAGTCCGGTGTCCCGTCCCCGTTGAGGTCCGTTTCGAGCGACGGGTTCCGCAAGAGCTGCGTGGGTGGCCAGCTCACGGGTGGCTTCAGCACGCCGCCGATGACCGCGTCCATGGTGGCCACGGTGGTGCCCCGCGAGACGCGAGGGGCCAGCCAGTCCAGGAATGACGTCAGGAGGGTGGGCGAGATGGAGTAGGTCTGCGGTGGATTGCACGGCCCGCAGATGTGGTGGAAGACGATGGGCACCCAGCCGCCCCCCGACTCCTCCGCGCGCAGGACGTAGTTCTTCAGGTCCGTGAGCGTGGTGGTGGTTTGCACGGAGCCATGGGTCCGGATGGCGTAGGGGTCCGAGGGTGGCACGGGCTCGGCGGCCGGGCTGCTGCCGCTCGAGGAGGTGCGCAGTCCGCCGCTTTCCCGTGCGGAGTTGTAATTGCAATCCATGACAATCTGTCGCGTGGTCGAGTCCTTGTCGCCGAAGGGGTAGGCGAACGAAGTGACGCGGAAGCCGGCGTTCAACAGGGCCACCCGGTCGTTGCAGATTTCCCGGCGCTGTTCATCGGCCGAAAGCTCGGTGAGGTGCGGGTGTGTCAGCGTGTGCCCGCCAATCTCGTGCCCGGCGTCCCGGAGTGCCTGCACCTGGGCGAGCGTAAGGCGGCCGGACAGTCCCATCCGGGTGCTGTGGACGTAGAAGGTGCCACGCATTCCACGGGCCTCCATGAGGGCGGCCCCCGTGGTCTGGGTTGCCAGGCAGTCATCGAAGTTCAGCGAGACGATGACCTGACCGGGCAGAAGGGCTCGGGTTGTGCCCATGGTTTCCATGAAGGGTGCTGCTCCCGTGCGCGCGCAGCCGAGGATGGACATCCGCACCGTGCGCGCACGAGTCTTCGGCGCGAAGGCCTCCCTTGAAACCATGTGCACGGCCGTCGCCTCACGTGGGCCTGGTGGCCCGGGGGCCGAGGGAGGAGCGGCGTGCCGCGCTCTTCTGGTGACAGTCCGGCGCGCCGAGCTTCTGGCGGGGCGTTGGGGCGAGCTCGGCGGAGGCTCCAGCGGGCTGCGCCTCAATTCAGGGAATCGGGCAGGTCGTCTTCGTCAAGCCAATCGCGACCAGGGTCCTGTTGTCAGGCATTCCGTAGATGGCGCCGTCGTTGGCACCCAGGATGGGGAAGGACAGGAGAGCGTTTCCCCATCGGTGGTTGTGTTGCAATCGAGGTCAGCCTGCTGCCCTGCGCGTGTTGCGATTCCATGTGCTTGTGTCGCTCAGGGCGCCAGGTCGGCTCCCGGGCGTGCGAGATAGGCTACCGCCTCCACTGCTCCAAGCTGGCCTGGAGGGCTCTTGAGCGCGGCCATGAAGGGGCCTTCCCACGCGTTCGTGTCATGGACGAGCCCCTCGCGAATGAAGTGCTGAAAGGTCTCCAGGCTGGGATGGGACATCTCGAGCCGGCACATGGAACCGCGGCACTCCATGGACACAAAGCGCGCCCCGTGGGGAAGCTGGGCGCGAAGTCGCTCCGCGCGCCGCGTGGCCTCCTGACTCCAGGCCAGGTCCACCCTCTCGTTGAAGAATCGGGAATCCAGTCGTGCGACTGCCTCTTCTGGAGTCACCTCCTGGGGACGCACTGCCTCGCTCTCCGAATGGGTGTCTGTCTCGGACGGACTGATGGCTTCGGACTCTCGTACCGGAGCGGTGGGCGCAGCCCACGTTGTTCGAGGACGTGGCGCCATGGGCGGAGACGTTCACTGTCTTGTTGCCGTGGGTGCTCAATGGCAGGGGGGATGTTGTAGCCCTTTCGGGTCGTGCAGCCATTCGCTTGAGCTGACTTTTCATGCGCCTCTCTCTTTCAGTGGGGTTGTGAGGTTCAGCGGGCCCCTCCTGATTTAAAGTGGATAATCGTGTAATTCGCTAAAATAAGGGATGCCCCATGGGGCGCGATTCGGGAGGTCCGATGGTCGATGGCAGCCTTCGAAGTTCTCAGGTTCGTGCACTGGTTCGTCTGGTCAATGAGGCGCGTGAGCTGACAGAGGGGCGGCAGACGCGTGTGCGGCATCTGCTCTCTGGTGTGTTCCGCATCCTGGGGGCGGAGGCGGGGGCCTTCGTCCTGGAGCGCGACTTCAGGCCGGGAGGGCACGGAGAATTCACGGCCATCGTCCTGGAAGGGTGGGAAGGCAGCGCGCTGCCAGCGCTCGAGGCGCTCCAGCGGATGGGCAGCGACAGCAATCCGGCCATCCGCTCATTGATGGAGCGTCCGTCGATTCCAGGCGCCGTCATCACCGCGATGAGGCAGGAACTCGTCGGGGACCGGACCTGGTACGACGCGCCCTACGTCGAGCACTTCCTCTACCCGTCAGGCCTCGATGACTCGGTGTATTCGAGTCGGTGGTCCAGGCTCCCCGGCGTGGTGCAGTGCATCGGGGTCTACCGTGGGCGAGGCAGGCATCCCTTCGATGCCGCGGACCGCGAGCTGCTCCACCTGTTCCACACGGAGTGGGGGACCCTCCTCGGCGCACCAGGAATCACGGGGGATGGGGCCTACGGCATCAGGCTCTCTCGGCGAGAACGCCAGACGCTGGAGCTGCTCCTGGCCGGGCTTGGTGACAAGCAAATCGCGGCTCAGCTCGGTATCAGCCGCTTCACCGTGAATCAGTACACGAAATCCATCTACCGGCGCTTCGAGGTCAATTCGCGGGTGGCGCTCATCGTGAGGCTGCTTGGTGGCGACGTGAGGGACACGCCGGAGGCACGCGGCGACCGCTGTTGATTGTATGGATGTGTCGGGTATCGCGGAGGGCCACGGGACGATGGTCCGTGGCCCCTCGCTGGGCCTCCGAGGCGCTCAGCCGCCCTCGGAGGTTCCGCCGCCGTTGGTGCAGGTGTAGCAACTGGGCTCGATGCCACACCAGCCCGTGCCGCGCGTGCTGGAGCAGGAGGGGCCGCACGCGTAGCAGCTCGGCTCCGTGCCGCACCAGTTCTGGCCCCGCGTGGATTCACAGGACAGGGGGCAGAGGTAGCAGTTGGGCTCGCCGCCGCACCACTCAGGGCCTCGGTTGACGGAGCAGTGGACCGGGCACGAGTAGCAGTTGGGCTCGGTCCCGCACCATCCACCGCCGCGCGTGGTCGAGCACACCTTGGTGTTGTGGGGGATGGGCGAGGTCGAGGGGAGCTTGCTGCAGAATGGCTCGAAGCCGACATAGCCCGAGCCGCGCGTGTAGTAGCAGGACACGCCCCACGCCGGCTGACAGCCCCAGGTGGCGTCCCACTCCTGGCCGGCCGGACAGTTGTGGACGCTGTAGCTCGCTTCGCCCATGGCGGAGCCCTCGAAGAACTCGTCCTGCTGCGTCCAGGACTCCGAGCTTTCCGCTTCCAGCCCCATGCAGGCAGCCGTGAGCGCGCCCAGCGTGAGCGCGAGACACGTGGTGAGGATGTGCCGCCAGGGATGACTGGAGATGGATTTCATGCGCGGAACTCCCGGAGAGTGGGCTCAGTCTCTCTGGGAGTGTGCCTGGATGACAAGAGGGAATCCGAGGCCCAAGCGCAATCCTGTTGCGACATGGCACTTTGGGCCGTCCTCAAGGGAAAGCCCCCATGGCGGTGTGCCACGGGGGCTTCGTTGCTCCGACAGAGGAACGCTGAAATACCTCACTGCTGGCTGGAGGCCTTGTCCACGCCGGACAAACTCTTCCAGTCGTTGATGCTCTTCGTCTCCTTCCCTTCGGACTTGAAGTTGCCGTTGGGCGCGTAGCGGTTGTTGTCCATCCGCAGCCCCGGGCGCTTGTTGCCGAGGCGCACGAGGTTCGCCGTGCGGACGGTATTTCCCTGCACCAGCACGTCCTTGCTGGGGGCTCCGTTGTTGGACCCCAGCCCGAGCATCATCCCGTATCCGGCCGTGCCCTCGACGGTGTTGCCTTCAATCTGGACGCCCTGGGCGTTCTCCACGCGGATGCCCGTGCCATCACTGCCTCCGGCCTTGGAGATGCCGTTGATGCGATTGCCACGAACCACGATGTTCTTCGGGTCAGGCCCCTCCTTCATGCCGCCGACCGAGATGCCCCGGCCCGCGTCGGAGATGCCATTCTTCTCGACGCGCACGTTGCTGGCCGAGTAGTGGACGACGACCGCCTCGCCTGCGGAGGAGCGGGACTTGCGGAAGCCGTGCATCCGGTTGCCGACCACCGTGACGTTGCGGCAGGTCTTGATGTCGACCGCGTTCTCGCGGGTGTGGTGGAGGTGGTTGTTCTCGATGCGGACCCCGTCGGCGGGCGCCTGATTGCGGTTGTCCGGCTTGAGGCACTGCACTCCATCCGCCGAGGTGTCATGGATGTCATTCCCGCGAATGGTGATGTTCCGCGACGTGGCCTGCACCACCACTCCGTGCGAGTCGCCCCCGCCCGTCTTGCGGAAGTCGTGGATGTGATTGCCCTCGATGAGCACTCCCCGCGCCCCCAGGGCGGTGCTGACGCCGGCGCCCAGCGCGCCACCGTGCAGTGTCGAGCGAAGCAACGCGGAGCCTTGGGTGTCCCGCTCGAACGCGACCGCGAAGCGCTTCTGCTTGCGCACGTCCACGTCGAAGCCTTCGACGCGCCAGTAGGGGCGCCGCAGCTGGACGAGGGTGCCGCGCTCGCCGCCAGGGACGATGCGCACGCGGCCCTCTCCCACCAGGCGGATGGGAGCGCCGGGCTGGCCTCCGCGCACGGGGCCATCGATGACGATGTTCCCTGGGTACTCGCCTGCCTGCACCCGGATGACATCCCCGGGTTGGGCGGAGGTCAGCGCGCGACGGATGGTGCGGAAAGGCGCCTGCTTCGAGCCCGCCTGTTTGTCGTTACCGGCCTTGCTGACGTGCCATTCCTTCCGTGGGCCCCCTGCGGCCGTCATGGCCGAACTCGTCGAGGCCATGGCGGTTGGCGCACTCGCCGCCACCGCCGGCTGGGCGGGAGCGGGAGCCGGTGTCGCCGGCCGCGGTGCCTGGGATGAGGTGGCGGTTGGCGACCCCTTGGCTTGAGGCACCTGGGGCGGTGGTCCTTCCTTCACGAAGGCCTGAGGAGACTCGACGGGCATCGTCGCTTCCGGCGCCACGGGCTCGGGTGGCACCTGGACCGCCTGATTTGGCGCGGCCTCGGGATGAATCGTCGGAGCGTCCATCTCCCCCACGACCTCTCCTGTCGCAGGGGCGACTGGCTCCGACCCACTTCCACCCATCGCCTCTCCCGAATCATCCGGAATGGCAGGCTGCGCTTCCTGAGGGACGACGGGAACGGTCTGCTCTCCCATTACCGGGCCCGAATCATCTGGAATGGCGGGCTGCGCTTCCTGCGGGACGACGGGAGCGGTCTGCTCGCCCATCACCGCTCCCGAGTCATCGGGAATGGCGGGCTGCGCTTCCTGCGGGACGACGGGAGCGGTCTGCTCGCCCATCACCGCTCCCGAGTCATCGGGAATGGTGGGCTGCGTTTCCTGCGGCACGGCCTGCGCGTCCATGCCACTGCCTCCCACGGCTTCCTGCCCTGAATCGATGGGACTCGGGAGCGACTCGGCTTCGGGCGGAGCCGCCGGGACTGTCTCGGCACCACCGCCTTCCGCTACCGAAGGCTCACTGGCGACGGGTGCTTCGGGCACCGGGGCCGCCTGCTGCACGGGCGGTGGCGCTTCCGCCTGTGGCTCTACCGGCTGCGCCTGCTGCACGGGCGGTGGCGCTTCCGCCTGTGGCTGCTGCTCCTGGGCAAAGGCGCCATACCCGCAGAGCCCCGCTGTGAGGGCCACGAGTCCGCCAATACGTCTGAACACACCAAACATTGCTTTCCCCCCTGAGTGGCATTGGAAACTTCTGGAGCCTCTCGATGAGGGGAGTTCGCTCCGGAGGAGATGTGAGCGAGTGGGGACCGGCCATTCACCCGCCACCCGCCAGGCAGCTCGGATCAGGTGCGTGGCAAGGAGCCTGGGACGACGTCGGACACGGAACCCTGGCCGAACTGGCCCCATGGGTTGTCTCTCCGACGAAACACCTGCTCGTCGACGGAAGGAACCGGCCGGTTCACATCAACCAGGTTGATGCCTGCTTGCGTAATGCCGCGTGGACATCGGTGTCTCCGAGGCCACAGCCATGCATCACCCACCATCCCGTTCCACCGTCCCGCACTCACGCCACACCTTCCGGTGGCTCACCGCCTCGCGGCTCGCGGGCGTCAGCCTGCTCCTCGCGAGCCTGGGCTCCGCCTCCGCGGCGTCTCCCCACTCCGAACGCGGCGGGCTCCACACCACGCCCCTGGCCGACCAACCCTCCACGACGTCCGCATCGCTCGACCCGCGCCGCTCGCTCGCCATCACCGACTTCGCGACCGTCTCCACCATCACCCTCCGGATGGTGATGAACCAGCTGGTCCAACAGGCCGGGAGCACGGGCTTCACCGCCGAGCAGCTCTACCGCCAGCTCTGGGACACCCAGAATCCCGCGCCGGGTGAGGCCGACCTCCCAGGCGGAGCGCACTGCAGCGACAACATCTTCACGCTCAATGGGGCGCCCTATCACTGCCGTCAGTCCGAGGGGAGGGAGGCGGTCCTCGGCAACGGGTCCGTCCTGGACCGCTACAACCTCATTGGCCTCTTCAACCGCTTCGACCTGGCCCCTCCCGATGGCGCCAACTGCGGCCAATACCGCATGGTCTTCGCCCACCCGCCCCCCGACCGCAACCTGGTCATCTTCGAGGCCGTCCTTCCCAACCCCCGCCGCGAGCTGGGTCTGGAGGGCTGCCGCCCCATCGCCCAGACCTGGGCGAGCTTCTCCACCCTCACGGACCCCGTCGCCCGCCGCGCCCGCGTGAAGTCCTTCTTCCTGGAGGCCAGCAGCCCCGGCCATGTCCCCGTCGTCCACGCCAATCACTACGGCAACAACCCTCTGGGCGAGGGACAGGTTCGCACCAACCAGTTCATCCAGCAGGGGCCGCCGGCCCCGTGGATGCTCCACGAGTTCAAGCTCAAGCGGCAGTGTGGCCCCACCGGCTGCACCCTGCGCTTCGTGCCCGTCACCGTGAAAGCCAACCCGCGCGGCGACTTCTTCAACATCTTCAACACGGAGCCGCTCGCGGTGAGCTTCCGCGAGTACTTCATCACCCAGGTGGCGAGCCTCGCGGTCGATGACATCAACCGCTTCAACTATGAGGTCCCCGACATCTACAATGACGCCGAGAGCGACTCGGAGTCGTTCAACGCCTCGGACAACTACCTCAACGAGTTCCTCTTCGGTCCTCCCGAAAACCGCTTCGCCACCGCCATCGCCGCGGAGCTCCAGCGCATCGGTAGCCCGCTGAGTCCCGAGCAGGTCGTCTCGCGCGCCCAGGCGCTGTCCTGTGCCGGCTGCCACAACCGCAGCAGCTTCGCGGACCTGGGAGGCGCCATCGGCACCTTCCCCCCCATCCGAACGTCCTTCGTCCACACCAACGAAGTTCCGGACCCCACCGCCCCACCCGACGAGCCGCGCTTCCTCCTCTCCAATCTGCTGACGGGAACCTTCCTCCCTTTCCGCCAACAGATTCTGGGCGGCTTCCTGGACACCCCCGCCCTCGGCGCACTCCAGCGCGATTCCAACGGAAGGATTCCCACCGTGGTCGCCGGACAGCCCTTCAACGCCTCCGTCTCCGTCACCAACACCGGCACCACGCTCTGGAGCGCGGCCAATGGCACGCACGGCGTCTCGCTCGACGGGGCGCAGAGCCTGGTGCTCGCTCCAGGCGACGCCATCCTCCTGGGCCAGCACAAGACGTTCACCGTCACGCCCACCGCGCCCCTGACGCCAGGACCCTTCACCTACCGGTGGAGGATGCATCGAAACGGCGCGGCGTTCGGCCCCGAGCTGACCCTCTCCGTCAACGTGAAGTCCCCCGCGTTCGCCTCGGAGCTCGTGGAGCAGACCCTGGTTCCCGCCACCGTGGCCCCAGGGGAGAGCTTCCAGTTCTCCGTCCGGATGAAGAACTGGGGCACCAAAAGCTGGAGCGCCCAGACGCCCGTCGAGCTCGGCTCCCAGAACCCGGTGGACAACCTGTTCTGGGGAGTGGCCCGAGTCCCGCTGCTGCCCTACGAAGTCGTGGACCCGGGCGAGGACACCACCTTCCTCTTCACCGCCGTCGCCCCCCCGCTGACGGGGACCTACCTGTTCGAGTGGCGACTCATGCAGGGCAATCAACCGTTCGGGCAGAGCACGCTCCCGCTCACCATCAGCGTCATGCCGCCGCTCTCGTGCGATAGCTGCACCTTCGGATACGACTGCCCCCACTCCTGCCCGCCGCCCATCGAGTAGCCCACGGCGCGTCCAAGGCCTCGGAGGGTGGGGGCTCGCGTCACGAAGCGCCAGGGGTCCGCCCTCGAACATGCGTTGTTCGAGTGCGGGCCCGGCCGAACATCCGAGAGTTCAAGTCACCACTTGATTCCAGACATGCGCGAGTGGCGGACCGCCGCGCTCACCAGAGCTGGAAGGGCTCGCTCCGCTCTCCGGTGATGCCGTTGCCCAGGGCGCCATAGGCATTGTGGCCCCAGCCCCACACCGTCCCATCCGCGGTTCGCGCCAGGGTGTGGCCGCTTCGCGCGGACGCGGCGACGATGCCCGTGGGCCCTGGCATCGGGACGGGAACGAAGCGCCGGGAAATCGTCCCGTCCTCCGTGGACTGTGTGCCCCAGACCCAGAGCGTCCCATCCGCCTTGATGGCCACGGACATCGGTCCCGCCGCCACGCTCACCACGCCCGTGAGGCCCACGACGGGGCCCGCGACGAGTCGCGGCGTCGTGCCGCCATCCCCCAGGGTGCCGTTCTGGTTGGAGCCCCAGGCCCACACCGTCCCGTCGGCCTTCCTGGCCAGCGAATGGCTGCGTCCCGCGGATATCGCCTGCGCGCCGGAGAGGCCGGACACCTGGACGGGACTCGAGCTGAACGTGGTACTGCCATCTCCCAACTGACCATTGAAGTTGTAACCCCAGCTCCACACGGTGCCATCCGCCTTCAGCGCGAGGGAGAACTCGTTCCCCGCGGACACCGCCACCACGCTCGACATCCCCAGCACCTGCACGGGCAGTTGCCGTTGGGTTCGCGTCCCATCCCCCAACTGGCCCGCGCCATTGAAGCCCCAGCTCCACACAGTCCCATCCTGCTTCAACGCCAGGGAATGGGTGCTGTTCGCCGCGATGGCCTTCACGCTCACGAGCCCCACGACCGGCGTTGGCAGCGGGCTCGAGGTGGTGGTCCCATTCCCCAGTTGGCCCAGGTGATTGGCGCCCCAGCCCCACACCGTCCCATCCGTCCTCAGCGCCAGCGAGTGCGAGTTGCCCGCGGCCACCGCCACCACGCCGTCGAGCCCCGACACCTGCACCGGCGAGGCTTGAAGCGCCGTGGTTCCATCACCCAACTGACCTGAGCTATTGGCGCCCCAGGTCAGCACCGTCCCATCGCTCCTCACGGCCAACGAGTAGAAATCTCCCACGGTGACCTCCCGAAGATGGGGAGGCAGCGTCGTCGTCGGACCGAAGTAGGTCGCGATGCCGAGCCCGAGCTGGCCAGAGCTGTTGGAACCCCATGCCCAGAGCGTCCCATCCGGCTTGAGCCCCAGCGCGTGCAGGGTGCCCAGGCTCACGGTCGTCATTCCATCCAGGGACGCCGCCCTCACGGGGGTCCGCTGACCCGAGCCCCACTTCCAGAACGTGCCGTCCGCCTTCCGCGCCACCGAGTCGTCGTTCCCCGACTCCACGGCCACCACCCCCGTCAGCCCCACCACCTGGACGGCCAGGCGCCGCTGCGTGATGGTGCCATCGCCGAGCTGGCCCGAGCCATTGGAGCCCCAGGCCCACACCGTGCCGTCGCTCTTGAGCGCCAGGACATGGTCATACCCACCGGACAAGGCCACCACCCCCGTGAGCCCCACCAACTGCGCGGGTGTCCTCTGCAACGGATAGACGTTGCCGACGAAGCCCCAGAACCACACCGTGCCATCGCTCTTGAGCGCCACTGACCGGTTGCTTGTCGTGGCCACGGCCACCACCCCAGACAGCCCCGCCACCTGCGCGGGCACCGAACGCGCCGTGGACGTCCCATCGCCCAACTGCCCCTGTGAATTGGCTCCCCAGCTCCACACCGTCCCGTCCGACTTCACCACCAGGGAATGGCCCGACGCCGACGCGCTGACCACCTGGGTGAGCCCTGGCACCTGGACGGGGCTCGTGCGGGACACCGTGGTTCCGTCCCCGAGCTGGCCCGCGCCATTGGCGCCCCAGGCCCACAGGGTGCCATCGCCCTTGATGGCCAGCAGATGACCCGAGCCGCACACGCTCACCACGCCGGTCAGCCCTGTCACGCGCGTGGGCACCGGGCTCAGGGTGGGAATGTCATCCCCCGACTCCCCCAGCCGATCCGAACCCCAGGTCCAGACCGTCCCTCCGTCCCGGACGACCACTGAGTAGTACCCACCCGCGAAGATGGACTCGATGCGAGACAGGCTCAGCACTCGCTTGGGCACCAGCGCCAACAGCGTGCTCCCATCGCCCACCTGTCCCTCGCTGTTGCCACCCCACGCCCACGTCTCTCCATTGGCCTTCATCGCCACGGTGTGCTGGCCACCGCCCGCCGTGATTCCCATCACTCCGCTCAGGCCCCCCAACGCCACGGGCAGCAGGCGCGACACCGTGGTGCCATCCCCCAACTGCGCACGCGTGTTGCTACCCCACGTCCAGACCGTCCCATCCACACCCAGGGCCGCGGAGTGCTGTCCGCCCCCCACCACCGCGGTGAGGCGGGCCAGGCCGGACACAGCGACGGCCACGGGCACGTGGCGCGAGGTCGTGGTGCCGTCCCCCAACTGACCGAAGGCGTTGCTGCCCCACGCCCACGACGTGCCATCCACCTTGAGGGCCAGCGAGTGTGAGCCACCGCCCGAGACGGCCGTCACATCCGCCACTCCCGCGACGAGCGCGGGCACGTGGCGCGACGTCGTGGTGCCATCCCCCAACTGCCCGTCCGCGTTTCCTCCCCAGGCCCACACCGTGCCGTCCGACTTCAATGCGAGGGAGTGCGCATTGCCCGCGGCGATGGCCTTCACCCCTCCGAGTCCCTGCACCTGCGCCGGCACCGGCTGGTTCGCTGTCAGCCCATTGCCGAGCTGCCCCGTGGCGTTGTTGCCCCACGCCCACATCGTGCCGTCCCACTTCACCGCCAGCGAGTGGGAGAAGCCCGCCGCGATGCCCATCACGCCCGTCAGCCCAGGCACGCGCACGGGCACCGCTCGGGAGGTGGTCGTCCCGTCCCCCAACTGGCCCCGGTCGTTGAAGCCCCAGGCCCACACCGTGCCGTCCGCCTTCAGGGCCAGCGAGTGCAGCTCCCCCGTGGCCACGGCGGCGACGTCATTCAGCCCCCAGACCCAGGCGGGCCTCGACGCCGAGCGTGTGGTGCCGTTGCCCAACTGCCCATGTGTATTGCTGCCCCAGGCCCACACCGTGCCGTCGGAGCGCAGCGCGAGCGTGTGCAGCCGCCCGGCGGCCACCGTCCCTTGACCCAACGTCCCCTCCGCGGAGTGGACGACCCCGGGACGCTCGTCCCACTCGCGTCCCTCTTCGGCGGGGCCCGCCGAGCACCCCGTGCCCCACGCGAACCACGCACACACCGCGAGCCACCCGAGCCGGCCGGCGCTTGTCGAACTGCTCTTCATGCATGTCCCTCTGAAGGGGCGCCCTCCAGGGGAAGGCGCCTCCGTTCCTGACGACGAGATGACCGAGGGCGGGCGGGAGACCCGGGCAACGACAGACGCCAGGTCGAGGAGGAACGAGTCACGTCACGCGCGCGGCGATGCGCAGCCTATGCGCCATGACAGACGTTGTAGAGGCAGGGTCATTTCCACCCTGCACGTCGTCATCCATGCATGCCGCGGAGGGATGGAGCAGGGCGAACGGTCCGGAACATCCGGATGCCGTAGTGGAGCAGCACGGAGGCGATGATGAGGACCAGGCAGAACCGGACCGTCCGGTCGCTCACCTCCGTGCGGAAGACCGGGCCATCCAGGACGGTCCATGCCATCACCGCGCACGTGAGCAAACTCAGTCCCGTCTCAAGGCGCCGCATGCCCGTGGACCACCGCCCGCTCACGATGACGGCGAGCCACATGGGGACATTGATCAGGAGGAGCACGAGCAACCAGGGCGCCTGGCGCTGACGGAAACCGTCGGCGTAGGTGAGCGCCTCGTACGCCGCGGGAGCTGCCCGGCCCCCGAAGCAGATGTCCAGCACCCAGGTCGGCTCGAGGAGCACGAACACTCCGCTCAGGACGCCGACGATGCCCAGGACCATGGCCGCGCGGCCTCCCTGGATTCGATCCTCCGCACGCGGCTTCCACTTCGACGTGTCAGGCCACCGGCGGCGGACCCAGGCAGCGCCGCCGTAGCCCACGACCAGCAATCCAGGCCACCACAAGGACCCCACCACCGTGTGCACCCACCACTGACCGAGCGCCTGGGGCACCCCCCTCCCAGTCTGGAGGGGTTGCCACAGGTGCGTCAGCAAGCCGGCGCACCAGATGAGGGCCAGTCCGATGACGGTCGCCCGCAGGAAGCCGCGCGCATCCGCTGGGTCGATGATGGTCAGCGGGGGGCGGTAGCGCGCCGCCACGACCTCCGGATGACCGAAGGAATGCAGCAGCTCCGTGGCCATGGCCGCATCGGCGTCGCGTCCATCCGCCAGGGCCCTGGCCTGAAGCTCCTCGGTGAGCAATGCACGCAGTTCGAACGCCACATCGTCGCGTTGCTTGCGTGGCAATCGCACGGCGACATCGGTGATGTAGGACTCAAGCACGTCATTCGCGTTCATTGCCCCTCCTTCAGGAGTTTCTCCATGGCGTCATTCATGCCCTGCCAGGCGTCGGTGAGCTTCTTGAGCAGCTTCCGGCCGTCCGCGTTCAGCGCGTAGTAGCGCCGCGGTGGCCCGTCTTCGATCCTCCACTCGCTCTGCAGGACACCCTGCGTCTCCAGACGCCGCAGCAAGGGGTACAGCGTGCCCTCTTCAATCGGCATTCCCTTGTCCGCCAATGCCTGTCGCAGCTCGTACCCGTAGCGAGGTGCTCTCAGCTGCGACAGGGTGGCCAACACCACCACTCCACGGCGCAGCTCGAGTTCCAGCTTGCTGAACGACTCCGCCTGACCCATGTGGAACACAGTACTGTGCGGCGCACAGTACCGCAAGGGCACCAGTCCCCGTGGGAGCTGGCGACCTCGTGAGGAAGGGTGCCGAGGGCACGTACCTCCCGGCCAGGTGAATGAAGTTCCCGGGCCTCCGTCAGGAAGGACACAGGGCGAGCGGGCGGCGAGAGCGGCCCCTCCGCTGGAGACCTCAAAAACAAGGAGAAGTCCCATGTTGGCGGTTCGGAGTGGCTCCGAGGGTGTTCGTGCGAGTGAAAACCGGTCGTCCGCGAAGGGGAGGGGATGGGCGGCGCTCGCGTTGCTGCTCCTGCCTCTGACGGCGGCGGCGGGGCCTGGGCCGGACTACCGCAGGGACGAGTCGCGCAACCACCCCGGGCCCAACCGCTGCCACGATGCCTCCCAGTGCGATGGCGCACGCACGTGCAGTTCCGCGGGCTGGTGCCAGGGCGAGGCGCGCCCCGCGCCGCCCCCGCCGCCGCCCGGGCGTTCGGTCCGAGACCACGACGGACAGGACTGGGACCATGGCCGGGGAGAGGGGCGTCCCCAGCGCAGCACCTTCATCCGCAGCAAGCTCGCGGGGCTCGTCATCGACATCGCGGGCAACAACCGCTCGCCCGGCGCGGGGCTCATCGCCCACCGGGCCAAGTCCAACCGTGAGGGCAATGACAACCAGAAGTGGGAGCTGGTGCCCACGCGCGGCGGCTACCTCATCCGCAGCCGGCTCAACGGACTCGTGCTCGACGTGGAGGGCGCCAACAAGGCCTCGGGAACACGCGTGGTCACCTGGGAGGCCCACGGACAGCCCCATCAGGTGTGGCAGCTGGTGCCCGGTCGTGTCCGCGGCACCTACTACATCCAGAGTCAGCTCAACGGCCACGTGCTCGACATCGAGGGTGGCAGGGCGGATGGCTCGGGGCGGCTCATCACCTACCCCATGAAGCGCGACAGGGCGGCGGACAACCAGCTCTGGTACCTGGACATCTGACCCGGCTCAGCCCCGGGTGCTTCGTCGAGTCACCTGGGGCGCCCCGACACATCGTGCCTGTCGTCTGGATCAAACGAATCTGTAACTGACCGCGACCATCAGCGCGCCCGCGCCGATTTTGAGCACGCCGTCGATCGCCCAGGACACGCGGAGGTCGACGGTGGTCGCGCGAAGCCCGATCCAGGCGTTCGTCATGCAGAGGACCGCGAGCAAGGCGCAGATGGGACCGTGGCTGGGTCCGAGGATGAGGAAGTGGGCTCCGACGACGAAGAGCAGCCACATCCAGAAGGGACGTGACTCGGTGTCGGGGAACTTCTGTGCGACGACGCTGACGAGGTAGACCTCGACGAGCATGGCGATGCCGAGCACTCCCCACTGCCAGATGGGCGTGCGCACACCCTCGTCGAAGATGAGCCGGGTGGCACCACCGACGGCCATGATCAGGATGCCAATGGCCGCGCCCGCGAGGAGCCCGCCGAAAGGCCATCTGCCGCGACCGAAGGACCCGACGAGGATGCCGAGCCCGATGGCGACAAGGAATGCGCCGCCGCCGCGCATGAGCGGGAACAACTCAGGCATGTTCGTGAAGAGGTCCACGAGGTCGAGCCTGACAGCCTTGCGTTGGCATGGGCAGGCCCGTCATTGACAGGCATTCGCCCGCACCGAGGTCCCGACTCAGCCGAAGAGTTTCGACCAGAAGGATTTCTTCGCCTGGGGTTGCGGCTTTCCGCTCATGGGCCTGCTCGCATCATCGAAGTCGATCCTTGCCACCTGAAGGAGCCCGACCATCCCCATGCCGCCATCCTCATGTGTCAGCTTGAAGTCTCGCTGGCCGAACGCAACGGCATACCCGTGGGGGTCGTGATGCCACGCGGTCATTTCGCCCAGGCGGATGGGAGCGTGGTCATGCAGGCCTGACCCGGGGTACAGCGAAGGCACGCGGGTTTCGACCTCGCGGCCGTCGAGCGTCTGGAACTGGGCCGGCAGCCAGACGACATCCATTGAGCTTTGCGGCTTTTCGAATTGGATGGAGCGAAGCTCGCTGAAGGGCACGTCCAGCACGGTGCCACCCTGGAAGCAGGGGAGGTGTGGCCCCGTCAGCTCATCCGAGTCGGTCAAATCGGAGAAGCGCACCCGGGCGCCATTGGTCCGCGTCAGGATTCCGGATGTCTTGGGGGCCGAGCGCGCGCCCTCTTCCAGGGCACGAGCCGCGTCGGAGAACTCGCCCTTCGCATGGCTCACCGCCGCCTGGAGGTAGGCACGTGAGAAGGGCTGGGGTGCCTGCAGCGCCCCGCGCTCCTTGGCTCGCTCGGCGTCCTTCCTTCGCAGGGAGTGCAGGCGTTCGAGCTCGGCACAGTGGTGCAGGAAGGTCACCGCTTCGGAGACTTCAGGCTCCAGCTTCTCCAAGTCCTCGAGCGCGCGCAGGGCCCCGTCATAGTCCTCCAGGCGCACCCTTACGTTGAACGCCATCAGCAGCCGCTCGCCCGAGGGGGCCTTGGCCACCTCCGCTTCAATCAACTGGAGTGCTTCCTGGAAGGAACCTTCCGCGAGGTGTTGCTCAATCTGCTTCATGGCACATGCCCCCAAGTGCCGCGCGGCGACCCTCGCGCGTCCTTGTGACTCTAAATCGGTTCGGATGGGTTGGGGTCGGCACTTCCACTCGGAAGAATTCGAGCGCTGTCGAGGGCCACAGGGCCTCGTGGCTGCTCGCATGGCGGCCCCGAGCCGTCATGGCTGGCAGCTTGGAGGCTGCCCTGCCCCCTGGCCGGGTGTGCCTCCGCGAATTCGTCGGGGCGCTCGTGTGTCGGAAGCGGACGTGAAGACGCACCGGGCCCGAGTCGCCCAGGAAGAACGCATGAAGATGCTGTGGAGTGGAGCGGCACTTGCCGCCTGTGCGCTGGGGCTCGCCGCGGGGACGTCCCAGGCGGCGGAGGGCTGGAGCACGCTGGCGGAGAAGCCATACGTGGTGAAGGTCCGGGCCCGGCCGGGGACGCAGGCCAAGGACGTCTGGGCGGAGGGCGAGCTGGCGGCGAGCGCCGTGGACGTGCAGGCCGTGCTGCGGGATGTGGACGCCTACCGGCACTGGATGCCGTACGTGAAGGAGTCCCGCCTCTTGAAGGAGCTGCCGGACGAGGGGCAGCTCACCTACACGAGACTGGACCTGCCGGTGGTGTCCGCGCGGGACTACATCAGCAACGTGGTGCTGGAGTCCAAGCTGGTGGAGGACGGCTCGGGCGTGTTCGCGCAGAGGTGGCAGGCGGAGCCGGACGCCATTCCCCAGCGGCGTGGCACGGTGCGCATCCGGCTCAATGAAGGAAGCTGGCGCGTGGAGCCTCGTGGCGAGGACAAGTCCCATGCCGTGTATCGCTTCACCGTGGACCCGGCCGGCTCCATCCCTGGCTTCCTGGCGCGCATGGGCCAGAAGGACGCGGTGGAGGACACGTTCCGCGCGGTGGAGAAGCGGGCGCGGCAGCACGCCGAGTCGCGCCAGCAGTGATGAGGGTGCAAGGGCGCCAGGACCTGCCCGAGGGCGTGCGCGAAGCGCTGAGGGGCAGTCCCCAGGTGTGCCGTGCGGCGTCTTCACCGCCGCTACCCCTTCCGGAGCCCCACCACCTCGCCGTAGCCACCGGGGATGAAGAACTCGTTCGGCTCCATGCCCATGATGCGCAGCGCGGTGGTGACGACGTCCGCGGACCGGGGGACGCGCTTCTGGGTCTGCCCCGTCTCCTCGATGATGTCCACCGGGACGCCGAGCCCGCGCGTCGTGTACGTGCCCACCTGCCGGTTCGCGGCCACGTTTCCCCCCGCGAAGAAGACCGAGGTGTAGGGGTGGTGGTCATCCGGCAGGTTGTAGCTGCCGTCATTCGCGCGGGAAGCCCAGCTCCGGCCGAACTCGCTCATCACCAACACCAGGGTGTCATCGAGCAGCGTCTTGCCCGGCTTGCCCGGAGCGGGCGTGGCCTTCATCTCGCCCAGGAAGCGCGCGACACAATCCATCAGCCCGCGACCATGCGCGCAACTGAAGGCATGGCCCGCGCCGCTGTGCGTGTCGAAGTCCATGCGCAGCGAGACATGCACTGACGTGCACAGGTCCGACTTGAGCAACCGCAGCGCCATGTCCATGCGCGGGTCCAACCCGGTGAGGTGGAAGTTCGCGTTGCCGAACGTGTAGGTGAACGTCTCGTTCAGGTAGCTCGACAGGTACGCGGGCCGGTTCGTCTTCAGCGTGTCGATGCCCTTGGTGCCCTCCAGCAGGGACACCACGTCCGTCGCCAGCACGCGGGAGACGGACGACAGCGAGCCATGCAGGCCCTCCAGGTAGTTGTCCACCTTCGCCGTCGAGCGGCCCAGGAGCGGCTGCGCACGCGCCAGGGAGTAGCGCTCCACCGTCGTCGTCTTCAGTTGGGCCCCGGTGGGCGTGCCCCGTGCATCCAGCTCCGCGCCCTCGGTGCGCGCCTCCAGCCCCGACCACCAGGCGTTGTCCGCGGCCTTTCCGGAGAGCATCGGCTTGAGCGCATCGATGGACGGCACACCGACCGGCGAGGCGTGCGAGGGCAACCCCATGCCAGAGGGAACGCCCCGGTCTCCAGCGACCACCACGAACGGCAGCGGCCGGGTCTCCCGGTGCCGCGCATACAGGTGGTTCGCGATGACCGAGTGCATCGCCGGCGCCCGATAGTCCGCGCCCGCGACGCCGCACATCGCGGAGATGAAGGCGCTCGCATGGTCATTGGTCCCCTGGTCGATGCCATGCAGCACGCTCAACTGCTCATGCAGCGCGAAGTGCTGGTAGCCGTACATGAGCGGGCTGAAGGTACCGCGCGCCGCCGGGTCCTGCGGATTCCAGGACTGCCACGTCCGCAACGGCTTGTACGCGCCGTTGGCGGGCGCCAGGTTCACCACCTTGCTCGCGTCGTAGAAGACCGGCTCGCTGCTGAAGTTGGAGGACCCCGGGACGCAGAGCGGAATCTCCGAATCCTCCATCGGCGTGAAGCAATACGCCGGACGGAAGCCGCCCGGGACGTAGAGCACCACCAGTCGTGAAGGGACGTCGGCGTCCGCGGCGTGCGCGAGGCCAGCGCCGAGGAGCCCCGCGCGGTCGAGGAGGGCGAACTGACCGGCTCCGAGGGCCCACTTGAGCAACGTGCGTCGAGAAGTGTTCGGCATGGCGTCCTCGGCTCAGTAGGTGATCCACAGCGGGTGACGGATGAGCGCCGCGCACGTGCCAACCCAGGCCAGGCGCGCGCTCTGCGCTTCGAGCGGGAGGTAGACCTGCTCATACAGCGCCTTCAGCTCCGCGTCGTCGGGCGGCTGGCCCAGCATGCGCAGATAGAGGTTGCGCAGGTTCTTCTGCACCGCGTCCGGGTTCTTCGTGGACGTGTCCGCGAGCGTCACGAAGCGCAGCACCGCCTTGTTGTTGGGTTTGTCCACCGCGCGCCCACACCAGGCCTGGGACACCTGGACCAGGGCCTGTCCGGCGGAGGGGCCGAAGGTCGTGTCCTTCTTGCGGTACGCCAGGGAGTTGCCGCCTCCGAGCGCCTCGAACCGCTCGACGGTGCGCAGGTCGGAGACGTACTCGCCCGAGATGCCGGGAGACCAGTCACCAGGCCAGATGAAGAACTTGCCCCAGTTCACCACGTACGCCCGGTTGCGCCAGTCGGGGTTGCTCGTGCTGACGAAGTCCTCGAGCGTGAGCCCGAGCTGGTCCATCAGGCTCACCACCATCTCCTCGGCGGACAGCCGGCGGACGCGGAACTCCTCGGGTGACGGCGTCTCCAACTGCGCGGGGGGCGCCTTCAGGTCGCGAATCCACGCCTCCACCTGGGAGATGGTCATCGTGACGCGGCCGTTGGCGACGAGCTGCTCGTAGGGCTGGCCCGGAGGCATCTGGGCGTAGCTGCCAGGGGCGGTGCCCTTGAGCATCTGGACCAGGACGCTGCCCTCCGGGTCTCCGCGCTTCACGAACCGCTCGTTGTAGACGAGCCCGCTCTCGAACGCGGCGAGCGAGGCGAAGAAGGGCTTGTTGCCGTTGACGTGGCAGCCCTCACACGCGGGAGCGAGCGCGAGGCGGACCGCGTCGTTGTCGCTCGACGCGGCGCAGGTGTCGCCCCCGTCCGGCGTGCCATCGCCCCCCTGCGGGTGCGAGACATCCCCGAAACAAGCCCCCAGGCCGAATGCGAGCGCGACGGGCCCCAGCAACGAACGCAGTGTGCGCATCACAGGCCCCTCCGCAGCTCGGACTGTTCGAAGAGATGGCGGATGAAGGGCCGCAGCTTGCGCTCCCCCGCGACGAACTCCCGCGCGAGCTTGTCGATGAAGCCCTTCTCCGTGGCCGGATTCAGCTCCCGGCCAATGAACATCGCGTAGAGCTTGCGCGCCGCGCAGCGGTCGAACTCACCGGAGCGGACCAGCAGCTTGCCGAAGCCCAACGGGCCCATGGTCCCATCGCCATGTTCGCCCAGCAGCGTGTACGACTCCGGCATCGTGTCGAGCAGCACCGCCTCCGGATTCGCCGTGAGCTCCTCCGGAGTGACGGGCGTCAGCACCGTGTTGGGCGCGAAGGCGTTCTTCCAGCGCAGGCCCGGCGCATTGCCGATGTGCGGATACTTACCGGACAGCCACTCCGCGGTGATGCGCTGATTGCCGATGCCCCCGATGAAGGGCCACGGAACGTAGTAGCTCGGGAAGGGACTGAAGTCCCAGCGCTTGAAGGCGATGGCCGCGGGGTCCAGCGTCTTGTGGCAGTGCAGGCACGTTCCGCCCGTCGCCGGGTCTATCTCCAGCGGCGGGAAGTGCACGTCCGCGGGAGGCGGCGAGAAGTTCTGGCAGGCGAAGATCTCCAGGAAACGCGCGGCCCGGACGCGCTCGCGCGGAAACGACGACATGGACCCCATCATGGTGAGCACCCCGGCGGCGGGCAGGCCCAGGGGCGCGTCCTTCGTCTTGCGCGGGTCGAAGCGATAGGTGCGGTCCATGCTGCCGGAGCGGGTTTTGTCGGGGGTGAGCGAGAGGTGGTAGGGCTCCAGCTCCTCCACCACGAACTCCCGCCACGCCTGTGGATCATCCGGCGTCGGGTGCATCGGGTCGCGCGGGGCATTGCCCACGTCCGGCCGCCACCACGTGCTGTTCTGGTCCACCACGTCGCTGCCCATCTGCCGGCCGAAGCGGATGTACAGCGCGCGCAGCCAGTTGGTTCCGACCGAGTAGTTGCCGACGACCAGGTCCGAGAGCGGCCGGTCATGCCACGCCAGGTGCGCGAACAGGCGCGCGGGCTCCTCGTAGGGGTGGCGGCGCTGTCCATTGAGGGTGGAGGTGCTCGCGGAGCCCAGGCCGGCGAGCGGCGAGCACCACATCAGATTCGGTCCGCATCCACAGCCCCGAGGCAGCCCGGGGTCGTAGTAGCCGCCGCTCGCGATGCCACAGTCCCAGGTCTTCCCGGTGGTGGTGTCGACGACCTGCTTGATGTCGGAGCCCGCCTTGCCCAGCACCTGGACCGTGGTGCCTGGCGCCCACCAGGGCTCGACGGTGCGCGCTTCCGGCACGGCGGGGTTCCCGCCACCGTCCTTGTCGGAGCACTGCTGCCCCGGGTCCCCCGAGGCGAATTCGTTCACCGCGTAGAGCGCGCCCGGGTGCAGGGTGTTGTCGGCGCACCGGTGCAGGTGTCCGGACATGTCGCCCTGGTACGCGTCGCCCGTGGCGCCCGTGGTGTAGGCGCCCACGGCGATCCACTCGTGTCCGAAGCGCAGCATCCGCTCATAGAACTTCGGAGAGGCGAGCACCTCGTCGAGCGTCGAGCGGAGCAGTGAGGCCCGCGCCTCGGGCGAGGCCGCGGCCGCCATGGCCTCGTACTGCTCCAGGGTCGGAGTCGTCCCCGTGAGTCCGAGCACGATGCGCCGCAGCAGGCGCGTGTCGCTCAGCTGGTCCTCGGGTGGATCGACCGGCGAGGTCGGCCCGGGTCCACATTGCTGCGCGTGCGCGTCGGGCACGACGAGCCCGGACATCGCGAACAGCACGACCGCGAGGGCCGCGCTCTTCAAGTGCAGGTGCCAGTGCATACATGCGACAATAGCATCAGGCGACGTGACAAGGCACGAGAGGAAATGTCTGTCATTTCGCGAGAATGAGGGGTGGACTCCCCTCCACACCTGACTGTCTTTTGTTCAGACGGCGGCCGTGACTCGAGGCCACGGTGGGGTGGACTCCCCTCTACACCGCCTCGGTGACGGATTCTCCCGGGCGTCCGAGGGCGCCTTCAGGAGCGCCCCATGCCGCGCCGCTCCATCCCTGGCGCCGCCCCCGTGGATGCTCGGCGCTAGCCAACGATTCGGATGAGGGAAATGGCCACGAGCGGGGCGTGGGTGGGCGTGGGTTTGCCCGCCACGTGGTCCCTGACGTGCTGAATCATGGCTTGAATGGCTTGCTTCAATGGATTCGCGCGGGTCTCCACCGTCTTGTTGTAGAGGCTGTTGAGCCGATACCTCACCACCACATCCGTGAAGCGGTTGTAGAGCTCGACGAAGTTGTCGTGGGCTCCTTCCATGAAGTCTTTCACGAAGGTGGAGATGTGCGCCTTCCCGAGCGTGTGGTCCACCCGCTCGACGAAGAAGGAATGCATCTTCAGCCAATGGGCCATGGGGTCGCTGTGCGCCTTCTTCGTGTCCGCGTCCTTGATGCAAAGCGCATAGAACGCCGGGATGTCCACTCGGAGCAGCTTGCTTCCCTGCGTGACGAGCTTGAGGGCCGTGGCGAGGTCCGTGGAGGCGAGCAGTTCCTTGAAGAGGGGGGTGAGCGACTCCGTCACCTTCTGGAGGCAGGCCAGCAGGAGCGGCTCCTCGCTTGCGTCCTCGATGCCCCGGGCGAACTGCTCCTGGTAGTTCTCCACCTCCTCCTTGAGGAAGCCATGCCGCATCACGGCCTCTTGGGTCTTGAAGGCCTTGGCGCGGTGGTGGACCTCCTTCCATGCCGCCTCGTAGTCCTCGATGAGCGTGTTCAACTCGCCGTGCAGCGCCACCCGCATGGCGCTCTGGTCCGCCTTCTCCTCGGTTCCCACGGTCCAGCGGTCCTTGCAGTAGTGCGCGACGATCTGGCGGTAGTCCTGCGTCTGTCCTTCGAGCGTCGTGGACAGGCTCGCCGGAAGCCGAGGCGCCAGGCTGTGGGTGGCGCCGATGTTCGCGCTCCCTCCCGAGGCTTGCGTCGTGGCTTGCAGTGTCTGCGTGGCGCTCACGCGAGCGAACTCCTGGATGCTCCAGGTGACGACGGCATCCAGGGCGAGCGCCGTGTATTCAGCCCAGGGCTGGATGCTCGCGACGAGCCTGCCGAAGGCCAGCACGGCCTCCTTGCTGGCCTTGTTGCTCCCGGCGGCCGTCGCGGCCTGTGCGAGCAGGTTGGCGAGCGGGTCTGAGCGAGGAACCAGGGTGTCCTTCTGCTTGAAGCACAGGGCTCCGAACTGGACGAACTGCTGGAGTGCCGGCAGGTCGCCGAGGATGGGTATCAGGAGCAGGTGCAGGCTCAGGAGGTGCCGGGCGCGCGCCTCGACGAGCGCCGGCCGATTCAATCCCAGGACCTCGATGGTCTTGGCCGTGCGACCGTAGGCGAGCGCCTTGTCGCCCTGGAGCAGATTGATGGTCGGGCTGGGCATGGCCTGCCCGTTGCGAACATCGAAGCGGATGAGGACGCGCGGTTCGTCGACTCCAGGGTCGATGAGGATGGCCTGCTCGAGGAGGTTGGGATTCGCGGGGCTCTGTCGCTTCTCCGCGACGGTGGGAACCTTCAGGGGGCCCACGCCCAGGTACTGTTGCTCGGCGGCGGTGGCGGTGAGGCTGGGCAAGAGGCCGAAATAGTTCTTCTTGTACTGCTCGTTGCAGACGCCACAGGAGAGGAAGAGGTTGTTCCAATCGAAGGCGCGCCAGAAATACGCGTCGGCGATGGTCGCCATCTTGCCTGTCTTGTCGAAGAAGGTGACGCCCTTCTTGGGACGGAAGTGCTCCACGTCGCCGTAGTGGCTGTGGATGATGCGCGTCTCGCAATATGCGCACTTCCCGTAGTGACAGGCGACGAGCTGGGCCTTGACCTCATTGGGCGCATAGCTCTTCGAGCTGATCTCCAGTTTCGCGAGGTACTCCTCCTGGTTCTTCGCGATCTGGGTCGCGGAGAGTCCGGTGCTCGCGAACTGATTGTATTCGAGCAGCCACGCGGCGGCCTGCTTCGCGGTCTCCACCAGCTTCGCGGGTGGGGGGCCCTTCTGGGCCGCTGAGATTTGAATCATGGAGAGGGTCTCGGTGGGGGCTCAGCGCCCGTGGCGCGCGAGGAGTGTCTCGCGGGTGCGTGCGTCCAGCTCACCCGTGGTGGGAAGTCCCTGCTGCTCCTGGAAGCGGCGCAGCGCTCCCTCCAACACGTCTGCGGGAGGGTTGTCGATGGGGCCGTCATGAAGGCCCAGGTTGCGCAGGCGGGTGAGCGTCCCATGGGGAGTCTCCACGGGCGCGAGCATCCTCAGGTCCAGCTCGTAGGTGAGCAGGAAGGGCTCCTCGCCCAGGTATACCGTGGCGCGGGGCGCATCAGGGCGGATGAAACACTCCACGAGCCCCCGGTCCGTGGTCTTTCCCTGGAGCTCCTTTCCCTCCACCACGACGGTGAAGGGCGTGCGAGGCATCGGTTGGCCAAAGACGAGGGGAAGAAATCGCAGCACCGAGGGCACGCCCCGGCGGGTGAACTTGTGCACGGCCCCGGTCCTGACGGTGACCTTCTTCTCGCGGAACGGAGGGATGTAGAGCACGTCTCCCGCCGCGAGCGCGTTGGGGTCACGCCCCTCCTTCCGGAGGGGTTCATTCTCGGCGTGATTCCAGAGCGTCCTGCCCACGTGCCCGGATTCGTAGGCAATGCTTTCGACGCTCTCCCCCTCGCGCACGGTGTGGTGCGTGCCCGGATTCAATCGGTTCACCATGAATCATCCAGACTGCATGTGACGTGCCTTGCACGGGCATGTCCCCGGAGGCTCACGGCGAGGAGGGCCGGCCTCCCGGAGGAGGCCCGGTGTGCGTGCGTGGGAGACGCGCATGCGTTTCGAGAGGACGCGCTTCGTCCAGAAGGACTGGAACCGTCCACGCGGCTTCGGCGTCAAACACCGCCCCACGTATCCCGCCCCCGCCATGCGCCCAATCCTGCTCCTGCTCCTGTTGCTGATGCTCTCCGCTTGCGCGACCTCGCCCTCGACCTTGGCCGGGAAGAAGGCCGCCGCGGCTGTCGCGGAGCCCCCCTCGTCCGCTCCGAGCGGCCCGTGTGGAACGGCGCATCGCTTCAATCCGGTCCAGGCGTCTCCGGACGGGAGGTGGCTGATGGAATGTCAGGCCCGTGAGGATACGAATGGAGACGGGGCAATCGTGGCGCTCGACAAGAAGGGCCGGGTCCTGCAACGGAGCGCACCATGTGGCCTCAGGTCCTGCTGGTACTGCTGAGCACGTCGCCGTCCGAGGGGCCCGATATCGGAGAGGTCTCCTCCTTCTCCGACGTCACCGAGGGGTGGCAGCTGGACCCCGCCCTCGACCTGTCCGAGGCGATTCTCCGAGGACCCCAGGCGCCCGTCTTCAGCACCGCGGATGGCGGCGTCTGCGTGGACATCGGGAGATGGTCGGGTACCCACGGGAACCAGAACTGGGTCTGGGTCCATTGTCCCGTGCCCCCCGATGCGGGAGGGGCCTCCCGTCCCTGCCAGAAGCTCATCTCCAGCGTGACGGACCTGTCCGTGCTCGGTGAGTTTTGCCCGAAGGCCGCCGTCGCCTTCGCGGAGCTGGAGCTGGCGAGCTGCGGCCTGGGGGACTTCGAGCGCCTCCTGCGTCGCTCCTCGTCGATGAAGGTCCGCGTGCCGAAGACGAAGGACAAAGCCATCCAGGCGCTTCGGCGAATGGCCAGGTACGACCGAGGGGTGTTCCAGTCGGAGACTCTCGGGTGCGCGGAGACAGTCACCTCGCCTGACGGACGCCTGCGGTCCTGGACCCTGCGGCGCGCCACGCGAGGCCTGAAGGACGAACTGGAGAGAGGCCGCGCGTACCTCCAATGGCTCACACCCGAGGGGAAGTTCGGGGTCGCTCTCGACAGGTCGCTGGAGGAGCTCCAGCTCGACGCCATCCTGGACGGACTCACCCCGATTCCCGGCAACCCCCAGGAGTATCTGCTGACGGGCTACAGCCTCCTGGGTTTCGACTATCTGCGCTTCGCGGAGGTCATCACGCTGGCGGAGGGGCGCCCGAGGCTTGCGAAGGGCCGGTTCCTCGTGGAGGGACAGAAGGAGGACGTGCTCATCGTCACCGGAGGTGTTCCAGAGACGGGCAAGCCTCGGCACAGCCCGGTCTACAACCACTTCCTCCGGTTGAAGGGCGCGCAGCTGTGGGCAGAGCCCATCCCGGGGAGCACGTGTTGCAGCCGCGTGCGGAAGCCCTTCGTGCTGGGGGAATGGACGGGCGAGGCCTTCACCATGAAGGAGGGCGGCTGGGCCCGGCTCCTTCGGCTCCGGGGGACTCGGGTGCTTCACCCAGGACGTTGAGACCCGGCCCGCCCACGCGAGGGACCCCGGGCCGCGCGGCGGAGCCCCCTTCGAGGCGGCCGCGCGGCCAGAGACGTCGTCCTCGACTCAGAGGAAGTCGCTGCCGCCCTGGTTCAGACCATTCAGGGCCTTCTGGTGCTCCTCGCGGAGCTTGATTGCGGCCGTGCGGGGGTTCGGAGCGGGGAGGGGCAGGGCGTTCCCGGAGTGCACGAGGCACCGCGACAGGTGGACAATCCAGGGGCCGCAGCTGTGCTGTCCCCCAAAGCCACCACCGTGATTGTCATTCTGATAGGGGATGTCGCACCGCTCGACTTCAAGGTCCGGAAACGCGCGCCGCAGGGGACCGAGATTCGGCACGCTGCTCGGGTTGAGCGGGTCGATGTAGAGCACGCGGGCCTGGGCCCTGCCTCCGAACGGTGACGGCGCCGCCTTGATGTAGATCAACCCCCAGTGGTTGCCGTTGACGTTGTAGGGCTGGACGATGATGCGGGGCTCGCGATCTTCGGCCATGCCCTGGAGGGCATCGTCAAACGCGTCGGGCCCCAGGCGACGGAGCTGGTAGGCCCCGAGCCCGGGGCGCACGACCACATTCGGCATGTGCCCGATGTAGTGCTCCATGAGCCGGAGGATCTGGCGATCCGTGTAGTAGTGCTCGTCCTCGATTTTGTCGCCGTTCGAATGGACGTCCGGGTCCTTCTTCTTCTGGGCCTTCGGCGAGGAGGGCTCCGAACTCGACGGCACCGACTCCTTGGCGAGCTGCCGCTCCACCACTCCCACCTTCGCGGCCTCGTCGTCCTGCTGAAGGAGGGAGTCGAGGTTCTCGGTCTGGGACACCTTCACCCGTTTGACCTTGCCCTGGTTGTCGTTGCTCAAGAGCGGCGGAAAGATGCCCAGGCCACTCCCTCCGCCGAAGCCGCTCAAGCCTGTCTTGCCGAAGAGCGGTGTCGACATCAGGCCCGCCAGGAGCAAGGGATTGCCTCCTCTGCCACCGAGCAGCGACGAATAGAGGCCGAGTCGGGGCCCCAGCAACGAGGGCAGCTTGGGCTTGGGCTTCTCAGGGCGCGTCTTGCAACCCCCTTCGCACCGGGGATTGACACAGTGCAGTCCCGAGTAGTCCCACAGGGGCTCCCAATACGACTCGAGCATGTCCTTCACGGCGGACGCGCCCTCCACCAGGTAGTTGAACTCGGAGAGGAAGCCTGGATAGAGATTGTCGGACCCGACGACATACGACTCGTCGTCGACAATCATGATTTTCGCGTGATTGCCCGGCGCGGACGGAACCTTGGGATAGAAGGCGCCGCTGGCCTTCTTGACCGACTCCTGTGCGCTCCCGATGACGCCCTTGACCGGTGGCACCGTGGCGAGCGAGGGTTGTTTCAGGGTCGCCGTCTTTCCCTCCTCCGTGAGCTTGGGCCAGAAATAGGTCTCACCTTCGGTGGTGCTCCCCTCGGGGACCTTGTCCGTGAAATAGAGCGGCGCGATGTGCAGTCGCTCCAACGCACGCTCCCGCACCTCCGCATCTGGCAGCCGGGTGTCGGTGTCCACGGCATGCGTCGCGTAGTACTGGAACAGCTCGAACGTCCGACACGCACCCGAGCCGAACGAATACTGGTCTCCCTCCGCGCCCGCGCCGGCGTCCAGGGGGGAAACCACGACCTGGACGACCAGCTTCTCGTTCTTGAGCAGCGCGTCCATGATCCAGTGGCAGACGACGTGGGAGGACCACTTCTTCTTCCACGCGCTCACCAGGTCCATCTGGGACAACCGCAGGATGCTCTTCGCGCCCTGGATCAACTCCTGCTTCATCAGCTCGGACGCCTTCTCGTAGTCCTCCTCCAGGTTCGAGCCCTTCCAGTACTTGCCGAGCGACAAGACGCGGGTCGCCTTCTTGTACTCACCGAGGCTGGCGTAGGAGCTGTACTTCTTCTCCTTGAACACCGGCAGCTCCAGGTCGGCGAGGGTCTGCAGGTCATCCCTCCGGATGTCGTCCTCGATGAGGTCCTCGTCCAGGTCCTCGTTCGACTCCGACAAGAGCTTCTTGCTGGAGTGGCTGGGAGAGGACTTGAAGTCCTCCACGCTTCCACCATGCAGCTGCGCGAGCGCCTCGAAACGCTCGGTCCGGTAATCAATGGCATCCTGCTCGTTCAGCGGGTCCTTGAGCTCCCAAGGCTTGCCGACGTGGTCATCGCCGTTCTTCCAGACGCCGGCATCGACATCCAGATACTCCTTCGTGAACACATCCGTTTTGCACGCCCACATCTGGTTCAAGTACAGCTGCGACCCCAGGGCCGCCTCACCATGCATGACGACCGACACGTCATGCACCGGCGGATAGCTGGTGAACAGGTCCATGTTGAGGTTGTGTCCCCCCACCAGGGACTCAATGCCATCCACGGCGATGATCTTCGAGTGATTCCACGTCATCTTCGTGAAGTCGTCATCACCCTCGGACACCATCCAGCTCGGCAGCGACTCCGCGAGGCGCGCGAGGAGCCCTGACTGGAGTCCTTCCCGGAGCCGGTAGAACTGGCCCATCCAGATCTCCGGCTTCATCTTCCAGTGGCGCGTCCGCGCCCTCACCAGTCGAATCAGCGCGCCCTGGAAGTCGATGAGCGGGGGCGCCGTGCCGTTCATGAGGAGCATGGGCGTCTGCCCGAACAGGAACCGGAACTGGGTCCGCTTCGTCCTGCCCATGTCCTCGCTCAGCGCGGCATCCATGGCCCCCAGAATCACCTTGGCCCATTCGGGGTCCGGGCTGTTGAGCGAGGCCACGTCACAGCGGAACTTCGACTTCTGGATGACCTCGACGAGCGCTCGTTCGAACTCCTTCGTGCGCTTCCGGGCCTGGTCCATGATGCCGGGACCAAAGTCGAGCCCCCAGATGCGAGGCGTGTCCATGATTCGCACATAGCTCGCACCGCTCAGGTGATTGAAATAGCGGGGTTCGACCTTGCTTCGCACCGCGTTGATCTGACTCATCTGCTCCGCACTCCTTGCCTGAGCTGTCCCTGCCCCTCGGAAGCCACGACCTGATTCACAGGAACGTCCAGTCCACCCAGCCACCACCGGTCTGCTCGATGGTGCAGGGATAGGCGAGCCTGTAGGGAGGCGTGCCCACCACGTCCTCGAAGTAGTATTTGTTCCAGCCCAGGACGCCGTGGATGGAGGACACCCGCCGGACGGACTGCCGCGACACATAACGAGACGTCCGGGTCTGCCCGCCCGCCATGGCGTCGAAATGAGAATGCGCTGTATGGATTCTCTTTCGCAGCTGCCTGACGGTATCGCGGACCTGACTTTTCGTGTGGAAGGTCGTTCCCCATCGGGTCAGGTATCCCCGCGCCATCTTGTAGATGAGCCTGGGAACCGCCGCGACGTCGTCGCTGAACTTCTTCGGGTCATACAGGCCATCGGTGGTGCCGATTCCCGCGACGGTGCTGTGGCGCCCTCGGGTCGCGTAGAGCCGATACCCTTCGGGCTTGGGGAGGTCGGAGGCGAGGAGGGGGTCCGCCAACTGGCGGTTGTTGGCGAGCGTCTGCCACGTGCTCCCCAGGCCCCGGCCCTCGATGGCCTCGTGTTCGCGTTGCTGGGTCATCCTCGCATTGGGCCGGGGAATCACCGCGCTGAAGCCCACGTCCAGGTGGTCCCAGGCGTAGACGCCGACGTAGTTGACGACATTGGGAGGCAGCTGGGTCTGGATGCCGTACCACTCGCCGGTGCCCGGAACGGGGTCGATGGCGAAGATGTTGATGGGGATGTTCCGACAGGCCTCGCCCCCATAGGCATACAGGAACCAGGCGGCCATGATGGATTCGACCGCGCCGCGGCTGTGCCCGACGAAGTTGTACTGTTCCGCCCCGCTGGCGGCGGCACGGCTCGCGGCATGCAGTGCGAGCGCCGCATCCGCCCAGCCCGCTATTTGTCCCCCCATGGTCCGCTGGTTGCCTTCCGAGTAGGCCCGCGCGTACTTGCGCAGCTCTTCCGGCGCGCCGGGCAGGGTGGCGTCCAGAGGGTCACACGTGTCCATCTGGTCGTACCAGTCGTTCTCGCCGACACCTCGAACGGTGACGCTCTTCTTCGTGTCCTGGAGGTGGGTGGAGATCTCCGTGTGAAGCCGTACCGGGATGTATCCGGTCCCCTTGTCGAAGATGTCTTTGTGGCTGATGAGGCGCTGGTCGTTCTTGGCGAAGAGGCCGAGAAGCTTGTAGTCCCAATATCGCGTGACTTCGCCCTCGTCTCGCGCGCAGGCGGTTCCACAGAAACACACGGTGTAGACACTCGGCATGCCGGCTTCATCCCAGTTGAATAGGTTCCTTGAGGAGACGCGCGAGCCCAGCCCCCCCGTGAACGGGCCAGCAGGCGGACGTCGCACGTGCCACCTGCCTGCAATCCACATTTCGTGCCGTGGACGCGGCGAGGGCTGATTCGCCCCATTCCATGGGCCCAGGAGGCGGCCCGCCTCGAGCGGCGGACGGACGCGCGACTGTGGCGGGGGGCCGTGACTGCTGCCGGGGCTCGGACCGCGCGCCGACGTGTCCCTTCCGACCCTGGGTGAGCGGCGGGATCGCAACCCGCGCTCAGGCGCGATGTCGGCACTGCGTTTCATGGGGACGCAGCCGCGTTCTTTCGGGCCGCGCGCGACGCTCGCCTCCTCGGTGTCTCTCCGCCGAGGGGCACCCGGCGGTCAGCGGCAGCGCGTCGTACTGACAGTGGAAGCGCGGGATGCTCACGAACTGCCCGGGTCGTCCCGCCCTCACCGACTCCGTGGGTGGAGGACAGACCCGAGTGGCAGGCTTGGGACTCCAGCGCGAGGAGTGTGTCGTGAAGAGCTTCGAGCCGCGGCGTGACGTGCCCATGGTCGAGCAGGTCACCTCTCGGGACGAGCGGATGGAGGGAGTGGCTCATCCCCGGGTGGCTGCCCTGCAAGCGCTCGGGGCGCGGCTCAATCAGGGCCCCCGCGTGGTGGCGCAGGCGAAGCTGGCGGCGAGCCTGGGAGGCCGCTCGCCGAATGCCCCCATCCAGCGCGTGGGCGGCGCGAAGTTCGGGCTCCGTGTGGCGGATGCGGCCCGCGAATCCGCGGGGCACCAGCGGCTCCGCGAAATCCATGCGGCGTACAAAGAGGAGGTCAAGGCTGGCAAGGCCGCCGCCGTCGCCGACTTCGACGGACACGAGGATGAGATTGAAGCCCAGACAGCCTACTCCCATGCGCTGGAGAACGCCGAGCTCACCCCTCAGGGACTGGTGACGCGTCTGGGCGGCGATGAGGACTTCAGCGTGGCGGGAGATGTCATCTCCTACCAGGGCGCTCCATTGGCAAACATCCTCAGGGGGAACGCGGCGTATCTGCTCGCGACTCCGGCCGCGCATGGCGTCGCCAACATCTACAAGAAACACACCCTGGAGGGGCCCAGCGACAGGGACTACGTGCGGGTCCGAGGGCGGATGCTTCGGCGCCAGGCCTGGCGCGGCATCACCCCTCCCGAGCGCAAGGCCCTCAAGGAAGGCCGGGCGCTCACGCCCATGAATCGGGGTCACCTCACGGAAGGGCGACTCGGTTACAACTTCGATGCGAGCACGGGAGCGCCGACGCCGCGGGTCCGGAACGTGGGGGAGGGCAAGGTGAGCGACCTGGAGTGGCTCAACACTCACGCGAACACGCAGTTGGACGAAATCCCCAACGAGCCCCGGTTGCTGTCCTTCCTCCAGACGCGCAAGGGCGTTGGAAAGCTGCTGTCGGCCCGGTCCACGCCTGGAGACATCACCTCCAATCATGGCGTGGGCTTCAGCGGCTATGGCGAGGTGGAGATCGATCTGGCCAGGGTTCCCGTGGCGAACTTCGTCCACCACTACAAGGACGAACCCTTCGATGCGGATGAGCTGGCCGGGCAGGTGGGGAGGAACCACCCATCCGGGCCCCTCAGGTGGGAGACAGACCGCGCCAACGAAACGGTCCTGCGCAACCGGGAGATTGTCCTGAGCGAGATTCCCCGCGCCGCGGTGACGAACCTCACGGATACGCCCGCCCGGCAGGCCTATGAGGCGGAGTTCGCCCTCACCTATACCCGATACTTCCAGGAGAAGTATCGGGAGGTGGTGTTCGAGGAGACAGAGCTGGATGAGCCCGCTCCCATTCCGGCGCCCGACGCCATTCCCTATATCGAGGACCACTACACGCAGCTGCAGGCGCGGACGGATGGTGCCCACCTCATCAGAGAGGCATCGACTCGCGGGAGCGCGGACGCCGCCGAGCGTGTCGCCTATATCAATGCCTGGCGGAAGTCCTACGTCATCGCCTGGAAGCGGGCCTACGAGGAGGCTGCCTGGGAATCCGCCGTGTATGACGACGAGGGGAACACCGCCGAAATCGTGGTCCCCGAGCCCCGGCTGCCGGACCATGTGGGCGATGGGCTCGGCGAGGCCGCGGGGCTGTCCGCTGGCGGCGCGGATGGAATTCTCGACGGAGCCGCCGCGACTCGGAGCGGTCCGGCCTCCTCCAGCTCCAGCGAGCAGAAGCAACAGTCGCGTGGGGGCCAGGGGGAAGACGACAGCGATACCGACGAGCCCAAGGTGGTCGACAAGCGGTCCACGCGCAAATCGAAGGGTGGCAAGCGCGAAAAGAAGAAGTCAGTGCGCAAGACTTGAGGGGCCCTGGACCGGGGCGCCTGGCTCAGCTCCAGGTGCGCTGCTGGTTTCGCGCGTTCTTCTCGCGGAAGGCCTGCTCCAGGTCCACACCGACGCGGTTGGCGATGGCCAGCAGGTAGTTGAACACGTCCACCAGCTCCTCGCCGACATGGGCACGGGCCTGTTCGGTGGGCGTGCCGCGTCCCTCGTCATAGAGCTTCTCGTGGCGGCGCACCGCCTTGAACACCTCGCCCACCTCCTCTCCCATGAGGAAGCAGTTGTGGACCAGGTCCAGCTTCAACCAGCCATGCAGGGCCTCCAGCTCGTGGATGTAGTGCTGGTAGTCCTTCATGGAGGCACCCGGGGGCAGTTCAATCATCCCCCCGTCCTCGACCATGACGGGGTGGACGTCAACCGCCGCCACGCGCTCGCGGGCCATGACGGCGTCACGAGCCTTGTCCCCTCGATGGAGGTGTGGCCCCAGGGCCGCACGAGCCTGTGCACGTGGCTTGCAATCGGGCTTCCCCAGGAGGCATCGATACGTGATTCAGCGACCTTGGACCTGCATCTGGGCGTCTGTGCTGTCAGTGGCCGTGGGGTGCGCGGAGGCGCCACTGCGCGGCGAGGAGACGCCGTCGCGCGTGGAGATCGCGCTCGCGGATGAGGGCTGTGACACGGAGACGAGCACCCGGTGCTTGTGCGTGGGCACGGTCGGCGACGCGGCGCCTCGACTGGAGGAAGTGGGCGTGGACCTGGACGTCCTGCGAAAGGACGGATGGCCGTGCGTGCGGGGTGACTTCGACCAGGACGGAGCGCCGGACTACGCCTTCCCGGGCGAAGGCTACTCGTGCAACCAGTCTGTCCCCGTGCGGGTGCTCTTCACGCGCGGCGGGCACGTGCGGGAGGTCCTGGCGCTGCCGCGCGAGGTGAGCTGCCTTCAGCGCTACGTCCCGATGGGTTCGAGTCAGGGGCTGGTCGACCGGGGCGAGGGCAACGCCACCTGGTTCTACCAGTTCGACGGCAAGGGCTGGCTCGTGACGTCCCAGCGCTCCGAAGAGAATTGATTCGATACACGGGGACCACACCGCATGAAGCCGCGAACCTCCAGCCCGGACGTGAGTCGCGGACTGGAGGCTCGGGCGGTGAGGGCGGAGCCCTCGAGGAGCACCCCCACGGCGTCAGGATTGAATCCGTGGGGAGCGCGCCAGCACTAGTACAGGGTGGTCAGCGCGGTGCGGTCGGAGGCGGTGAAGTTGCCCGTCTCCGTCGAGCGGAAGCAGGAGTTCATGAGCGAGCCACCCGTGGACGCCGTGGTCGGCGTGCCGGCGATGTGGATGGCGCCGACGCCCGCGGCGCCCTCGTTGCCACCCGAGCCGCAGCTGATGGCGCGGTTGTAGTAGTCAGAGTGACGGAAGCCGACAGTGTGGCCCAGCTCGTGGGTGATGACGTGCTCGTTCACGCCCACGCTGTAGGTGTTGAGGCCGGTGCCGATGTTGATGGTGCCGTAGGGACGGCCGCCGGAGGGGAAGCCCGCGGAGCCGCCCGTGCCGGACGTGGTCCGCGCGGAGATGGTCGCGCTGCACGTGCCCGTGCTGCCACGCGCCATGGTGAAGCTCAGGCCCAGCGCGTTGTAGTTCGCGATGGCCAGATCCAGGCCCTGGCTCAGCCGCGCGTAGCCGTTGAACGCGGCCGTCGGAACGATGCAGATGCGCGTGATGCTGGAGGCGACCAGGTTGGTCGTGCGGTACTGCTCCGGGCCGGCCTCGACGGGCCGCAGCATCTCGCGGGACGCCTCGAGCGTCACATGGGCGTCGCGGCCCACGTACACGTCGCCATCCGCCACCATGATGTCGTTCGCCGGGAAGCCGGCCTCGACCAGGTTGGCGATGATTTCCTGCTCGTGCTGTGCGTCATCGACCTGCGTGTCGGTGCCGCAGCCAGTCAGCAGCGCGCTACCGGTCATCGCGAGGACAGCAGCTCCCTTGAACATCTTCTGGAACACGGGCATCGGAGATTCCTCGTCCATTCAGACTACGGGGGGACGCGTCATCCGCCTGGTGTCCACCAGCTGCGGCCTGACGCGCTCCGGGCCTTGAGCAATCGATGGGCCAAGCAATCTCGTAGGGTGAGAAACCCGCAAATGGCGTATAACATGGACTACGGGTGCTCCAGGTGTTCCGCTCCAGCGCGTAAAGGGTATTGACGGCGCTTCGCACAGCTCCGCGTAATTGCTGCGGATTGTGGGGAAATTACGAAGTGTTTCGGAAACACACAGTGATGTCTGTTTATCGGTCATCTGCCCCCTGGGGCAAAGACACCCCAGGCACGGGGACTGGGGGCCGGAGCACCGATCGCCTTGCTACAAGTAGTTGAAGGGCATGGAGACGGAGAGCGCGTGAATGAGTTGATCCGTCTCGGAGGAGGGCCGGCGGATGAAGGCGTTGAGGTAGCCCACCTCCACGGAAGAGTGGTCTGCGTACTTCCAGCCCACGCCGAGGAACGCGCGGTTCGTGTCGAAGCCCGCGCTGGGACCGCCCTCCACCGAGTTGAGATGGTAGAAGACCTCGTCCCAGAGAATCAGTGACAGGCGCCCCTCCGCGGCCACGGGCTGGGCACCGCGGAGCATGACGCGCGCGCGGAGGGAGACCTCCGTCGTCCCGGAGAGGAAGCGCTGCTCGAAGCGCGCCCGGAGCGTCCCTCGCACGGACCCCAGCTTCGGCGTGTAGAGGTACTGCTGATAGAGGCGGCTCTCACCCCGCTGTAGCGCAGGGTCTCCATCCCAGACCCAGAGCGGAATCCAGCCCTGGCCCAGCCACAGGGACATGTCCTGGAACAGCCGCACGCCTCCCGCCGAGCGGAGGATGGCGCGGCCGTCGTCCTTGCTGAAGCGCGGCTGCGCCTCCAGGTAGTAGAGGAAGTGCTCTCCGATGTGGCCCTGTGCCGACACGGTGTACCAGAGCTGGGCTTCCGCCTGGACGGGCCGGGCCTCCACGGTGCGGAAGGGAATGACAAGCATCAGTCCGAGGAGGGACCGCAACATCTGCGAGCGCATGGTGCGGATGCCTAGACCACGACTCGGACACGGGCTCAATCCGGTGAGAGACGCGACTGCGGCTTGTGTGACGAAGCCGCAGCGGTCCTGGCGCGGCGTGGGCCTTGTCTCCCGGAGGCGCCACGTTCCGGCAGCGGGTTGGCTGATGAACAACTCCCGCCCCACGCGGGCCTACTGGATGTTGAGCGCGTAGTTGCCGCAGTGGACGCTGTATCCCTCGACCTTGACGGTGATTTTCTGTCCCGCGACGAGTGAGAGTGTCAGCGAGGACTGGGACGTCGAACTGTTCGCCTCATCGTTGCAGCCGAGCGACTGGCTCGTGGTGCTGTCGACAATTTCGAGGACGGTGTCGAAGTCGGAGCCGGCGGTGGTGAAGGTGAAGAGGCCGGTGGAGGGCGCCGTCCAGGCATAGGTGGCGTCCGGGGACACGCTGTAGGCGCAGCTCGGGGTGAAGGTGTCGGCCGCGCCGCACGTGTAGCCCTGCGCGACCCTGCCCATGGGGGCGGAGGAGAGGGTGTACAGCTCGGAGGTCCGCCCTCCATTCGTGACGAGCATGTTTCCATCGACGAGCGTGATGGCGCTGTGCCAGGAGCGGCCGGTCGCCATGGGGGCCGTGAGGGACCAGGTGTTGGTCGCGGGGTCGTACAGCTCCGCGGACTGCCGTGTGTTCCGGTTGTTGCTGGTGTGGCCGCCGGTGACCAGGACCTTGCCATCCACCAGCGCGGCGGTGTGGAACGCACGGGGCGTGCTCATCGTTCCGGCGGGGGACCAGGTGTTGGTCGTGGAGTCGTACAGCTCCGCGGCCGCCACATCTTCCCAACCGCCCACGACCAACACCTTTCCGTTGGGCAGGCGCGTCGCCGTGTGGTCCCAACGCGCCGTGGCCATGGACGCGGTCGCGGACCAGGAGTTCGTGGCGGGGTCATACAGGCGCGCCGTGGCGTGGGTCGCTCCATCCCATCCCCCGACGTGCAGCACCTTCCCGTTGGGCAACAAGGTCGACGTCGAGCCCAACCGGGTCGGGCTCTGGGCTCCCGCGAGAGACCAGGTGTTGGTCGCCGGGTCATACACTTCAGGGGTGGAGACGTAGCCGCCAGTCACCACCACCTTGCCGTTGGTGAGCAGCGTCGCGGTGCAGTCCTCCTGGGCCGTGTGCATCGCGCCGGCGGCGGACCAGGAGTTGGTCGCCGGGTCATAGACTTCCGCGGTCGCCGTCCTGCCCGTGCTGGTGTAGCCGCCCACGACGAACACCTTTCCGTTCGCGAGCAAGGTGGCCACGGGCCCGTCGCGATTGACGGCCATGGACGCGGCCATGGACCAGGTCCGGGTGGCCGGGTCATAGAGCTCCGCGCTGGCCAGGTAGTTGTTGGAGCTGCTGTTGTACGAGTACCCACCCGCCACCAGCACCTTGCCCGAGTTCAGTCGCACGCTGGCGGCCCTGTGTCGGTCGATGCTCAGGGAGCCGGTGGCCTCCCAACGGGGCGCAAGCGAGGCCAGCGAGGCCTCCGAGGCCATGGGAGAGACAACGGCCGTCAGGTCCGTGGAGGCCTCGGGTGAGCCCACTTCGTGTGAGAGGCGGGTCTCCTCCCCATCACAAGCCAGGCCCCCCACGAGCCCGACGAATGCGGCGAGAAGCGTGGGGGCGACACCTCTGGGGAACAAGCACCGGCCTTGAAAGAATGCATTCATGATGACTCCCTGACTCGATTTGGAGGGGCTGGCTTCATGGCTACGGGACGTACAGGACGGAGACTGGGGAGTAGCTGGAGTAGCTGCCATTGGGCTTGAGCCGGCCCTTCGACCTGAACTCGTAGACGCCCGCCGAGGCCACGGTCACCTCGAACGCGAGGTAGTCGCCGCGAGTGATGGTGGACCACGGGGTGGTGCCGGTGCGGCGGTACTCGAAGACGTGCTCGGGAGTGGGCCCCAAGGCCGGTTTGTGACACTCGGAACACGAGGTCACGGATGGAATGGCCACGAACTTGTGGGCCCCTGCGTTGCTGGCACTGGAGACGATGAAGGGATAGACCGCGTACGTCTTGGGAGTGAGCGAGTCGGTCTGCGGCGGGGAGCGAATCGTCGGCAGCTCGGGGCAATGGGTGGCGAGCTGGTAGGCGGCCGAGAAGGTGGCATGCCGGCAGTACTCGGACTCGACCAGGGTGTAGCTGATGGAGATCCGATAGCGCGTTATCGGCACGCCCCAGGGATTCACGAAGGTGTCGAGCTTGACGAGATGCAACGGCGCGCGCTGCGCGAGCTTGTCGTCCAGCCCGAACTTCCCGAAGCTGTTTGCCTGGAACAGGTCGAGGGTGATGCCCGCTGGGACTTCGTGAAGGAAGTTCACGAAGACGGTGGACGTCTCTCCACTGCACGCCTTGCGCTCGGTGGTGATTCCTTCGTAGAGCACCGGCGTGTTGTGGTCGGAATAGTCCTGCTCGCAGCCAGGGTAGTCGAGCGTCGTGAAGGCGGCGTCCTCGACACTCGCGGAGGCGCGCGTGGTGGCAGGTCCTTCCAGGAGGACCTCCTCGGAAGCACCACAGCCTGCGGCGAGGGCCATGCAAGTCCCCGCGAGCAACAGCCCGAGATGGTTTTTCATGGGATTGGCTCCAGGCAAGGGGCCCCTCCACCCGGAGCCACGGGGTGGAAGGGCCGCGTGTTGCCTTGGTGGGCGCTACTGGAGCTGTATCTCGACGTTGTCCAGACCCCAGGCCTCTTCATTGATGCCGGAGAGGTCCGCCGCGGCAAAGGACAGCGTCAGGTTCGTGGCCGAGTGGTTGAACGTGTACTTGAGCCGGTAGACCGAGTCCCCCATGGGATACAGGAGGGTGTTTCGCTCGAAAGCACCTGCTCCGGCCGCGTTCACCGTGGGGTAGTTCCCTGGATACGACTGGCTGCTCCGCGTGTTGGAGAAGGTGGTGTCGAGCAGGAGGGGAAGTCCCGATGCCGTCAGCCGGAAGCGGCTGGGGCCGAAGGCTCCGTTGCCATCCCAGCCATTGATGACATACAGGTCGAAGCTGACGGTGGCCGTGGTGTGCGGGGGCAGGGACGGGAGCGTGAGACTGACGGTCTCGTTGCTGAACTCGCCGAGGAAGGTGCGGCCTCCCGCGGGCACCGTGCTCCTGAGCTGTGAGCTCCACTCACCGGCGCCCGCTCCCGCTTCGAAGTTGACCAGGTAGACGGACTGGGGGGCGGGCTGGGGAGGAGGCGGAGTGCCCTGGGTCTGGGCACTGGTCTGGACGGCCGCGGCGCCGCTGGCGAACGAGGTGTCATTGGTGACGAACACGTCCGTGATGCAGGCCCACAACGTGGCGATCTGGGTGACCCCCGCGTTCTGGCAGACCTGCTGGGCCTGCTGCCGCTGGGCGGGGGTTGGTGACGGCGGTGCGACAGGGAAGTTGAGGTTGGTGAACGTGGCGGTGGACTCGCCCGCGGCATAGTCGAACAGTGACTCCGCCTGGGAGATTCGCCAGCTGTTCACGTAGGCCTGTGGGCCGACATACATCTGCGCGAACGAAGGAGGCGCGGCGAGTGGCGTGTTGTCGCGCAGGACGAAATCGTCGGCGCGGTTGCCATTGAAGTTGCCCAGGGGCCCCCGGACGTTGCCTCGGCGCGCCGGGGACAGCAGCACGTCGACATTCATGTAGGAGCCGACGGGAGTGATGACCAGGTGGTCTCCGGTTGGCCACTCGACGACGTATCCGCTCCCTCGAGGGATGATGCGCCCTCCGTCGCGCAGCGGGGTCTCCTTGGTGATGGGAACCGCGAGGCCGTTGATCTTGAAGGGAGGCGAAGCCCCCAGGTAGTAGGCCACGCGCTCGGTGCCAAGCCTGGCGGCGACGGCCTTGAAGACGCTGACATGGGAAGAGCCGTTCCAGGGGAGCTGGCGGGCCTGGATGTGAAGGTCGCCGACGGTCGACTCGGCGAGGATGAACTCTCCGTGCCCCTGGAAGTCATAGGCATAGCCGTCGAAGGTCACGTAGTGCGGGTCTCCCCAGCCATAGCTGAGGTGGCACTGGCCTGGCGTCGTGATGGTGCAGCCTTCCAGGTACCTGAACACGAGCAGGTCGGTGCTGCCTTGAGACGTGGCGCGAAGGGTGGGGAAGGCCGCGTCGGTGTGGCCCACGATGTAGACCCCAGCGCCCGTGTCGACGGCGATGCCCGCGCCGATGTCGAACTCGGCGTTGGGGAGCGTCGGGTGGGTCGAGCCGATCTGCCGGCTCTTCAACGGGGCTCCGGTCGCGCTGAAGCTCCTCATGAAGACATCGGTTTCCGCCAGGTCGCCGCTGTCGAGCGGGGCGCCGGTCTTGATGTCGTGGTTGCTGATGCCCGTCACGTACACCGTACCGCCGCCGTCGGAGGTGACTCCGTACAGCATGTCCCGTCCGGCCGTTCCGAACTGCTGCTGCCATTGGACCGTGCCGTCCGGCCGGAACTTCAGGAGCAGGGCATCGTACTCGGCGCTGGGATTGGTTCCCGCGTAGCTCCCGATGGTGTAGCCGACCAGATAGATATCAATCTCGCCGGTGAGTCGTCGCGAGGTGGCCAGGTCCTCCATCACATCCTGGGTGGTGGTTCCAAACTGCTTCGCCCATATCTGGGTGCCCGTGGGGCCCAGCTTGACCATGAAGACGTCGCTGGTCAGGCTGCTGCTGTCCGTATTGTTTCCCCCGAGATTGCCGTGGGTGTGGCCGCCCACGTAGATGTCGCCATTGGCGTCCGTGGCGACGCCCCGGGCCTGGTCGTTCTTGTTGTTGCTGCTGACGAGTGGCTTCGACCATTGCAGGGTCCCCGCCGCATCGTATTTCACGACGAAGGCATCGGTCCCCGAAGAGGCCGTGGCTGAATACCCGACGATGTAGATGTTGCCGCTCTTGTCGGTGGCGACCGAGGTCGCGCGGTCAGCGGTCGGGGTGCCGAACAGCCGGGTCCAGATGCGGGTCCCCTTTTTGTCATACTTCGTCAGGAAGGCATCGGAGCTGCCCGAGTTCGTGTTCCCGTCGAGGTTGCCCGAGGTGTAGCCGGCGACATAGATGACGGGGTCGTTGCATCGACCGCCGACGTCGAAGGTGGCGATGGATTCGGCGAAGTCCGCGGGGTTGGGGTTGGCGGAGGTGGCGGGCGCGCCATGCTGGCGGGCCCATTGAAACGCGCCCGCCAGATTGTACTTGGCCAGGAACCAGTCACTCCCGACGGCGGTGGTGCTCCCGTCGAAGCTGCCCGTGGTGTAGCCCACCGCATAGACGCCTTCGCAGGACGCCGCGACATCTGTTCCCTGGTCCAGGCCGCTGGTGCCGCGCATCTGGAGCCAGTTGGGCGCGTCTTCCGGAAGCATCGTGCGAGCGGGCCCGGCGGCTTCAGTCTTTGTCGCGGAGGGCGGCGCCGAGACGCGTGGAGAGACGGGGAGCAGGGAGAACGGGCTGTCTGGCGATTCGGTTTGTTGCGTCGCGGTGTCTCCAGGTGTGACGGACTTTGCTGGCAGGCTGGTGAGCAGGCATAGCGACAGCAGACTCATGCTTTGAAGCATGTCGTGTCTCCCTTGTGGTTTGCCCCCGTGCCCCTGGAGATGGACAGTCGCTGTATGGACGGAGTTCTTCGTCGCGGATGAGCGTGACGGGTGGAGCGAACTTCGGGCTGCGTGTGGACGGCTGGTTTTGGGTGGAGGGCTTCGTGGCCGTGGAGGCCGCTGTGAGACTTCGTTGGGTTTAGCACTCTTCCGCCTCGGCCCGCACCCCCTGGACTGTCACTTCATCGAAGTGGAGTTGTCACAGTCCTGTGGATTTCCCTTAGTCGTGTGATGTCTTTTGGGACTGGATGGCCCCGTCTTCGTGGACCTGTCTCTCGGGCGACTTCGCGCTTCCCCGACAGTGAAGGAGGCGTGTAAAGGAAGCGTCGTGAGACGATTCGCCATGCCTTTCCTGTTGCTCGCCGCGCTGTCGGCCTGCGCTACACCTCCGCCACGCGCGCGGCCTTCCGGTGCCCCCTCGGTCCAGGGCGAGGCCTGCCCGACACACAAGCTCAGGTTCAGCCGAGAGACAGGGTGCATGAATGATGGCTCAGTAGAGTTCTGCCTGCCGACGGGGGACGAAGCCCTGCTCGCCCGCGTGAAAGCGCTCGCCCCCTCCATCGAGGCAAACCCCTCCCGAGGCCGCGCCGGCTGCGACCTGCCGAAGGAGACGCTCTACTTCATCCCCACCGGCGAAACCGAATGCGAGGCACGCCACGGTGCGCTCACGCCCGCCGCGTGGACCATGGTTTGTGACGTCGCCGCGCTTCCGGAGGTCCGGAAGCTCGTGCCGACCTGGTACGAATGACCCGGCACCACTCGCCCCGGTTGATGACAGGCGCTGCCCGCGAGGTGCCCACCGAATCCTCGCGGTGTTGCCTTCACGAGTCGCTGGCTTCCGCCGGGTGCGTCCAATCGCTCTCCCGTGGCGCGGCGCTCACGCCTTCCGGCGAGGCTTCTTCGCGGGCGGGGCCTCATCCTGATGACGCTGGATGCGTCGGCCGATTCCTTCCAGCATGAAGTCGAGGCTGTTCTGGAACTCCGCGTCGACATCCAGCGCTCGCATGCGTTCCAGGGTGTGCTTCACACCGGGGTAGTCCTTGGAAGGAAGGGCGAGGGCGGCGGCGTGGAAGCGTTGGAGGGGAGCGGGCGCGTCTTCGGCCCTGCCGGCCCACTGCTCCTGGCGGCGAATGGTGCCCGCGAGCCAGGAGAAGAACGTGTTGTGCAGGTCCCCGGCCTCGCTCCAGGGCACGCCCACCTCGTGGAGCTTGCTGACGGTGCGCTCCAATACGAGGAGCGCGCCGCGGACGGCCGGGCCCTCCTCTAGAAGAAAGTCCATCACTCCCCGGTGTGCCAGGCCGAGCACGCGGACGCGCAGCGCCACCTCCCGCAGCCAGTCCAGGGGCGCGAGCGAGTCATCCGGCAGCGAGAGCTGCTCGAAGACGTGCTCCACGACCCGCGATACGAGCTCCTCGCGGTCTCCGACGTGCTTGTAGACGGCCATGGGCGTTGCGCCGATTCGCTCCGCCAGCACGCGCATCGAGAGGTTCTTCAGCCCACTCTCCCGCACGAGCTTCGCGGCGGCCTCGATGACGAGAGGGAGGGACAGCCGAGGGGGGCGTCCCAATGTCTTCCGCGCCTTCTTTCCCGCAGCCCCTTCGCGACCGGCCATCCCGCTCCTCGCATCGCCGCGCGAGTCCCTCCGCGGCGGCGTCCAACCTAGTGGGCTCCGCGAGGCGCGCAAACGGGTACTTCACGCCATGTCGTCAGCGCGTCCCTGAAGTGGCGCTTGCACGCCCGTTCCCAGGTCCCAGTGCTCCTCCAGCTTCGCGTGGTCGGCGAGGAGCGCGGACAACCCTCCGACGCGCTCCAGCACCGCATCGCGCGCTCGCAGGACCTTCTGGCGGACGGCGGCCACGTCCGTCCCGATGAGGCGCCCCTGGTGCTTCACGAGCTCGCCGCGAACCATCACCGACTCGACGTTCCCCGCGTGGGCCTGCAGCACCACCGCATCGCGCGGATGGCCCAGCGGAGTCATGTTCAGGGCGTCGGCGGCGAGGACAATCAGGTCCGCCTGTTTCCCGGGACGCAGGGAGCCCGTGACGGCCCCGAGCCCGATGGCATCGGCCGCGTCCTGCGTCACCATGCGGAGCATCTGGCCCGCCCTGAGGTCGAGCCTCCTGGGCAGGCCCGCCAGTGCATTCGCGCGGCCCCGCTCGGACTGGAGCGCGAGCCGCATGGCGGTGAACAGCTCGCCTCCGTTGCTCGCCACGACATCACAGCCAAGCGTCGTCCGAACCCCCACGCGCAGGGCACGCCCGATGACAGGGAACCCCATGCCCATCTGAAGCTCCGACTCCGGGGTGGCGCAGATGGAGCCGCCACTGCCCGCGATTCGTGCCAGGTCGTCGTCACCGCTGAATGTGCAGTGCACGAAGAGGAGGTCCGGGCCGAGCAGGCCCTCACGCTCCAGTTGCTCGACTTCGCTCGGCCCCGTCACGGGCCATGCCGAGCAATGCAGGGTGATGGGCACGCCGAGCTCACGCGCCGAGCGGACCTCCGCTCGACTCTGCTCCCACGGAATCTGCATCTCCGTGAGCGCGATGCCCAGGCGCACCCGTCCGCTGTCGGAGGAGAGCGGGCCTTCGCGGAGCCGTCGTGCATCGGCGAAGCGGTGCTCAGGGGTGGGGAAGGAGGGACTCGGCTCGGAGCCCGCAGCGTAGCCATAGGCGAAGAGTGCCTGGATGCCCGACTCCTGGAGCCCCTGGAGCGCTGCGTCCGCATGTGCCGGTGACGCGATGCAGTGGGCGTGGTCGACGAGCGTCGTGATGCCCGCGTCGAGCGCCTCGAGCGCACCCGCGAGCGTGCCCGCATGGACATCCTCCGGGCGGAAGGCGGGGGAGAGCTTCACACGGACGGCCGCGAGGTAGTCGAGCACCGTCCAGTCACCCCCCAACCCACGCAACGGCGTCTGCCACGTGTGCCGATGGGTATCGATGAGCCCCGGCATCACGAGCTTCCCCGCGAGAGGGAGCACGCGGCAGCCCTCCACGCGCAGCTCCCGGCCCATCGCGGTGATGCGCCCGTCCTCGATGAGGATATCGCCGCACGGAAGGTCTTCGTGCTCCCGGTCTCCCGTCACCACGGTGGCGCCCTGGAGAAGCCAACGCTCCGCCATCTGTCGCTCCTTCTTGTCCGGACGTGCAGCGCTCACGCTCCGCCGGAATCAAGGCCTGCCTGATTAGTGTACGGTGTATATTAAGTCAAGCCAGCCGCCTCGCGCGGTGCGTCCAATCCGTGTCAGGGCGCGCGCGCCGGGGATGCGAGGTGCGTAGCCTTCGTGACAGTGATGTCGCGGTGTGCAGCGCGCTACACCCCCAGTCGTGGTGGTAACCACTGGAAACACCTGGAGTCCCGGTTGGCCCATGCATTGCTCAAGAGGGGGCACGCACTCACACCCTTTCCAAGGAGCAGCTCATGAGAAACGCCAGGTCCTGGCTTGCCGGCGTCGCGGTGTTCGCCCTGGTCGCCACCGGATGCGACAGCGAGAACCCGCCCGATGCGCAGAAGGTCGCGGATGTCACCGCCAGCCGTTCGGCGGAGATGGTGCGCGGTGTCAGCGCGAGCGTGCGGACGATGAACGGCCTGCCCGCGGTCGACAGCCTGGAGGAGGCCCTCTCCGTCTTCAGCGCGGGCTTTGACGGCGTGCCCCTGCCGGCGCTCCCGAGTCAGGAGGATGAGGAGGGTGGCTCGTCGCTTCCCGACTTCTCCGACGAGGCCAAGACGAATGCCCAGTCCGCGCGACTGGAGAAGTACCTGCGCGAGCGCGTCTTCATCGCGGAGCACGTGGAGTCGACGGAGGGTGACTCCACCATCTTCCTGCTCAAGGGCGAGAAGGTCTGCACCGATGGCAGCGTGCTGGCGGACGCCGACTGCGTGAAGTTCGTGAACCAGTCCGAGCTGCGCGTGCGCGCGACGACCCTGGATGATGACGGGCTGGAGCTGACGTTCCTCATCGGGTCCAAGCGTGCCCAGCCCGTGTCGCTGCGCTTCCTGCCGAAGGCCACCTCCCTGGTGGTGGACCTGGGGGGCGTGAAGAGCGCGGTGCAGCAGCTCGACGCGGAGGCGGCCGCGGCGCTGCCCACGGTGATGGTGGGGCAGGTGGAGCTGAAGGTGACGAAGGCGGGGGAACAGCACTGGATTGTCAGCGGCTCCATCCTCCAGGCGCTGCGTCTGGAGCTGACGGGCGAGGATGGCACCATCGCCATCTCTTCGGAGCGCGCCGCTCCGCTGGTGGAGCTGGAGGCGGATGGCGCGGCGAAGCGCGCGCGCTTCCTTCTGGACCTGAACACCACCGAGGTGCGCCTGCCGTACGCGGGCCTGGCGCCGGCGCTGCGCGGCAAGGACTGGACGGTGTCCCTGTCGGGCCTGTCGTTCACCCTGGAGGCGACGGAGAACCAGAAGGACTTCACCGTGGCCCACGTGGGGCTCGGTGACGCGCAGAGCTTCTTGAGCCTGGGCACCGACAAGCTCTTCACCCTGGACCTGAACAGCCAGTCCGGCCGCCACTTCGACCTGACGCTGTCGCGTGGGGATGACGGGCTGCCGCTGGTGCGCGTGCAGCCGGAGGTGGACCTGGTGGCGCGCTTCTTCCTGGCGCCGCTCAAGGCGGACGCCGAGATGGAAGTCCCGTCGGCGTACGAGGATGCGACGTATCGCGTGCGCCTCACGGGTGGAACGGGCGGCCCGAGCCTGCGTCCGGTGCGGGCCAACGTCGCCACCGGCTTCAAGGGCGGCGTGCAGGTGGTGACGGGCGAGCTGTCGCTCACCGTGGGTGACTCGAGCGTGACCGTCGGCGCGGGCCAGTGCCTGGTGAGCCGTGAGAACTCGAGCGGCGGTGGTTCGCTGGTCGACTACCTGCAGGCGGGTGGCTGCCAGTAGCCCGCTGTCAGTGTTGATGTCCGAGAGCCGCGCCCCACTCCAAGGGTGGGCGCGGCTCTTTTTCGTGGCGCCAGGACGGTCCGCCGCGATGCGGCTGGCTCCGGCGACGACGCGGGGCCCCTGGGAAACGGGGTGCGTTGACTCGGCGGCACAATGGGACCTGGGTCTCTTGCGCGTGCCTCCACGGGCCTCTCAGTCTGCGCTCCGCGGGTGCGTCGAAACCGTTTCGACGTGGGGCTTCAGGGGGGAGTCATGGCGCACGACGATGGGCAGGGTTCAGCACCGACGGCGGCGACGGGAATGGCACGCAGGACGCTGCTGCGGGGCCTGGGAGCGGCGGGAGTCGGGGCCGCCATCACCGGGACGGGTTCGACGGCGGCCGCGCCAGCACCGGGCCCCAGGGCCGTGGCCTCCGCGACGTCCACGGCCTCCGGGCAGATCACCGCCGAAGGCGTGACGCGAGCCCTGGCGGTGCTCGACGACATCGTCAAGAAGGACAAGGCGGCCACCTCCGTGCCCGGCATCGCGGTCGCCGTGGTGTACGAGGGCCAGGTCCGGTACCTCAAGGGCCTGGGCGAACGCCAGGCGGGAGTGGTGGGGGACGTCGATGTGGACACGGTGTTTCAGCTCGCCTCGGTCTCCAAGCCGCTGAGCTCCACGGTGATTGCCGCCGCGTTGACGCGGCGGTTGGCCAAGGTGGACTGGAACGACACGCTCCAGACCTTCCGTCCGGGCTTCACGCTCGCCGATGCGTGGGTGGGGCAGCACGTCACGGTCGCCGACATGTTCTCGCATCGCAGTGGCTTGCCCGACCATGCGGGAGACCTGCTCGAGGACCTCGGCTACACCGGTGAGCAGATCATCTCGAAGCTGGCGCTGTATCCCCTGGCGCGGTTTCGCGACAACTATGCCTATACCAACTATGGCCTGACGGCTGGAGCGCAGGCGTTCGCCACGGCGACCGGACGCTCCTGGCAGGACCTGGCGCGGGAGATGATTTTCGCGCCGCTCGGCATGAGCAGCACCTCCTATTCCTTCGCGGACCTTCAGGCGAGCAAGAACCGGGCGGCGCTGCACACGCTGGTGAATGGCCAATGGAAGCCGGACCTCGGCGCCAACAATGACGGTCAGGCGCCCGCCGGTGGCGCGAACTCGTCGGTGCGCGACCTGGCCCGGTGGCTGACGATGTTGATTTCGGGGGGCGGCTTCCCGGGGCTTCAGACCCCCGTGGTCGACGTGCCAGGGCTGCAGACCGTCTGGAAGCCCAATAATGTCACCCATGGTCCGGAGGAGCTGGGGGGACGGGCGAGCTTCTACGGGCTGGGCTGGAACGTCGACTACGAGGACACCGGGGAGCTGCGGCTGGGCCACTCGGGAGGCTTCGGGCGCGGAGCGTCCACGGTCATCACCGGCTATCCGTCCAAGAAGCTGGCCATCGCCGTGCTGACGAACTCGGACCCTCGGGGTGTTCCGGAGGCCATCGCCGCCGAGTTCGTGGACATCGTCCGCTACAATGCGTCGACGCGAGACTGGCTGGCCTTCCTCGCGCCCATCGTCGCCGAGCCCATCACCCCGGACCAGACGAAGTACTCCAAGCCCGCGGTGAACCCGACCCCCGCGCGGAACCTTGGCGCCTACGTCGGAACCTATCCGAATCGCGTCTACGGTGACCTCACCGTGTCGCTTCGAGACGGTGCGCTGTCCTTCACCGTCGGCCCCGCCGGCAAGCGATTCCCGCTCACTCACTACAGCGGTGACGAGTTCTACTTCCAGACCACGGGTGAGAACGCGAGCGGGTTCTCAGGGGCGCTCTTCGCGGCTCCACGAACGAAGGTCCTCTCGCTGACCATCAATGCGTGGAACCGCGACAAGCTGGGCGTGTTCACCCGCCGTTAGTCGCTCGGAACAGAGCGTCTTTGTCCTCTCTTCTCATCCATCCTTTCGGATGCACCCCGATTTGTCGGTGAGTGCCGTCGGGCATTTGACCCGACGGAAGGTCATCTCGGGGTTGTCCGCGTTCTGAAACCAATCGAATCGCCAGTTGCAGCCCGGCTGCAGCTGAGTCGGCAATTGGGCGCATTGGGCTTTGGTGCTGATGCCGCCGTATTGTGCCCCCCAACCAGAGCTTGGCGCACCCCATTGAGGCGTACACCCGTTGAAAAGACCCACCCCGCCGCCAGGTATCAGCAGTTCGAAAAAGTTCGACCCGGTACCTGGCCCCTGGCCGACCACCTGGACCACGTGCGTCTTGCCCTTCACGGTCGTGCTGGTGAACTGCAACGCGTAACAGGCGCAGCTCGTGTCACTCTCGGTCTTGCCAGGCAGGTCTGCCCTGGCAAATCCATAGGAGAAGGTCGGGTTCAGGGCCCATGGCTGGTTGTTATTGCACGCATAGCTGGAGCCGCCATTGCAGCCGCTTTGCGTACTCGCATTGATCACTGTTACGCCACTCTTGTCGCAAGACTTGACCGGAGCGTTGACCGCGGCTTTTCCAGTCCATGAACCGCTTGCCTTGCAACAATCCCAGGCGCGGACCGTTTTGCCCGGAGCTGCCGCGGACAAATAAGTCAAGGTGGGCTGCGCCGAAGCATCGGCTGCGGGAATGAGCAAGAAGACGAGTGCGGTCATCGCAATCGTCACTCGCCGAAGAGCAACTCCGTCATGAATGATTGGCATGTTTACAACGAGAACATGACGGCGAGTGTGCGTCAAGGCGCGGCCCACTTCATTGCACCGAGGCGGGCCACGCCTGCGCCCGTGGCCCGCCCCGGTGCGGGCGGCTCAGGGCACCGTGACTGTCGCGGCGTTGCTGCGTCGGCCGTTGCCAGCCCGGTCATAGGCGATGGCGACAATCACATGCGTGCCTGATTTTCCCGTCGTGTCCCACGCCCTCGTGAACGGCGCGGTGGTTGAATAGGGCGTCTGTATGACTCCGTCGATTTCAAAGACAACATAGAGCAAGGCCTGGCTGTCGGAGGCATTGGCGGACAGCGTGACGACGCCACTGACCACCGAGCCGTTGGCCGGCGCGGAGAGGAACGACGAGGGCAGGGCGTTGTCGACGATGAGGGTCCGGGTGTTCGTCTGGACGTTGCCCGCGTGGTCGGTCGCACGCAGGGTCAGGCTGTAGGAGGTGTTGCCCAGCACCCGCGTATCCCACGTGAAGTTGTAGGTGAAGCCCGAGTAGCCGGGCTGTGAGGCCACGAAGTTTCCGTTCAGGAGGAACTCCGCCAGGGCGACGCCCGAGAGGTTCTGGTCCGTCACCGTCCAGCCCAGATTGACGATGCCGCGCACGTAGTTCAGGGTCTGGGGCGTGTACGGGGGGGAGCCGGTCAGGATGATGGGGACGAAGTTGTCCACCAGGACGCTCACCGGGCTGGAGGTGCCCGACTCGTCATTCGCGTCGAAGGCCTGGGCCGTCAGCGTGCGTGGACCCGAGGCCGTCGTCGTATTCCAGCTCACACTGAAGGGGGCCTGGGTGGCGGAGCCGATGAGCGTGGCCCCGTCGAAGAAGTCCACGCGCGTGACGCCCACGTCATCCGAGGCATCCGCCGTGAGCGTGACCGTGCCACGCAGGAAGCTGCCCGGTGCCGGAGCGGTGAGCGCCACGGTGGGGGCCGTGAGGCTGGCGCACGTGTTGGAGGAGGCGCAATCCAGGGGCGCGCGCTCCTGCTGGACCTGTGCCTGGGTATTCTCCGGCAGGTCCTGACCCTCACCACAATTGATGGAAGCCATTGCGCCCACCCCGACCAGTGCGGCGACCAGGCCCCGGCCACTTCTCGAAACGATGCCCATGTGGATTCCCCCTTCGGGGTGTGGCGCTCGCATGGATTGGGAGCAACCACGGCATCGACATATCAAACAGCCCGCCTCGAAGGGGGCCTTGACAAGGAAGGACGGGTGCTGGGGGCTCAAAGCATGCCCCCAGTCCCGGGCTCCCTCACAGCGCGGGGGCAGCCGCTTCGTTCACCAGGACATCATGGAAGTATGCATTCACATACCCCAGCGGACTGGGACTGCCGCTCGCGCAGGTGGGCAGGGCATGGGTCACCACCAACTCCTTGTTCGAGACTCCGGGAGCCTGGGTGTCCGCGACGGTGTACGCGCCATGCACCTCCGGCTGGGTGTCCCGCTGGAACACGAAGCGGTCATTCACCGCGTCCCATTGGACCCGCAGCCTCACCTGTTCGCCCTGGTGAATCAGCCCCAGGTCCGCGGTGAAGAGCGAGCTGCGCTCCGTGCAGGACGCGTCCCTGCACCGCTCGATGGCCGCCTCCACCCGCAGCTCCTGCGAGCCCACGGGGTCTGTCGACCGGGAGACGATGCGGATGGCGGCTGTGATGTCATCGCGTGCACTGCCCCGGCCCGGAGAGGAGGCATTGAAGAAGTGACCGGACAGCTCCGCCGTGCCGTGGGCGACTCCGAGTCTGGAGACCGAGCAACCCGTGCTTCTGGCGTTGTTCACGCGAACCTTCGCCTCGATGGCCGTCACCGCCGACGGCTGGGTGAAGCGCAGTCCGTACCGTCCGGCGCCCGTGTTGGACCGGCTCATCAGCCGCAGGCGGGTGAAGGCCAGCTCACGAAGGGCCTGCTGCCGGCTTCCGCTCTCCTGGCTGGCCCACCGGGCCGGGTCGATGCCGCGCACCTTCGTCGCGCGAGGCGGGTTGGACTCCGTCGGGTTGAAGTTGTCGTAGGGCACCATCGGCTCGACGGCGTGGGCGGTCGCCGTGCCCCCGAGGAGCAGCGCGAGCACCGCGGACTTCAGATTCATTGCGCTCATGGGGACTCGAGCTCCTTCAGTTGGATGTAGTGCCGGACCCGGGCGTTGTCGCCGGTGTCCATGTCCTTGCCTTCGGTCTCCAGGGTCATTCCGTTCTCATAGCCATTGAGGAAGCTCCCCATCAGCTCGAGCCCCATGAACCAATCATTGGGATTCGTCTCACCCTTCACCCGGCGGACCATTCCCGACCCCGCGAAGAAGCTGAAGTGGCCGTCCCGCTCGTCCACCGTCGTCCCGGCGCCCCCCTCGGGGATGGAGTCGTAGTGGTCATTGGGGCCGACATCCTCTTCCCAGATGGCCGACGTCATGTTCACCACCCCCGTGAAGTTCGCCGGCAGGTCAGGGAACTGCGTGGGATTGTCAGGGCCGGTGTGCACCAGCCAGTTCGGGTAGATGGTCTGGTCCTCGACGACGTTCAGGAAGGCGTTCTCCCGGAAGAAGCCATTCGCCGTCATGTGTACGCGGGGCGTGAACCAGTCCGCGCAACAGCCGCTCTCCGTCTCCAAATCCGTGACCTGCTTCACCGCGTACTCCATCCGGTGCGGCTTGGCGGGGTTGTACTTCACGACATCCTTCACCCGCGTCAACGCCACGCTCACGTCCACCATCGCGTGGTCCGACAGGCATTGCTGGAAGAACTGCTGGGGACTCTCCAGGAGGAAGCCGGAGTCGGGGTCGAAGTGCGGCTTCACGTCCGCCGTGGGCTCCTTGAGCAGGGCATAGGCGGGGAACTCCAGCGTGTCCTCGGCGGGGAACACCAACACGTAGTCGAGGCGGTCCTTGGAGCCCAGCTCGTCCGTCACCAGGTCCGTGCATTGGCTGCTCAGCCAAGTCCCGGTCGCCATCGGGTCCGGGCCGGACGAGGTGCGGGCCAGGTCCCGGGCTTCGGAGAACAGGGTGTTTGCCTTCTCGAACTCGGTGCGCTGGTTGATGGCCAGGAAGCTGGGGCCCACCATGTCTTGATAGGCCGGGAAGTTGGAGTCGGCCTGGGTGGCCTTGGGCCCCAGGGTGTTCATGTCCCCGAGCAGGAAGGCGGGGCGGTCCAGGCCGCTCGGCCAGGTGCCCTGGGGGAAGATGTCGTCGTCGCCGAGCAGGTACGGGAAGGTGTTGGCGTGCAGGGGCCCGCCCTTCCGCACCTGCTGAACGTAGGCCTTGATGTCGAAGAGCTGGTCCTCGCGGGCATCGGTGTCGGGGCCGGGGACGTTCTCTCCCGCGTTGACGTGGGTGCAGAACACGTCGACGAACTCGCCGTAGTCCGTCGCGGTGGAGACCCTGGATGCGCCGGTCTCTTCCATGACGATGACCGGCTCGGTCGCGGCGGGGGTGGCGATGCGAGCCCAGATGACGCCCTTGTCCTGGAGGCAGTCATTGCCGGTGCACATGTGCGAGGGGAAGTGGTGCACGCCTCCCTCGAGAATCTGCCGCGAGGACAACAGCACCAGGCCCGTGCTCTCGGTGGCCAGCTTGAGGACGTCGTCGTTCAGCTCCGTGACGGCCTGCATGGGTGGCAGCGACTCGATGGCGCGCAGCGCGTTGACCTTCTCGATGAGCTCGCCGCGCTCATGGGACATCCAGATTTCGGAGATGCAGGCGACCTCCTTCCTGAAAATCTTCGCGGCGACGGTGTCGATTTCTCCCGAGCCCCCGTCGCTGACCCAGAAGGTCGCATCGGGCATCTGCCCCACGTTCCACATCGTGAAGCTCAGGGGGATGGAGACGGGCTCCTTGAGTTCGAGCGTCTCCCAGGTGGAGGGCATGAAGTTGACGGGCGGCTGGTTCTTCACGTTGGGGAAGGTGCCGCCTCCCACCTTCTGCGTGGCGCCGGCCACCGAGAAGACGGTGCTCTGGAGGCCGAGGCCCAGCTTGCGGACGAGCGCCGACAGCGGCTCGCTGCCGGCGATGGGCGGCACGCTCGAGCGCAGCTTCACGGCGAACTCGATGTGTACGCGGGACGGCTGCGCGCCCGGGGTCGCCACCGTGACGCTGGTGGCCCAGGCCTGGTTGGGGGCCGTCAGCGCCATCCATCCATTCGCGTTGTTGCCCATCCGCTGCGAGAGCGTGGTGTTTCCGTTCGGGCCGGTGGAGTAGCGAAGCTGGAGGTGACGGTCCTCGGAGCGGGGCATGTTCGCCCCGGCGACCTGGTTGATGGTGGCGTCGCGCTGGGCATCGAGCCAGACGTCGATGATGCCGGAGGCGTCCAGGAAGTTCCCGTTGGCGTCCTTGGGCCGGGGCAGGCGCATGCCGATGAACAGCGTCTGCGAGTGGCAGGGGTTGGTCTGGACCGAGGGAATTCCCCCGGCATTGGGGACTCCGAAGTTGCACTCGTCCGAGGTGTATTCAGCGTTGTCGCTGACGAACAGGTAGAGCTCGCCGTTGGGGCCACCGTTCACGTAGTCCTGCAACGGGAACTTCTTGCCGTCGGCGTACTCCATCGGCGGAACCCAGCCGTCCACCGTGGGCTGGGTACACGTCGCGCCGGGAGCGCAGTGGACCGCGGCGTTCTGGGGAGGAAGCCTCGTGACGTGGGGCGCCGCCAGGGCCCATGTGGGGATGAGACTGGCGAGAGCCAACAGGAATGCACCGCGTTGCATGAAACCTCCGGGTTGTGCCCCAGAGGAACGAAGGCGTTCGCGGATCTTCCCGCCTTCGATTCATGGCCCCGTTATTTGCGGCGCGACGGCGGGCGGCTCGCGGCCTCGGCGGCGGCCTCTCGCAGCTTGTCCTTCTTGCTCTTGCGCTTTCCCTTCACGCCGCCATTCACGTCCAGGGGCGGGGTGGGGACGTCGACGGGCTCGAAGCCGGGGAGCTGCTCGCGCACGAGGCGCAGTTGGTGGCGCCGCTCGATGAGCCGGAAGTGCGCCTGCGTGTCCGCGCTGATGAAGCTGATGGCCATGCCCGGCTCGCCGGCGCGGCCCGTGCGGCCAATCCGGTGCACGTAGTCCACGGGTGAGCGCGGCAGGTCGTAGTTCACGACCGCGGGGAGCTGCACGATGTCGATGCCGCGCGCGGCGACATCCGTGGCGACGAGGACCTGCACGCGCTTCGCCTTGAAGTCCGCGAGCGCGCGCGTGCGTGCTCCCTGGCTGAGCTCTCCGTGAAGCGGCGCCGCGGTGATGCCGGCGCGGTTGAGCTTCATCGCCACGTGCTCCGACCCATAGCGGCTGGCCACGAAGGTCAGGACGTGGGACCAGGCGTGCGTTTCCAGCAGGTGACGCAGCAGCATCGTCCGCCGGCCCGCGTCGACCTCGATGGCGCGCTGGACGACGAGGTCCGCGCCGGGCAGGGCTTCTGGCTGGATGTCGATGCGGGTGGGCTCGTGCAGCAGCTGCTCGGCGAGCTTCCCCACCGCGGGCGGAAAGGTGGCGGAGAACAGTAGATTCTGGCGGCGCTTGGGGAGCAGGGCGAGCAGGCGCGTGAGCTCGTCGGCGAAGCCCAACGAGAGGAGCTGGTCGGCCTCGTCGAGGACCAGGGTCTCCACGGTGGAGAGCCGGAGCGCGTTCTGGTCCACCAGGTCCAGCGCGCGGCCCGGCGTGGCCACGATGAGGTCCGCGCCTCCGCGCAGCGCCAGCATCTGGGGGTTGATGGAGACGCCGCCGACCGCGAGGCACGTCTTCAGGCGCCGGGGCAGATGGCGACCGAGTTGCTCGACGGCATCGGCGATTTGCGCGGCGAGCTCGCGGGTGGGAACGACGATGAGGGCGCGGGTCCGCCGGGGATTGCCGCCAGGGCTCTGGGCCAGGGCCTCCAGGAGCGGCAGTACGAAGGCGGCGGTCTTCCCCGAGCCCGTCGGTGCCGACGCCCACACGTCACCGCCGCGCAGCACCGCCGGGATGGCCGCGCGTTGCACAGGGGTCGGGTCGAGGCAGTCGAGGTCGCTCATCGCGCGGACGAGCGCGTCCGAGAGACCGAGGGTGGAGAAGGTCATGGCGGCGCACCCTATCCCACCGTGGGGAACGCACCCGTCCGAAAGGGCGTCAAAGGAGGCGAGGTGGCACAGCGGCAGCCGCCCTGGCTGGCGGTGCCGGCGTGCCTGGCCCGAGCGGAAAAGAGAGGGGCCGGTGTGAGATTCCGCCTCCTGGCGCGAACCATGGGGTGAAGGCGATGGACGCGTCACTCGCGCCCTCGCAACCTCTGGACCCTCGATGGCCGAACCTGACCGACATTCCCGCTTCCTCGCCCTCCTGGAGGCGCACCGGCGGATCCTCTACAAGGTCGCCCGCGTCTACGGCGGCCCCGGGGTGGAGCCAGACGACCTGGTCCAGGAGACCATCGCCCAGCTCTGGCAGTCGTTTCCCCGCTACGACGACCGGCTCCGGTTCTCGACCTGGATGTACCGGGTGGCGCTCAATGTGGCCATCTCCTTCCAGCGGAGGGAGGGCACCCGGAAGCGGCATCTCGCGCCCGAGAGCCAGGAGATGCTGGAGGTGGCTCGGGACGTGGAGGGGCCTCCGTCGGAGGACCTCGCGCTCCTGTACCAGTGCATCTCCCAGCTGGATGACCTGAGCAAGGCCCTGGCGATGCTGTACCTGGATGGCCACGGCCACGCGGACATCGCCGAGGTGCTCGGCATCAGCACCACCAATGTCTCGACTCGCATCGGCCGCCTGAAGGACCGGCTGCGCGCGGACATGCGCAGCCTCTCAACCGACACGACGAAGGAGACCTGACGATGGAACTCGATGACTTCCAGAAGTGCTGGCAGGCGGATGACGCGCGGTTGGACGAGGTGATTCGCCTCAACCGACGGCTGCTGCGCGCGACGGAGCTGGAGGGGACGCGGACCATGATGGGGCGGCTGCGATGGTCGCTGGGATTCGAGCTGGTGATGGGGCTGGTCAGCCTGGTCGCGCTGGGGGCCTTCATCGCGGCGAACGTGCGCGAGCCCCGGTTCGTCGTCCCCGCGCTCCTGCTTGATGGCGTGGCGCTCGTCCTCACGGCCGTCGCGGCCCGCCAGTGGCTGCGCGTGGGCGCGCTCGACTACGCCGCGCCCATCACCCAGCTCCAGGCCGGCGTGGAGTCGCTGAGGGCGTCCACGGTCCGCACGACACAGTGGGTGCTGTGGCTGTCGCCGCTCCTGTGGACGCCGCTGCTCATCGTCGGGCTGCGAGGACTTGCCGGGGTGGACGCCTATCGGGTGCTGGGGACAGGCTACCTGGCGGCGAACGTGCTCTTCGGGCTCGTGTTCCTGGCCATCATGGTGGTGGGCAGTCGATGGCTCACGAAGCGGCACACGGGGGCCGCGTGGCTCCAGCGACTGGCCCATGCCGTCGCGGGGACGAACCTGAACGTGGCGCGCGAGCAGCTCGCCCGCATCGCGGCCTTCGAGGCGTCGCCGCGAAGCATCGAGAAGTAGCCGGGGCTCCTGTGCGCGCTGCCCACAGGGGCGCCAGGTCGCATGGAGAGCGCTCCTCCTTTTCCACAGGCGCCCGGGGAGTGGATTATCGTCCCGCGCGCACGGGTCGTCGGTCGACCCGGAATGGGGGTCCTCGTGGTGCGCAAGGTGCAGATCATCGCCGTGGTGGTCGTGGTCGTCGGGTTCGTCGGCGCGGGCCTCGCGTCCGTGCTCAACCAGGCGCTCGGCGTCGGCAGGCTGCACGTCTTGACGGTGGCAGACAGCGCCGTGGAGCTCGCCGTGGACGGGAAGCCGATGCCGGAGCTGAGCAAGGACAACGACCACCTCGTCTTCGAGGTCAGTCGCGGCCCTCACAAGGTGAAGCTGACGGACCCCACGTCCGGCACTGTCATCTACTACTCCGTCGACGTCCCCTACGGCTTCGACGAACTCCTCCTGCCGACACGCGAGGACCAGTGCTTCCTCCGCTTCGACATGACCGAGGCCGCCTACGGCCGGAGGAGCGCTGATTCCGAGCGAGTGTTGCCGCGGGTGACGGAGCGGTATCAGAACACCAACGAACCCATCCGCATCCCCAGCCACACGTACTACACCCACGGCGAGCTGCCCGAAACGGTCAGGTCCTCCGAGAAGGCCTTCCTGCTGCGCGACCTGCCCTGTGACTTCGCGGGTGAGGGCGCCAACGAGGGATTGCAGCGCCTGGCGCTGTCGGAGCGCGCCGACGAGCTGTTCACGGACCCTGACGCGCTGCTCGCCAACGACGCCGAGGAATAGCGGTACGGGCTGGAAGGTCTTCGAGTGGCGCTGGAGGTGCGCCGCGCGGGAGGGACGACCAGAAAACCGGGAGCCCTTCGTATGACAGGTACACCATGCGCACCTTCCCATCTCCTGCTGTGAGCGGAGTGCTGCCTCCGTTGTCCCGTGATGCGGTTCCCGGCCCACGCCAGTCTCCCGGGGCCGAGGGCATCCTCCGGCGGTATCTCCCTCTCCTCCTGAGCGGCTTCGCGCTCCTCCTGGGACTGGTCCCCGCCGAGGCGTGGGCTACGTGTTATCCGTCTGGAGCGACCCAGGAGTGCAGCAAGGGGACCTGCCAGGGCACCCGTACCTGTGACGACTACTGGGGGCCGTGCGAATACGACGGTTCGTCCACCACCGCCTGCTCCGTGTGTGGACGCTCGGGCACTCGTTTCTGCTCCGAAACCGGCAATGTCATCGGGACCTCCTGCACGGCCTATCGGGCCCAGGACGACATCTGCAACGGGTGTGACGACGACGGCGACGGACAGATTGACGAGGACTATGTCCCCACCATCCTCTGTGACGCCCAGCAGAACGGGTGCTTCGGCAAGCTCCACTGCGTGAGCGGACAGCTCGTCTGCAAGGTCCAGGTGGGGACCCAGTATCTCTCCTGCGCGGATGACTGCAGCGGCTACTCGGCGAAGCGGTGGTGCCGGGAGAATGGCACCGTGGGGCCCTGTACTCGTGACACGCCCACCACGGAGCTCTGCAACGGATGTGACGATGACCAGGACGGCGTCGTCAACAATGCCCCCGGCCAGGGTACGAACACCCTCACGCGTGAATGTGTGGGCCCCGGAGGCGCGTGCCCTGGTTCCACGGAGGCCTGTGCGACGGGCTCCTGGTCCGGCGTCTGCAATGCCCCTCCCGAGGCGTGCAACGGCCTGGACGATGACTGTGATGGGACCATCGACGAGAGCAACATCTGCCGCAGTGACCTGGGCTCCTGCTCCTGCACGCCGACGAGCTGCGCGGCCCAGGGCAGGAACTGCGGCTCCATCCCGGATGGCTGCGGCGGGACGCTGAGCTGCGGTGCCTGCGGCGCCGGGCAGATCTGCAACAACAACGTGTGCGTGGGGGCGTGCGCGCCCAGGACGTGTGCTCAGCAGGCCGTGGACTGCGGCGTCATCACGGACACTTGCGGTGGGACGCTGGATTGCGGCCCCTGCGGGATGAGCCAGGGCGGGTAGCGGAACCCGCGTCGGAAGACGCGCGGATTCAGGCTGCCTTCAACGTGTTCCAGACCATTCAGGCCGTAGGTCCAATCCGGGTCCAAAGGACTCGCAAGGAAGTGGCAATGAAGCGCTTCACGTCGATGCTTGTGTTGAGCGTCTCCCTGCTCCACGGCTCGGGAGGTTGTGGGTCATCCCAGCAGAGCCCTGCCCCAGAATCCGAGCTGGGACAGTCGCGAGAGCGGGTGCTCAATGATGACCCGCTCGTCATTCCTCCCTTCTCCATGATGCACACGGAGACGAAGTCCACCGGCACCACGCCAGGGCAGGTGGACGCGAACTTCAACGTCACCTCGGACGGCGCGGCGTCCTATGGCTTCCCGCTCTGGGTGCCTCAGGGCCGCGCGGGCCTGGAGCCGAAGCTGTCGCTCGGCTACCACAGCCGCGCGGGCAATGGGCTGGTGGGCGTGGGCTGGGCGGTCAATGGCTTCTCGCAGGTCATGCGCTGCCGGAAGACCTTTGCCCAGGACGGGCTGACGGCCCCGGTGCGCTTCCTCCCGGAGGACGCCTTCTGTCTGGATGGCAAGCGACTGGTGGTTGTCGCCAGCAGCGGCTCGCTCATCGAGTACCGGACGGAGGTGGAGTCGTTCTCCAAGGTGCTCGCCCACATCGACGGCACGGGGGCTCCCGACTACTTCGAGGTGTACTCGAAGGACGGTCGCATCCTGTCCTACGGCAAGCACGCCACCACCCTCTCCCGTCTGGAGGGGCAGCGGATGAGCTTCACGACGGACCCGGCGACCGGGGTGGTGTCTCAGGGCCCCGACACCACCGTCCGGTTGAGCTGGGCGTTGTCCGAGGTCCGTGACCGCGCCGGCAATGATTTGCGCATCCGCTACGTGCTGGATGGCAACGCGAGCAGTGGCTACGAGCACGTGCCCGACCGCATCGACTACACGGGCCACGCGAGCGACACCACGGACAACCTCCGCCGTCGCAGCGTGCGCTTCGTCTATCCGGTGGCGGCCCGTCCGGACTCGGAGGTGCGCTTCGTGTCGGGCTTGAAGCTGCGCGCGTCCAAGCGGCTGTCGCGCATCGAGATGTATGGACCTGGCCTGGCCTCGACGCCCACGACGCGCAATGACGTGCTGCTTCGCGCCTACGAGCTGAGCTACCGCGTCGCCCGCGTCACCCGCAGGAGCTTGCTTGATCGCGTGTTCGAATGTGACGGCCAGGGCATCTGCCGGGACCCGGTGGAGCTCAGCTACACGGAGGGCGTGGACTGCAGCGCCAGCCCGGACAACGACTGTGATGACCCCGTCGTCCAGTTGCGTGACTTCCAGGCCGTGACGGCCACGGAGCTCGTGGGTGGCAACTACGTCCCCATCCGCGACGTCAAGACGCTGGGGGCTCCGGACGCCACCCTGGGTGGGCAGATCATTCCGGGCGTCCAGGACTTCTGGACGCTCCACACGCTGGATATCAACGGCGACGGACGGGATGACCTGCTCTACCGCCGCAACGACCAGGCCCGCATCATCTCCGACCCCGTCTATGGCAACACGGTCAGCCTGGGTGACTCTGTCTGGTACTACCGTCTGGCCGCCAGCGCGGGCGTCTTCGGCCCCCCCATCAACGCCCAGCTCCCCCTGTCCAAGACGGGCAATGGCGACGACGACCTGCGCATCGTCGACATGAACGGCGACGGCGTGTCGGAGGTCGTCGCGCTCCAGCGCGCGGACGCCAGCGGACAGAACGGCTACTACCAGTTGTATCGCTTCAACGGCTCGGCGTTCGAGGCGGCCAACATCCAGGCGGCGGAGACGTTCCAGTTCTGGTGGGAGGCCGCGACGTCCACGACCCCCGTCCGCGTCCCGGTGATGCAGGTCGCGGACATGAACGGTGACGGCCTGCCGGAGCTGTTCCGCTCCACCAAGTCCCCGCAGCCCTATGACTGGGGCTACCGGATGAACCAGGGCGGGTTCGCGCTGTCGGCGTATACGCAGGTGCCGCTGCGCTCGGGCGTGGACCACGCGGGCTACACCGTCGACGTGGACGGCGATGGCAGCACCGAGGTGCTGGTGCGCACCGCCGACACCCGCACGGACGACGACTTCTCCGCGCAGTACCTCGCGGTGGGCGTGGGGGCGGCGGCTGCATACCGGTACGCCGACGCCGGGCTGTCCGCGGTGCCGGTGGCGTCCTCGCCTTCGCTCAACTGGCGCTGGCACTACAACAGGACCTGGTTCGTGGACATCAACGGCGACGGCCTCGCGGATGCGGTGAGCAGCCGGAGGGACCGCGACACCGACTCGCACGGGACGCTCTACGGCGACCTGCTCATCTCCATCAACACGGGCAACGGCTTCATGCCGCCCGTGGCGCAGAACCTGGACGCGAGGCACGAGCTGAGCCCCTCGTGGATTCGCCCCAATCCTCGCGGCCTGGACCCCGGCGTGCGGGTGATGGACTTCGACCGCGATGGTCGGCAGGACCTGCTGGTGACGGACGCGGGGGACTACAGCGGCCGAACGGAGACCCGCGCGAAGGTGTGGGTGCTGCTGGGCCGGGATGACCACTTCGAGCCGCGGGAGCTGGACATCCCCGTGGGCCACTCGACGGGAGGCACCTCCGTCGCGAAGCCCTTCGGCTACGGGCAGCGCTTCTCCCAGGTCTTCGACGCGAACGGAGACGGCCTCGCCGACATCATCCAGGTGGAGGACGACCTCTCGGTCCCCGTGGCGCAGCAGAAGGCCTACGGCGTGCTCCGCGTGTACCTGCGCCAGGGCGAGCTGCCGGACGCGCTGACGGCCGTCCGGGTGGGCAAGCATGGCAAGGCCGTGACGGCGCGCTACCAGCACTTCCTGCAGCAGCCGGCCGCGTCGGGACAGCCGCGCATCCACACCCCCGGCACCTGCGTCTACCCGCAGCAGTGTCCGCGCAACATGTGGGTCGTCGTCGAATCGGGCGTCGACGACGGGACGCGCACCAGCAACTTCAACAAGTTCTTCTACGCCTATGAGGCCGCTCGCACGGACGTCCAGGGCCATGGCTGGCAGGGCTTCGGCAAGCGCACGCTCATCAACCGGCAGACGAACGCCACGACGGTGACCACCTATGACAACCAGTCGCGGACCAGCGGCCTGTACCTGCGCTCGTTCATTCCCGCGACGGAGGCGACGGCGCTGACGCTCGCCACGGGCGTCCGGCACGAGCACCAGCGCGGCCACCTCTACACGGTGGCGACCAGCGCGGGAGGCCGGCCCTTCCTCTACGCGAACCAGGTGACGGACGAGTATCGGGAAGGCACGGGGACGACGCTGCCCCTGACGCGACGCAGCCGGCAGCTGCAAGCGCAGGACGCGCACGGCAACGCCACCACGACCGACCAGTTCGATGACGAGGTGCTGGCGGGGGCGCTCACCGGGCGCTCCTGGCACACCAAGACGGAGGTGCCCATCATCGACAACCTCGTGGCGAACTGGCTCATGGGCCTGCCTCGCCGGGTGGTGGTGACGAGCACCACCGCCGACCTGCGCACCCAGACGCGGGTGCTGACACACGAGTACGACAGCCGGGGCCTGCTGCAGCAGACCGTGATGGAACCGACGGGCGGCGCGGACGTGACGTTGACCACCCTGTACGGACGGGATGCCTTCGGACTGGTGGAGCAGGTGTCGCGCACCGGTTCGGGCACGACGCGTGTGGAGCGCACGCATTACGACGCGGTGGAGCACCTGCTTCCGGCCACCACCTTCAACGCCCAGGGGCACCGCAATCGCATGGCCTATCACCCCGGGCTTGGGATTCCGCTGGTCATCGAGGACTCCAACGGGTTGCTCACCCATCACCGCTACGACGGCTTCGGACGGCTTCGCAGCACCGTCGCGCCGTCGGGTGAGACGGAGCTCGTCAACTACGGCGCGGACTCCCTGGGCTGGCTGAAGGTCACCACGCAGGTGGTGGGCGGTCAGCAGACGGCCGTCACCGCCGACAACCTCGGCCGCGAGATTCGCCGTGACACGCGGGGCTTCGACAACCGCATCGTCACCGTGCTGAGCAGCTACGACGCGCTGGGCCGCAAGGTGAACGTGTCGAGGCCGTACTCCGGGGTGGCCCCGGTGCGCTACTCGGTGGCCACGTATGACCTGATGGACCGTCCGCTGAGCCTCACCGCGCCGGAAGGGGGCGCCGTCACCTATACGTACGACGGCCGCAAGACGACGCGCCTGGACGAGCGAAACAACAAGACGACCACGGAGTCCAACGCCATCGGTCAGCTCGTGGCCAGCAGTGCCTATGAGGCCACCGGACGGGAGCTGCGGACGACGTATGCCTTCGGCCCCTTCGGCGTGCTTCGCCAGGTGACCGACTCCGCGGGCAACTCGGTCGTGCTCGAGCACGACGTGCTTGGCCGCAGGACGCAGGTGACGGACCCAGACTCGGGCGTGAGCACCACCCTCTACAACGCCTTCGGCGACCCTCGTCTGGAGACGGATGGGAAGGGCGGACAGACGGTCTATGACGAGTACGACGCGCTGGGCCGCCAGAAGCGGGTGACGACGCCGGATGGCCAGTACGCCCTGGAGTGGGACACCTCGCTCAAGGGGGCGATTACCAGCTCCACCAGCCCGGACGGTGTCACCGTCGCGCACCTCTACAACATCAAGGGCCAACTGGAGCAGAGCACCTGGAACATCGAGGGCTCCGCCTACGCCGTCAACCGCACCTATGACGCGAACGGGCGGCTGGCCACGGTGCAGTACCCGCAGGCGGGCGCCCGGCGCCTCTCCGTGGTCCATTCCTATTCGGACTACGGCTTCCTGAAGGAGGTCCGTTCCCCCACCGAGCCCAAGGCGTACTGGACGGCGCAGGGGTACGACGACCTGGGGCAGCTCACGCAGGAGCAGTTGGGCAACGACGTGGTGACGCACCTCCGTCACGACCCCAGGGGCCGGCTGCGCTTCATCGACTCGAAGCGTGGCGCCACCGCGCTCCAGGGCCTGGCCTACGAGTGGGACCTGGAGGGCAACCTCCTCAACCGCAACGACGTGCTCTCCCGGACGACGGAGGACTTCGAGTACGACACCCTGGACCGGCTCAAGAAGTGGACCGTGTTCCAGAACTGCCGCCGGTCCGCCCTGGAGTACCACTACGACGACCTGGGCAACCTGCTGGAGCGCCGCGTGCTGGAAGGCACCGGGACGGCGACCACCAGCACGTATACCGGCCCGGGAGCGGGGCCCCACGCGGTGAAGCAGACGCAGGCGGGAGCCTACGGCTACGACGCGAACGGCAACCAGGTGAGCGCGCCGAGCCGGGCGGTGACCTACACCGCGTTCGACCTGCCCCGGCGCATCACTGGCACGGGCCGCGAGGTGAGCTTCAAGTACGACGGTGGCCAGGGGCGCGTGCTCAAGCGCAGCAGCCTGGGCGGTGTCACGACGTACGTGGGGGGCCTCTACGAGAAGCGTCAGCAGGGCGGCCAGACGCAGCACGTCTTCCATGTGTCGGGCGGCCCGCGCACCGTCGCGCAGGTCGTCTGGACGGACGGCGGCGCGGACCAGACGCTGTACCTGCTGGGCGACCACCTGGGCTCCACCGAGCGCGTGGTGGATGCCCTGGGCAACGTGCTCGACGGGGAGCGGATGAAGTTCGAGCCCTTTGGCGCCGGACGGATGCCGCACGCGCTGCCCGTGGCGGCGTCGGTGGGAACCAGCTCGGTGAAGAAGGGCTTCACGGGACACGAGGCCGATGACGAGTTCGGCCTGGTGAACATGGGCGGGCGTATCTACGACCCGGAGACGGCGCGCTTCCTCACGCCGGACCCCTTCGTCCAGTTCCCGCATGACGGTCAGTCCTACAACCGCTACGCCTACACGTTGAACAACCCGCTCCGGTGGACGGACCCGACGGGCTTCCAGGCGCAGGGGGATGACCTGCCGGATGGAGGCGAGACGATTGTCCGGGCGCCGCGATACCAGCCGCCGAACCTGGAGGCGGGCGCGGGCGCGGCGGAGTGGGGGGGGCCTCCGGCGGAGCTGTCTCGCTCCGCGGACCAGAACGGCACCAGCAGCCTGGAGGCACAGCACAAGGCCCTGGTCCGGCAGCAGCCCGGCAACCTGCCGCGCTACATGGCCCAGCACGGTCTGTCCCAGCCCACGCTGGGGACGTACTACGGCACCGAGCACGAATGGCAGATGGCGCGGTTCGAGCACTACCGGCGCATGACAGGCGAGGTGGTGAAGGTCGGCCTGGAGTTCGTGGCCGTGGACCTGCTGACGCGCGGCGTGGGTCGGGTGGCGAAGTTCGCCTTCCGGGCCGCCATCGTCGACGGAGCCATGGCGCTGCGGATGGCTGGCTCCAGCACGACCTCCTATGCCCGGGCCATCATGTTGGGCGGAGGCTGCTTCGTCGCGGGCACACCGGTGCTCGCGCTCGCGGGGCCGGTGTCCATCGAGGAGGTCCGAGAGGGAGACTGGGTCTGGGCATGGGACGAGGAGACGCAGGAGCCCGGCTGGCACCAGGTGTCACGCACCTTCGTCAAGCCGGACCGGGCCGTGCTGCTGCTGGAGCTCATCTCCGAGGACGCCGGGTCGCTGGAGGCGCTGGGCGTCACCGCCGAGCACCCCTTCTGGGTCCAGGGCCGGGGCTGGACCCAGGCGCAGATGCTGGCGCCGGGGGACGCGCTGCAGACGGTGGCGGGCAATCCCATCCGGGTCCATTCGCTCCAGTCGCTGCCGGGGCCGGAGACCGTCTACAACTTCGAGGTCGAGCACGCGCACACCTACTTCGTGGGCGAGCTGTCCACCTGGGTCCACAACATCTCGTCGATTGCCGCCAGCCGGGTGGCCCTCAACGAGCTGCCCGAGAGCGTCCTGTACCGCATCTCCAAGGGCGGTTTCGGCAGCCCCAGGAATCCGCGCCCGCCCACGCTCGCGGAGTTCAATCCCCGAATCTACGAGCTGTCCGCCGGGGAGCTGTCGGGGCGCATCGCCACGCGACTGCACCCGACGAATGACATCCAGCGCGGGGGCATCCTGAAGATGAGCAACGACGACCTGATCATGTTCCGGCTCGACGACCCCATCAGCGCCAGCGGGGCGAAGGGGGGATTGAGCCTGTCGGGTGGCCACCACCGGACGGAGGAAATCATCCGGCGCGTGCAGAGTGGTGAAATGGACCCTGGAACCATGGTCAAAGTCCTGCTTCATGACTGACCTCGCCTCACTGAAGAACGGCGCGGAGGCCGAGCTGCTGGGGGCCCGTGATTCGGGCCACCTGGACGACCTCCGCGCGCGGATCGCTGATTGGCCGCCCGCGCTCAGGGCGGCCTATGGCCCGGTTCTGGTCGCACTGGGAAGCCCGCCCCTGTCCGAGGAAGGTGGGGTGCGGGGCCTTCCCGGGGCGTCGGAGCGCCAGGGCGCGTGCAGGTTGGCGTTGCTGGCGATGTACGTGGACACGGGCACTCCGCGCTGGTCCAGCGGGATGCTCGACAAGGTCCTCGACGCGGTGCTCGCCGTTCCCGGGGGCACCTGCGATGACTTCCTGCTGGCGCTGTGGCGGATGTGTGACGTGCCCTCGTTTCCGCTCACCGTGGTGGGCGTCCGGTTCATCCGTGATGTCGTCCGCGCCCTGCTGACCCGACAGCGCCGAGGGATGCCCGTCGACCTGCGGTGGCTGACGCCGCTCGGAACGGGGCTGACGCCGGCGCGGGCGTGCTTCAGCTACCTGGTGCTCGCCCTGAAGCCGGAGTGGTTCACGGATGCGCTGGAGCAGTCCTTCCGGGGCGCGGTGAAGGACCCAGAGGTCCTGGAGGAAGTCTTCCCTCCGGGGCCCTGAATCCCTCGCGGCAGGGGCTCTTCCACGAAGGTGCGGGACCGTACGGCCGTGCACCATCTCCGCGCTCCGCCCCTGGGGCCCGCCAGCGGCCCTCCCTGCCTCCCCGCGCCCGCTCGCCTGCCCGCAACGGGTGCTCGACTTCGCCCAGGCTCCCCGAGATGATGGCCGCTCGCCCTCATCGAGCACCATGGAATCCCCCAGAGCTGAAAGGCCTCGTCGGCGGTGGGCTCGAATCGTCGCGGGCGCGCTCCTGCTGCTCATCGTGCTCCCCGCGCTCGCGCTGCTCACGGCGTGGGTGGTGCTGCACAACCTCGACCGCCCCTGGGTGAAGCAGCGCCTCCTCCCCAGGGTGGAAGCGGCCACGGGGTTGCAACTGGACTACCAGACGGCCCACGTCGCCATCCTGTCGGGGCTGCGACTCGAAGGATTGGTGGTGCGGACGCCGGCGCCGTTTCAAGGCCTGGCGCCCGAGCTGCTGCGCGTCGGCACGCTGGAGGCGCGGTGGTCGCCGGGCTCGCTCCTCGGTGGGAAGACCCTGGTGGAGCGGGTGGCCCTGCGGGACGTGACCGTCGTCCTGGTGGCTGACGACGCGGGCCCTACGTCCCTCACGCTCCTGACGCAGCCCGAGGCAACCCCGGAGCCACTGCCCACTGAAGCACCTCTTGGAACCTCGCGGCAGCTCGCTTCCTTCCTGGCTTCGGCGCCTCCCGTCGGGAAGGTCGAGGTATCGGGCGTGTCGGTGACCTACGTCCGCGTCCGGAGCGGCGAGGTCGTGGACCGCTGGTCCTTGCGCGGGCTCGCGGCCGTGCTCGACCTGAAGGAGCAGGACGGCAGATGGAAGGTCTTCGCGAAGCTGGGCGAGACCGGTGCTCCGCTTCCCCTGGAGTTGAGCCGTGAAGGCCCCGCCGCTCCCACGGGTGTGGCCGCGCTGGAGCTGGCCCTGTCGGTGGAGGCAGGGGCCGAGGCCGCTCGCGCCCAGGTGGACCTGGATGTCACGCGGCAGACCTTCGATTCGCGGTTCACCGTTCGCACCCTGCTGCATGGCGCGGTGTCGGCGCGGTTCGATGCCGAGAAGCGGCACAGCATCATCGAGCTGGAGCGCACCCGACTGACCGACAGCGCACAGGTGGAAGTCCTGGCGGTGCTTCCGGATGCGGCGGACCTGCCCGTGGTCGTGACGCGGGCCCTGGCGGATGTGGACCTCGGACGGTTGTCGCAGGCGGTTCCCTCCGAGTGGCGACCCGCCACCCTCGAACGCGGCAAGGCGCACCTGGATGCGCGGGACGTCACGCTGGGCGCGATGCCGACCCTGGGCACCCAGGGCAAGCTCGGGCTCGATGTCGACGTCACCTCGCTCCGGATGGCCCAGGACGCGCTTCACGTGGCGCTCGGAGATGGACGCGTCTCCCTGGTCGCGACGCCCGATTCGAAGCAGGGGCTGTCCGCTCAACTGACCTTCGCGCTGCGGGGGCTGGCGGTCGACGGGCCCACCACGTTGCGAGTCCCGAAGGCCCAGGGCGAGCTGAAGGGACACCAACTGCGGCCGGAGCCCTCGTCTCCGCTCATGGTCGCGGGGGACGCGACGCTGTCCGCCACGGTGGATGCGCTGGACGTCCGTGCCTCGGGTGTCCACGCGAAGGCCGAACGGATGGGCTTCCAGCTCCGAGCCCCGTTGGCCAAAGAGCCGCCCTTCGCGTTGAGCGCGGACCTGCCCGTGGGCGCGCTCCAGGTCGTCATGGCGGATGGCCGCGAGGTGCTGAACGGCCCCGTGCACCTGAAGCTGGACGCGTCGGAGGTGTTCCCGCTGCCCGACGACCCGGGGCGCAGCCGTGCCCATGCCCGCGTGACGCTCGATGTCGGCGCGGTGCATGCGTCCCTGGATGCCACCAAGGGAACGGACGACGTGGCGTACACCCTGGCCCTCAAGACGCCGGACCTCGTCATCGCGCGGCCCTTCATCCCCAACGACATCGCCGCGCGTCTGGGGTGGAAGGAGCTGGGCGTGGACCTGACGTCCAAGGGCACGGTGACGGCGCTCTTTTCTCCCTCGCCTCGCCTGGACCACCGGACGGAGCTGCGCGTGCAGCGGCCGGTCTGGGACGACGTGACGGCCAGCAACATCGCCCTCGTGCTCAACTCACGGGGAGATGCGTGGCGACACAAGGGCGAACTGGACGCGCGGGTCGAAGGGCTGCGCGCCGGTGAGCTCGAGGTGGGGACCCAGCACCAGTTCATGACCCTGGAACTGGACCGCCGGAAGCCGGCGCTCCGGTTGGTCGTCACCAGCAAGGAAGGGCTCAAGGGCGGGGCGGATGTCGCGCTGTCCTTCGACCGGAAGGCCCGTGCGCTTCGCGGCGATGTGACGGCGGACCTTCCGCCCCTGGGTCCCCTGTCAAAGCTCCTGGCCCGGTTCCATGTGCCCGCGGCGGTGGATGCCTCGAAGTTCGCGCTGAAGCTCGACGTGCACGGCACCCTGTTCGGCGTCTTCAAGGACATCACCTCCGAGGGAGAGGTGCGGCTGATGCCTCCTCCGCTGCGGGGCGTGGGCTTCGAGGGGAAGGCCGTGGTGGACGCGCTCGGCATCCGCTGGCGAGAGGATGCCCTCTCCATCAACCTTCCCGCGGTGCGCTGGGTCGTCGAGTCGCGCATCGATGGACCTCGCCGGAGCGTCCACGGCGACCTGACCGCGGAGAAGCTCACGGTCGGCTTGCGGGACCGTCGGTTCACCTTCGCGGACCTGTCCCACGACGCCACCTTCACCTTCTCCGACCAGTGGGAGGCGGACGAAATCGAGGTGAAGCAGAACCTGAAGGCGCGCACGCTCGAGCAGAAGCCGGCGCTGCCCTATCCGGTGCAGGACCTGACGTTGTCGTTCACCGCGCGCCGCAAGGCCTCGGGCGTCATCCATGTCCCCGACCTGTTCCTGTCCAATGGTGGGACGAGCACCGAGCTCAAGGTGAGAGGCAGGCTGGACCTCAGCGAGGAGCGCCGACGCCTGGCGCTGCGGGGACAACTGTCGCAGGACCTGTCCAAGCTCGCGCAGCCCGGTCGCCTGGAGAGCAGCGGCAAGGTCGCGGTCGAGTTCCGGGTGGCGTCTCCCGACCTCGTGGCCTTCCGGACCTTCTCCAGCCTGCTGTTCCAGAACGTGAACGTCCGATTGCCCGAGCAGGGAATCGCCGTCGAGGCGCTCGACGGCAACGTCCCGCTCACGGAGAACTTCCAGTTCACCGAGGGCCAGGTGCGGCTCCTGGACGACATCGACGTGAACCCGTACCCGATGCTGCGGTTCGCCGACCAGCACCCCTTGCTGTCGCGCAGCGGGTTCGTGTCGGTGGCCCGCATCACCACGCCGCAGGTCTCCATCTCACCGCTGGCGGGCAACCTGGCCATCAACCAGCACGTGGTCTCCATGACCCAATTGGAGATGGGCGTGCGCGGCGGGCGCATCACCGGACAGTGGCTCCTGGACTGGCAGGGAAAGCAGTCGACGCTGGAGGCGCGCGTGCGGGCCACCGGCGTGAAGTCCTCGCACGGCGAGCCCTTCGACGGAAATGCCGCCATGGTCATCTCCGCCAAGGACCGCAGCATCAACGGCCGCGCGGAAATCCTGCGCATCGGCAACCGGCACCTGCTCGACCTGCTCGACCTGGAGGACCCTCGCCACGTGGACCCCGCCACCAACCGGGTCCGCTATGCCTTGAGCCTGGGCTATCCGGAGCACGTGCGAGTGAGCTTCAACCACGGCTTTGGCAGCCTGAGCATCACCATGGGCGGTCTGGCCAAGCTGCTCAGCATCAACGACATCCGGGGCATTCCCATGGGGCCCATCGTCGATCAGCTCATCAAATCCGTTCCCTCCCTGGAGGCCGCGCCATGAAACACCGCGGGTTGCTGCTGGTGGCCGCGCTGGCCGCTCCCGGGTGCATCAGCGCCCCGGAAATCGTCATGGTGGACCGCGCGACGGCGCTCGAGGAGCAGGCCTCGGGCTCGTTCAAGGACGTGGAGCAGCGGCTCGCGCGCGCGGGCATGAGTCCGACGCCGGTGCCGCTCACGCCCAACCAACTGGAGGAGCTGGGCATCCAGCCCACGCCCCTGGTGGAGAACCTGGGCAGGACGCAGGCGGACCGCGTCGACGAGCTGCTGCGGCGCCACTGCGTGGGTGAGGGGAAGGACGGGCTCCTCGTCGACACCCGTCGTCGCTGTCAGGCGGGGCGTCTGACGTCCGACGACGTCGCGCTGATGGAGCGGGTGAACCGGTCCCGGCTCCAGCTCTGGAAGTGGATGCGGACCGTGCGCCCGGCGGTGACAGAAGAGGCGCTGCGCCAGAGCTGGCATCAGATGCACGCGGAGGGCGTGGTCTGTGGTGGCTGGGTGGAGGCCGCTGACGGTACCTGGGGAGAGAAGAAGTGCTGACGCCCCAGGGGCGGTGCTTGCTGGTGCTGGCCCTGCTCGTCGCGAGCGGCGCGAGCGCGCAGGATGACGAGAACGACGGCGGTGTGCGCATGCCGACACGGCTCACCGTGGGCGTGGGTGACCAGTTCCTCGGGCAGTTGGGGCCCGATGAGAACACGTTGATCTTCGCGTCCAACCGCAACATCGCGACCGAGCTCTACACGCAAGACCTGGAGAAGGGCCGCGAGCGCCGCCTCTTCGACGAAGGCGCCGAGGTGACGTGGCCGCGCGTCAGCCCCGACGGGAAACAGCTGCTCTACATCTCGTTCCGGAATCAGGCCGGCGGCCAGTTGTGTGTGAGGGATTTGCCCGGCACGGAGGAGCGCCGCTGCCTCGACGAGGAGGCCAACGCGCTGCAGGCGGAGTGGATTGATTCGTCACACATCGCGCTGGTGAGCCGGGCCACCATCCAGGGGGACCTGCGGTTGTCGCGGGTGGAGCTGGGGCGCGAGTGGAGCGTGAAGACGCTGCTCGAGCGCAACCTGACCAGTCCCACGCTCACGCCCGATGGGCGCTGGCTGGTGTACGTCCCCGTCGAGCGCTCCGTGACGCAGGTGGGCCCTGGCTTCGCCGCGCGCGCCGCCACCCACCTGGAGGCGCTGCGGTTGGACGTCCCAGGCGCGACTCCCATCGCGATGGACCTGGACCTGCCGGGGCAGACCGGGCAGCCGGTGTTCTCGCGCGATGGGCGCTTCCTGTACGTGGTGCAGTTCTTCACCGACTCCACCGGGGACGGGATGATTGATGCCAGCGACACCGGGGTGCTGTTCCGGGTGCCGTTCGAGGTGGAGCGCGACGACGCGCCCGCGCTGGCCGCCGCCGCCAGTCCGACCCAGCTCACCAGCGCGTCCTGGAACTGCCAGTACCCCGCGCCCGCGTCCGCGTCCCTCATCGCGACCTGTTCACGCGCGCAGTCGCTGGATGTGTATCAACTGCCACTGGATGGGCAGGTCCCCAGCACGTGGGAGGTGCCTCAGCTCAACGAGGAGCTGAAGATGGTCGGCAGGCGCGCCGACCAGCTCCTGCTCTACCGCCACCGCCTGTTGCTCGAGGCTCGGCCCAAGGTGCGCCGTTTGTTGATGATGCGCTTGAGCCGGCTCCATCTGGACTCCGAGGACTTTGGCGCGGCGGAGTTCTACGCCGACCAGATGCGGCGGGTGAGTGACCCCGCCACCACGGGCCTGGAGGAGCCGCTGCGAATCCTCATCGACCATCGGCGCGCGCTGAAGGAGCGCGAGCGCGGTCGCATGGTGGAGGAGCTGAGCGACGCGGAACGCAAACGCATGGCCGCGCTGGCGCCCGCCGTCGCGCCCAGTCCGCCCACCGAGGTCCTCCAGCACGTCGTGCGCAGTGAGCTGGCGGAGTCCGCGGGGGACTTCTCGCTGGCCCGTCAGGAGCTGGAGTCGGCCCAGGCGCGGATTGTCGACACCACGCCCCGCGGGGTGCTGGAGGCCTGGTACGCCCAGGCGGACGCGCTGTACCGCAAGCTCGATGACCGGGAGGCCCTGGTCGAAGCGGGACGCCGGCTCTCCATGCACAAGGTCTTCCCGGCGGATGACCAACTGGACTTCGCACGCGCCGCCGTCAGCGCTATGTACCGGGGGCGCCCCTATGCGGAGGCGGATGCCGCCATGGCCCAGGCCCTGGCCTCCGCCCCGGCTGGCTCCGCCTACGCGTTCGCCCTGGAGCTGGGGCGACACGTCAACGCGGTGCACGACGAGCGGCCTCCTCGCCCCGTGAGGGATGCGTTGATGGCGTTCTACCGTCAGCAGCAGGACCCCTTGCGCCGACGCGCGGTGGTGCAGGACGCGGTCGAGCGTGCGTCGGGGCTCGGCGCGGACGGCGTGCTGGAGGCCCTCGCGACGGTGTACGTCGACGACGCCCCGCCCGGCACCGAGGAGCGTCGCCGGGCCGAGCGGTTGTTCCGCCGCGCGCTGATGGGCCGCGCCTATCGCCGGTTGGCGAGGCAGCGAAAGGACGAGGCCCGCGCTGACTTCGACCTCGTGACGAAGCGGACGGGCTTTCTGGAGAGCGCTGTCGAATCGGTGAGCTTGCGCCTGCGCGCCGACGTCAGCCCCGAGGTCGTGGAGAAGGAGGTCACCACCACGTCCCCAAGCATGGCCAGGCCGCTCACGCACTTCGTGAAGGCCTACGTCATGGCGCGCCAGCTCCCCAAGCTGGATGACAAGGCCCATTCCCTGGCGGTGAAGGCGGCCGTGCAGGAGCTGCGCCTGGCGTGGCCGGAGCTCAAGAACCAGCGCGCGGTGCAGGCCCTCCTGGGCGCCATTCACCACGAGGACTTCCTGCGCAGCCGCGCCCCCGCCGCCGCCGAGCGCGCCAACCGGCACTACATGGTCGCCCTGGACCTGATGCGCAACAACGTCCGCTACAAGGCGATGATTCTCGGGGCGTTGGGGATGCTGCACACCCAGGTGGGCAACTACCACATCGCCCTGGGCTACCTCGACCAGCGGGACAAGCTGCCCTACGTGGACAACTGGGCGGGGCTGGCCGTCTCCCTGGCGCGGGCGCGAGTGCTCCTGCATGTCGGGCGTGACGAAGAGGCCGCGAAGGCGGCGGACCAGGCCCTGGCCATGGTGGACGCCACCCCGAGGCTGGCCCGGTTCACCCCGCTCGCGGTGGACCGCGCGGCGCTCTACAACCTCGCTGCTGGCAAGTTCGAGCGTGCGTTGGCGCTCTATGACCGAGAGCTGCCCATCGTTGAAGCGAGCGCTCGTGACGAGGAAGGGCTGCGCAACCGGCTGGTGGTGAGGCTGGCCCGCTGCGCCTCGTCGCTGGGGATGGGCCAGCCCGAGCGGACGTTGGCGGACCTGGACCAGGTGGAGCGCGACCTGTCAGCTCCGGAGGTGAGGGCCTCGCTGAAGTGGGCACGCTCCACGCCGGAGCACGTGCTGCGCACCTATCGCATCATCGTCGCGGGCCTGCGTGCGAACGCGGAGACCCGGCTCGGGCGACTGGATGCCGCCGCCCGTTCGCTCGAACAGCGGCGAGAGCTGTTCCTGGAGCAGTTCGACCAGTTGGATCGGGATGAGGACGTCCGCGCGGTGACGCTGGCGGAGATGCGGCTGGCCGAGAATGCCGTGGACCGACAGGACCCGGCGCTGGCGGCCCGGTGGCTGGGCAAGGCGCTGGAGCACGCGGATGCGCTGGTGGCGCGCACCCATGCACCCGTCGATGCGGGTCAACTGGACGTGCTCTGGTTCGCGGCGCAGTTGCAGGCGAATGGGAGCACACGGATGCCCTTCGATGTGCCCGAGCGCCTGGGCAAGGCGCGGCGCTCCCTCATCGACCAGCGCGACCCGTCCTGGCGCGCGTATCTGGCGTGGTTCGAAATCTACATGGCGCTCAACGCCCACCCGCCCACGGAGGTCCGCGACGCACAGGTGGTGCCCGCCCAGCCGTAATCGGCGCCCCCATGCGAGACTGAAGGCATGACTCGTCATGGCACCTCTCCGGCACCGCCATCCGACAGTGAATGGAGCGAGCTCGAGCAGTCACTCGTGACGTCCTGGCGCCTGGAGACCCTGGCCGTCCATGCCGACCTCCTCCAGCAACGGGGAGACCCCCGTGGCGAGCTGATGGCCCTGGACCTGAACCCCACGCCCGAGGACCGGGGCTGGCGGCACCGACGACAGGCGCTGCTCGCGGAATGGCTGGGCGAGCCGCTCGCGGCCCGCGCGGGACACCTCGTCCAGCATGGCTTCATCCACGCGCTTCGCGATGACCGCTTCCATCCTCCGGGCCTGCTCGACAGTCCGCTGGGGGCGTTCGTGCGGCGCTACACGGTGCGCGGTGATGAACAGGCGCTGGCGCGACTGGCGAGCCGTCCACGGCCCTGGCTGGTTCAGCTCACCTTCATCCCTAGCGGCCCCGGTGTGCAGGTCAGCGACACGGTGCGGGATGCACTCATCGCCGCGACGCCCCATCTCCAGGAGCTTCACCTGCTGGGGGCACGTCCTGTGTTCGACGCCTTTCCCCATCCCTCCGTGCGCCGCGTGTCCGTGGGACAGGAGAACCTCCCCGCCCGACGAAACACCCTCGCCGTTCCGGAAGGGGTCGAAGTGCGTGGCTGTCCTCACGCGGAAGGTCGTCGCGGCCCCTGGGTGGAGGACGCGGAGGTGGAGCTCGCACTCGACGCGGTCCACGAGCAACCTGACTGCGGCCGGCTCCAGGAGTCCTATGACGGGCTCTTCACCGAGGTCGAGTCTGTGTCCGCGCTGCTTGCGCGCCTGCGCTCCGCTGGACTCGTCACGATGGACGGCCCTCTTGTCCGGCTGACGACGGCGGGGCGTGTCCAGCGCAACCTGGAGCCCCTCCGTTCTCCTCGGCTCCCCGCCGCGCAGCTCGACTTCGGCCGTTGGTTTCTCTGGGCCGAGGCGCGTCGGCGGACAGGGGAACATGACCAGGTGCTTATCGGCAGCCTGCGCAGCCATATCCCCTGGCTCGAACAGTGTCTCTCGCGCGTCCCTCTCGACAAGCGCGTCCAGGATACGCTGGTGAGCTATCGCCGCTTCCTCATCGACACGCTGGTTCCAGCCGATGAGCATGAGGTCCGCGCGTTCGACTCACCTGATGCTCTCGCCGAGGCCGTGGAGACGCTGTTGGAGCTGGAGGACCTGGACCTGGGGTTCATCCACCAGGAGGACCCCTTCGCCGAGGAGGCGCTCCTTCCACTGGAAGCCGCGCTCGACTCCACGCGGGCTCCTCGCCAGGCTCTCTTCCACCTGGTGTGGGGCTCTTGATTCGGACGTGACGGCGGGTTGGAGGAACGCCTGGAGCTTTCATTGCTCAAGGCACGGAGTAGAGCCCGACGATGTTCGGGTCCAGCGTGGCGCTGGAGAGCCGCAGGCCCGTGGCGGCGCTGACGCTCGTGACGTCACTCACGCCCAGGTCCGTCAGGGAGAACGACACCGCTCCCAGCTTGGACTGCACCGTGCCGGGCGGGGTGCCGGTGATGCTGCCCACGCCGCTCGTGTACGAGACAGTCGCCAGGGCGGTGGACGTGGTGCCCGCGGCGGAAGGGGTGAAGTCGCTCGCGAGCAGCGCCAGTGAGTAGCCGCCCACGGGCTGGTTGGACGCGTTGACCAGCGTGACGGTGACGCTGTCGCCCAGGGTGGTGGAAGTCGTCGTGCTGTCGACGATGAAGAAGCGCGTCTTCGCGGTGAACGCGGTGCCGAACTGGAAGTGGCCCGTGCCCACGTTGTTCGCGCCGTCGTGGATGCCCAGTCCGGAGGCGGCCACGTTGGCGTTGGCGGGCGCGGTGCCCACGGCGCTCGGCGTGTTGCCGCCGGTGATTCCCTGGGCCGTCGCACCCACGAGCTGGGTGAAGGTGCCCTCCGCCGTGGTGAGCGACGCCAACTGGGCCACGCCGGTGAGGACGGCCGGAGTGCCCGCCGTCACCGCGCCCGTGAAGGTGGCGCGGGTAGCGGGAAGGCGCGTGGGGCCTCCTCCGACGGGAGGCTCGGCCTGGGTCGTGATTTCATGGGCGATGCGGTGGAGGTTGCCCGCGTCGGTGGCGCTGATGCCCAGCTCGGCCGCCGCGCTGCCCGCGCCCGTGGCCAGACTTCGGGGGTCGTTCTGCGTCACCCTGGCGAACAGCACCGCCGCGGACAGGTAGCTGCCGTACTTGCTCGAGTGACGGCTGTCCTGCGCGCTCCACAGATTGAACATGCCCGGGGAGATGCCATCCGCGGGGTTCGGGTCGGCCAGCCCCTGGTCCACCGCGCGCAGGAAGCCTTCCCCCACGCGGGCGACCCCCGTGAAGCCCAGGTCCCGGGAGGCCTTGAAGTAGGAATCACGCAGGTCCGTCTGCATCGCCTGCAGCCCCGAGGTGCCGCTCGGGTAGCCCTGCGTGCCCACGCCCGTGGGCGAGGCCCAGGTCTCATACAGGAACAGGTTCGCGGCCGGGTTCTTGGAGAGCACCAGTGAGAGCAGGGTGCGCGCGGCGTCCGTGAAGGCCGTGGGGGCGCCGCCTCGCGCCGTGGGCAGCGGCGTCGTGCTCTGCTCCTGCAAAACGACGGCGGTCCAGATCGGCTGGCCGATGATGGCGGCCCTGTTGGAGGCATGCCAGCCGAGCGTCTGGCCACTGGCCGTTTCAAGGCTGACATTGAACGAGAGGCCCGCCTGCACGGTCAGCTTCTTGAAGATGCCAGGGATTCCTCCCACGCCGGAGCCGTTCGTGTCGGTGACCGCGGCCTTGTTGTACGAATAGGCCGGCTCCTCGTGCCCGTGGGTGAAGCTGTTGCCCACGAAGAGGATGGTGTCGCCCGCGATGGCGGCGCTGGAGTCGTCCAGGGCGCCGTCCTCCTCGGTGGCCGCGAGGGCGGAGCATCCCACGCCGATGGAGAGCAGGCTCCAGGTCATCAGTCCCAGCAAAGTCACCTCGATTGGAGAACGGCGCACGACGCCTCCCTCACGACTTCGAGCCCGACGCCCCTCGGAACACCTGGGCCTTGCTCCGGGCCCTACACCTTACGCCTCGATGGTTACCCGTGCAGCTGGTGCCGCGACGGTGTGTGCCAGCACCGTCGCCAACGCGGTGAAGACGCCCAGGATGATGGGAATTCACGAGGCGCGGCCATGAGGGCAGTGCAGGGAACAGCGGTCCTCCTGTCAAGTCGCCGGGACCCGGTGCGCGAGGCGGCGACTCAGGGGATGCGTGCGTCGAGCCACGTCAGGTGCGCGTCGATGGTCTCCGATACGACTTGTGCTTGCTCGGATGCACCAGGCTCGGTGTATGGGTTGCCAATCTCCTTGTGCTTCCACTTCACCCAGGTCTGCTTGTACCAACCCCAATCGAGGTTCGTTCCCGTTGACGGCGGCGTGGCGCCGGCATACCCGGAGAAGGCGCGAATGCCCGTGGCGGGGGCGACCTCCTGGCCTCCCACCACATGGAAGATGTGGAGCCGGTCGCGACGAGGGAACTGGGCGGTCAGGTTCGTGGCCCACGCTCCATAGAAGGTGCCCCAGGGCCGCACGGGGTTGTTGATCTTGCTGTCGAAGGTCCCCAGTTCGTCCTGGCTGTTGCGACACACGCCGTCGAACGACGACACATAGATGTTGATGCCGTCGAGCGCCGTGTTCGCGCGAAGCGCCTGGGCCAGGCGCATCACCAGACATCCACCCCGCGAGCTGCCCGCGAGATAGATGGAGCGCGTCTCCGGACGGACCTGGGCCTGCAGCCAGCCCACGAACCCGTTGACGATGCGCTGCTTCGTGTCGCTGTCGTCCAGGTGGTTGAAGTTGCTGTCATTGACCAGGGCCAGCCAGGTCTTCCCTCGAGGAAACCATCCCAGGGTGTCCAGCTTCATCGCCAGTGAGCGGCCGTCCAGACTCACGTTGGGGCAGGAGACGCTGTCGCAGGACGCATCCCAGTTCGACGACTGCCCCGTGACGCCACTGGAGTGGCCGCTGCTCGAAATCTTCTGGCCCGCCGACATGACGACGAGCGCTTCTCGCACGCCAGGTGCATCCGCCTCCGCGATGCGGATGTCGTGGAGCGTGCCGTCTGAGGCGCCCGCCGCGCGGAAGTGCTCGAAGCCGGCCGCCGCCTGATAGGCACCCGAGGCGTTCTTGTAGACGACGCGCCGCGACACCACCGTCCTGCTGGCGCCGCTGGGATAGGCCAGTGCCTGGGCCTGGGCCTCCAATGCGCCATCCGACTCCAGAGTGCCGCCACAGCCCGTGAGGATGCCTCCGAGCAGCAGGCCCCGATTCATCCATGAGAAGACACGACGAGAAATCCCTGGGGTGAGAACCATGTGTTGCACCGCCTCCTGGAAGGGTATGAAGTGAGTCTTTCATATCTTTCCAGGTGGGCAGAGAATGCTTCGAAGTCCTTCGAGAGAACGACGTGGGGCGGGGCGCCCGGGTGCTCGCGCAGCGCGCTGCGTCGCCGTGTCGTTGGGCCTGCTGCTCGCCTTCGCGTCCACGGGGGCGCGCGCGGATGGGTTGTCCGTCATCCCCTACGGCGACAACTGCTGGGGCACGGGGACGGACGCGGACCGGGACGGCCTGAATGACGACTGTGAGCAGCAGGTCGCGCGCTGGTTCATGCCGCTGTTCTGGTTCGACACGGGAGAGAGTGGCTACGAGCGCCGTCCCTACTTCGCGGTGAAGAGCGAGGGCTTCGCGACGCGGACGCTGCGCATCTTCTATCTGGACACCTTCTTCGAGGACACGGGCGTCACCACCGGCCACGACGGCGACCCCGAGTTCCAGATCTTCGAGGTCCATTACTCCGGGGGCCGCTGGTATCTCGACTGGGTCTATCTGTCGGCGCACCGCAAGAGCGTGTGTGAGTCGTCCGCCTGGTATTCGTACGAGCAGCTCGAATACGACACGCGCGACGCGCGCAATGCCTACCGTGGCTGGCCCGTGCTGTACGTCGCCGAGGACAAACACGCGACGTACAACAACCTCGCCACCTGTGACAGCGGGTGCTTCGCCCAGGATTACTGCAGTCGTCACGTGGCCCAGTACCTGGACACGGCGTCCGCGCCGCTGGTGTCCCGCAACGTGGGGTCGACAGGGGTTCCGCTCATCAACTCCGTGGTGTTGAACGGAAAGACGGAGCGGTTGCTCGACGACGTCGACTTCAAGGGCTGGGATGACCAGTGGTACCGGCCGAACTCGAAGGGGTACTTCCGGCACCTCAACGACTTCGGCTTCTAGCGCCACCGGGAAGTCGACGCATGTCGCTCGAACCTCCTCGAGTCCGCTCTCGGACGCGCGTGGCCGTCGTCACGGGCGTCGCCGTGCTGCTGCTGGTCCTGGCGGTGGTGCTCCCCGCGCGTGACGGTGGGGTGGAGAAGGTCCGGCGCCCGGAGACGGCGGTGCCGGAGGTTCCGAGCGCGCCGGTGGTGGCACCTCGGGCTCCCGAGGTCCGCGAAGCGCGTGCGGCTTCGGCGCCCATTCCCGCCAATGTCTCCGGAGAGGCCCTGTCGGCGGCGCTGAACGAGGAGCGGGTGGTGCTCGCCTCCAGCACCTTCATCGAGCGCCTGGAGATGGACCGGCCCTGGGCTTGTGCGGGTGGGCAGGTCTCCCTGGCGGGCAGGGTGGGGGGCGCGCCGGAGTCAGGTGCCCTCTACCGCTGGGTGTGGCCGGGAAGGGAGGCGGCGGCGGAGCTGCATCCAGGGGCTCGACTCCAGTGGCGCGCGCCCGCCGAGCCGGGCACCTATTTCGTACGCTTCCAGGTGTGCAAGGACCTGGGCGGACGGCGTGTGGGCGTCCTGGCCGAGGAGCTGCTCCGAATCGAGGTCCGTGACTGTGACGACGACGGCGCCGCGCGAGAGGAGGGCCAGCTGCGGGTCGACATCATCCAGCGCGCCAATGGGGCCTTCCTCTTCCGTGCCGTCTCAGCGGAGTCCGAGTCGCTGTCCGGTCATGCCTGGGACTTCGGTGACGGCAGCACCGCGTTCACGTCGGGGCCCGAAGTCACTCATGCCTATGACACCCGTGCGCTGGACGTCCGGACCTTCACGGTGAGGCTCCTGGCCGGGCGGGGCGAAGGGGCCGCGCTGAGCGCCACCGCCTTTGTGAGTGTGCGCGGGCAGCCGCCTTCCGATGAGCCGCTGCCGGCGACGCTCGCGTTGTCACGCGCTCGTGTGGGCGCGGAGGAGTGGCGGAGCGAGGTGTCCGTCGAAGTCCCGGAGCCAGGCGTCGTCACCTGGGAGCATGTGGAGCGCTCGATGATTCACTGGAACGACCAGGTGGACGCCTACACGCTCCCGTGGCGAGAGGTCATCACGGTGGAGGCGGAGACGGGCCGTGGCGGCCTCCGGGGCTTCGTCACGGTGCGCCCATCCGAGCTGGCGGTGACCGTGAAACGGGTCGTCGATGTCCTCCACGGACGCGACGAAGCCGGTAAGGCGGTCTCCTTGTCGTGGGCCTCCTTCAAAAGAGAGGCCGCGCCCATGGCGCCCTCCGTCGAGGCGCGGCTTCCCCTCAAGTAGCGGACAGCATACGCGTTGTCCCGTAGGCGTGTTTGTCGATGCGGGCCAATGCGTGGCATTCGCTTGCCCGCAGAGTGCGGGCGGTGGGCTTGTCTGGGAATGATGTCGCATTCGACCTGAGTCCAATTGGCTTGAGATGCACCTCCTGGACATGTTGCCAATGACAGGGTGTGAACACGAAAGGCTGGACTCGATGGCGAATCTACTCGACCTCATTGGGGAATCCGCGCCGTATGTCCATGTCTACGACCTGGTCGTGGACAATGGCGTGCTGCACAGTCGCTTCAAGCCGGAGCAGCAGCGATACGGCGAAACGACGTTGATGAGCTGTTCGGAGGCGCTTCGCACTCTGGCGGTCCACGGGGTGCTGACCTGTGCCGCGGCGAATCCCAGTCAGGGCAGGCACTACTATCTCGCCGCCAGGGCGGACCTCCAGGTGTTCCCCATCCAGGCGACCACGTCGGGCTCCTTTCACTGTGTGGGGCGCGTGGAGCGGATTGAACAGCGCAAGCAGTTCCCCTACTTCAAGGCGACCACGACGTGCTTCACGGAGAATGGCGAGCGCTACGCGGTCATGGATGGGGAGTGCATTGCCCTCCCCGAGTCGGCGTTCGTGGCCATCAAGGGGGCTGATGCGGCACCGGTGGCCGCGCGGGCCCCTGGTCAGCCCAGTCCCTACAGGGACCCCGTGAGGCCGATGAAGTTGGAATGGACGAAGCCCGGTGAGGTGCTGCGGGCCTGGCTGGAGGGGTTTCCCCGCGAGGACTTCGCTGGCCACTTCGATGTGCGGGCGCTCTGTCCCTTGTCCCTCCTGGCGGGGAATGCGTTCTCACTGCTGCGTCACTTCCCTGGCTTCGACGCCTATCGAATCAGCAAGTGTCTGGCCACCTGCAAGGACGTGCCGCTCCCGGGGGAGCCCATGCTGTTCAACTGCATCGCCGAAGCGGCCGGCCAGTTCAAGCTCACCGCGGAGAATGGCCAGGGCAAGCACCTGGCTGCATTTCATCTCGAGGCGCGACCCGACTCGCATGGATGAGGCGCCGCTGAATCAGCCCGCATGGCCGTTCAACCTTCCCCGCAGGAGATGAACCGATGCTCAAGGATGGACTTGTCGGCACCTGGCAGCTCGTATCCCTGGCGAGCCTCCTCCCCGATGGCAGCAGGGCCCATCCTTTCGGGCATCAGCTCCTGGGGATGTTGATGTATGACAAACATGGAAACATGTCGGTGCAGTTGATGCGGGGCGACCGCGCCCGCTTCCAGTCCGCGGACCTGCTGGGGAGCCAGGAGAAGGAAGCGAAGGCCGCGCTGGACGGAGCCGCCGTGTACTTCGGGACCTACGAGGTCGACGAGGAGACGGACACGGTCTCTCACCACATCCAGGGCAGCCTCTTTCCGAACTGGATGGGGACTGTGCAGCGACGCAAGGCCGTCCTGGATGGCCATCGGCTCTTCCTTCGCACCGAGCCTCTCGCGTTTGGGGGCAGCCATGCCGTGGTCGTCCTGGAATGGCGCAGGTTGACGCCCTCGTCCACCTGAGCCCCGTGGCGGCGGAGCCCCAGGGATTCTTGCCCTGGCGGCTTTGTCGTCGCGTGAGCCTGGATATGTTTCACGCGGGGAGAACAAGACTGGCTCGAAATCCAGTTGCTCCTGTGATAGATGCGTTCGGCGATACCTTCACTGGATGGGAGCCGAAAAATGTTCAAGCAGCCCGCGAAGTTGGCTTGTGTCGTCGCGCTGGTCCTGAGTGGTTGTGGTGGTGCACCCGAGGAGTTGTCCGTGGACGGGGCGGAGGTCATCGAGTCGACCGAGCAGGCCCTCATCTGGGCGTGTGACGGGACGCGCGCCTTCAACCGCTACTGGTACGTGAACAACATCGAGGTCGGCCGCGAGTACTGCGACTGCCCCGATATCCTCAACAAGTTCGGCGAGCAGCGGGGCCGCTACACCCAGGAGCGCATCGCCTACTGCGCTCCTTGAGCCGGCGCGCCGCGCTCCTTCCGCTGTGCCTGCTCCTGCTCGCGTGTCACGCCGAGCAGGAGCCCGTCACGCCGCCCCTCGCGGGAGACTCCTGCTACGAGCACGTCCGGCGTCTCGCCGCGCATGACCCGTGCTCTCCAGCCGGGTACGCTTGCGGGATGACTCGCGCCTGGGTCACCGAGGTGTTTGAGGGCCTCGAACGACAGTCTTCCGAATACAAGTTCGACGACGGTATCGACGGCTCCAGGGCCGGCTACCGGGTCGTCCATGGCGACGAACTCCAAGGGGTCTTCCAGCACCACGCGGGACGCGACGAGACGGTCATCTACCGCGCGCGTCACACGGGCACGGAGGACCATGTCGTCACCATCGAGCATCTTCCGCGCGGGCAGGGCTATCGCATCTACCCCTGGACCCGCCAGCCCTGAAGTGCGTGGGTGTAACCGCTTTCATGCTCGCGCCGTAGGAGAGGTCTCTCCGTCCCTGAGGAGCACCTCCATGTCCGGTACCAAGGTCGCCGCGAAGGTCCTCGCCAAGCCGTTCTTGTCCTCGCCGAAGGCCGAGTTGGCGAAGCCGAAGCCGGTCCTCCCTCAGGCCGCGAAGCCGGCGAGTTCCTTCGCGCGAGACTCCTTTGATGCGGCGCAGCGGAGGCCTGGCCCGGACCTGACGGGCGCGCCTCGCGCGAAATCGAGCGCGACCCCGCCGACCGTCAGCGAGGACAGGTCCGGACGGACGGTGGTGAACCTTGGCGCGGGGGACGACACGGCGACCGTCTCCCAGGGCCCCAAGGGCGGGCTGACCATCACCAGCGGGAGCTCGACCATCCAGCTCACGGCGGAGCAGGCCGGGAATGTGGTCATCAAGGGCGGCGACGGAAACGACAAGATTACCGTGGACGTCAACGTGACGACGGGCGTGGCCATCCATGGCGGAAAGGGAGATGACTATCTCCAGGGTGGTTCGGGTGATGACTCCATCCGGGGCGGAGATGGCCGGGACGTGGTGTATGGCCTGGGCGGCAATGATGCCGTGAGCGGCGGGGCGGGGCGGGACTACCTGGATGGCGGCCGTGGCGATGACAGCCTCAAGGGCGACTCTGGCAAGGACCAGGTGATTGGCGGGCGGGGCAATGACACGCTGGCCGGCGGTTCGGGGAGCGATGTGCTCGCGGGAGGGGCCGGCAAGGATGCCATTGACGGCGGCTCCGGGCGCGATGAGGTCTATTCGCAGAAGAACGACACCGTGGCGCGCTCGCGCCAGGACACCGTCACCACGGTGGACCTGAGCGAGGACGTGGGCACGTCGGTGACGGTGAAGGGGGATGCGAACTTCCAGGCGCGTGTGCAGTCGGACCTGGAGGCGTTGGAATCCCTCCCGGTGGGACGGGAGCTGCTCTCGGGGCTGGATGCCAGTGGCAGGTCGACCACCATCCGGGAGACCTCGGGTGGAGACTCGGCCTCTCCGACCAACGACGACGACTCGTGGTTGAGGCCCGATGGGACGCCGGGGCCGGGCTCGGACGCGACCATCAAATACAATCCCACCGACACGGAGTACTACGAGGGGGACGAGTCCTGGCAGGTGAAGCCCCCCGTCACCACGCTCTTCCACGAGCTGGTGCATGGCTACAACTACGCCACGGGGACGCGCGCACCGGGAGAGACGGACGGCGTGAACAACCGCGAGCTGGCCGCGGTGGGGCTGCCCTATGACCACGACGGCGACGCCAGCACGCCCGACATCCGGCCCTCGCACCCCACCGAGAACAAGCTCAGGGAGCAGCTCGGGCTGACGCCCCGCCCGGAGTACTGACGGGCGAGGCGTCACGCGGAGGAGGCCGTGGCTCAGGGCACGAGGCTGACCTCGTAGCCCACGTCCACGTTGAAGATCTCCGGTTGGCACGAGAAGTTCGGACTGCGAACCGTCGCCTTCCAGCAGAGCTGAGCTCCTCTGGAGGGCGAGAGGTCCACCACCGTCTCGCTCTGCCCGACCGCGAACGGCACGCCCAGCCAGGTGGGCGCGGGATTCGATTGGCAGCCCCCTTCACCGCACAGCCTGCAGTCCGAGGCGACGGAGTAGGAGATCTCCGCTCCCGATGGAGAGGACTGGCGCTCCGTGGGGAAGCGGTCGTCCTTGCGAACGCGCACGCGTGAAATGGCGCAGTGGGGCGCCGCGGTCTCGCTGATGACCGTCGAGCGTGGCGGGGAGCACGGGGCCGGGCTCGGGGACCGGCCCGGAGCAACTCATCAGCAACACCAGACACAACAGCCCATTTCAAGGACGCAACGCACCTGGCTGCCACGCATCATGGACTCCCCCTGTGGGGCGCACGGGCGACCCGGGCCGCAACGAATCATCATTGGGCCATCCCTGACAACTGGCCCCAGGGGCCTGTCCGTTCAACTGCCTCCTTAGAGCCTCTATCAAATGTGAGGATAGAGGCTTCGGAAGAGCATGACGCAGCAGCCGAGGACGAGGAAGCCGAAGTGGACGTCGTCCCTGCGCTCGTCACGGACACGGAGCCGACGAAGTTGATTTTT
>NZ_JABUMU010000022.1:0-187518 GCF_013336625.1 Myxococcus sp. CA033 | reverse complement strand
CGCGCGGGCTGCGCGGTCGGAGGCGCCGCGACGGACGGGGCCGCTGGTGTCGTGGTGGAGGCGACACGCGTCGAGGGCGTGGTCTCCGTGGTTCGGGTCGGCGGCGCGACAGGGGCCGTCGCCGGGGCGCCTCGCGGCCCCGGTGCTCCGGCGGGCGGCGTCGCGGTGAGGACGGGCGGCTGGGCCGGTGCGCCGACGGATGGCCGGGTCGGTGCGCCCATGGGGGGCGTCGCGGTGAGGACGGGGGGCTGGGCCGGACGTGTGTCGGGCCTCGACGGCGTCGCCGTGGCGGGGTGCTCGGCCGCCGGCATGTTCAGGCGCAGGGGCGCCCGGACGAACGCGGGAGGCGGTGCGGCCGCCGTGTCGGGCGGAGGCGGCGGCGGAGGCCGCTGGGACGCGGGCGGCGCCTTCGGCGTGGGCCTCGCCTCGGTGGTCAGGGGCTCTCGCGCCACCGAACGGGCCAGCCGCTCCACCATCTCCACCGTGAGGGACTCATCCGGCGGAGGAGGCGGCGGGGGCGTGACGGGAAGCTGCTTCTCGGGGTCCAGCGCGGCGACGAGCTGGACGAAGCGCGGTGCCAGGGGCTGGCGGTAGATGGTGGAAATCCACTCGCGGATTCGCACCTCGGCGGCCACCCACAGCTCGAGCGGCCTGCCCAACAGGAAGCCGACCTCGTCGAGCTCCTTCTTCGGCACCGGATACGCGCAGGCGACGTGCAGCGTCTGCCCATCCAGGGAGAGCGGCACCACGCTGAGCCGCTCGGCGATTTTCGGCGGGATGAAGGAGGCGACCTCGGCGTTCGGCTCGAAGTCGACCAGGTTCACCGGTCTGAAGCCGGCGACGTCCCCGAGCAGCGCGAGTACATCCGTCTCGCTCACCAGGCCCTGCTCCAGCAACACCGTGTCCAGGTGCCCGCCCTGAGCCTGCTGTATTCGCAACAACTCTCCCGCCTTCTCCTGGGAAAGGAGCGTGCGGGAGACGAGAAGCTGGGCGAGGCGGGCGGGCATGTAGGCGCGGCATCTTACGGCCGCGGCCGCAAGGCACAATGAAGCGGTGAATCAGCTGGGTTGAACGACGAAAGTGGACGTCAGCTTGTCATGGAGCGTCTGTCCGCGGCGATCAAAGAGCGCCATCCAGAATCCGCCCAGGAACAGGACGAAGGAGACGCTGGCGAGCAGCGCCCGCACGATGGCCCGACCCGGAGCGGGCGCCAGTCCATGCGTGTCCACCAGGCGGAGGCCCAGGAGCAGCCGGCCCAGCGTGCGTCCATTCCAGAGAAAGGCCGCCACCGCGCAGTACACGAGCGCCAGGATCAGCACCAGGAAAAAGCCCGGCAGCAACACCGTGTGCAGCGCGCGCAGCCACGCGACGAAGCCGTCCAGGCCCGTCAGCCCGGCCACGGGCGCCTTCGTCCCCGTCACCGACGAGGCGAGGGTGATGTAGAGCGCCGCCACGCCAGCGATGGCCGCCGTGTCGATGGTGAACGAGAGCAGCCGGCGCCACAGCGACGCGGGACGGGCATGCACTTCCGCGACACCCGGCTGAGACGGAGTCCGGACTGACGGGGGACGCGGCTTCTCCGCGCGAGGCGCGCTCTCCGCCATCACGGGAAGCCCTGGCAGGGTATCCACGGACTCCAGCGGAGGAAGGCTGACGGGGGCCGCGGCCGGGGACTCCATCCGGGGAAGGCCCGGGGCGGGGGCCGCCGACTCCATCCGAGGCAGGCCCGGCGCGGGAGCCGGAGCCGCCGTCCGAGGCAGGCCGGGGGCCGGAGAGGCCACACCAGGCAGGGGGTGCGCCGCCAGTGCGCGCGCCGCCGGCGGCGTGCCGTACGCGGGCGTCAGGGGAGACATGGAGGGCTGCGCCGGAGGAGGCGGGGGCGGCACGTCCGCGGCGAACGCGCCACCACCCTGTGCCCACGCGGGCTGGGCGGCCGGCGGAGGAGGTGCGGCGACAGCCGGGTGGGCGGGCGCGGGCCGGGCGGCGGGCGTCATGCCCGGAGGCGTGGGGCGCTTGACGCCTGGCTGCTGCTGAGGCGCGGCGACACGGGGCGCGGCGGGAGGCGGGAGCGGGCCGGCGAGGGGCGCCACGGACGGCGGCGGCGAGGGCGGGACGAAATCGGCGTCCCGGATGGTGGGCGCCTCATCGCGCTCGCCGGCTCGGCGGTCGATGCGGAGGTCACGGTCCAGCAGGCTCGGCACCGCGGGCACCGCGGGCGGACGAGCTTTGGCGGTGGCGCAGGCTGAGCACTCTCCGACGGGCGGCAGCATGGCACCGCACTTCATGCACTTGGACAACGGACTCCTCCGGGCTGACTACGGCGGGTGCCATGAAAAGACGTCCGCACGCGAGGAGCAAGAAAAGTGGCGAGCCCCCGAGGTCCCTTGGTCGAGGAACCGTCAGGGGCTCGTCAACGCAGGCGCCCACCTGTCCCCTGGGGAACGGCAAGTGTGGAGCGCCTCACGCTAGGCGTGGACGCGGCGCCGTCCCACTGCCCCGACAATCAGGAGCACGACGATGGCACCTAGCACCGACATGATGATGCCTGAAGGACGCAAATCGAAGAGGCGGCCATCCCGCGTGAAGAGGGACCCAATCAGACCGCCGAGCAGCGAGCCCACCATGCCCAGCAGCGTCGTCGCCAGCAGGCCCATGCTCTGCTTGCCGGGGAGGATGGCGCGAGCGATGAGGCCCGCGATGAGGCCGATGATGATGAATGCGATGATCCCCATGAACCCTTCTCCTGTTTGTGGGGACCCGAGAGGTCCCAGACGGCACAAACGTAGGAACCCGCAACCGAAGGTGGGAACCCGTGTGGAACGGGCGCTCGGCTGGTCCCCTGCTAACCAAGCTCACCGTCGAGGTGCATCATCACCGCCAGGGCGGCCAGGGCGGCCGTCTCCGTGCGGAGGATGCGCGAGCCCAGCGTGACGGGCCGGGCGCCGAGCGCCTTCAGCGCCTCCACTTCCTCGCGCGCCAGTCCGCCCTCGGGGCCCACCACGAGCGCCACCGGCGTGCCCGCGCCCGCCGCGCGGAAGGCCTCGCCCAGTGGCACCGCGGACTCCTCCTCGTCCAGCACCAGCACCACCGTTCCCGGGGCCAGCGTTTTCGCGGCCTCGGTGAGCGTGCGAGGGACGTCCACGGTGGGCACGTCGTCGCGGCGACACTGCCTGGCGGCCTCCTCCACGATTTTCGTCCACCGCGCGGTGCGCTCCTGGGCCCGACGGGGCTCCAGCTTCACCACGCTGCGCACGGTGTCCACGGGAAGAAACGCGGTGGCGCCCAGCTCCGTGCCCTTTTGCAGCACCCACTCCAGCTTATCGCCCTTGGGGAGCCCCTGGAGCACGCTCACGGCGCGGCGCGCGGGGGCCTGCCGCATGGTGCCCAGCCGCACGCGCGCGGCTTCCGCGTCCACGCCCGTCACCTGTCCGTCGAAGGAGCGCCCCTTGCCGTCGAAGACCTCCAGCGCATCGCCCACGCCCAGCCGCAGGACATGAACGACGTAGTGGCGGCGGTCACCCGTCAGCGCCACTTCGGCGGGCGCGGGTTCCGGAATGGGGGCGAAGAGGCGGACCACGGGGTGTTCTCCAGCGGGGCGAGGTGAGTGTCTCGAGGCCCCGCGTCAAGGCGGCGACTTCAACAGCAAGCCGCCGTCCGACGCCAGGGCTCGCTGGGCTTTCCAACTTGAGGCACCATGGGTGAGCCGCGCTTTCGCGGCGAGTCCTCGGGCCCGTCGGGTGTGGGGGAGGGCGCACCGACGTGACGACGGGTGGACCGGGAGCGCGAGCCCCTGGCCTTGAAGCGGAAGGAAAGGGACTCGCATTCATGGGCCGAAGCGACGAGGTCCTCGTGCCAGGCAGGGACACCGCGGTGGCCCGCTTCGCGTTGAGCCGCGCCAACGAGGAGTTGGTGCTGGCGGAGAGCTCGCTCCGGGGCGAGCGGCGGGTGGCCTGGGTTCGGCTCGCGCTGATGGCGTTGCTGTCGCTGAGCCAGGGCGGCATCGCCCACGTCACCGGGGAGCCGCTTCCGCCGCACGACTTCCAGCGCGTGCTGGCCATCGTGTTGTACGGGCTGTTCTCCGTCGTCGCGCTGCTCGTGCTGCGCCGACAGCGTCCGCACCTGCGTCATGCGCGGTGGCTGCCGGTTCCCACCACGGTGGCGGACACCAGCTTCTTCGCCTTCATGGGGTGGCATGCATGGGCGCGCACGGGCCAGTTCGACGCCGGGATGCTGGGCGCGAGCATGGGCATGGTGCTGGTCTTCTCCGTGGCGCGCTTCTCGTGGCTGCATGTGCTGCTGTCCACGACACTGTCGTCGGTGGGCTATGCGCTCGTCGCGGGCATGTCCGGGCACGGCACCTGGTCCAGCACCAGCTTCGTCGTCTTCTGCTACGTGACGCTGGGGCTGCTCATCGCGATGACGAACGCGGAGGTGGGGAGCATGTTCCTCCGGCTGCGGCGCCGTGATGGGCTTTCGCGCTTCCTGCCGAAGCAGGTGGTGGAGCGGGTGATGCAGTCGGGGGACACGTCGCTCCAGCCCGTGCAGCGCGAGGTCACCATCCTCTTCAGTGACATCCGCGACTTCACGATGTTGAGCGAGACGCTCCCTCCGAGGGAGGTGCTGGAGTTGCTCGACGAGTACTTCGGCCAGATGACCCACATCGTGATGACGCGAGGGGGCATCGTGAACAAGTTCCTGGGGGACGGGATGCTCGCGTGCTGGGGTGTGCCGGACTCGAGCGAGGACCACGCGGAGCGGGCCATGCGCGCGGCGCTGGACATGCGCGAGAAGCTGGGCGAACTCAACGCGCGTCGGGCGTTGCAGGGCCTGTCACCGCTGCGCATCGGGATTGGGCTGCACACGGGGGTGGTGGCGGCGGGCATGCTCGGGGGCGCGGAGCAACACGAGTACACCGTCATTGGTGACGCGGTGAACCTGGCTTCACGGGTGGAAGGGCTCACCAAGGTGCACGGCGTGGATATCCTGGTGAGCGAGAGCACCTGGCTGCGAGGCGGAGGAGACTTCACCGGCAGGCGGCTGGGCGAGACTCACGTGAAGGGACGCCGCGAGGCGGTGGTGGTGCATGCGCTGCACGGCCACGTATCGGGTGCGCCCGTCGAGGTTCCGCCGCCTCCCGCGCGCATCGCGAGCGGCTCATAGCGGACGACGCAGCGGCGCCAGTCGCGTGTGTTCACGTAGCACGAGGCTGGCGACACGCCGCTCCGGTCGTGGCGGGCTTCACTTCGCTCGACGCGGTGCCGAGGCTGGCGAATACGCCGCTCCGTCGTTGGGTGCTTCACGTCGTGCGACGCGGTGCCGAGGCCGGCGACACGCCGCTCCGTCGTTGGGTGCTTCACGTCGTGCGACGCGGTGCCGAGGCCAGAGACACGCCGTTCCGTCGTTGGGTGCTTCGCGTCGTGCGACGCGGTGCCGAGGCCGGCGAGGTGCCGCCCCGGCCGTGGTGCTTCACGCCGTGAGCGTCGCTGGCTGAGGTCCGCCCGCCGTGACGCGGGCGTGCAGTCCGCGCTTCAGCCCCATCCCGAAGAGGACGAGGGTGAGCAGGTAGACGGGCTCGATGAAGAAGAGCAGTGGGCCGCCGAGGGACAGGCCGTGGGTCTTCTTCTCGAGGACGATGTGCGCGCCGACGACGAGCGCGAAGCGCACCACCATGACGGAGACGGCGACGATGGCGACGGTGGGGCCCGGCAGGTGGCCCACTCCCAGCGCGGCGTTCAGCGTGGGAATGAGCGGCAGGCTCATGAGGATGCCCGCCGTCCACTCCAGCGAGACGGCGTAGAGCGCCACTGCGGCGACCAGCACATGCGCCGCCGACAGCTCCGTGCCACCCACGGAGAACCGCACGAGGCCGAGCGGCACGAGCAGGGCGAAGATGAACATGTACGCGCCCAGGAAGTGAACCGCGCGGCTGACGCGGTTCTCGTGCAGGGGCATCCAGACGCGCAGCTTGTCGGCGAAGCTCATGGGGGGCGTGGGGACAGCGGTGCTCAGGCGCGCGCCGGGGCGCCAGCCTGGGGTTGGGGCTTGATGACGTAGTCGCCGAAGAGGACCGCGACGAAGAACAGCGGACCCACCAGTGCGTGGACCAGGTTGGTGAGGAACGACGGGGACTTCTTCTCCCAGACGGCATGGCCCGCCAACTGGATGAGCCAGCCGAACACGGCGATGGCCACCACGCTCCACGTGGGCATCAGCCGGCCGATGGGGAAACAGGCCGCCATGAACGCCACCACCACGAGGCCCAGCTTCACGTCCGCGCGCAGGTACCAGATGGCCGTCAGCGCCAGCGCCACCATGCCCAGCGTCAACACACCACCGGGCAGCACGGGAACGGCCACGAGCTTCACCCAGTCCAGCATCGCGATGATGTGCAGCACGATGACGGGGATGGCGACCTTGTGAGTCAGCCGGTTGATGGGGTGCTGATGCGACGAGTAGTAATCATCGAAGAGGGCGGCGACCTGGGGCTTGAGCATGACGTCCTCCGGACGGGGGTAGGGGCTTTTTGGGAAGTTAGGTGAAGTCGTGACGGGTGTCCTGGCGGCGCACGCCAATCTCCTGGCCGAAGACGCCACGGGTCGGCTGCCCCGCACCTCTCCCACCGCGCGGGACTCAGGGCCGCTCGGTGCTCTCGCGCCAGACGCGCGGCGTCATTCCCGTCCACCGCTTGAAGGCGCGGTCGAACGTGCTCAGCTCGGAGTAGCCCAGCAGGAAGGCGACCTGGCTCACTCCCAGGTTCGCGTCGCGCAGGTACTGGAAGGCCAGCTCTCGCCGCACCGCGTCGACCTCGTCCTGGAATGACGTGCCGAGCTCCGTGAGTCGGCGCTGGAAGGTGCGGGGGCTGACGTGGAGTCCCTTGGCCACATCACTGACTTGGGGCGCCCCGTCCCGCAGCGAAGCGCGGATGACGTCGCGCACCGCCTGGACGAAGCCGGGCGCGTCCGGGGGAGCCGGGGGCGTGGGTGCGCTGACGCCACTGGCGGCGCGCTCCAGGACGGAGAGGAGGGCGGGGTCCGCGCCCACCACGCGCAGGTCGAGCGCGGCGGCGTCCAGCGAGAGGGCGTTGCGTCCGCCGCCGAACGTCGGAGTGACGCCGAAGTGCTCCACCAGCGGCGCGATGTCCGGAGGCGCGGGGTGGGCGAACGCGACGGCGCGAGGCTTCCACGGGCGCTCGGTGAGCTGGCGGCCGACGTGGGTGAAGAGGGCGAGGCCGTACTCACTGGCGTGACGGCCGTACGCGAGCGGGGCTCCGGCGATGCCGTAGGCGAAGGTGCCGCCGCCGTCCGCGTCGTCGGTGAACGACGCGAGCCACGCGGGCTCCAGCAGCGCCATGTACCGCGCGAGCGAGCGGAAGGTGTCGCGCACCGTGGGCGAGGCCCGGGCGATGTACTCGACGAGCCCGTAGTTGCCGCGCGGCACGCGCTGGGCGACGTGGAGTCCGAGGAAGGCGTCCTGGGAGAGGGCCTCCGCCGCGTCCAGGAAGGCGTGCAGGGTGGGGAGCGGGAGGCTGACTTCGGGAAGGGTGCCAGCGTCGAGCGGCAGGCCGAAGCGCTCCACCAGGGGCGTCGGGTCCAGGCCCGTGGCGCGCAGGTAGGCGAGCAGCGGGCCCACGAGTTGGGAGCGGACCTCGTCCGGGGGCTTGGGCGGCGGATGAACGGGTGGGGGCTCCACGCGGCGGGGACGCTAGCGCGTTCGGAGCGTGGAGCCCAAGAGACGTTCAGCGCGGCTCGAAGGGACCGATGAAGTCCTGCTTGCCGATGCGCACTCCATTGTGGCGGAGGATGTCGTAGGCCGTGGTGACGTGGAAATAGAAGTTCGGCAGGCCGAAGGTGAACAGGTAGTCGTCTCCCTGGAAGTCGCGCTTGTAGTCCCCCGCCGTGAGCGTGACGGTGCGCTTCTCGCTGCCCTGGAGCGTCGAGGCGTCGATGGACTTCAGGAAGGCGACGGTCTTCGCGATGCGCGCGTGCAGTTCGTCGAAGGTCTTCTCGGTGTCCGGCATGCGCGGGGCGGGCACGCCGCTCAGTCGCTCGGCGGTGGCCTTCGAGGTGTCGCTGGCGCGCTGTATCTGGGCCACGAGGTTGAGCATGTCCGGCGCCAGCTTCGCGTCGAGCAGGGTCTGCGGGTCGACGCCGTTCTCCTTCGCGTGCTGGGCCCCTTTTTCGAGCAGGGTGGAGAGCACGTTGAGGGCTCGGATGAAGACGGGAATGGACGCCTGGTACATCGAGATGGACATGGAAGGCTCCGGGCCGTCACGGGCGGACGGCGGTTCTTCGAGGCGCGACTGTCTAACGCGTCCCTCATTTTCGTGCCGGGCAGAGAAGGTGACGCGAGGTGTCGAGGTCCATGTGGGAGTGGAGTACCCTCAAGACGGATGGACAATCTCGCTCACTCGCTGGTCGGAGCCTGGATGGCGGAGGCGGGGCTGAAGCGCTACACGCCGCTGGCCACCGCGACGCTCGTCATCGGCGCGAATCTCCCGGACGTGGATGCTGTCTTCGCCCTCGCGGGCTCGGACGCGTCGCTGTACTGGCGTCGAGGCTGGACGCATGGGGTGCTCGCGCTATCGCTCTGGCCCTTCGTGCTCACGGGGTTGATGTTGTTGTGGGACCGCTGCGTGCGAAGGCGCCGAGAGCCAGACCTTGCTCCCGCTCGCGCGGGGCCGCTGTTGCTCTTGTCCACGGTGTCGGTGCTGAGTCATCCCGCGCTGGACTGGCTCAACACCTATGGTGTGCGGCTGCTGATGCCGTTCGACGGGACGTGGTTCTACGGTGACACGTTGTTCATCGTCGACCCGTGGGTCTGGCTGCTCGCGGGAGCGGCCGTCATCATGGCGGATGCGCGCACGCGGAAGTCCGTCGCGGGCTGGCTCGTGTTGGGCGTGGCCACCACCGCGCTCGTCACCATTCCTGGCTTCGTTCCCTGGCCCGCGAAGGTGCTCTGGGCCGTGGGTGTCGCGGCCATCCTCTGGCTGCGCTTGAAGGGCATGCCTGTGGTGTCCACCCAGCGCGTGGCGACGGTGTGCGGCGTGGGACTGGTGCTCTATCTGGGTGCCATCCTGCTGGGCTCCCAGGTCGCCGCGCCCAGGGCCCAGGAGTGGCTGAAGGCGCAGGGGCACTCCGTGGAGCGCGTCATCGCGGGGCCGGTGCCCGCGAATCCCTTCGTGCGAGACCTCATCGCCCTGGGGCCGGACCGCTACCACTTCGTTCGCGCGGACTTCCTGCGCGGCGGTGACGCGCACCTTGAAATGAGCGGGCCGACGCTTCCTCGCGAGCCCAACCCTGGTCCCGTCATCCAGGCCGCGCTCGCGGCGCCGCATCTGCGCGGCCTCGCCAACTGGCTGCGTCTGCCCACGTATCAGGTGGCACAGACGGAGGCAGGGTGGCGCGTCATGATTGATGACGTGCGCTACTCACGTTCGCAGAGCGGAGGACTCGGCTCTGCCGTGGTGGAGCTCGACAAGGAGTTGCGGCTCGTGAAGCGCCCGAACGTCGAGTAACTCTCCGCGCACGCGGGCGCGTGGCCACACGCTGTCGTGCGCACGCCGCATCGAGGAGTCTCGCCACATCCCCGAAGGCGCCCACTCGCCAGTGGGAGCGCCGCGTGAGCCACATCGCCGAAGGCGCCCACTCGCCGGTGAGGGCGCCGCGTGAGCCACATCGCCGAAGGCGCCCACTCGCCGGTGAGGGCGCCGCGTGAGCCACATCGCCGAAGGCGCCCACTCGCCGGTGAGGGCGTCGCGCGAGCCACATCGCCGAAGGCGCCCACTCGCCGGCAAGGCGTCGCGAGAGCCGCATCCCCGAAGGCGCCCACTCGCCTGTGGGGGCGCCGCGCGAGCCGCATCCCCGAGGCGGCGCTTCGCGGACGCCGTACGTCCAGGCTCGCGTGGTCGCCGCACGCGAGCCCTCGCTCGGGCACTTCAGCGCTTCAAATCGATGCGCACCCACTCGCCCTGCGTCGCACCGGGCAGCACGGTGAAGCCCTGGTTGCGGTAGGCGGCCTCCACGTCCGCGCGCTGATGAGACAGCACGCCCGCGAGCACCAACCGGTCCTTCGCCTTGAGGGCGATGAGCGGCGCCAGCTCGATGAGCGTGTTGGCGAGGATGTTGGCCAGCACCAGGTCGAAGGTGCCTTCCACCGCCGTCAGTTCCTTGCCGGACACGTCGATGTCGGGCGTGCCGTTGTCCGTCAGGTTCTCCTGCGCCAGCTCCACCGACGTCGGGTCGTTGTCCGTGGCGACGACGCGCCCCGCGCCCAGCTTCTTCGCCGCGATGGCGAGCACACCCGTGCCAGTGCCCACGTCCAGGACGCTCGCGCCCGGATGGTCCGCCATGAACGCATCCACCGCCGCCAGACACAGCGACGTGGTGGGGTGGTCGCCCGTGCCGAAGGCCATCTTCGGCTCAATCACCAGTCGCACCGCCCCGGCGGGGGCATTGCCCACGTCCCACGGCGGACCCACCCACAGCCGGCCCACATGGACGGACTTGATGAGCGACTTCCACTCATTGCTCCAGTCCTGCTGGGGCTGCTCGTCCAGGCTGAGCCGGGCGGAGGGGTAGGACTCGGCGACCTCTTCGCGGGCGGCCTCGGCCGTCTCGCGGTCCTCGAAGTAGCCGATGATGATGTTCTCGCCCACCGGCGGAGCCTTCACGCCGGGCATGGGGGGAGTCTCCCGGTCTCGTACCTCGAGGCCGAGCGCACCGGACTCGTGGAGGAGGTCCTGTACGGCCTCGGACGCTTCCTCGGGCAACTCCACGGTGAGTGACAGATAGGTCTGGGACATGCGGGCCCTTTTACCGCGCCGTGCGTAGCGTGGGAGCGCCGTGAGACACCTGTTCATCTTGTGGCCGCTGGCCTGGCTGACCGCCTGCTCCGGCCCAGAAGCGCCCGACGCCGCCGTCTGTCGGGATGTCGTCAACCGCCTCTGCGAGACGTCGGCCTGTCCCGGCGTGGCCGAGCAGCTCGCCGTGGACACCCGCTGCGAGGCCACCCTGTTGGAGCGGACCGGCTGCGGCTCGGAGGACTTCACCTTCTCCGTACCCACTCGGGAGCGGGTCCTGGACTGCCGGGTGCCACTCATCCGGGAGGGGACCACCCCGGGGCGCACGCCCACCTGTGGGGATTCGGCCCGGTTCCTCGTGGACTGTCCGGACGTGACGACCTTTTTCCGGGGGGAAGTGCCATGAAGCGGTGGGTGGCGTCGGCGTTGGTGCTGTCGGTGGGGTGTACGCCCCTGGATATGGAGCGGCGCACCGAGCGAGGCCCCGTCCTGCGCACGTACCTCCAGGAGACGCAGCTCGGGGAGCGCATGCCCTTCGCGCGCACGGAGGTGCGGTGGCCCCAGCTCTCCCTGCGTTTCTTGACGGCGGACATCTGCCGCACCGAACAACACGCCGAGTACACCGAGGACATCATCACCACCCGCTCCGCGCCAGGCGCGGCGGGGGCGGTGAGCTCGGGGGGTGTCCTCACCGCCGTGGGTGGCTTCCTGGTGCTGGGGCGCACGCTCTTCTCCAACACACCGGACAAGGACTCCATCGACCGGAGTGGCCACTACGGTGCCCCCAGTCGCGATGTGGCGACGACGTGGGGCGTGGTGCTGCTGTCACTGGGCGTGCCCGCGGTGGTGGCGGGCATCATCCAGCTCCACCGGGGCGGCGAGACGAAGGAGACGCGCAAGGCCGACGAGATGGTGGCGTTGCGTGAGGTGCCCTGTCAGCCGCAGCCCGCTGATGGCGTGGTGGAGCTGGCGGGCGGCAATGGCCCTCCGCCCGAGCCGCGCGCCACGCTGAATGGGACGCTGGTGCTGAGCGCCGACGAGATGCGGACGATGAGCTTCTCGGGCCTGCTGTTGGACGGAGCCCCGGTGCTGCTCCATGACGAGGACCGCTCACGGATGGAGACCTTCCGCACCTGCGCCTCGCTGCTGGCCGCGCCGGTGGACCCGGAGGCGCTGGCCCGCGAGGCCAAGACGCATCCGAACCGGCTTCGCACCAAGCGGGAGCTGGTCCGGGCCTGCACGACGCTGCCGGGGGCTCCGGCGGGTCCGTTGCTGGAGGCCATCGACTCCGCGCTCTCACTGGGGACAGGCGTCGAGCCGGAAGCGAAGCCTTCGCCTCCTCCACCCATGCCAGGCACCGACCTCTGAGTCAGCACGGGTCACCCGCGAGCCCGGAGCGAGAATGCGAAAGGGCCCACCCTCGCGAGAGAGCGGGCCCCTGAGGCTCCGATGAGTTCAGCGTGACGCGGGGCCCACCCTCGTGGAAGAGGGCGGGCCCGCGACTCACGGACCGACGACGGTGAGCACGCTCTTGTCGAAGTCGATGACCTGACGCGCCACCTCGAGCACCTGGTCCGACGTCACCGCGGCGATGTGCTCCGCGTAGTGCAGGAAGTTGTCCAGGTTCAGCCCGTAGACGGTGTCCATGGCCATCATCCCCGCGCGCGCGCCGTTTCGCTGGAGCGCGATTTCGTGCGTGCCGATGAGGTTCTGCTTCGCCCGCTCCAGCTCCTCCTCGGGGATGCGCTCGTCACGGATGCGCTTCAACTCCGCGCGGATGCCGTCCAGGGCCGCGTCCACCTTCTCGGGGCTCGTGCCCATGTACGCGGCGAAGTAGCCCGGCTCGATGCCCTCGACGCCGAAGCTGCTCACGCTGTACGCCATGGAGCGCTTGTCGCGCAGCTCCACGAAGAGCCGGCCGCCCTGCCCGGACAGCACGCCCGACAACGTCTCCAGCGCGTGGCGCTCCGGGTCGTTGATGCGCAGCCCCCGGAACCCCATCACCAGATGCGACTGCGCCTTGGCCAGCACGCGCTTCTCCTGGCGCGCGGCCTCCAGCGGACCCTCGGCGGTGACCTTCGGCGCGGCGGCGGCCTTGCCTCGCGAGGCGCCGAAGTACTCCCGCGCCAGCGCGAGCACCTCGTCCACCTTCACGTCGCCCACCACGGTGAGCGTGAGCTGGGACGGGTCCATGTAGCGAGCGTGATACGCGCGCAGGGCCTCGGGCCCCAGGGCCTCCACGGACTCCTTCTCCCCGAGCGTCGGCAGCCGGTACGGATGCGTCCGGTACAGCGTCCGGTTGAACAGGTCGAACGCGAGGCTGGACGGCTTGTCCTCGCGGGTGAGGATGTCCTGGAGCATCAGCGCGCGCTCGCGCGCCACCTCCACCTCGGGGAACGAGGGGTTGGACAGCGTGTCCGCGAACAGGCGGAAGGCCGACTCGAAGTGGCGCGAGAGGAATTCGCCCCGCAGGTTCACCGAGTTGCGCCCGCTCAACCCGCCCATGCTGCCTGCGTAGATGTCCACGAGCTGCGAAATCTCCTCCGCGTCCCGCGTCGGCGTGCCTCGCGTCAGGCTGCGCGACAGCAGCGTGGTGAGGCCGTTGTCGGCGGACGTCTCGTAGCGCAGGCCGCCCATGAAGGCCGCGCGCATGGCGAACAGCGGCACCGCGGGCTCCACGCGCACCATGATGGTCGCGCCCGAGGGAAGCTTCTCCGTGATGATTTCGCTGGGGCCCTTCGTCTTGGCGCCCAGGCGCAGCGAAGGCTCCCCCACGGAGACCTTGCTCGCCTTGCGCTCCGGAGGCGCGGCGACGGGGCCGCGCTCCACCCGGTCCAACACCGCGTGGACCTGCTCCTCCGTGAAGGTCGTGCCGTGCGGCAGAAGCCCGGTGACGGTGGCGTGGTCGAAGCGCAGGTACTTCTCCGCCGCCGCGCGCACCTGCTCCGCCGTGAGCGAGCGGATGCCCTCGTAGTAGCGCGCCTCCGCCTCCAGGCTGCCCATGCCGGACTGGTAGAAGCCCATCTTCCGGGCGATGCCCTGCACCGTTTCGCGCTGGTAGACGGCCTCCGCCTCCAGCAGCGCCTTCGCCGTGGACAGCTCGTCCGCGGCCACCGGCGTCACGCGCAGCGTGGCCAGCGCCTTCGAGGCCTCCTCCAGCGCCCGCTCGAGGTTGCCCGGCTGCAGCGTCATCGACATCGAGAACAGGCCCGGGTCCTGCGGCGTGTAGGAGAACGCGTGGATGTCGTTGACCAGGTTGTGCTTGCGCTTCACCTCGCGCGTCAGGCGGGAGGCGTCACCCTGGCCGACAATCATCGCCAGCACATCCATGGCGGGCGTGTCCGCGTGCGAGGCCTCGGGGATGGGGAAGGCCATGTGCAGCCAGGCCTCCTTCACCTCGTCCGGGCGCAAGAGCACGCGGCGGCCGGTGGGTGTGGGCTCCTCGGGACGCTTCCCCGCGCCCTCGTACGGACGGCCCCAGTCCCCGCCGAAAATCTCGTCCACCCACCCGCGCAGCTCCGCCTCGCTCAGGTCTCCGGAGACGGAGAGCACCAGGTTCTTGGGCGTGTAGTAGCGGTGGTAGAACTCCAGCACCTTCTCCCGCGTGAAGCTCCGCACGCTCTCCGCCGTGCCGAGCACCGGCAACCGGTACGGATGCGTCTGGAACACGGTGGAGAACAAGTCGCGCGACGCGCGCCGCGAGGGCGTGTCCTGGCTGCGCTTGATTTCCTCGCACACCACCTCGATTTCGCGCGCCAGCTCCTCGGCGTCGAAGGAGGAGCGGCGCACCGCGTCCCCGAGGATGTCCAGGCCCGTCCGGGCGAACTGGCTGGCGATGACGATGTGGTAGACGGTCTGGTCGTACGACGTCCAGGCGTTGATTTCGCCGCCGTGGGCCTCCACGTCGCGGGCGATTTCGCCGGGGCCTCGCCGCTCGGTGCCCTTGAAGAGCATGTGCTCGTGCAGGTGGGCCAGGCCCGCCTGGTCGGGGCGCTCGTCGGCGCTGCCGACCTTGACCCAGACCTGGAATGCCGCGACCTTGGCGGCGTGGTTTTCGTCGAAGACGACGGTGAGCCCGTTGGGAAGCGCGTAGCGGATGGCCATATAGGAGCGTCCGAAGCTGGCACTCGCCCCCCAGGAGGGCAAGGCGAGGTGTGATGTTTCCCCCACTGGCTAACGCCCGGGAGCCCCGGCGTCGAGGGGTCCGTGCGGCCTCCCAGCGTCCAGGAGCCCGAACCGACCTGTCTCGTCACGCGTCCCTGGTAGGCCGCGCCGCCGGGCGGTAACCTGCGAATGCCCATGCCGTCACCTCCGGAAGAGGTGGATCCGCTCGCGGACCTGCGCGACAGCCTGGACCTGGAGGACACTGGCGTCCAAGCGGCCCCCCCCGCCCCCACCGCCGCTGCCCCCTCCAGGCCCCAGCCCAAGCCCCCGCCCTCGGCGCCACCGCCCGCTGCCCCGCCCCCTCTGCCCCCTCGCCGTCCGGCCGCTTCCGCGGTCTCCGCGTCGGTGGGCACGGGTGCGTCCAAGCCCGCGGCCACCCCAGCCCCCATCGCCCCGGCCACCCCGGCCCCGGTTTCGCGGGCGGTGCGGGTGCCCGGCAATGACCCCTTCAACGAGGCGTCCGAGCCCCGGATGCCCATGGGGGGCTCGCCAGAGGACAAGCTGGAGTACTTCCGGGCGGTGGTCCGGCAGAAGACGGAGACCCTGGCCCGCGCCCGCACGCTGTACGCGGAGCGCGACGGGGAGGTGAACGGGCTGAAGCAGTCGCTCACCCAACTGCGCAAGGAAGCGGCGGAGGCGAAGGCGCAGCTGCTGGCGGTGAAGGACTCGCCCGCGAAGCTGGTGCAGACGTCGGAGGCGCTGTCGGGCGCGGAGAAGCGGGCCGCCGAGGCCGAGGCGAAGCTCGCCGGCCTGGAGGCGGAGCTGGCCTCGTTGGAGGCGGACCGCAAGGACCTGTCGCGCGCGCTGGCGGAGGTGGAGTCGGAGATCCCCCGGCTGACGGCGGAGCTCCAGGACGAGCGCGAGTCGCGGGGCGCGGTGGCCGAGGAGCTGGTGGGCGCCAAGGAGGCGCTGTCGCTGGCGCAGGACCGCGTGGCGGAGCTGGCGGCGGAGAAGTCCGAGTCGCAGGGCGCGCTGGAGGCCGTCCAGGAGCAGTACCAGCAGGTCGTCGCGGACGTGGAGCGGCTGGGCGGCGAGCTGGAGGAGATGACGGGCGAGCGCGACTCGCTGAGCCTGCGCGCCGGGCAGTTGGAGACGGCGCTCGCGGAGGCGCAGGGCGCGCTGAGCGCGGTGGAGAGCGAGAGCGACTGGTCCAAGAGCTCGCTGGAGGAGTCGCAGGGGCGCGCGCAGACGCTGGAGCAGGAGCGGGACGAGGCGCGCCGTCAGCTCGCGGTGGTGGAGGAAGGGCTGCGCACGCTCCAGGGCCAGACGGCCGAGCTGGAGAAGGCGCTGGCGCTGAAGGACGCCGAAATCGTCGGGCTGCGAGCGGCGCTCACCGCGCGCACCACGGAAGCGGCGGAGCTGCCCGTGTTGCGGCAGGCGCTGGAGGGGCGCGCCTCGGAGCTGGCGCGGCTGACGTCGCGTCTGGAGGCGGAGGAGGCGCGCGCGACGGAGCGTGCGCAGGCGCTCGAAGAGGGGCTGTCGCAGGCCGGTGAGCGGGCGTCGGTGGCGGAAGGGGAGGCGGCGGCGCTGAAGGAGGCGCTGGAGGCGCTGGAAGTCGAGCAGGTGGCGCTGCGCGACAGGATGGAGGCGGACGCGGCGGCGCTGGGCGAAGCGGCTCAGCAGGCCGAGGCCAAGGTGGCCGAGTTGACCTCGGCGCTGGAGGCGGCGCAGGTCGAGCGCGAGGCGCTGAAGAAGCAGGTCGGCGTGGCGGAGATGAAGGCGGCGACCACGGACGCCGAGCGCGTGGGACTGGCCGCGCGCGTGTCGATGCTGGAGACCGCCTCCGGGCAGCGCGAGGCGGAGCTGGCGCGGGTGCAGGGCGTGCTGGCGCAGGCGAAGGAAGACGTGTCGCTGGAGCGCGTGCGTCGCGAGGCGGCGGAAGCCGAGCGCGCGGACGCACAGGTGCGGGCCGCGGAAGAAGAAGCGCGCGCGGACTCGCTGGCGGCGGGGAAGGGCGGCACCGAGGCGGAGCTGGCGGAGCTGCGCGATGAGCTGGAGGCCACGCGCGCGGAGGCGGACAAGGCGGAGCGGCTCCAGCAGCGATTGAAGATGCTGGAGGGCGCGCTGGAGTCGGCCAAGGCGGAGGCCACCAAGGCGGCGCAGGCGGCCCAGGTCGCGCAGGCCGCGAAGCAGAAGGAGACCGAGGCGAAGCTGGCGCAGGTCGAAGCGGCGCAGGCGAGTGCCTTGAAAGAGGCCGCCGAGAAGCTGGCGCAAGCCGAGGCCGCGCAGGAGCGCAAGCTCAAGGACCTCGAAGCGAAGCTCTCCCAGGCCGAGACCGCCCAGGCCAGCGCGCTGAAGGCGGCCGCCGAGAAGCTGACGCAGACCGAGGCCGCGCAAGCGAGCGCGCTGAAGGCGGCCGCTGACAAGCTGACGCAGACCGAGACCGCGCAAGCGAGCAAGCTCAAGGACCTCGAAGCGAAGCTGACGCAGACCGAGGCCGCGCAGGCGAGCAAGCTCAAGGACGCCGAAGCGAAGCTGACGCAGGTCGAGGCCGCGCAGACGAGCAAGCTCAAGGACGCGGACGCAGCGCGGTCCGCGACGGAAGCGAAGCTGTCTCAGGCGGAGTCTTCGCAGGCGGGCAAGCTCAAGGACCTCGAAGCGAAGCTGGCTCGGGCGGAGGCCGCGCTGGAGGAGTCGCGCGGCGCGAAGGCGGGGCAGTCGAAGGACTCGGACGCGGCGCGAGCGGCGGTGGAGGCGAAGCTGACGCGCGCGGAGTCCTCGCTCCGGACGGAGCAGGAGGCTCGCGCGGCGCTGGAAGCGAAGCTTGTCCAGCTTGAGAAGCAGGCGAGCGGAAAGCCCGCTGGCGGCTCCGGCGACTGGGAAGCCGAGCGGGAGGGGCTCAAGGCGGACGCGGCGAACCTGAAGCGAAAGCTGATGGCGGCCGAGACGGCGCTCGAAGCGGCGGCTGGCTACAAGGCGAAGATCGCGAAGCTCGAAGCGCAATTGAAGGGCCGGAAGTAAAGGTTTGCCCCTCATGCCGTTCGACGCACCAGTGGACCCGCTCACGGGGATGGCCGCGGCCCGCTTCGGGCTGTACCTGCATTTCCCCTATTGCCTCGCGAAGTGCCCGTACTGCGACTTCGCGGTGGCGGTGGCGAAGCAGGTGCCCGAGGAGCGCTATGCGAACGCGGTGCTCGCGGAGCTCGACACGCGGCTCGCGGCGTCGCCCGAGCTGCGCTCGAAGCCGCTGGAGTCCATCTTCCTGGGCGGCGGCACGCCTTCGTTGTGGCACCCCCGCTACGTGGCCCGCGTGCTGGAGGGCATCGCCGCCAGGCTGACGGTGTCGCCCGGCGTGGAGGTGTCGCTGGAGGGCAACCCGGAGCGCGCCGACGCGGAGCGCTTCGCGGGGTATCGGGCCGCGGGGGTGAACCGGCTGTCGTTGGGCGTGCAGTCCTTCCGCCCGGAGACGCTCAAGGCGCTGGGCCGCGCGCACGACGCCGCGCAGGTGGAACTCGCCGTGGAGCTGGCCCGGCGGGCGGGCTTCCCGGTGGTGTCCATGGACTTCATCTACGGCGTGCACGGGCAGAGCGTGGCGCAGGTGGAGGAGGACGCGCGGCGGGCGGTGGCGCTCGCGCCGGAGCACCTGTCCACGTATGCGCTGACGGTGGAGCGCGAGGTGCTGGCGGAGGACACGCCGCTGTCCAAGCGCCTCAAGCGCGGCGAGCTGGAGCTGCCCGCGGACGACGACGTGGTGGAGATGGCCCGGGTGGTGCGCGAGGTGTATGGCGCGGCGGGCCTGCGCCGCTATGAAGTGTCCAACCACGCGCGGGAGGGCTTCAGCTCCCGGCACAACGCGCTCTACTGGACGGGGGGCGAGTACCTGGCGCTGGGCGTGGGCGCCACGGGCATGCTGCTGACGCCCGAGCCCTCGCGCTACGTCAACGTGCGCAGCCCGGAGAAGTACCTGGGCGAGGTGGAGGCGGGCCGCTTGCCGGAGGAGGGGCGGGAGGCGCTGGGGCCGGAGGAGCTGTTCGCGGAGCGGCTGTCCATGGGCTTGCGGCTGGTGTCCGGCGTGGACTGGGAAGTGGTGTGCGAGCGGTACGGGCAGTCGGTGGAGGCGCGGCGGGTGGAGGTGGCGCGGCTGGTGGAGCACGGCTTCGCGACGCTCACGGGTGGGCGGCTGGCTTTGACGGAAAAGGGCGCGGACGTACACAGCGCCGTCTGCGCGCGGCTGCTCTAGTCAGCGGCGCGCGCGAGGGATGTCGAGGAGCTTATGAGCAAGTGGATGTTGTGGATGTTCCTGACCCTGCTGACCGGCAGCCCGTTGCTGTCGCTGGGCCTGGTCATCGTCTTCATCTTCGTGGCGGACCGCTTCACGTGGCGGCTCTTGCCCAGCCCGGTGCGCATGTTCAAGCGCTTCCAGCGCGCGGGCGAGCTGGCGGGGACCATCCTCACCAATCCTCACGAGCGGCGCGCGCGGCACGAGCTGGCGGACATCCGCGTCGAGCAGAAGCGGTACGACGAAGCCGTGGACATCCTCAAGCCCAACCTGGAGGCGGGCGACGAGGACGTGGACACCCTGTACCTCCTCGGCGTGGCGTACCTGGGCTCCGGAGACGCGCGCCGCGGTGAGCTGCTGTTGGACGAAGCGGCGAAGCTGGACGCGGGCTATCGGCAGGGCGCCATCGACCTGGAGCGAGGCCGCTTCCGGCTGAAGCGCGGCGAGGTGAAGGGCGCGATTGAAGCCCTGGAGCGCTTCTGCGCGGTGCGGCTGGGCTCGGTGGAGGGGCGCTATCTGCTGGCGCGCGCGCTGGCGAAGGACGGGCGCGCGGCGGACGCGGCGCGGATGCGAGAGCTGGCGTGGGGCGAGTATGTGGCGGCGCCGGGCTTCCAGCGTCGCCGCGAGCGCCGGTGGGCGTGGCTGTCGCGCCCCAGCCGGCCTCTCACCTACGCGGTGCTGCTGGCGTTGGTGCTGGGGACGGGCGCGGCGGTGGCGAACCAGCTGGGCCTGTTCGCCCCGCGCGCGCACGGCCGCCACGGGTATTACGGCGACCGGTACTCCGGCGAGATGCCCTCGGCCACCGGCCTGGAAGAGGACGTGGACTAGCCTGGAGGTCGGCGCGGGCCCGCGTTGCAATGACAGACCCGGGCGCGCGGCTCGTGAAGCGAGGGCCCGGGTTCAGGGCCCGTCGTAGCAAGCGAAGTTGCAGTACGGCTTGCTCTGGTTGCCGTTGGGCGCCAGGTACCCGGGGCAGCACTGCACGCTGCCGCAGACCACGGTGGGCGCGGCGAGGTCACACGTTGGAACGCAGGTGCCCACGACGCAGGTCTGGGTGCTGGGACATTGAGATTCGTGCGTGCACGGCCGGCTGTGCTGCTCCGTCGTGCCCAGCTCCTGACCGGGGTCCTCCACCGAGCCGCCACAGGCGGCGGTGAGACAGAGCAGCGTGACAGCGATGCTGCGTGAGAGTGACTTCATGGGGGTCCTCCAGGGGTGTGGAGCCCCATCCTAGGCCCCTCCGGGCGGTGCCCACGCCGTGTTCGAGTGACACAAGGGGCCGTCGCCCCGCGTCACCGTGGTGCCCCGGGCGCACCTGGCCGTGCGAGCCGTCAACGGTTGCATGTGAGGCTTCGCACCCTGAGTGAATCCGCCTTCGCTCGCTGTTCGAATCTCTCCGTGAAAGTACGACTCCCTGGAACATGTCTGGAGTCACTGGACAGCGGGAGCGAGGGGGAGCGTAGGCTTCCGGGGCCAGCCCTTCTCGCGTCCACAGCCGAGGCACCGCTCCATGTTTCCCACCCCGTCGCAGGTGCTCCGCCAGCGCGAGGGCTTGCTCGCCGACACGCCGTTCCCCCTGCTGGTGCATGCGCTGATGGTGGAGGAGCGCACCTGCACGCTGGAGCTGAAGGTGCGGCAGCGCGAGAAGCGCATCCTCTTCGAGGACGGCTCGCCGGTGGCGTGCCAGTCCAACCTGCTGCACGAGACGCTGGGCAAGTACCTGGTGGAGAAGGGCCGGCTGACGGAGGCGGACTACCAGAAGTCGCTGGCGGAGAGCGTTTCCACGGGCATGCAGATGGGCGGGCTCCTGGTGCAGAAGGGGCTCATCAGCCCCTTTGACTTGTACAAGCAGCTCCAGGCGAACCTGGCCCACAAGCTCCTGGATTGCTTCCGGTGGGTGGACGCGAAGTACCGCCTCATCGCGGACGCGGAGACGCCGGACGCGAGCGTGCGGACCAACCCCGCGCAGCTCATCCTGACCGGCGTGGAAGGGGTGATGCCCTTCGACGCGGTGGCCACCCACTTCACCTTCACGGACGAGCGGAGATTCGGGCAGATGCCCGGCGTGGAGTCCGGGCCCAAGCTGTCGTCCAAGGACGCGCGGCTGTTGCAGCAGCTCCGGCAGCGGCCCACGTTCAACGAACTCCAGGAGCGCACGGGCTTCGACACGGAGACGGTGCTGCGGCGGCTCTACGCGCTGTGCCTGCTGGGCGTGGCGGGCTTCGTGGAGGACGCGGACGCGAAGGCGGCGGAGCTGTCCGCGCGCGCCGCGCCGGTGCCCGTGGCGCAACCCCCGGAGCCCGTCGCCCCGGAGCCCGTCGCCGCGCGGGGCACGCCGTTCTCCGACGAGGACGTGGCCGCCAGAGACGCCCTGGTGACGGCCTTCCTCGCGCACCGGAGCAAGGACCCGTTCGCCCTGCTGGAGGTCCCCGAGGACGTGCAGCCCCTGCCCCTGCGCCGCGCCTTCCTCGCGTGGGCGGAGCGGTACTCGCCCCTGCGCTTCCAGACGCCGGAGCTGAAGGAGAAGGCGGAGGCCCTGCTGGCGGCCTCCGCGAAGGCGTACGGCGTGCTGTCGGACGCGGAGCAGAACCTCTTGTGGCGCAAGCGCCGCGCGGCGCACCGCGAGAAGGATCGCGCCACCACGGGCCGCCCCAGCACCGCCGAACAGTTCCGCATCCGCACCGACCTGCTGGATGCGACCACCCAGTTTGACGAAGCCCGACGCCGGCTCGCCGCGAAGCACTACGCGGGCGCGTTCGAGTACTTCGAATACGCCTGCGACATCGAACCCAAGCCGCTGCATCACGCCTGGCGCGCCTGGGCTCGCTACCTCATGAAGCCGGAGGCCCACGGCCGCCTGGCACTCCAGGAACTCCAGGAAGTCGTGCGCCAGGAACCCGGGCTGGAGGACGGCTGGGGGTTCCTGGGTGAGGTGGCCCAGGGCGAGGGGCAGTGGGCCCTGGCGGAGGACTCCTTCCGCAAGGCGTTCAAGCTCAACCCCAAGAACCGCCGCTACGTGGAGCTCATCCAGGAGATCGCCCGACGGCGCTGAACCCGGGCACGGGACTCGCTCATCCGCCCGCCATGCGGGCGCGCCCATGGCCATCCGCGTCACTTGCTTTTGCAACCGTTGAGAGTTTTGGCGCGACCCATCGGTCATGTGGCCGCCGGGAGTCTTCTGGCGCGGCTTTTTTCCCAGGGAGAGGGATGCTTCGAGCCTGCGATGACGGCCCGCGAAGTTTTCGTCTCCGCGCCGGCAACATTAGGGTCGTGAATCGCGAGATCAGATTGTCAGTGTAACTTCGTGGTGCTCGGGGCGTGCGGTACCCCAGCGCCCTTTCGCGAGGCTGGATGCGCTCCCTCACCACAGCGACCCAATCAGGCCAGGCCGCGGTGGAGTCCGCCATCGTCCTGCCGCTCTTCGTGTTCCTCATCCTGGGCACGCTCCAGCTCGGGCTGATGCACCAGGCCCGGCTCCTGACGAAGTACGCCGCCTACAAGGCGGTGCGAGCCGGCTCCCTCCACAACGCCAACGTGAAGACCATGGAGGCCGCCGCGCTCGGGGTGCTGCTGCCCATCCTCAGCAGCCGGGCTGGTGGCGCGGGTGGCATCGAGTACACCCGCCCGGTGGGCAGCGCGCAGGAGTTCGAGACCAAGTTCAACGAGCTGAAGAGCAACGAGATGCCCGGCGTGGATCTGAAGTACGCGGAGGTCACCGTCTGCGGCCCGACGCAGGAAGAGGTCTCCGGGGGAGCGGAGTTCGACTTCGACGACCCCAAGAACACCAGCCCGGCCAACTGGCGGCAGAACCACCGCACCAAGCTGCGCATCCAGCTCACGCTCAACTACCGGCTGCTGATTCCCTTCGCGGACTGGGTCATCTACCAGGCCGCGCGCGGCCGCGAGATGCCGATGCTGATGCGCATGGGGAAGGTGAAGGCGGCGGAGCAGGCCAAGGTCTCCACCCGCCGCTTCGGAGGCGCCGCCACGGGTGAGAGCCCCTACGAGAGCGCCGCCGGCCAGGGCATCTACATCATGCCCATCCGCGCCACGTACACCATGCGGATGCAGTCCAATCTCTATCTCAACACCAACGCCCTGCCAGCGAGCAACGCATGCATCTTCCCGTTCTCCTACTGAGCCGGTCGCGCCGTCGCATCCAGCGGGGGCAGGCCATCGTCCTGGGCTCGCTGTCGTTCCTGGTGCTCGCGCTGATGGTGACGCTGAGCTTCAACCTGAGCCACGCGCTGCGCCAGAAGATGAGCCTGCAGCAGCACAGCGACACCCTGTCGTTCTCCATGGCGGTGCTGGAGGCGCGCGCGCTCAACTACTACGCGGTCAGCAACCGGGCCATCGCCACCTCCTACGTGGCGATGAACAGCCTGCACGCATACATGTCCGCCGCCAGCCTCACCGGCGAGATGATGCGGGCCTCGTCCAACAACTTCATGCAGATCGCCCTCATCGAGTTCGGTCTGTGTGTCGCGTGCGAGTTCATGTGCGACCACTGCGAGCACATCGCGGAGGCGATCCAGATCGCCAACGACTTCAGTGACGCCGGCGACGACTACGACGACAAGGTCAAGGACTTCGAGTCCAACTTCAACACGGCCATGGAGGGGCTGGACCTGATGGTGGACAACATCCACACCGCCCAGCGCTCGGTCCACGACAAGACCCTTCAGGCGGTGAAGGATGGCAGGAGCCACGGCCTGTCCCAGCTCAAGAGCTACACCGCGCCCAACGCGAGCGAGCTCGTGTCGGCGGTGGGTTCCATCAACGCCAACGAGTTCAACTGCGCCGTGGATGGGATGGAGTGCCAGGGCAGCGAGAGCAACTCCTCACCGGAGGCCCGCGCGCGGGTGATGACGGAGATCGCCAACGCGACCCGCTCCGGATGGCCCGCGACCCGGACGAGCCCGGGAATGGGCTCCCCGATGAACAAGCCCAAGTACCTCAACGCCCAGTTCTTCCAGGAGATGGACGACATCCCGAACAACGAAGCCCAGAAGATGATCAACGGCACCCGGGGGACGGCCAAGACGGTGAAGGACAATGGACAGCTCACCCAGGGCGGCCAGGAGGGGGGCAACGAGGGCTCCATGGTGGCGGCGCAGGATGAGGGCAACATCACCCACCAATGGAAGCACGGCTTCGGGTTCAGTTCCTTCAAGTCGGAAATCTGGAGCGACGACAGCGGCGGCGACCACAAGGGTGATGGCGCACACTCGGGCCAGCATCGGTTCGAGGGCGTCAACGTCCGGGCGCTCACCGGCTGCGCGGGCTCTGGAAACTGCTTCATGAAGTTCCGCGCCAACCCGGACCCGGACCGGGACTGGGGCCAGCCGCGCGTCTACAGCTACCTGTCCATGCGCTTCCGCGTGGGCGACACGAAGCGCGCGCCCTGGGAGCTCAACTCCTCGGCGCAGGTGAAGCTCACCCATGGCCAGCAAGGCGATGGAAACCTCACCGTCGCGGCGACCGAGGGCATGGCCATGTCCAAGTCGCTCGTCTACTACCACCGCTTCGGCGACGACGGTTGGAAGGAGGCCCCCAACCTCTTCGCGCCCTACTGGCGCGCCAAGCTGCACCCCTACACCAAGGGAGATGCGCAGCAGGTGCTGGAGGCCGCGGGCAACTCGGAAGCCGCCCAGATGTCGCAGGTGGAAGGGGTTGCGCTGTGAGGACTTCCAGACATCGCGCGGCCAGGGGCGCCGCCGCCGTGGAGACGGCGCTGTGCATGTTGGTCATCATCCCCGTCTTCATGTACGCGCTCTTCCTGGACGACCTACTGAGGCACACGCTGGATTCGCAGGAGACGGCGCTGTCCACTGTCTGGGATTACGCCGTGCAGGACTATCCGACCCCGCCCAAGGACCCGCCCGAGTCCGGCCCGGAGCCCTTCAATGGCTTCACCGGCGCGCAGTACTTCGCGCGGCTCATGTACTGCGACCACGAGTCGGGCCTCGACAGCTTCGGCCCTGGCAAGGGGCCCGAGTGTGAGAACGACGAGGGCCACCACGCGGAGGTGTCCGCGCATGCGTGCTGGCTCAACCCGGGAGCGCAGCAGGTGCAGTGCACGCTGAACCAGGCCGACCCCAATGGCGGCGGTGGCGGCGGCCCCGCGGGCGCGTACAACGTGGACCTGCACCAGTCGTACATGGACCAGTTTGGCAAGGGCGGCGTCATCCGCTGCTCGGCGCGCCTGGGCGTGCAGAACTACCTGCTGCCCAAGTCCTTCCTGCAGGACTTCAGTCAGGTGGGGCTCGCGCGGCAGACGAAGAAGCGCTCCGATGGCATCCACGGCAACGCGACGGGGGGCGACTTGCAGGATGACCCGCGCGGGCTCGAGGGCGACGTCTACCTGCTGCCCTGGGAGCGCATCGCCATCGTCACCGATACGTGGGCGCTCACGAAGGCCGCGAACCAGGGGCCGGGGACGACGAACGGCGAAGAGGACAACCTCTACGTGCGGCTGGCGCAGGTCTACAAGAACCAGGACAACGCGGGGTACACCCAGATGTCCTCGGCCGCCGAGGCGCTCGTCAGCCAGGCCACGCAGGAAGTGCTCAACAGCGCGATTCGCCTGGACTCCATGCCCCCCGGGGATGACCCGCGCGAGCCCAGCCTCTCCATCAAGCCCTTCCCGTCGAGCGGCGGGCCGGTGCAGACCCTGGATCAGAACGGCGGAAGCGCCAGCTACTTCAACAGCGAGTGGAAGGACTGGGACAAGGACAACAACGAGGCCACGCACGACGCCCGGGGGAACAACTACCTGGGCTGTGCCCAGGCGGAGAGCTGCTGATGTCGCGTGCCTCGAGCCTGGTCATCCGCGTGCCGGCGCTGCTGTTCTCCGTGGCCGTGGTGGGCTCGTTGATTGGCTTTGCCTGGGAGGGCGCCGTCTACGGGCGGCGCGACGCGACGGAGGAGTGGGCTCCTCCGCCCTCGCTCGATGATGCGCCCCCCGCGAAGCCCGCGGGGCGCTCGCCCGAGGAGGAGGCCGCGCTGAAGCGCGCGCTGGTGCACTTCCCCGCGTATCCCCGGGCGAGCCGCGCGGAGCTGCTCGCGGTGGACTACCTGGGCCCGGACGTGCCCATCGCCGTGGCGTGGTTCTCCACGAAGGACACGCCGGAGCAGGTCCTCTCCCACTACCGGCAGGTGCTGCTGGACAATGGGCTGCCGGTGCTCGGCGAGCGCCATGGCGAGCACGGGGGCTGGGTGGGGTACTGGAGTCCGGCGACGGAGGAGATGCGGCTCGTCTCCGTGCTGGCGCAGGGAGGAGAGACGCTGGGCTTCGTGTCGGCGGGGCAGGTGGCGCCGCTGTTGAAGCGGGCCTCGCGGGTGCCGCCCTGGATTCCGCTGCCGCCCGAGCTGGGTCAACCCGTCACACTCTCCTTCTCCATGGAGGGGGCCTCGCACCACGTCGTCTCCGGCCAGCTGCCGGAGGGCTCTCCGACCTCGGTGGGTGAGCGGTACCGGAGCCTGCTCACGCAGCAGGGCTGGGACGTGGGGGCCGTGGAGCCGGTGGACGCGAACGGCATCGCGTTCGAATTGATGAAGGGCACCACCCTGGGGCGGGCCACCTTGCGCACGCGCGCGGAGGCGCCAGGGGTGGAGCTTCAGGTCTCGCTGCTCCAGCGAGGTGCCGCTCCGTGAACGACAGGAAGGATACAGCGATGGCGAAGTCACCCCGGAGGCTGGGGCTTGTTCGGGCGCGCGGTCAGTCGATGGTGGAGTACGCCGTGGTCACCGCGGCGCTGATGGGCTTTACCGTGATGGGCTGGCCGTTCCTGGTGCAGTTGCTGAACGCGCTGCAGCGGTACTTCGGTTCCATCTACTACGTCATCCAGTCGCCCATCCCGTAGGGGCATGGAGTCGCCCCCGGCATGGGGGCGGGGCCCGTGGCATCGAGGCCAGGACGGAGTCGTGACTCGCGGATGCCGTGAGTGAGGCCGCGCGGGCTTTCCCGTACGTGAGCGCACCGGAACCGCGCCACCTACGTGTTTCCCCCGAAACATCTGCTCAAGCGTGCGAGGGAGGCCTGGCTGCCCCACGGGCCAGCAGGCAGTGCATGGCCTCTCATGCCTCCCAGCAATGTCGGGTGTTTGTCATATCTCCGTGTCGTGGGTTCCCACCATGGAGCATGGCTGTATTTGTCCGGTGCATGTGAGGGCAAGCGGCCGAGGTGACGCGATTGTGACGAAGGCAACGCCTCGTGGGGAATGATTGTCATTCATGTGCAGGGGGCAACATTGCGGGTTTTGAGTGGAGGTTTTGATTCCCAGGGATTTTGAGGGGGGCGCTGTGGGTGTGGTAGTGATTGGTGTATGCGATGTCGCCTCTGCTTTCGCCTTGCAAGGGCACAGTCTGGACAGGCTGCGGTGGAGTCCGCGATTGTCCTGCCGCTCTTCGTCTTTCTCATCCTGGGCATCCTGCAGTTGGGGTTGATGCACCAGGCGCGGCTCCTGACGAAGTACGCCGCCTATAAAGCGGTGCGGGCCGGCTCCATCCACAACGCGAGCGTGAAGGAGATGGAGCGGGCGGCGGTCGCCGTGCTCCTGCCGATGCTGGCCAAGCGCTCCTCGGGGCCGGACGGCATCGAATATGTCCGCCCGGTGAACAGCGGGCAGGACTTCACGACGAAGTGGAGCGAGCTGAAGAGCAACGAGATGGCGGACACGGACTTGAAGTACGCCGAGGTCACCATCTGCGGGCCGACGAAGGCGGACGTGGGCGGCGGCGGTGGTGAGCTGGACTTCGACGACCCGGACAACGCGACCTCCGACGACTGGAAGCAGAGCCACCGCACCAAGCTGCGTGTGCAGGTGACGTTCAACTACCGGCTCGTCATCCCGTTCGCGGATTGGGTCATCTACAACGCCGCGCGCGCCCGCGACATGCCCATGGTGGTGCGCATGGGTGAGGTGAAGGCGGCGGAGAAGAGCAAGGCCGCCGGGCGCAGGTTCGGGAGCGCCGGCAAGGGCGAGAGCCCCTACGACAGCGCCGCCTCCAAGGGCATCTACATCGCGCCCATCCGCGCCACGTACACGATGCGGATGCAGTCGAATCTCTACCTCAACACCAGCGACCTTCCAGGGAGCAACGTATGCCTCTTCCCGTTCTCCTACTGAGCCGGCGTCGCCGCTCCCAGCGCGGACAGGCCATTGTCCTGGGCTCGCTGTCGTTCCTGGTGCTCGCGCTGATGGTGACGCTGAGCTTCAACCTGAGCCACGCGCTGCGCCAGAAGATGAGCCTGCAGCAACATGGCGATGCCATGTCGTTCTCCATGGGCGTGTTGGAGGCGCGGGCACTCAACTATTACGCGGTGACCAACCGGGCCATCGCTGGCTCCTACGTGGCGATGAACAGCCTTCACGCGTACATGGCCACCGCGAGCATCACCGGCGAAATCATGCGGGCAGGGCAAAAGACCTTCATACCGATTCTCGCGCAGGAGACCGCCAAGTGCATCGCCAGTAAGGGGACGAGCCCTTGCTGCCAGCACGCGGTGGAGGCGGGGAAGGTCCTGGCGAAGTTCAGGAAGCAGGGCGATATGTACGACCGGAGCGTCCGGGGGCTGGAGGGGAACTTCAGGACCGCCATGACGGGACTGGACCTCATGGTGGACAACATCCACACCTCGCAGCGCTCGGTCCATGAGAAGACCGTGCAGGCGGTGAAGGACGGCTCCAGCCATGGCCTGTCCCGGCTCAAGACCGACACCGCTCCCAACGTGAGCGACCTGTCTTCCGCGGTGGGGGCCCTCAACGCCAACGAGTTCAATTGCGCCGTGGATGGGATGCAATGCCAGGGCAGCGTGCCGAACTCCTCGCCCGAGGCCCGTGCGCGCGTCGTGACGGAGATTGGCAATGCGAGCCGTTCGGGATGGCCCGCGAACCGGAACATCATGGGGGGGCTTCCGACACATCTTCATCCTGAGTTCGTGAAGGAGGTCCTGGATATTCCCGGCACGGGGGCGAACACGCTGACCCTCCACAAGGGCTCTTCCAAGACGGTGCAGAGTAAGAACAAGGTCTACGGAGGCGGTCAGAGTTCGGGCAACCAGGGCTCCACCGTGGCCGCCGCCGAGTCAGGGCTCTTCACCCAGGTCACCTGGTACGACGCGACTCCGGTGCCGTGGCCCTATGACGCCTCCATCTGGAGTGACTCAGGAGGCGGTGGTCACTCCGTCGGTGGGGCGCACCGGGGCCAGCATCGCTTCGAGGGCACCAACGTGCGGGCGCTCATGGCGTGCGCGGGCTCGGGCAACTGCTTCATGAAGTACCGCGCCAACCCGGATCAGGGACGGGACTGGGGCCAGCCGCGCGTCTACAGCTATTACACGATGAAGCTGAACGTCGGTGACCCGAAGAAGGCCCCGTGGGAGCTCAACAACTCCCGGCGCGTGAAGTTCGAGCACGGCGCCCAGGGCTCGGGTGACCTGACGTTGGCCGCTGGCGAGGGCATGAGCCTGTCCAAGTCCCTGGTCTACTACCACCGCTTCAAGCAGGGCGGCTGGTCGGAGCCTCCCAACCTCTTCGCCCCCTACTGGCGCGTGAAGCTGCATCCCTTCACCCCGCAGGAGGCCAAGAAGGTGCTGGAGGACGCGGGCAACAGCGACGCGGCCACCATCGCCGAGGCACCGGAGGTGTCGCTGTGAGGCCCATGAAGAGAGCTGGGACGCGAATCGCTCGGGGCGCCGCCGCGGTGGAGACGGCCCTGTGCATGCTCGTCATCATCCCCGTGTTCATGTACGCCATCTTCCTGGACGACCTCTTGCGCCACGTGCTGGACGCGCAGGAGACCGCGCTCTCCACCGTCTGGGATTATGCGGTGTCGGACTACGCGGCGGAGCCCAAGGGGGGAGAGTCCTTCGCGGGTTTCTCCCAGACGCAGGGCCTGGCCCGGCAGATGTACTGCGACCACGAGTCGGGCCTCGACAGCTACGGACCCGACAAGGGAATCGAGTGCAAGGACGACGTGAGCCACCACCAGGAACTGGTGGCCCACGCGTGCTGGCTGCACCCAGGCGCCCAGCAGGTGGAGTGCACGCTGAATCAGCAGGCGGTGGGCAGCTACGGCGTCACGCTGCACGGGTCGTACATGAGCCAGTTCAACCGGGGCGGGCTCATCCGATGCTCGGCGCGAAGCGGCGTGCAGAACTACCTGCTCCCCAAGACGCTCTTCTCGGAGTTCAGCGACGTCGACCTGGCCAAGGAGCCGAAGGACAAGGGCGCCAAGGACGTCCACGGGAACGCCAAGAAGAAGCGTGACGTGGAGCAGGACACCTACCTGCTCCCCTGGGAGTACATCGCGCTGGTGACGGACACGTGGGCCCTCACCGAGAGCCAGAGCTTCCAGCCCGGCGACTCGCAGAAGAAGGCAGGCGACCTCTACGCACGCGTGGCGCAGGTGTACACGAACGGCGAGAACGCGGGTTACACCCAGATGCAGACCGCTGCCCAGGCGCTCGTCACGCAGGGCATCAGCAACAAGCTGTTCTCTCCCACGCTGGAACTCAGCCTCTCGAAGCCCGGTGATGACCCGACCCGGGTCAGCATGTCCATCCGGCCCCAGAACGGTGGCGCGCCGACCCAGCGAATCAATCAGGGCCAGGGCAGTGGCACCTACTTCAACAACGAGTGGCGCGACTGGGACTCCGACAACAACCAGAAGACGCACGACAAGCGCGGCGACTACTACATGGGCTGCAAGAAGCCGGGGGAGTGCTGATGGCGTCGTTGTCGCGTCGCAAGCCGCGCGGCCAGTCGATGGTGGAGTACGCCACCGTCACGGCCGCGCTGATGGGCTTCACGGTGATGGGCTGGCCGTTCCTGGTGCAACTGCTCAACGCGCTCCAGCGGTACTTCAGCTCCGTCTACTACGTCATCCAGTCCCCCATCCCTTGAGGACGGGGGACCGGGGCGTCACTACGGCTTCACCGTGGTGACGAACTCCGCCTTGCCGCCGGCGACCTTCAGGACGACGGCTTCCTTCACCGCGTCCCGGTTCGCATCCAGGGTGATTCGCCCCGCCACGCCCGGGAAGTCCTTCGTCGCGGCAATCGCGTCGCGCAGCGCCGGGCCGCTCGTGTCCGGGGCGCGCTTGAGCGCCTCCACCAGCACCCGCGCCGCGTCGTACGACAGCGCCGCCACGCTGTCCGGCACGCTGCCGTACTTCTCCTTGTACCGCGCGAGGAACGACTGCAACACCGGGTCCGGGTTGCCCGGCGAGTAGTGGTTGGAGAAGTAGCTGCCCTCCAGCGCGGACCCACCCAGCTCGAACAGCTTGTCGGAGTCCCAGCCGTCACCGCCGAGCAGCGGCACCTTCAGCCCCACCTCGCGCGCCTGCCGCGCGATGATGCCCACGTCGGTGTAGTACCCCGGCACGAACACCGCCTCCGGCTTCACCTGCTTGAGCGCCGTCAGCTGCGCGCGGAAGTCCGTGTCGCCCTTCGAGTAGCTCTCGTTGCCGACAATCGTCCCGCCGAACTCCTGGAACTTCGCCGTGAAGACTTCCGCCAGTCCTATCGAGAAGGCGCTCTTGTTGTCCGTCAGCACCGCGACCTTCGACAGCTTCAGGTTCTCCCGTGCGAACTTCGCCATCACCAGGCCCTGGAACTCGTCGATGAAGCAGACGCGGAAGATGTAGTCGCCCTTCTTCGTCACCTCGGCGCTCGTCGAGGTGGGCGTAATCATCGGCACCTTGCCCACCTGCGCCTTCTCCGCCATCGCCATGGAGACGGAGGAGGCCGCCTCGCCCAGAATCGCCACCACCCTGTCTTGGGTGATGAGCCGCGTCGCCGCCTGCGCCCCTTCCTCCGGACGCCCCTGGCTGTCGTACACGCGCACCGCCAGCGGACGGCCCCGCACCCCGCCCGCGGCGTTCGCCTCGTTGAGGGCCAGCTCGATGCCGTTGCGCGCGGAGACGCCGAACGTCGCCTCGCTGCCCGTCAGGCTGCCCACCTCGCCGATGAGGATGGCCCCCTTCGAGTCAGGAGCCACGGCCTGTGCGTCCGAAGCCGCGGGCGCTTGCGCGGGTGTGCCTGCCTGGGTGCCAGCGGCCTGCGTGTCGCCAGCCTGCCCGGTGGGCGGAGTCTCGGTGGGGGCGGACTTCTTCTCGCAGCCCGCCAGGGCCAGGGCCAGCGTGGCGAGCAGCAGCAGTGGACGCATGAGCGGATTCCCTCCGGAAATCAGGACTCCCACCCTAGCCCTCTCCCCCTTGCCCTCCAACCCGGCGCATTTGAGCACGCGGCCCAAAATGCAATGTGGACTAAATCGGTCCAGATTACATATGACGCGCCCGGTGGCCATGAGGCCCCGTGGGAATGGACCCAGAGAGGAGAGGCGTCCCGCATGCTCCGGATGAGCAAGATGACCGACTACGGCATCGTGCTGATGACCGAGCTGGCTCGCGCGGAGGGTGGCACCCGCACCACTCGCGAGCTGGCGGCGCGCACCCGTGTGCCATTGCCCTCGGCCAGCAAGGTGCTCAAGGGCCTGCTGCAGGCGGGGCTCGTGGTGTCGCACCGGGGTGCCAACGGTGGCTACGGGCTGGCGCATCCCGCCGCGTCGCTCTCCCTGGCGGAGCTGGTGGCCTCGTTGGAGGGCCCCGTCTCGCTCACGGAGTGTGGCGTCCACACCACCGGCGGCGCGCCCTGTGAGCTGGAGGCCGTATGCCAGGTGCGGGGCCACTGGCGGCTCATCAATCAGGCCATTCAGGAGGCCCTGGGGCGCCTGACGCTGGCGGACCTCATCGCCCCGGCGCCGCGCATGCCCGAGCGCCTCATCGGCCTGGGCATCCCCGCGCGGGCCGCCCCGGCAGCCGCCGCCAACACCTCGACATCTTCCGCCACGACAGGAGTTCGCTCATGACCACCGACACCCTCCAGGAACTGACGCGCCGCCCGTACGCGGCCGGCTTCGTCTCCGCGGTGGAGGCGGACACCTTCCCGCCGGGGCTGAACGAGGACGTCATCCGCGCGCTGTCGGAGAAGAAGGGCGAGCCCCCCTTCCTGCTCGAGTGGCGCCTGAAGTCCTACCGCCACTGGCTCACGCTGCGCGAGCCCACGTGGCAGGCCGTCACCTACAAGCCCATCGACTACCAGGCCATCAGCTACTACTCGGCGCCCCGGTTCAAACCGAAGAAGGACAGCCTGGACGAGGTGGACCCGGAGATTCTCCGCACCTACGAGAAGCTGGGCATCCCGTTGGTGGAGCAGCAGCGGCTGCAGAACGTCGCGGTGGATGCCGTGTTCGACTCGGTGTCCGTGGCCACGACGTTCAAGGACAAGCTGGCCAAGGCGGGCGTCATCTTCTGCTCGTTCTCCGAAGCCGTGCGCGAGCACCCGGAGCTGCTCCGCAAGTACCTGGGCTCGGTGGTGCCGCACTCGGACAACTTCTTCGCGGCGCTCAACTCGGCCGTGTTCAGCGACGGCTCGTTCGTCTACATCCCCAAGGGCGTTCGCTGCCCCATGGAGCTGTCCACGTACTTCCGCATCAACGCCGCGGAGACGGGCCAGTTCGAGCGCACCCTCATCGTCGCCGACGAGGGCTCGTACGTGAGCTACCTGGAGGGCTGCACCGCGCCCCAGCGCGACACCAACCAGTTGCATGCGGCCGTGGTGGAGTTGGTGGCGCTCGAGGGGGCCACCATCAAGTACTCCACGGTGCAGAACTGGTATCCGGGTGACGCGGAGGGCAAGGGCGGCATCTACAACTTCGTCACCAAGCGCGGCATCGCCCACAAGCGCGCGAAGATTTCGTGGACGCAGGTGGAGACGGGCTCGGCGATTACGTGGAAGTACCCGAGCGTCATCCTCAAGGGGGATGACTCGGTGGGCGAGTTCTACTCGGTGGCGCTCACCAACAACCTCCAGCAGGCGGACACGGGCACGAAGATGGTGCACCTGGGGAAGAACACCCGCAGCACCATCGTGTCCAAGGGCATCTCCGCGGGACGCGGGCAGAACACGTACCGCGGGCTGGTGAAGGTGCTCAAGAGCGCGGAGAACGCGCGCAACTACACGCAATGCGACTCGTTGCTCCTCGGAGACAAGTGTGGCGCCCACACGGTGCCGTACATCGAGGTGAAGAACGCGTCGGCGCAGGTGGAGCATGAGGCGTCCACGTCGAAGATTGGCGAGGACCAGCTTTTCTACTGTCGGCAGCGCGGCATCTCTCAAGAGGACGCGGTGTCGATGATTGTGAATGGCTTCTGCCGGCAGGTGTTCAAGGAGCTCCCCATGGAGTTCGCGGTGGAAGCACAGAAGCTGCTCGGAGTGAGTCTGGAAGGGAGCGTGGGGTAGGTATGGCTTTGCTGTCCGTTCGGAATCTGCACGCCCGTGTGGGCGACAAGGACATCCTCAAGGGCATCGACCTGGAGGTGGGCGCCGGAGAGGTGCACGCCATCATGGGGCCCAATGGCTCTGGGAAGAGCACCCTGGCGAGCGTGCTCGCGGGGCGGGATGCCTATGAAGTGACGAAGGGCGAGGTCCTCCTCGACGGCAAGCCGTTGTTGGAGCTGGCCCCCGAGGCGCGCGCCGCCGAAGGTGTCTTCCTCGCCTTCCAGTACCCGGTGGAGATTCCGGGCGTGGGCAATCTGCACTTCCTTCGCACCGCGCTCAACGCGCAGCGCCGGGTGAAGGGGCTGGAGGAACTGGACGCGATGGACTTCCTCCAGATGGCCAAGGAGAAGTCCAAGCTGGTGCAGCTCGACGCGGCCTTCATGAACCGCTCGGTGAACGAGGGGTTCTCCGGCGGCGAGAAGAAGCGCAACGAAATCTTCCAGATGGCGGTGCTGGAGCCGCGTCTGGCCATCCTCGACGAGACGGACTCAGGGCTGGACATCGACGCCCTGCGCACGGTGGCGGGTGGGGTGAACGGGCTGCGCTCGCCCCAGCGCGCCATGGTGGTGATTACGCACTACCAGCGGCTGTTGGACTACATCGTCCCGGACAAGGTCCACGTCATGGCGGGCGGGCGAATCATCCGCTCCGGTGGACGCGAGCTGGCGCTGGAGCTGGAGGAGAAGGGCTACGGCTGGCTGGGGCTTCAGGACGGCAAGGGTGCCGCGACGAAGGGCGGGGAGGCACGGCGATGACGCCGGGGCTGACTCGTTATGTGGACGTGGCCTCGCGCTTCCAGGCGCGGGACACGGCGACCACGCCCGCGTGGCTCCAGCGCGTGCGGCAGGAGGGGCTCGCGCACTTCGCGCGGCTGGGTCTGCCCACGACGCGTGACGAGGCGTGGAAGTACACGAACCTCGCGCCCATCGCGGACGGGGCCTTCGTGCCTTCCGCGACTGCGGGGAGCACGGCGGAGCTGGCGGCGGTGGTGGCGCGGCTCGCGCTGCCCGGTCCCCGGCTGGTGTTCGTGGATGGTCGGCTGTCGCCGGAGCTGTCGTCGGTGGCGGGCCTGCCGCGGGGCCTGACGCTGAAGCCGCTGCGCGACGCACTGGTGGAGGACGGGGCATTCCTGGAGGCGGAGCTGGGGCAGCGGGCGCTCGCGGCGGAGCATGCCTTCACGGCGCTCAACGCGGCGTTGCTGGAGGACGGGGCCGTGCTGCGCCTGGCGCCGGGGGCGCTGAGCGAGGTGCCCGTGCAGCTCGTCTTCCTGACCCGGGGTGATGCGCCGGTGCTGGCCAGTCCGCGCATCCTCGTGGTGGCGGGAGAGGGCAGCGAGGCGACGCTGGTGGAGACGTATGCCAGCGCGACGGGCGGCGGCTCGGGCCAGGGCTTCACCAACGCGGTGACGGAGGTGACGCTCGGCGACAACGCCAGCTTGAAGCATTACCGGCTCCAGGCGGAGGGTGACGCGGCGGTGCACGTGGGAGGTCTGCACGTGCGGCAGGGCCGTGACAGCCGCTTCGTGTCGCACACCTTCGCCTTTGGCGGCGTGCTGGCTCGCAACGAGGTGCATGTCACCTTCGCGGGCGAGGGCGGCGACGCCACCCTCAATGGCCTGTACGTGGGGCGCGGAACGCAGCACCTGGACCAGCGGACGGCGCTGGACCACGCAGTGCCCCGCTGCACCAGCCGCGAGCTGTACAAGGGCGTGCTGGATGACCGCGCGCGAGGCACCTTCCACGGACTGGTGAAGGTGCGGCAGGACGCGCAGCGCACGGACTCGCGGCAGCAGAACCGCAACCTGCTCCTGTCGGAGCACGCGCAGGCGGACACCCGGCCGCAGCTCGAAATCCTGGCGGACGATGTGAAGTGCGCGCACGGCGCCGTGGTGGGGCGGCTGGACGCGCAGGCGCTGTTCTATCTGCGCTCGCGAGGCATTCCCCGCGCGGAGGCGGAGCGGTTGCTCACGTATGCCTTCGCTCGGGAGTTGGTGGATGCGGTGCCGGAAGGGCCGGTGCGCGCGAGCGTGGAAGGGCTGCTCGCCCCGAAGCTTCCGGGTGCACCCCGGACGGAGGTGACGGCATGAGCACGTTCGACGTGCGGCGCGTCCGTCAGGACTTCCCCCTGCTTCACCAGGAGGTGCGGGGCCGGCCCCTGGTGTACCTGGACAGCGCGGCGACGGCGCAGAAGCCGCAAGCCGTCATCGACGCCATCGTCCGCTTCTACCAGCACGACAACGCCAACGTGCACCGGGGGGTCCACGTCCTCTCGGAGCGGGCCACCGAGGCCTACGAGGGCGCGCGTGAGACGGTGCGTGGCTTCCTCAACGCTCGGGACGCGCGGGAAATCATCTTCGTGCGCGGTACCACCGAGGCCATCAACCTGGTGGCGCAGACGTATGGCCGCAAGCACGTGGGGCCCGGGGATGAAATCCTCATCACCCAGATGGAGCACCACGCGAACATCGTCCCCTGGAAGATGCTCTGCGAGCAGACGGGGGCGACGCTGCGGGTGATTCCGGTGGATGACCGGGGCGAGCTCGTGCTCGACGCGGTGGACGCGCTGCTCACGGAGAAGACGCGCATCCTCGCGGTGACCCACGTGTCCAACGCGCTGGGCACCGTGAATCCGGTGAAGGAGCTGACGCGCCGGGCCCACGCCAAGGGCATCCCCGTGCTGGTGGATGGGGCGCAGTCGGTCACGCACTTCCCGGTGGATGTGCAGGACCTGGGCTGCGACTTCTATGCGCTGAGCGGGCACAAGCTGTTCGGCCCCACGGGCATCGGCGTGCTGTACGGGCGCCTGGAGCGCCTGGAGCCGATGCCTCCGTATCAGGGCGGCGGCGACATGATTCTCTCCGTGACGATGGAGAAGATTACGTACAACCGCGTGCCGCACCGGTTCGAGGCGGGGACGCCGAACCTGGAGGGCGCGGTGGGGCTGGCGGCGGCCATCCGCTATCTGCAGGCGCTGGGGCTGGACGCCATCGCCGAGCATGACCGGGCGCTGATGGCCTACGCCACGCAGGCGCTGGAGTCGGTGCCGGGGCTGCGGCTGGTGGGCACCGCGCGCGAGAAGGCGGGCGTGCTGTCCTTCACGCTGGAGGACATCCACCCGCACGACGTGGGGACGATTCTGGACCGCGAGGGCATCTGCATCCGCACGGGCCACCACTGCGCGCAGCCGGTGATGCAGCACTTCAAGCTGCCGGCGACGGCGCGGGCGTCCCTGGCGCTCTACAACACGCGCGAGGACGTGGACGCGCTCGTGCGTGGATTGCACAAGGTGAGGGAGGTGTTCCGATGAGCTCGGGCTCGGACGACTTGAAGGACCTCTACCAGGAGGTGGTGCTGGAGCACTCCAAGCGGCCGCGCAACTACCGCGTGGTGGAGGGCGCCAACCACGAGGCGGCGGGGCACAACCCGCTGTGCGGAGACCAGCTCTCCGTGACGATGAAGGTGGATGGAGACGTCATCCGCGACATCGGCTTCCAGGGGCAGGGGTGCGCGATTTCCCGCGCCTCCGCGTCGCTGATGACCGGGGTGGTGAAGGACAAGACGCGCGCGGAGGCGGAGGCCCTCTTCGAGAAGGTGCACAAGCTGGTGACGGAGGGGCCGGAGTCGGTGGACGTGGAGGCGCTGGGCAAGCTCGCGGTGCTGTCCGGCGTGAGCGAGTTCCCTGCCCGGGTGAAGTGCGCCAGCCTCGCGTGGCACACGATGCGCGCGGCGCTGGAAGGGCGAGATGAAGCGGTTTCCACGGAGTAGGGAAGGAGGAAGCGGACCATGCGAGGCGTGACGGCGATGTTGGAGCGGGAGGTTCCCGCGACCATCATTCCCAGTGGTGACAGGGTGGTGCTGCCGGAGGGCGCGGAGCTGCGGGTGATGCAGACCCTGGGCGGCAACATCACGGTGCAGGACCCCTACGGGCAGCTCTTCCGCATCGACGAGAAGGACGGCGCGGCGCTGGGCGCGGAGTATGCGCCGCAGGAGAAGGCCGCCGGGGACGCCAGTGCCTTCCACGAGGAGCAGGTCTGGGAGCAACTGCGCACGGTGTATGACCCGGAGATTCCGGTGAACATCGTGGAGCTGGGCCTGGTGTACGCGTGCAAGGCGGAGCCGCTGCCGGAAGGCGGTCAGCGCGTGGACATCCAGATGACTCTGACGGCGCCCGGCTGTGGCATGGGCCCGGTGTTGGTGGACGACGTGCGCACCAAGGTGGGCTCGGTGCCGGGTGTGAAGGAAGCCAACGTCGAGCTGGTCTGGGACCCGCCCTGGGACCAGGGCCGGATGACGGACGTGGCGCGGCTCCAGCTCGGCTGGATGTGACGCGCGGAGCGGCTGTTCGCGTGTGAAGTCGTCGTCGCCGAGCCGTGTGCCCTCGCACGCGGCTCAGGCGTGCGCCCGGGGTACCCTCGTGAGGTCCCCGCTGTGCATGAGGCGCGTCAGCGTGACGCGAGCCTGCGGACGCCGAAGCTCAAGGCCGCCGTGGCGAGGCTCCCCGCGAGCAGCCGAGGCCAGCGGCGCGTCGGCTCCGTCGGAGCATGGTAGCGCGCGGGCGCGGGGTGCTCCCCGGCGTGGCGGATGCGCTCGCGCACCTCCGGCATCTTCTCCTCGAACAGCTCCACCATGGCGCGCTCGAAGAGGGGCAGGTCTTGCGGCCCCCGGCTGGAGACCCAGTTGTCGTCGCGCACCATCGCCTCGTCGCGCCACTGCGCGCCGGAGTTCTTCACATCGTCGCGGATGCCGGGCCACGAGGTGAGCGTGCGCCCCTCGGTGAGCCCCGCCGAGATGAGCAGCCACGGCGCGTGACAGATGATGGCGATGGGCAGGTTGAGCGAATCCGCGTCGTGGATGAAGTCCTTCGCGAGCGCGCTCTGTCGCAGCGTGTCCGGGTTGATGAGACCTCCGGGCAGGAGCACCGCGTCGAAGTCCGCCGCCTTCACGTCCTTCAGCGTCGCGTCCACGCGGACCTTCTTGCCGGGGAGCATGTGGTTCATGCCTCGGATGTGGCCGGGCAGGAGCGACACGAGGGTCACCTCCGCGCCCTGGCGCTCCAGCTTCTTGACTGGCCGCGTCAGCTCCACCTGCTCGAAGCCGCTCGTCGCCAGCACCGCCACCCGCAAGCCCTTCAGCTTCTTCATCGCGCGCTCCTGTCCCCTGGACGCTCCGGACTCTGTGCATGGTGGTGCGTCCCTGCATGACGGGATGGAGCAGGCAGGCGGGCAGGCGCCGTTGTGCCTCCCGGGTCGCCGTGCTACCGACCCGACACCCTGTCCGGGACGTCGGGTGTTGGTGCCACACACGCCTCGTCTCCCGGCTGCCGCTGGAGGTCGCCGAATGTTCGCTTCGCTCCCTTCTCTTCCCCGGAGCCTCGTCGCGGGGACCGCGCTGCTCCTCATCCCCATGGGCTGCACCGGCGCGGAGTCCGCGCGCGTCGATGATGCCCGGCTCACCCAGGAAGGCTCCGCTGCTCGCAAGCCACGCTGGGGTCTGGTCATCCACGGAGGCGCGGGGGTCATCTCCCGGGAGAATCTCTCCGCGGAGCGCGAGGCCGAGGTTCGCGCCGTGCTCCAGCAGGCACTCCAGGCCGGGCACTCGGTCCTCGCTCAGGGCGGCAGCAGCCTGGATGCGGTGACGGCGGCCATCCGCATCCTGGAGGACTCCCCCCACTTCAACGCGGGCAAGGGCGCGGTCTTCAACCATGACGGCATCAACGAGTTGGACGCCGCCATCATGGACGGAACGACGCGCGCGGCGGGCGCGGTGGCGGGCCTGCGGCACGTGAAGAACCCCATCGAGCTGGCGCGCCGGGTGATGGAGAAGTCGCCGCACGTGATGATGATTGGAGAGGGCGCGGAGTCCTTCGCGAAGGCCCAGGGCGTGGAGCTGGTCGACGCGAAGTACTTCTTCACAGAGGAGCGATGGCAGAGCCTCCAGCGCGCGCTGGAGAAGGAGCGCGCCACGCCCGCTCCGGGACAGCCCTCGTCGTCGCTGCGTCCCGGCTATGACCCGGTGACGGGCGACCACAAGTTCGGCACCGTGGGCGCGGTGGCGTTGGACCAGGCTGGCAACCTCGCGGCGGGCACGTCCACCGGAGGCATGACGAACAAGCGCTACGGCCGCGTGGGCGACGCCCCCATCATCGGCGCAGGCACCTACGCGGACCCGCGCTGCGCGGTCTCCGCCACGGGCCATGGTGAGTTCTTCATCCGCTACACGGTGGCGCGCGACATCTGCGCGCGCGTCGAGTACCAGGAGCTCCCCCTGCCCGAGGCCGCCAACGTCGTCGTCCATGACGTGCTGGTGAAGGCTGGAGGCGAAGGCGGAGTCATCGCCATGGACCGCGAAGGCAACGTGGCCATGCCCTTCAACTCGTCGGGGATGTACCGGGGTTATGTGGGACAGGACGGCCAGCCGCACGTGGCCATCTTCAAGGACCCGGCTCCTCCCGCGTCGAAGTAGGCCGCCGTTGTCGGTCTGGGTGGGCGCGTGACGGGGAAGCGCGCCTGGAGTGCAATCGAGTTGCTCCTGTATGCTGTGTCCAGGTCCGCGCAATGTCGCGCGGCCTGTGTGTGAGTCGAAAGGAGCATCCTCATGGTGTCACTTCGCAAGCACCTGCCGTGGAGCGTCGCGGCCCTTCTCGCCCTCTTCGCGGGAGTCTTCTCCGCGCTGCCCGCCCACGCGGAATCCACGGAGGAGGCCGTCTGCATCGGCGGTGAGCAGGAGGCGGAGCGTGCCTCGCTCGCCATCTGCCACCAGTCCTTCTGTTCCGACGTGAGTGATTGCTGGGAGGCGTGTCCGAACGCGCGGACGGCGGCCTGTGTCGAAAGTGCGTGCGAGTATACGTATCCGAGCGGGGGTGGCGGTGGTGGTGGCCCTCTCTGCCACCAGCAGTTCTGCTCCGAGGATTCCCAGTGCGTGTGCAACAACGCTCAGGGCTTCTGCGGCGCCGACAGCACCTGCTACTTCTGACGCGCTGAGAGGGGCCTTCGAGAGGCGTCTTGCGTGTCTTCTCAGGGCGCCTGGGTCCGCTGTCGGGTCCGCGACGAAATCGCCGCGGACCCTTTTCAGAAAAGTCCGAGCGCGGTGTCTTGGAGGACATGCGCACGATACTGCTCGCACTGGCCCTCCTGGGATGCTCCGCCTCCGCCTCGGACGTCGAGAGCGTGTCTCCCGACACCACCGAGCTCGCGAATCCCGCCTTGTCGGTGACGGTGCTGGGGTCCGGGCAGGCGGAGGCTGGAGGTCAGCTCTGGCAGTACCATTTGCTGCGGCTCCAGGAGGCCGGCAAGGCGCCCACCTATGCCCAGTGGTTCCCGCCCCGGAACCCGGGCGTATGGCCCACGATGATGCTCACCCGTCCCTATGACGGAATCACGTGGACGGGCGAAGTGGTGGACCAGAAGTGGGCCCTGCGAGGGCCGGGCATCCATCCAGACGACAGTGAGCCCCACCACCACGCGGGCTCGTCCGCCATCGCCTTCTCCATCAGCCCGCCCGAGTTCATCGCCGCGGAGTCGTTCTTCTATCTGTTCCACGACTTCGGCGTGCTCAACGTCTTCGGTCGCTTCTATGCGGGCGGCGACATCCAGAACGACCGGGACGACATGCACGCGGGCATGCGCTTTCTCGCGCAGGCCCCCGGCGTGGACCGCTCGCGCATCGGTATCCATGGCGGCTCATGGGGCGGCTTCGAGGCGCTCTACGCCGCGGCGGATGCTCCGGTGGAGGCGCGGCCCAAGGTGGGCGTGGCGCTCTTCCCGCTGTCCGACTTCGCGCGCCAGTACGAATACCTCACGTCCGTCATCCCCGCTCGGGTGTCGGACCCGGTGGTGCGCAACCAGTACGCCACTTTCTTCGAGCCCTACCTGCGCCGCATCAACGCCACCACGGGAGGCGCTCCAGGCACGTCAGGGGCGGACTACAGCCGGTGGACGCGCGAGCACCTGGCACCGAAGCTCTCCACGCCGTTCCTCGTCATCCACGAGGACTGGGACACGCTCGTGCCGGTGGAGCAGACGCAGACGCTGGCGTCCCTCGTCGGCCCCAGCCTGACGGCGCTGTACCTCCTGCACCTGGACGCGCCGGACTGGAACACGCGAGGGCTGGACCACGGGCTGCTGGTGGGCCAGTACGGCCACGCGGTCAACACCGTGACGCTGGGGCACCTGCTGACGAATCTGGGGGGCCCGTCACAGGTGCTCTTCGTCCCCTTCGTGCAGGACACGCTGGTGGCCTGGCTGTGGGAGGTGCGCGTCCTCCAGTATTACGGCCGGGACATGTCCGCGGTGGCCCCCCGCCTGCGCGAACTGGCGGACCCGCGCGTGGCGCTCTTCGAGCTGACCACGGGTGGGGTCGTGCTCGGCGCGGAGTGGGTGGCCCTGGCGGTGAACGCCCTATGGGGAACGCAGTACACGGCCGCCAACATCCGCGAGGCGCTGTCCGCCGGACTGCCTCCCTGAGAGGACGGCACGAACTCCCGCTGCTACCGATGCGCCGTTGGAGCGCCTGACGTGGCCACGGAGCCGAGTGTTCCGGCCGCCGCTCGCGCCATGGCGCCGACGACCAGGTGATGGAAGGGCCGGATGACGTTGAAGTACACCGGCCCCGCCCAGTTCCGGTAGCGCACCACCGTCACGACGTGGAAGCGGCGCGGGAGGGTGGGGCCGGGCTCCACGCAGACGGCGAGGACCGCATCCAGGTGCGAGTCCTCCGCGCCCACCACCCAGGCGCGCTCCTCCTCCGCGTGGCGCACGGTGAAGAAGGAGGCCGTGGCGCCCCGGCTCATGGGCACGTCCTCCGCGCGCAGACGCCGGGGCTGAGGCACGCCGACCTGTTGCAGACCGAGCAGGCGGACGAAGACTCCGCGCACCGTGAACAGCGCGGTCACCCATGCGGGCTGATACGACATCAGCCGGGCGACGAACTCGCGCAGGGAGAGCTCCGACTCCACCGTCTTCACGTCCACGTGGTGGGCGCCCTCCAGGAACTCGGGCGGCACACCGGGCAGCGCCTTCACGAAGCGGTGCGCCCGCCGGAGCGCGAGCAGGCCCAGCGGCAGCAACACCCAGCCCCCTGTCACCGGCATGGGCACCACCAAGAACACGCCAAGGCCCAGCAGTCCCCAGCCGAAGCTCGCCGGGGGTGGGCGGCCCGTCTCGCGTTCCACCCAGCGCGCCAGGGCACCCAGCAGCATCATTCCCCAGCCAGCGACGAGGAACCAGAAGGCCGCCGCACGGGCGCCCATGTCCTCCGGCACGCTGGCGAGGACTCCCGCGCTCGCCATCTCCCTCAAGGGCCCCCGGTAGAGCACCAGCCCCACGACCTGGTGCAGCCCTCCGACGACCATCAGCAGCGTCCCCGTCGTCACTCGCATGCGCGGCCTCCCCTCTGACATACGGCTCCGCATGTCCATACGGTACCGTATGGAGGAGACGTAACAAGGAGAGGGTCCTGGACGCCAGCGGCGCGGTCCGCCAGACTTCGAGGGGCGATGAGCCGCGCTTCTTCCCGCCCGCCGAGTCCTTCCACCTTTCGGACCTTCGAGGAGATTCGCGCCCGGCGCCGGGGCCCTGGGCTGACGGCCGAGGACTGGGCGGACGCGGCGCTGTGGAGCCTCGTCGATGGCGTGGATGCGCTGTCGGTGGAGCGCCTGGCCGGGAAGCTGGGGGTGACGAAGGGCAGCTTCTACTGGCACTTCAAGGGACGCCCGGCGCTGGTGCGGGCCGCGCTCGAGCGGTGGGAGCAACTGGCCACCCAGGATGTCATCACCCGCCTGGACGCCCTGCCGACGCCCGAGGCGCGGCTGCGTCAGTTGCTCGTGGTGACGTTCGAGCCCGAGCCCGCGGGCAGAATCGAGGTGGCCATCGCCGCCGCCGCCGCGAATCCGCTCATCCAGCCGGTGCTCGCGCGCGTGTCCCGACGGCGCATCGACTATCTGGTGTCTTTGTACCGCGCCATGGGCATGCCACTTCGGGACGCTCGCGCGTGGGCGCTCCAGGCGTATTCCACCTACGTGGGCCTGCTGCACCTGTCCATCGCCAGCCCGGACACACTGCGCTCCGCGAGGGAGCGCTCCGACTACGTCAAGCACCTCGCCCGGGCGCTGATGCCCTCCACGTGAGGCCTGGCAGGTGGAGGGGCGCTGGCGGTGACTACGGCGACGGTGGTTGATGGACGGTGCCGATGTAGTTGATGCGGCGGACCTCTCCGCCGCCTTCGTACGTCGTGTAGTAGAGCGACGTCCCGGTGCTGGAGGGGCCGAAGCGCAGCGACACCGCGGAGCCGCTGCCCAGGCCCGTGGCGAAAGCGCTCACCGTCACTGCGCCGCCAGGGCCTTGGGTCAGCTTGAACACCTTGCCGCAGACGAAGTCGCTGAAGAAGTACGCGTCGTCATCATTGGACGCCCATGCTCCCTGCGGCACGAAGGCGCCCCCGGTGATGGAGTTGCAGCCCTGGAAGGGGGAGCCCCCGGGGTTGGCGCCGTGCTTGTAGTCGAACAGCGGATTGGTCATCCCGGCGGGAGGCGCTCCGCAGTTCGTGGCGGAGGCGGTGACACAGTGTCCCTCCCGTGTGTTCCAGCCGTAGTCCGCGCCCTCGATGCCCTCGTCGATTTCCTCCCAGACGCTCTGGCCCACGTCGTTGATGAAGAAGCTGCTCGTGCCAGGACGGAACGCGATGCGGAACGGGTTGCGCAGGCCCGTGGCGTAGATTTCCTGACAGGGGCCGGTGCCTGGCGGAACGCCCGCGGGGTTGCCGCAGCGTCGGGCTCCTGGCGCGTCGAACCAGGGGTTGTTCGGGGCCATGTTGCCGTCCTTGCGGACGCGCAGAATCTTCCCGAGCAGGACGTCCAGCCGGCGCGCCGTGTTGTTCAGTCCGCCGCAGCGGCTCGGGTCCCCGAGCTGGCAGCCACCGTCACCCACGCTGATGTAGAGCCGCCCGTCCGAGCCGAAGGCCAGGTCCCCTCCGTTGTGGTTGCCCGCGGTGGAGGGGATGTTGTCCAGCAGCACCACCTCGCTGGCGGGATTGATGGTGTTTCCGTCCGACAGCGTGAAGCGCGAGACGCGGTTCACCGGCACGTTGGGGATGTTCGTCCCGCAGGTGTTGAACTTGTTGAACGTGTAATAGAGGAAGATGTGGGCCGTGTTGATGAAGTTCGGGTCCACCGCGATGCCCAGGAGGCCTCGCTCCGAATCGCTGCACAGCCTGGCGGAGAGGTTCAGTGCCGGCGTCGGCAAGAGCACGCCCCCGGTGAACACTCGCAGCTGTCCCCCTTGTGTGGTGATGAGCAGCCGCCCATCCGGCGTGAAGGCGAGCGCGGTGGGCTCCGGGATGTTCGTCACCAGCGTGTCGGTATACGACGGCGGCAGGGTGACGGCGGCGCGTGTGGCACTGACTTCGTCCGGGGCTTCGGCCATGTCGGACGAGGGCTCGGGCGCGCAAGCCACGGACAGGAGGAACAGGGGCAGTACCCGCGCGAAACGACAGGGCCAGGGGGGCATGGAAGACTCCGAAAGAGGGGCGTGAGGCGCATGGCCCTTGGCGCCGGCGCCGACTTTTCGCGAGCTGGAACGAGGCTCCTTGTCGGTGGGTGAACGGGGATGCCTGAGGCCTCCACCGGGGCTGTCCGCCGGCGCTCAGTGGTGGTGGTCGCCGGGGCGTCGTTCCTGTCCAGGGGGCCGCCGCCAGCGGGCGTCGTGTCCTGTGCACGAGAGCGGTGGCGGGGCACGCCTCGCCCGGGCGCGACTGACTCCGTACGGGAGACAGCGCTGTCCCGGGCGAGGTGTGTGTCCTGGACTACTGCTGCTCCACGTCCACGAAGTTGACCTTGTTGTTGGCGGCGCCGCTGCCGTTGGTGAGCGTCAGCCTGCCGTCGGAGACGTTGACGGTGGTCGTCGTGGTGAAGAAGTGCGTGGTGGCGGTGGGCGTTCCGGACAGCGCGGGCTGTCCTTCCAGCGCGAGCGAGAAGACGCTGTCGACGTGGTCCGGGTCTCCAGCGGCAATCGTCACGCGGTACTGGCCGGAGGGCACGGCGAGTTCCCACACCGCGTTCGGGTTCTCCGTCTTCTGCAGGTGCGTGAAGGTGTCGTAGCGCGCGTCCGGTGAGGCCGCGCTGCCCCTCGCGCGGGTCTGCGTGGAGTTGTCCGTATTCCATCCGTAGGACAGCCCGTTGCCCCGGTCCCCGAATGTCAGTCCGGTGTCCGCGACGTAGCCGGAAGGTACGGCCGAGGTTGCGGGCAGGAAGTCCACCCGGGCCGCGAAGCCGTTCTGATAGGTGGCGGAGAGGCTGGAGTTGGACGCGGGCGTCAGGTAGCCGTGCGCCAGCGCGCCGCCGTCGGACCAGGAGGCCCAGACCTTCCACACCCCGCTGGAGTCGGCCTGCGAGGGCGCCGCCACGTTGAGCGTGTAGCGCTCCCAGGACTTGATGACGGTGGGCGTGGTGAAGGAGGTGCCATTGACCTCCAGCGTCAGCCCCGAGGGCACCGAGTTCAGCGCCACGTCGACGATGTGGGGCAGCAGGTTGCGCGACACCGTGGTGGTGCGGCCCTGGGAGTCGGTGGCGGTGAGCTGCACTTCCACGAAGTTCGTCAGCACCGCGGGCAGGTCTTCCGGCTGGGGCGCGGTGAGGGGAATGTTGTTGCCGTTCGTCGCCGCGAGCAGCGGGTGCGTGTGCTCGTTGTGGTGCAAGAGCGCGCGCCAGGTGAGCTGCGTTGCCGGCAGCGTGCCGTCCTCCGCGTCGGTGGCGCTGCCCGTCAGCACCAGCGGCTGGCCCGCGTAGAAGCGCAGGCTCTCCAGGGGACCGGTGATGACGGGCACGGGCGCGGTGTTGCCCGCGTCGATGCGGAGCGTGGCCGCCTGCGCGGACGTGGCGCCGCGCGCATCGCGCACCGAGAGGGAGGCCGTGAAGGCGCCGCTCGCGGTGTAGACGTGGCTGGTGGTGGCGGTGGTCGTCTCCACTCCGGCGCTGCCGTCCCCGAAGTTCCAGACGTACGTCAGCGCATCCCCGTCCGGGTCGCTGCTGGCGCCGCCGTTGAAATTGACCGTCAAGGGCGTGGCGCCCGCGGTGGGGCTCGCGGACAGCGCGGCCGTGGGTGCCCGGTTGCGCGTGCCGGTGAAGTCGATGCGGCGGACCTCTCCACCGCCCGCGTACGTCGTGTAGTAGAGCGACTGGCCCGTACCGGCGGGGCCGAAGCGCAGCGTCACCGCGGAGCTGCCCCCCAGGCCGGTGGCGAACGCGTCCACCGTCACGGCGCCCCCCGAGCCTCGCGTCAGCTTGAACACCTTGCCGCAGACGTAGTCGCTGAAGAAGTACGCGTTGTCATCCGAGGAGGCCCAGGCCCCGGGAGGCGCGAAGGTGCCACCGGTGATGGAGTTGCAACCCTGGAAGGGTGAGCCCGTGGGGTTGGTGCCGTGCTTGTAGTCGAACAGCGGATTGGTCATCCCGGCGGGAGGCGCCCCACAGCTGGTGGTGGAGTTGTTGGCGCAGTGGCCCTCGCGCGTGTTCCAGCCGTAGTCCGCGCCCTTGATGCCCTCGTCGATTTCCTCCCAGACGCCCTGGCCCACGTCGTTGATGAAGAAGGTGTTGGTGCCCGGCTGGAAGGCGAAGCGGAACGGGTTGCGCAAGCCCGTGGCGTAGTTCTCCTGGCACGGCCCGGTGCCTGTCGGAACGCCCGTGGGGTTGCCGCAGCGACGGCTGCCGGAGGCCGCGTACCAGGGGTTGTCCGTGGGGATGGTGCCGTCCTTGCGGATGCGCAGCATCTTCCCGAGCAGGACGTCCAGGCGGCGCGCGGTGGTGTTCTGGCCCGCGCAGCGGCTGGGGTCTCCGAGCTGGCAGCCACCGTCACCCACGCTGACGTAGAGCAACCCGTCCGCGCCGAAGTGCAAATCACCTCCGTTGTGGTTGCCCGCCGTGGAGGGGATGTTGTCCAGCACCACCAGCTCGCTGGCCGGGTTCACCACGTTCCCCGTCGACAGCGTGAAGCGCGAGACGCGGTTCACCGCGACGTTGGTGATGTTCGTGGTGCAGGTGTTGAACTTGTTGAACGTGTAATAGAGATACAGATGACCGGTGCTGCTGAAGTCCGGGTCCACCGCGATGCCCAGGAGCCCGCGCTCCGAGTTGGTGCACAGCCTGGCGGCGAGGTTCAGCGCCGGGGTCGCCACCAGGACGCCGCCCGCGAAGACGCGCAGCTGGCCTCCCTGGGTGGTGATGAGCAGCCGCCCATCCGGAGTGAAGGCCAACGCGGTGGGCTGGGAGACAGCCGTCACCAGCGCATCGGCATATGACGGCGGCAGGGTGATGGCGGCGCTCGTGGTGCCGACCTCGCTCGGGGCTTCCGCCGCTTCGAGCGAGGGCTCGGGCTCACACGCCACGGCCAGCAAACACAGGGGTACCAACCACGCGAAACCACGAATCCAGGATGTCATGGAGCACTCCAGGGGGAGGGTCATGAAGCACCTTGGATTTGCTGTTTAATCTTGATTTTCGCGAGTCTGAACGAGGCTGCTGTCTGCCAGTGAACGGCGGAGGCCGGGGCGCCTCCGCCTTGGGTGCCGGGCGATGTTCAGTGGCGGTCACCACGTCCCCGGCCGCGGCCATGGGAGCCACCGCCGGCGGGCGTCGCGTCGTGGGTGCGCGAGCGCTGGCTGGGGGAGCGCCAGCGGTCCTGGCGTCGCGACGGCTGCTGACCCTTCCAGCGGTCATCGCGGTGCGAGCGGTCATTACCACGGTTGCGCCAGGAGTCATCGCGGTCGTGGTGGCGGGGGCCGCCGCGGTCCCTCCAGTAGCTGTGGTACGTCGGCGAGCGCCAGACGCGGTCATTCCGGTAGTAGTGGCCGGAGGTCCGCCACGGGCGGTGGTAGTAGTAGCGGACGGCCGGCGCGCGGTACCACGTGTGGGCGAAGTAATTGGGGTGGCCCCAGCCCACGGTGACGCGCGCGTGGCGGAAGACGGGGATGGTGACATTCACGGAGCCGCGAGGCGCCCAGCCTCCGCCGAGGAAGTGCCACGCCAGTCCGCGCTGCACCCAGCGGGGCGAGACGAAGACCAGGTCGGCTCGCGGCGGCGCGGCCCACGTGCCGTCCACCCAGTCCCAGTCGTTTCCGGACCAGTACCAATAGCCGGGCTCCCACACGAGGTTCGCGGAGGGCGCCGCCGGGCGCATCTCCTGGCGAGGCGCGGGAGGCGCCTGCTGGGTGGAGAGCGTCTCCGCGGAGACGGCGATGGGAATCTCCACCTCCGTCGTGCCCTGGCGCGCCCAGCCGCCGGAGACCCAGTACCAGGAGCCCCGGTCCTCTTCCCAGTAGCCGTTGACGAACTGGTAGCCCGCCATGGGGGCCACCCAGGTGCCGGGGTTGAAGCGCCACTCGCCGCCGTCCCAGTACCAGTGACCGGAGGCCCACACGGCGCCGGAGTAGGGCCGCCGCGACGGCCGCTCCGTGGGCAGCGACGGAGGAGGCTGGGGGGCCATGGGCGCCATCTCCTCGTCGGAGTCCTCGTCGTAGTCGCCGTCGGCGTACTCGCGGCCGTCATCGGCATAACCCGTGTCCGAGGGCACCGGGGCTGTCTGCGCCTGCACCACCGGGGCCGACAGCAGGGCCACCATCCAGAGCCAGCTTCGAGGACTCATGACGTCGTCTCCGTGTTGAGAATGCCATCCCCCTCGCGAGGGACTTCGATGGGCCTTCAGACGCGAGCGGGCCCCCCGTATTCAACCCGGGAGGCCCGCCGAAGTCGCCTGACAGGGTGGGGCGCCGGGTGGCCAGGCGGGCGACGGAGCGTCCGCTTTCCGCTGGCCAGCTCGGCCTGGACTACGGCTTCACGAGGAACATCTCGCGCGTCTGGATGAGGTCCACGTCGCCGGTGAAGCCGGAGAACTGCTCGTACTGGCGCGGGGCGACGCGCGCGCGGGGCAGCCGCAGCGACTCCGTGATTGTGAGCGTCGAGCCCTCCTGCTTCTCCGTGCGGGTGAAGCGGCCGAACGGGTTCTTCACGTCGAGCGCCGGCTGCGGGTCCGGCAGCTTCCAGCCGGAGGGCAGGGCCACCGTCACCTGCGTGCTGCTGGCCTCCGTGTTGTCGATGTACAGCGGCGTGCGGCGCGAGCTGAGCTGCACGTAGCGCCGTCCGAGCTGCGCGGGGAAGGTGAGGGGTCCCAGCGCCATGCGCTTGTCGCCCTCCAGTCGCCCGAAGCGCGGCACGGTGAACTCGTAGCGCAGCACGAAGGGCGCGCCCACCACGTCCTCGTGGTCCAGCTTCACGCTCGACAGCGCCGCGCCTCCGAAGTACCGCGCCACCGCGCCCTGGAGCGCCTGGTTGCGGCTCTCCGCGGACAGCTGGTTGAAGGCCTCGGCCAGCTGCGCCGCCTCGAACCCCAGGTATGTCTCCTCGCCCTTGCCGCTGAGCTTGCCTTCCGCGTCGAGCGACAGCGTCAGCCGCACCTGCTTGCCCGCGGACTCCTTCATCGCGGGCGTCTTCACCACCTCCAGCTTCCGGCCCGGCTCCGGCACCAGGTACGCGTCACGCCCGCCCATGGCGAACTCCGGCAGCTCGCCGAAGGGGCCAAAGCGCACCGACGTGTCCACCCACACCGGCTCGCTGCCCGGCACCTCCACGCGCAGCGCCGCGTAGGGCAGCAGGCTGTCGTTGGGGAAGAGGTAGTCGTTGGGGTCCACGTTGAAGGTGCGCACCGCCGCCACGCGCGAGGGGATGCCCAGCTCCTCCAGGCCCGCCTTCAGCACCGCCAGCCGGCTGCCCCGGTCCTGCGCCACCGTGGACGCCGCGGACTGGCCCAGCCCGTTGTCCCGTCCGGAGAAGCGCTGCATCACCGCCGCATGCAGCGCCTTCACCGCGTCCAGGCCCTGCTTGCCCTGGGTGGCCTTGCGCGTGAAGTCCACGACTTCCGCCGTGCGCAGCCAGCGGTCCTGGAAGGCGTCGCCGTAGACGCGAATCAGGCCCTCGTTGCCCGTGGCGCCCGCGCCCACCATGACGAAGGGCAGGTACTCGTTGCCGGAGGGAGGGGCGTCCGGCTCGGGGATGAACGGCGGCACGCGGCGCGCCTCGTAGTGGAAGACCTCCTCGTCGCCCTTCACCGTCGGCGGGGGCGCCTTCATCCCGTGCGCGTCCACCTTCATGCCCGAGCCCTTGGGCGCCACCACCGTGTACGTGGTCCACGCGTTGGGCTGGTTGGCGATTTGGAAGTAGAACGCGGACGCCGTGAAGCCCGGCTGCGCGGGGCCGCGAGGGCTCTCCGCGAGCAGGTACTCCACTTCCACGCTGTCGCCCACCTGCACGCCGGGCAGGCTCACCGTGTCCTTGCCCTCGATGTTCTCCGGCTCCAGCACGCGCCCGTCCGCCTTCAGCGTGCGCAGCGCCAGCACCTGAGCGCCGCGCGGCACATTCACCTCCGCGATTTCCTGCACGCCCGACTGCTCCAGCGCCTTCTGGATGGTGTGGATGCGGTTGACGATGCTGCCGTCGGGGTACACGCGCACCGCCGCCGCATCCAGCACGAACACGGCCGCGCCGCCGGTGACGGGCTCCGCGTCGTAGGCGCGCATCGCCTCGCGTCCCTCGATGGCGTGCTCCTGCAAGAGCTCCTTGCCCGTCTTCGCGCGCTCCACCGCGCGCCGCAGCGACAGGTCCTCGCCCTCCAGCGCCAGCGCCTTCTCCCTCAGCGCGAGCGCCTCCGCGCTCTGTCCCGCGTACTCGCGCACGTCCGCCATGCGCTTGAGCAGCTCCGCGTTGCGCGGCCACGTCACCGTCAGGGCCTGGAGCACCGCCAGCGCGTCGTCGTGGCGGCGCAGCCCCACGTAGAGGGTGGCCAGCGACGTGCCCGCGCTCACGCTGGTGGGGTCTCGCGCCAGCATCTCCGCGAAGGCGCGCGCGGCCGTCTCCAAATCGCCGCGCGTGCGCGCGTGGTCGGCCCGCCGCGCCTGGACGCCAGGGCAGTTCTGCTGCGCCTCCACGAGCGCGTCCGAGCGCTCCACCGCGTCGCGCCGCCGCGCCAGGTTGTACTGGAGCCCCAGCGCCTCACACAGGTTGGGCTGAATCTGCAGCGCCGCCGCCAGCGACTCCTCCGCCAGCGCGTCCACGTCCAGCGTCAGCGCCGCGCGCGCCCGCATCAGGAACAGCGGGAAGCCCGGGGGCTGCACGGCCTCGCTCGCCGTCTTCAGCGTCTCCAGCGCGGAGGCGGGCTGGCCGTCGTCCATGAAGAGGTCCGCGCGCAGGAGCAGCGCGCCCACGTTGCCCGGGTCCTTGGGCAGGAGCGCTTCCAAGTCCCGCGTGGCCCGACCGCGCGCCACCTTGGCGGGCACCGTGCGGTCCGCCGCCGCCAGCTCCGCGCGCAGCGACAGCAGCGCGGGCGTCGTGGCCTCCACGTCCGCCATCAGCCGGCGCGCCCCGTCCGCGTCGCGCGACAGCCCGTCGCGGGCCGCGAGCACGGTGGACAACAGGTCTCCGGCCTCACCGGACAGCGCGTCCTTCAGGCTCTGCGTCGTGGGGTACACGCCCACGGCCTCGGACGTCTTCGGCGCGCTGCCCCAGGACGAGGGGGCCGCGCCCGTGGCGGCGGTGAAGCGCACGTTGGAGGGCCGGCCGTCGGCGCGCATCAGCGAGAAGGACAGCACGCCGGAGGTCGCGCCCTTGAGCTGGCGGACGATGAAGCGGTGCTTGCCCGCGGGCAGCGCCACGGCGCGGGTGGTGACGGTGCTGGTGGCACGCTCCCAGCCCCGGCGCTCCATGAGCGGCGCGCCGTCCACGAGGAGCTGGTGGGTCGCGGCGCTCACCGAGCGCGCCACGTAGGTGGCCGCCTCCGGCACCTCCGCGTCGAAGGCCATGAGGTAGACGTCGCCCTCGCCGGGCTCGCCCGCCAGGTCCAGCCGTCCGTCCGGCGCGAGCAGCTTGCGCGGCGTCACCGCCCCGAAGGCGCCAGTGAAGGGGCCCGCGAGCGAGCCGTCCTGCTTCGTGGGGAACGGCTCCTCCCAGGACAAGACGTGGAAGGCGGAGAAGGGGCCCACGAGCGTCGCCTCGGACACGCCGCCCAGCTCCCGCAGCACCGCGTCGCGCGCCTTCGTGTCCCCGCGCGCCACGGCGACGGACAGCCGCGCGCCGCGCAGCAGGTAGGCCGTCTCTCCGGTGGCGCCCGCGCCGAGCGCCTGCTGCGCGGCCTTGAGGATGGCGTCATCCAGCGGCGGCGCGGTGCCCACGGTGTCCAGCGCGTAGCGCGCGGCGATGAGGGCCAGCGGGTGGGTGGGCGCGCGCGTCACCAGCTCCAGCGCGGCGGTGAGGGCCCGGTCCGGCCGTCCCGCGCGCCGCGCGAGCAGGTGCTGACCGATGAGCGCGTACGGGTCCCCCGGGTCCTTGGCGATGGCCGCGTCGAAGCGCTGCTGCGCCTGGACGGAGTCGCCCGCGAGCAGGTGCGCGTGGAAGCCGGCGAACGCGAGCGTGCGCGCCTCGTCCGAACCGGACTGGGCTTTCTCCGCGGCGGACTCCAGCACGCGCGGCGCGATGCTGGCGGAGGAGGGTGAGTGGGAGCAGCCCGAGAGGCCGGCGACGAGAGCGAACGCGGTCAGGCCGCGGCGGAAGGTGCGCATAGGAGGGTCGAGGGATAATGCAATCCCCCGTCACTGGCCATATTCCCCTGCGAGTCTCTGTCCGCTTCGAGTGCTCGGAAGGGGGCTAGCGGCGCTTGCCGTTCTTCGGAGCGGGCTTGGCGGGCTGCTTCTTGGGGGGAGGGGGCGGCGCCTTCTTGGGCACCACCGCCTTGGCGGGCACCGCGACGGCCACCGTCTTCACCGGCGGGGGCAGCGGGGTGGGCACCGGGGCCGTGGTTCCCCCGGGCGGGGACTGCTTCAGCACGTAGGTGATGCCGGCGACGCGGCAGGTGGCCTCCATGCAGCCGAAGCCGGGGAAGGGCGCGTCGCCGAACTGGTCCATCCAACCGATGCCGAGCACCAGCGGCTCGAAGATGGCCCGACGGTCCTTGCCGGTGCCCATGAAGGCCTCCAGCCGGCCCTCGGCGTCCACTGCCAGCTCGAGCGACACCGGGCCGCTTCGGGGCGACTCCATGCCCAGCATCGCGCCCCGGCGCTCACCCAGCGCCCACTCCAGGCGCAAGGGCTCGCCCACTCCGTTGTGCACCAGCGCCACGTAGCGGCCGGTGCTTCCCGTCAGCAGCATGGCCACGGTGGGGGGCGCAGAAGGCTGGTACAGGCTGAACATGTCCCGCAGGCGCCGCTCCCAGGTGGGCGGCGGCGCTTCGGTGAGCAGTTGGCCCGTCAGGCTGAGGATGTCTCCCTCCCGTCGCGTGACGTCCACGCGCACCCGCCCCACGCCCGTCGTGTCGTCCTGCCAGGGGAACACGAGCGTCTTGTCCTCGAGGTTCACCGGCCTGCCGGCGACCACGAGGCTCTGCTCGGCGAGGCCCTCGCCCAACGTCACCTTGCGGCGCTCGGGACCTGCTTCCTCCCGCCCGGGCACGGGCTGGATTCGCGGCTCGCCCAGGTACGCCATGATGGTGGCGCCCGGTGAGGTGGGAACGCGCCGCTCGCCGCTCAGGTAGAACGCGGTGCCCAGCACGAAGCTCGCCGCCAGCACCATCAGCACGGCGACCGTCTGCATCACGACGCGCACGACCTTGCGCACGCCCGCCTTGACGCGCTGCACGCGCGTGAGCTTCACCGGCAGCATCGACGGCAGGCTGCCAGGGACGAGCAGCTCCAGGTCCGCGATGAGCGCCGCGACCGACGGGTAGCGGTCCTCCGGGTCCGGCTTGAGGCACTTGGTGACGATGCTGTCGACGCGCGGGTCCAGCCCCGGCTTGCGCTGGGACGGCGGGTCGAACGTGCCCAGCGGCACCTCGCCGGTCAGCCACTCGTAGAGGATGACGCCCAGCGAGAAGATGTCCGCGCGCGCGTCCGCGTTCTTCGCGTCCACCCGCTGCTCCGGCGCCATGTACGACAGCGTGCCCATGGACACGTGCGTGGACGTCAGCGCGTAGCGCGAGGAGGGACTCGCGTCGTCCAGGAACGAGGCGAGCCCGAAGTCGGACACCTTGGCGATGCCACCCGCCTGCTGGTCCAGCAGGATGTTCTCCGGCTTCAGGTCGCGGTGGATGACGCCTCGGCCGTGCGCGTACTCAATCGCCCGGCAGATTTCGAGCATCCGCCGCAGCGCGCCGAAGATGTCGAGCTGGGGGGCGCGGATCAACTCGCGCAGCGACGGCCCGTCCACGAACTCCATCACCAGGTAGTAGGTGACGTCCGTCTTCCCCTTGTCGACGATGGAGACGACGTTGGGGTGGCTCAGCGCGGCGAGGGCCGCGGCTTCCTTCTGGAAGCGCGCGATGAAGGACGGGTCCTTGGCCAGCTCCGCGTTGAGCAGCTTCACCGCCACCGTGCGGCCCAGCGACAACTGGGTGGCCTTGTGGACCTCTCCCATGCCTCCGGTACCCACGAGTTTTTCGAGGCGGTAACCGCTGATGAGATCCGGGGAACGGGTCCGGCTTATCGCCGTCGGGTCAATGGAGGACATGGCGGTAGGGCAGGGGGGCCGCCAGGGTAACAGAAACGCTCGGCGGAGGTGTCCACGCGCGAGAGAGGGGGTCGCCGATGCCCAGGCTGCCCGGCGACCAGGGGAGCGACTTCGAGTCTCAGTGCCCCGAAGCCGGAGTGCGACCCACCGCCGCGCGCAGGCTGGTGCGGACCTGATCCAACGACGAGCGCATCTGCCCGTGGCGCACCGACGCCGCCACCGCCCGCGCCAGCGACTTCAAGAGCGATACCTCTTCCGGCTTCCACGCCCGGGGACGGCGGCAGTCCTCGAAGACCGCCACACCCCACCACTGCTGGCGCGAGGGGTTGATGGGGCACAGGAGGATCGACTGCGTTCCCTGGCGCTCCAACAAGTCCCTCATCATGGGCGGCGCGTCACGGGTGGGGCACGCCACCACCATTCCCGCCTCCAGCATGTCCACCCAGCCCGGCGCGAAGTCCCGGAAGGAGAAGGCGCGCAGCACGGGGTTGGCCAGCGCGGACGCGGTGGGCGGCTCCGCCCAGGCGTAGCGCAGGTCCGTCACGAACCGGCCGTACGTCTGCTGCGTGCGGTTCTCGAAGATGTACGCCCGGTCCACGCCCAGCGCATGGCCGACCATCCCCAGGGACTCGACGGCGGTGCTGGGCCCGAGCCCCTTCTCCAGCAAGAGCTTCGAGGCTTCCGACACCTTCGAGAAGGCTTCCACCATGGGGTGACTCCAGGAAAAGACGAATTGCAACGGGTTCCGCAAGTATCCGGAACGGACTGTCATCCTCTGAAGTCACATTAAGCGCGATTACTGTGTTTCTGTCAAATCCCAGTTTTACTGAAAGTCAAGAGTTCGTGCCGCAGACAATGACCCAGGAGGGGTGTAGATGACACAGGTGCTTTTCCGAGCAGGCAGGGCCGGCGACGAAGTGTCCGGGGCAGGACAGACCCTGAAAATGCCACGAGGGCGCCCCCTTGGAAGGGCACCCTCGTGTGGATTCCTCAGAACGAGGAAATCGAGACTACTTGGTCTCGGTGGCGGTCTCGGCCTTGGGGGCCGCCTTCTTGGCCTTCTTGCCAGCCTTCGGCTTGGCCTCGGCGGCGGCGGGCTTGGCCTCCTCGGCCTTCACCTCGGCGGCGGGCGCGGGCTGCGCCTCGGCGGGAGCCGCGACGGGCGCGGCGGCGGCCGGCTTGGCCTCGGCGGCGGGGGCGGCGGCGGGAGCCGGGGTGTTGGCAAACGCGGTGGCGGCGGCGAGCAGGGCGGCGGCGAACACGGTCTTCATGGAAAGCTCCGTTGAGGGGGGACGACGCGAGATTGCGCCGTATCAGCGGGCAGGCGCTTGAGCAGCACGCGTGCCAGCGGCCTCTTCCGAGTGAGGCGCGGCGCTCGCGGGCCGGGTGCTGGGGAGAAACTCCTCAGTTGAAGCTCCAACATTGGGGGCTTGCTCCCCAGACAGGCACTTGTCGCTTTGACGACACCGGGGCACTTGAGCAAGCTTCGCGGCCATCCTCGGCGAGAGGGTATGGGCCCGTGGCACCTCGTCGTCGCGAATCTCTCGCGACCGCGGCGCGGGAGAGACGGTGTATGCGGTTCCTGTGGTTCGCGACGGCTGTGGCGTGGCTGGCGACGGGGTGCGCGCGAATCACGCCTGAGCGCCTGGAGGCGCAGGTCCAGGAGACCTTGCGCTGGCAGCGCGAGTACCAGGTGGAGCGGGAGCGCACCGAAGCGGTGGCGATGCGACTGGCGGCGCTGGAGGCGACCATCGAGCGGCTGACGCAGGAGCGCGCGGAGGTGGAGCAGGGCCGGCTGGCGCTGATGGAGGAGCTGGTGCGCACGGAGGCGGACCGGCACGCGCTGGAGGAGCACAACACGCAGTTGCTCGCGCGCGAGCGGGAGCTGAACGAGCTGCGGGAGATGCACGAGCAGCTCTCCGACGTCTTCTATGAGTCAGCGCTGGAGCGGGCGCGGCGGCGGCTGCCGTCGGCCCGGCAGCCGGACGCCCCTGAAGCAGGCGACGGGACGGCGGTGCCTTGACGGAGGGCTGGGTCCTCGGGCCCGTGCCGCCGTGGTAGAGGTCGGACCCTGGTGAGCTCCCGGACGTCCATTCGCGGTTATCGCGCAGGCTTCTTCTTCGTGGTGGCCCTGCTGTCCGCCGTCACGGCCTTCACGCTGTGGACGGAGGTCCGCACGGGCACGCAGGTGGACGCGCTGGTGCAGGAGGCGCTCGAGCGCGCCAGCCTCATCGGCCGCATCCGCGTGGACGCGCTGTCGCTGGAGTCCGCCATCGAGGCGCACATCCGCGCCACGGACGACGCCGAACGCAAGGCCGCGGACGCGGTGATGGAGGAGATTCTCACCGACATCCGCTTCGCCTCGGAGGCGTACACGCGCAACCTGCCGCCGGGCGACAAGGCGGTGTGGGAGCGCTTCAACGCGGCCTGTCAGGGGTTGGCGGACCAGGTGCGCGCGGCGGCGGTGTTCTCCCAGCGCCGCGAGGCGGACCGGGCGCGCCGGCATCTGGCCGAGCGCATCCGCCCGGTGGCCGCGCAACTGGACGCGCTGGGCGGCTCGCTGTCGGAGGAGAACGCGAACGAGGCGCGCCGGCTGGTGGGGCGCCTGGCGGACCTGCGCGTGCGCAACACGGCGCTGGGCGCGGGCACCACGCTCCTGGCGATGCTGCTGTCCATGCTGGTGGGGTGGCACATCACCACGCTGCTCAAGCGTCAGGACGCGACGATTCACGGCCAGCTCGCGGAGCTGGGCCGGCACAACGAAGAGCTGGATTCCTTCACGCGTCGCGTGGCGCATGACCTCATCAGTCCGCTGGCGCCGCTCAAGGGCTACCTGACGCTCATCCGTCGCACGGGCGCGGTGAAGGACGCGGGCGCGCTGGAGATGCTGGCGCAGTGTGAGTCGAGCGCGGTGCGCATGGGTGAGCTGATTGAAGCGCTGCTGCGCTTCTGTCGAGCGGGCACGCGCGGCGAGCGCACCGTGGGCGAGCTGGACACGGCGGTGACGACGGTGTTGCTGGAGGTGGCGCAGACGGCGGCGGCGCAGGGCGTGGCGCTGGAGCGGACGCTGCAAGCGGGCGTGGCGGTGGATTGTCCGGGGCAGTTGCTGCAAGTCACGGCGCGCAATCTCCTGACGAACGCGGTGAAGTACACGGCGGGCCGGCCGGAGCCACGGGTGACGGTGAGTGTGTCCACCGAGGGGACGGACGCGGTGTTGGAGGTGGTGGACAACGGCATCGGCATGGGGCCGGTGGCGATGGCCTCGCTGTTCCAGCCGTTCTTCCGCGCGCCGGAAGTCCGCTCGTTGCCAGGGCATGGGTTGGGCATGGCCACCACGAAGCGCGTGGTGGAGGCGCACGGTGGGACGTTGACGGTGCGTTCGGAAGAGGGGAAGGGCACGCGCGTGGTGGTGCGCTTCGCGCGCGTGACGCGGCCGACGGTGGGGAGCACCGTCGAGTCCGTGGAGTCGTCCACTGCTTCCGCGAATCGCAAGGTGGCTTCATGAGTACATCCCGCATCCTCGTCGTGGACGATGACCCTCAGGCGAGGGACTTGCTCCAGCGGTTGCTGGGGCCCCTGGGCGCGGTGTCGCAGGCGGCGCACCCGAAGGCGGCGCAGGAGAAGCTGGCGGAGGGCTCGTTCGACCTGGTGCTGACGGACATGGCCATGCCCGAGCCGGGCGATGGCCTCAAGGTGTTGCAGGAGGTGAAGGCGCACCTTCCGGACACGCCGGTGATTGTGGTGACGGCGTTCGGCAACATCGAGGGCGCGCTGGACAGCATCCAGTTGGGGGCCTTCGACTACCTGGCCAAGCCCTTCGACGTGGACGCGATTCTGCGCGTGGCGCGGCGGGCGTTGGAGCAGAAGCGGTTGGTGGAGGAGAACCGCTCGCTGCGCCAGCACGTGGACCGCAGCGCGCTGGTGGGGCGCAGCCCGGCGCTGCTGGAGGTGTACAAGCAGGTGGCCCGCGCGGCGGCGAGCAACGTGCCGGTGCTGATTACGGGCGAGACGGGCACGGGCAAGGAGATGGTGGCGCGGGCGCTGCACAATCGCTCGCCCCGCTCCAACGGTCCGTTCATCCCCGTGGACTGCGGCGCCATCACCGAATCGCTGATGGAGAGCGAGCTGTTCGGCCATGCGAAGGGCAGCTTCACCGGCGCTTCGGGCGCGCGGCGGGGTGTGTTCGAGGAGGCGAATGGCGGGACGCTGTTCCTCGACGAGATTGGCGACGTGGGGATGAAGGTGCAGTCGCAGCTCCTGCGCGTGTTGCAGGAGGGCGAAATCCGGCGCGTGGGTGAGAGCGTGCCGGTGAAGGTGGACGCGCGCGTCGTCGCGGCGACGAACCGGGACTTGAAGGAGCGGGTGGCGGAGGGCGTGTTCCGCGAGGACCTGCTGTACCGGCTGGACGTGGTGCACCTGCACCTGCCGCCTTTGCGCGAGCGGCGCGAGGACATCCCGGCGCTGGTGGTGCACTTCGCGTCGCGACATGCGCGGGGCGGGGTGAGCCCGGTGGTGACGTCGGAGGCGATGTCGCGGCTGACGGCCTACGACTGGCCGGGCAACGTACGGCAGTTGGAGAACGTGGTGGCACGGGCGCTGGCGCTCAATGTGACGGGCGTGCTGGGGCCGCAGGACTTCCCGGAGCCGATTGGCGATGCGCCCAAGCGACTGACGGGGCTGGCGGGAGACATGCCGAGCCTCGCGGAACTGTCGCGGCGGTACGCGGCGCACGTGCTCCAGGCGGTGGGTGGCAACAAGAGCGAGGCGGCTCGGCTGCTCGATGTGGACCGCAAGACGCTCTACAAGCTGCTGGAGGCGTCGGGCGCGGAGGCGGAGTCGTAGGGCCGAGAGGCGTCGCCGCCGTCCGGCTGAGTCGGCGGTGCTTTGCCTCCGAGGGAATCGGAGCGGTGCCTCGCATGGCTCGGAGGCAGCGTTCGTGAGAGGCGAAGCGGGATGCGCGGCTTCGACACTGCCTGAAGGAGTCGGAGCGGTGCCTCGCATGGCTTGGGGGCAGCGTTCGTGAGAGGCGAAGCGGGATGCGCGGCTTCGACACTGCCTGAAGGAGTCGGAGCGGTGCCTCGCATGGCTCGGAGGCAGCGTTCGTGAGGGGCTCCGAGAGGCGGCGAAGCGGGATGCGCGGCTTCGACACTGCCTGAGGGAGTCGGAGCGGTGCCTTGCGTGCCGTGGCGACCGCCTGGTTCGTCACCGTTCAGGTGAGGACCCTTCGGTGCGTGTCATTCCGCTGCGCCTGAGAATGAACGTCGTGGGCGCATGACGTCACGTCGGTGGAGTGCGCCAACGCTGCGATGCGCCTTGTGCTGGGTGGGGCCGGTTTCGCAGACTCCGCGCCGTGAACGCGCGCTCCCTGTCGACGCTGGCTCTTCTCCTTGCTTCCACGCAGACGGCTTGTGTCTCGCAGCAGAAAGGTCGTGAGGACTCACCTTCGGACGAGCCGGGGCCCCCGGCTCGACTGTGGCGGCGCAGCGCCGTGGAGCGCGACTTCGAGCGCTTCACGCGCGAGGGCACCGCGCTCACCGGGGATGGAGCGTTGGTGCTGGACGCGTCGGCGCGGACGGACAGCGTGCCCGTTCCCACGGGACGTAACGAGGACGGTGGCACGCGCTATCACGAGGCAACCTACCGGCTGGGGAGCGCCGTCTCCGAGGTCCAGCTCGTGCCGGGCGGCTTCACCAGCGTGGTGCCGTCCTTCGATGCGCAGACGCCCCCGGGCACCTGGGTGAAGGTGACGCTCGCCGCGCGCATCGAGGGCGCCTGGACGAAGGACTACGAGCTGGGCGTGTGGGCCTTCGACAAGGTGCCCGTGGCCCGGCACAGCGTGGACGGGCAGGGGGACGCGGACGGTCAGGTGTACACGGACACGCTCAACCTCAAGCGTCGCGCGAATGCGCTGCGGATGACGGTGTGGCTGTTCTCGTCGCAGCCGGAGGCCACGCCTCGGGTTCGCGCGCTGACGGCGGCGGTGAGCGACAAGCAAGGTGTCGTCGCGGATGCGTCGTCGGACCGGGCGGCCTGGGGCACCGTGCTGGAGGTGCCCGGCCACTCGCAGATGCTGTACCCCGAGGGTGGCCCCGTGTGGTGTTCGCCCACGTCCACCACGATGTTGCTTGGGTACTGGGGGCGGAAGCTGGGGCGGCCCGAGCTGACCACGACGGTGCCTTCGTCCGCCGACCGGACCTATGACTGGGTCTACAAGGGGACGGGCAACTGGGCCTTCAACACGGCGTATGCCTCCGCCATCGGTGACGGGGCGCTGCACGGCGCGGTGTTGCGCCTGGATGGCTTCGCGCAGGTGGAGCGGCTCATCGCCGCGGGCATTCCGGTCAGCATCAGCATCGCCTACGAGGAGGGGGAGCTCACCGGCTCGCCCGTGCGCAGCTCGGATGGGCATCTCATCGTGCTGAAGGGCTTCACGCCCGAAGGCGATGTCGTGTGCAATGACCCCGCGTTCAAGACCGACGAGACGGTGTCCGTGACATACAAGCGCGACGAACTCTGGCGCGCGTGGCAGCACTCGCGGGGCGCGGCCTACGTGCTCTGGCCTTCCGGCACGGCGTTCCCCGCGGAGGTCATCGGACTGCTGCGCTGAACCGGTGCCCTCGTTCCGGGCAACGCCACGGTCCGGGGCGCCGAGAGTTCATCGCGTCGGGCGCGCGTTCATCGCGTCGGGCGCGCGCTCATCGCGCCGGGCTCGCGCTCATTGCGCCGGGCTCGCGTTCATCGCGCCTCGTGTCACACGGAGGGCGCAGGCTCGAAGTAGTGGCGCTCGGCGAGGTCGGCGAGCAGCCCCGGATGTGTCGGCTGCCAGCCCAGGAGGTCGCGCGTGTGCGCGCTGGACGTGGGGTTGTCGAGCTGGGCGAAGGCGGCGAGGAAGCCGAGGTAATTGCTCGCATCTCCAGTCGAGACGCTCCTGGCCGGTAGTCCGAGGCCACGGCCGATGGCCTCGGCGATGTCGCGAAAAGAGATGCCTTCCTCGGCGACCCCGTGGATGCGAGAGCCCGCGGGCGCGACCTCCAACGCCAATCGGTAGAGTCGCGCAGTGTCGAGCGTGTGCACCGCCGGCCAGCGGTTGGCGCCGTCCCCGACGTAGGCGGCGAAGCCGTTCTTTCGTGCCATGGCGATGAGCGACGGGACGAAGCCCTGATGGTCGAGCGAGCTGTGTACCGTCGGCGCGAGGCGGATGACGGAGGACCGGACGCCGCGCTTTCCGAGCGCGACCACCGCATTCTCCGCGTCGATGCGGGGGCCGCCCGCGAGCGCATCATGTTCGGTGCCAGGGCGACCGAGCACGGCATGAGCCAGCGCGAGCGTCCCCGCCGTGCCCACGAACGGCTTGCCAGAGCCCTCGAGCACCGCGCTCATCGCTTCGATGGCGCGGAGGTCGGCCATCACCGCACCCGCGTAGTCGCCGGTGAAGGCCACGTCATGCTTGAACGCGAGGTGGATGACGCCATCCGCGGTGGCAGCGGCCTCCCGCAGACCTTCGAGGTCATCGAGGTTGCCTCGCCGCACCTCCGCGCCAGCGGACCTCAGGGCGGCGACCGAGGAGTCGGAGCGGGCGAGCCCGACGACCTGGTGGCCGGCCGAGAGCAACTCGCGGATGACCACGGAACCGATGTGCCCCGATGCACCCGTGACAAAGACGCGCATGTGAACCTCCGATGTCAGAAGCTGACATGACTTCTAACACCTGATGTCAGTCGCTGCAATCAGGTAGGGTGGCGCCATGGGTCGTTGGGAACCGAACGCGCTCGAACGCCTGCAAGACGCTGCGATGCAGCTGTTCCAGGAGCGCGGGTACGACCGCACGACGGTGGAGGAGATCGCCGCGCGTGCGGGGCTCACCGAGCGGACATTCTTTCGCTACTTCGCTGACAAGCGAGAGGTCCTGTTCTCGCGCTCGAAGGAACTCGAGGCGCTCATCGTCAACGCCATCGCGGATGCTCCGAAAGGGATGGCTCCCATCGATGTTGTCGCCGCCGCGCTCGAGGCCCTCTCGCCGGGATTCGAGGAGCGCCGTGCGCACGCATCCAAGCGGCAACCGCTCATCTTGGCGCACGCGGAGCTTCGGGAGCGCGAGCTGATCAAACTCGCGTCACTCGCCTCGGCGATGGCGGAGAGCCTCCGGGGACGTGGCGTCGAAAAGACGGTGGCCAACCTGGTCGCCGAAGCGGGCATCGCCATCTTCAAGAGCGCGTTCGAGCGTTGGGTCGAGGACACGAAGAAGCACGAGCTCGCGCATCATGTGCGCGTGGCACTCGCGGAGCTGCGGCTCATCACCGCCGGAGCGAGCGTGGCTCCTTCCTCGCCACTCCCGACCAGGAAGGCACCGCGACGCAGCCGCTCCACCTCCCGGTAGGCTCGAGGAGCGCGGGGCCGAGTGACGCGGGATATGTCTCACGTGAGACATGTCTCGGGGTATCCGGGGCCATAGGGGATTCCTCTCGTGCGGGAGACGGGCAGGGCCCCTCCATTCCGTTGCATGTGACATCCACCGTCAGGACCGCACGGATTACGCACCCGCGCGGAGTCGCGCGCAGGCGGCCCCACCTCGGACGACGTTGAGCAAGCGGGCGAGCCCTCGTACCGTGTCGTCCACATGCGACGTTGGCTTCAGCTCGCCCTTCTCCTGCCTGGAATCGCCTGCACGCCTTCGTCGAAGACGGAGGATTCCCCCTCTCCCGTTGAAGGTGTAGCGCCGAGCCCGTCCCTCCCCACGACAGGCAATCCCTCCGCGCCCACGGAGTTCGTCCAAGAGGGAGGAGGGAAGCAAGCAGTCCCGTCGTCTCTCCCCACGGAAGCGCCGACCGTGGCGGGAACCCCGGTGTCGCCTCCTGCGGATGCGACCGTCCAGGGGAGTCCAGTGGCGCCCTCGACCGTGGCGGGAGGCGCTGGCGCGCCGACCTCGGGCGGGAGTGTCCAAGACAGTCCAGCGGCGCCGTCGGCTCAGCCTCCGACGGTCGCGGGAAGCTCGATGTCTCCGACCTTGGGCGGGAGTGTCCAAGCGACTCCGGTGGCACCCTCGGCTCAGCCTCCGACGGTCGCGGGAAGCTCGATGTCTCCGACGTCGAGCGCGACCATCCAAGGGGGTGCTGTGTCTCCCATGGCAGAGGTTCCGACCGTCGCTGGAAGCACGGTGTCGCCTCCCTTGGGCGGGAGTGTCCAAGCGACTCCGGTGGCACCCTCGGCTCAGCCTCCGACGGTCGCGGGAAGCTCGATATCTCCGACGTCGAGCGCGACCATCCAAGGGGGTGCTGTGTCTCCCATGGCAGAGGTTCCGACCGTCGCTGGAAGCACGGTGTCGCCTCCCACGGGAGCGACTGTCCCAAGCAGTCCAGCGGCTCCGACGGTAGAGGCTCGGCCCGGTGTGGTGTCGCCCTCCGCGGTGGCGAACGGTGCTCAGGTCGCGGGCGCGCCGGTTCCCGCGGGAGATGCCGCCGTGCCTGCTCGTGGCCCCGTGCCGAACGGGCTCAGCTCCGCGGAAACCGTCGGCTCGGAAGACGGTGGCACGCCACGGTCCGGAGTGGCGGGAAGCCAGGCTCCCGTGGCTTCCACTCCGGGAGACCTGCTCGCCGCCTGGAATCGGACCGCGCCCGTGCTCGACACGGATGGGGGACCCTCGCGTCCGGCTTCCGCCGCGCGTCCAGGCTCGGACTCCCGCGACTCGGAGGACGACTCCTCCGCGCACGACGAGCCCTCGCTCGCCATCGACCCCGCGCTCAGCGCGATGCCCAAGCCCGAGCGCCACGAGGACGCCCCCATCGTGGACCCCGAGGAGTCACCGCCTCCGCCCGCCGAGCAGCTCGTCGTCATCCCCGACAAGCGGAACCCGGGCGTGGAGCTGGTGCTCGGCCCGGATGGTGAGCCGCTGGAGGACACCAGCCTCGTGCTCGACGACCCGTCCCTTGAGCCAGACGAAGACACCTCCGGCACCCCCACTGCCAGCGGCGCGGACGCGGGCACCGAGCCCGTCGCGATTCCGTATCAGCCCGACGCGGGCTCGCTGCGCGTGCGCCGCTCCATCGCGGTCCGCTCCGCGCCTCGTCAGGATGCGCCTCCCCTGGGCACCGTGGCCCAGGACATGCGCGTGCTCTGGAAGGGCGAGACGGCCATGCGCGGCCCCGAGTGCGAGACCTGGGTGGAAATCCAGCCCCGTGGTTGGGTCTGCGAGCGCTACCTGGAGCGCAACTTCCGCGAGCCTCGCGTCAGGGATTTGCCCCGCCTGCGCGAAGGCGAGCTGACGCCCGGCACCTATGCCCGCGTCGTGGGCAAGCGCGTGCGCGCCTACCCGAGCCTCGCCCTGGCCCGTTCGCGCAGACGGGGTGTGCTGCTGAAGGGCTCGGTGACGGTGCAGCTGCGCGGACAGGTGCGCGTGGGTCGACGCACCTTCTGGCGCACGACGGATGGCCAGTACCTGGAGGCCCGCGTCCTGCGCGAGTACCGGCCCTCCGCCTTCGTCGGCGTGGACGCGGACCAGCTGTCGGAGCTGTCCTCGCCCTTCGCCTGGGCCCAGTCGCGCGTGAAGCCCACGGCGCCCATCGAGGTGAAGGTGGCCCCGGACGCGAAGGCCGCTCGGGAGACGGTGCTGCCCCCTCGGACCCTCGTGGCCGTGCGCGAGCTGTCTCCCGACGGCAACTGGGTGCTCATCGCGGAGGACCACTGGGTGGCGCGCGAGGACCTCCACGTCGCCTGGTTCACCCACGCACCCCCCGGTGTGGAGCCCGGCTCGCGCTGGCTCGACGTGGACCTGGATGCCCAGGTGCTCGTCGCGTACGAGGGCGAGCGCCCCGTCTACGCCACGCTCATCTCCTCCGGTAAGCCCGGCACGGACACCCCCGAGGGCCTCTACCGCGTGTGGATCAAATTCGCGGAGGCCGACATGACGGGCAACGGCACCGCGGGCAATGACACCTACCGCGTGGCCACCGTGCCGTGGACCATGTTCTTCGAGGAAGACTACGCGCTGCACACCGCCTACTGGCATGACCGCTTCGGCGAGCCGATGAGCCACGGCTGCGTCAACCTCGCGCCCAGGGACGCTCGGGCCCTCTACGGCTGGGCCGCGCCGGAGGTCCCCACCGGCTGGTCCATGGTGCACGCCACGCCCGAATCGCCCGGCTCCTGGGTGCGCATCCGGGGGCAGGCGCGCATCCCCCTCAAGGAGCGCAAGGTGCGCGTCGTCGCCAGCACGCGCGGACTGCGCTGACGCTCAGCCCACCACCGACACGGTGACGCGTCGGCGGTGGGGCGAGGCGCGGTGCTCCCAGACGTAGACGCCCTGCCACGTCCCCAGGCTCGCCGCGCCGTCCTTCACCGGAATGCTCAGCGAGTTCTGCGTGAGCACCGTGCGCACGTGCGCGGGCATGTCGTCGGGCCCCTCCGCGTCGTGCACGAAGAGGGGGTCCCCGTCCTTCACCAGCCGCGCGAAGAAGGACTCCAAATCCCGGCGCACGTCGGGGTCCGCGTTCTCACACAGAATCAGGGACGCGCTCGTGTGGTGGAGGAACACGGTGCACAGGCCCTGCTTCGCGCCGCTGTCCGCCACCACTTGCTGCACGTCCCGGGTGATGTCCGTGAAGCCGCGCCCCTGCGTGGGCACCGTGAACTCCTTCGCGTGGTACATGCCTCAGTCCCCCAGCCGCGCCTTCAGGAACGCGGCCAGCCGCTCCAGTTCCTCGACGTCCAGCGTGTGCGGTCCATCGAAAGGGAAGAAGTCCACGGACAGCCCCGACTGCACCAGCGCGTCGCGCAGCCGCTCGCCCGTCGCGAAGGGCAGTACGTCGTCGTGACGGCCGTGGCCCTGGAACACCGGCAGCCCTTGCCGGGCCTGGGCCTTCTGCTTCCACTCCGCCTCCGCGATGAGTGTGCCCGACAGGATGAACAGCCCGGCCGGCCGTTCCTCCAGCCGCAGGGCCACGTCCGTCGTCACCATGCCGCCCTGGCTGAAGCCGCCCAGGACGATGCGTCCATAGGGCAGCTTCGACGTGGTCGACAACGCGTCCACCACGGACATGAGGGCTCGACGGGCGGCGGGAAGCCCCTCGGGCACTTCCTTCGAGTAGGCCTCCCAATCCCGCATCTGTCCGCGCATGAAGGCCTCGGGCAGGTGGAACCAGGCGCGCCCCTGGGGCATGCCCCACTGGGCCATCGTCAGGGGGCCGGCGGGAACGACGAAGCGCACGCGCTCCGCCAGCACCGGCTCCATGGCCATCAGCTCCGGCACCAGCGACACCAGGTCTGTCCCCGCGGCGCCGAGGCCATGGCAGAGAATCACCGCCAGGTCCGGCACGGTGCCCTCGTCGAGCCCGTCCACCACCTGGCAGTCCAGCTCGCCCAGGCGCGTGGACACGAGTCGGAGGTTGCGTCGGTCCATCACTGCGCGCCGGCCGCGTCCGCGAGGGTAATCTTCTGGATGATGACGGGGTCCACAGGGCGGTCGCCCGGGCCCGTGGCGACCTTGGAGATCTTCTCCACGACGTCATAACCCTTCACCACCTCGCCGAAGATGGTGTGCTTGTTGTTGAGGTAGCTCGGCGTGGACGTGGTGATGAAGAACTGGCTGCCGTTGGTGCCCGGTCCCGCGTTGGCCATGGCCAGCAGGCCCGGCTTGTCGAACGTGCGGCCGCTCTGGAACTCGTCCGCGAAGCGGTAGCCCGGGTCACCCCGGCCGGAACCCGTGGGGTCTCCACCCTGAATCATGAAGCCCGGAATCACGCGGTGGAAGACGACGCCGTCGTACAGCGGCTTGCCCGTCACGCGCTCACCGTTGCGAGGGTCCGTCCACGTCTTCTCACCCGTGGCGAGCCCCACGAAGTTGGACACCGTGTTCGGCGCGTCCTTGGAGAACAGCCGCACGACGATGGGGCCCTGGTTCGTCTCCAGCGTGGCCTGGATGTCCTGGCCGCCGTACGCCTTCTTCATCCACTCGCCCGGGCCTTCCGCTGCGGGCGCGGGGGCCTTGGGGGTGGCCGAGGCGGGGGTGGAACCACCCGTGGATTCCTTCTTCTCGGAGTCCTTGCAGGCGGCGACGGTGAGGCACAGGAGGAGGGCGCTGAGGATTCGGATGTTCATGGGGCGCGCAGATTACCCGACCTCCGCCGGATTACAGGGGGTTACGTCGTCCCGTGCGGGCAGGGCGTTGTCTGGGAGGCAAAATCGCCCGCCAGCGACCCGGGTCGACGCAACATCTGGAAGCAGGGCACGATGATCCCAACAGAACACCCTGAATTGCGTCTGGAGTCCTGAGTTGGCGCCCATCGAGCCTCGTCCCACCGCCCCGAGTTCCGCTCCCACCGCTCGGCCCGCACAGCCGTCGGCCGCGCCGCCTCCGGCGCCCCGGGCTGACGTCCTGGCGCCGCCCGCCGCGAGGTCGGACCGCTGGGAGCAGCTTGGCAACGAGGTGGCCCGGGGCACCAACGGGGTGAGGCAGTTCTCCGACGCGGTGGGCGCCACCCAGGTGCGTCGCACGCAGGGCCCCATCCGCTTCGGACCGCTCGAGACGGGGCTCACCGGCACCACCGTGGAAGGCGTGAACACCCGAAGCGCCCGCTGGGCCGGCGGCGTGTCCACGGCGGCCAGCGTGGCGCAGCTCCCGGGCGCGGCCTACCTGTCGTTCCGCGACGTGCGCGATGCCTTCCGCAACCCGTCCGGCGAGTCCGCCAACAGAGCGCTCGGCTCCGTGTCGGGCCTCGCGTCCACCGGCCTCAACGTGGCCAAGGGGGGCCTGGACCTCGCGGGCAACGTGAGCAACTTCCGCGCGGCGGCCAACGCGGCGCGCACCGCCTTCACGCAGGCCGCTCCGGAGGCCACGGGCGCGGTGGCGAACCGCGTGGCGACCTCCGCCGCGTCCGAGGCCGCGCAGGGCTCGTCCCGCCAGGTCACGCGTCACGCCGCCGCTCGCGCCGCGGGCGAGGGACTGGAGGACGCGGGCCGTCTGGGCGCCAACGCCGCTCGCACCGCGCTGCAGGGGGGCGGCACGGCCGTGGCCAGGGCCGCGGGCCGCTTCGCGCCGGGCCTCAACGTCGCCATCGCCGCCGCGGACACCGCCGCCGCCGCGAGCACGCTCGCGGACCCGAACGCCGCGGTGGGCAAGAAGGTCACCGCCGGAGTCACCGCGCTGGGCTCCATCGCCGCGGCCACCAACATCCCGGTGGTCAGCCAGGCGGGCGCCGTCGTCTCGACGGTGTCCAGCTTCGTGGGCGCGTTCTTCTAGGCGCCGCGCGCCTCCTCCGCTCTGTGTTATCCGGAGCTTCCGGAGCGGAGGAAGCATGACGTCCCAGAACGACCCGAAGGGTGGCGGTGCGCGCTCGCTGGCCGAGCTGCACGCGCTCGGAATCATGAAGCGCATGCCCGCGTCGCTGTCGCTGGGCAGCACCGAGCCTGTCTCCCTCCCCACCGTGCAGGCGCCGTCCCTGGAAGGGCTGACGGTGGCCGTGGTCGCACCCGGCCCCATCGACGAGCAGGCCCTGGTGGAGCGCTTCGATTCGCTGCGCCGCCAGCATGCCGACCGCCGTGAGCGCCTGGCGGGCGAGGCGGTGGGGCCCGACGACGAGGTGCTGCTGGACGTGCTCGGCTTCGCCGACGGCCGGCTCATCCCCTACTCCGCGCGGGAGAACTGGCGCGCGGAGGTCGCGCCAGACGCGCTGCTGCCCGGCTTCTTCGAGGCGCTGGTGGGCGCGAAGGTGGGCCAGTCCTTCGGCATCGAGCTGAAGCTGCCGGACACCTACGTGGTGGAGTCGCTGCGCGGCGTGACGGCGCGCTTCCTGCTCGACGTGAAGGCGGCCTCCGAGTTGAAGCTGTTGGAGGATGACTCGCCGGAGCTGCTCAAGCGCCTGGGGCTGGGCACCCTCACCGACGTGATGGCCCACCTGGGTGACACGCTCGCCCGCGAGCGCACCGAGGAGATGGACCGGCTCACCCAGGAGCGCGTGCTGGACGAAGTGGTGTCGCGCACGAAGGTGACGCTGACGCCCGCGCTGGTGGACGAGGAGATTCGCCGCCGCTGGGCGGAGACCGAACGGCCCCTGCTGATTCGCAAGGACTTCCAGCCGAACGAGCTTCAGGAGGCGCTGGAGGGTTGGCTCAGGGAGCCCCTCACCCGCGCGGACACGGAGCGACGGCTGACGTTGGCGCTGGCGCTCAGGGCCATCGCCGCGCGCGACCACGTGAAGCTCGCGAAGGGCGCCGTGGACGCGCTGGTGGCCGACCTGGCCGGGCTGTCCGGCGTCTCCCGCCAGGACCTCATCCGCGCGATGAAGGAAGACACCCTGCTGGCCAAGCGGGTGGAGGACCTGGCGCTGCACTTCGCCACCATCGACAGCGTGATGCGGCGCGTGTCGCTGACGCCGCCGACCTGACGTCGCGGCGGTTGTTTCAAGGCGTCTGGAGCGCCAGCGCCACCATCACCTCGGTGACATCGCCGGGGTGGTAGCGGCCCAGTCCCGGGAAGGCGCGCAGCGCGGCCTCCGCGTGGTCCATGTCGTCCAGTCGCACCACGCGCGCGCCGGGCACCTCCGCGTCCAGCGCGGTCACCATGCCGTCGGACGCGTAGCGGTAGCGCTCGTCCAGGTAGCGCTGGAGCGGATAGAGCGACGACAGGCGGGACAGCCGCGAGGTGGCCAGCGACACGGTGGGGATGTCCGCCGGGTAGGGGTGCTGGCGGATGAACGCCATGCGCTGGGGATAGGACAGCTCCTCCACCGAGCGGGACACCCCGTGGAACAGCAGCGGGAAGGCGAAGTCGATGAGCCTGCGCATGTCCGGCGTCGAGGCCAGGTCATGGGCAATGGACGAGCCGCCATAAGGCGCCTGGAGCGTCACCACCGCGCGCACCACCCGGCGCAGCTCCGGGTACAGGGCGAGCACGGCGGTGCACTCGACGCCGCCCTTGCTGTGGCCCACCAGCACCACCGAGCGGCCGAAGTGCTCCGCGTCCAGCAGCGCTTCGCGCAGCACCGCGACGTTGTCGAGCAGCAACCCCTCCGTGTCCACCGACGCCTCGAGCACGTCCAGGCCCCGGCGCTCCAGCCGCTGCACGTTGTCCAGCAGGTAGCCGGGCAGCTCGTCCCCCAGCATCCCGCGCACCAGCACGTACTGATGGCGCCGCGCCTCGTCCGGGAGCACGGGCTCGCCCTCGCGCACGGCTCGCAGCAGGTCGTGGAAGCGGCGGGTCAGGTCCACCGTGGGTGGAGTCATCCCCGCGGGCACGCGCTTGAGCCAGCCGGCCATGCCTCCACAGCCAGGGCCCCACCAGCGCGGCGCCGCGGGCAGTCCTCGGAGCCCCCGCGTCAGCCGGGCGATGGCACCCGGCTCGCGAGGCGGCGAGGGCGTGGAAATGGGGGGAGGGGGCGCGGGGACTTCGGGGGAGGACCGCTGCGTCATTTCACGCGGAAGCGTACCGGCAAGGGGTGGCGCGGCGCCAACATCCGGGGCCCTGGCGCGAGCGGCTTTCGTGCGTCGCCTCTCGTGCTAAGTAGTCCAGCAGAGGCGGGAGGACTTCGAAGCTGACCACCGGACAGGAGTGGCTGGTTGATGCGAGCGGCTGCTCGCCTGGATTGCTCAAGGACGCGGCGGCGTTGGCGGCGCTCTTCGAGGAGCTCCTCGTCCTGCTCGACTTGAAGGTCGTGGGCCAGCCGCAGTGGCACGTATTCCCCGAGCCCGGTGGCATCACCGGACTGACGCTGCTTGCGGAGAGTCACCTGGCCATCCACACCTTCCCCGAGCATGGCTTCGCCGCGCTCAATGTCTACTGCTGCCGCCCCAGGACGCGCCCCGACTTCGAGTCGCTGTTGGCGCGTCACCTGAAGGCGGCCTCCTGCGAGGTGCGGGAGCTGAAGCGGGGGGTGATGGCGTGAGTCAGGGGAGGTGTCCGTCGTGCGGCGCGGATGTGGAGTTCACCGCCGGTTCGGCGCAGGTGGTGGTGTGTGGCCACTGCCAGACGGTGGTGGCTCGCAAGGGCGCTGACTTCGAGGCGCACGGGAAGATTGGCCGCGTCGTCGTCACTGACTCGCCGCTCCAACTGGGCGCGGAGGGTCGCTACGCGCGCACGGCGTTCCAGGTCGTGGGCCACCTCCAGAAGGACCATGGCGCGGGCCCGTGGGACGAATGGTACGTGGAGTTCTCCGACGGCCGCACCGCGTGGGTGAGCGAGTCCGAGGGCGCCTTCCACCTGCTGTTGGAAGCGGGCGTGGAAGAGGGCGTGTCGCTGTCGGACCTGCACCCCGGTGAGCGGCTGCGCCTGCGCAACCGCGTCTGGGTGGTGGAGGAGCGCGGCCACGGCAAGGTGGTGGCCGCCGAGGGGCAGCTCCCCAGCGACGTGGACCCCACGCAGGACTCCTATTACGTCGACGCCACCGGCTCCAAGGGCGCCTTCGTCACGCTCGACTTCGGCACGCGGAACAAGGACCCGGAAGTCTTCATCGGCGAGCGGCTCAAGCTGGAGCAGCTCGGGATTCCCGCCGAGCAGCTCCGCCCGCGTGCCCGCCGCAAGGTGGACCTCCAGCAGGCGCGCTGCACCGAGTGCAACGGCCCCCTGGAGCTGCGGGCCCCGGACAAGTCCCTGCGCGTGGGCTGCCCGTTCTGCGGCGCGCTCCTGGACGTCAGCAAGGGCAAGCTGTCCTTCCTGCGGCTCCTGGAGAAGCCGGACCACGCGCCCATCATCCCCCTGGGGGCGAAGGGCACGCTGAAGAACACCGAGTGGATGTGCATCGGCTTCCTGGTGCGCTCCTGCACCGTGGAGGGCGTGCGCTACCCGTGGGAAGAGTACCTGCTCTTCCACAAGTCCAAGGGCTTCGTCTGGTTGATGCTCTCCAACGGCCACTGGGTGTTCCTGGAGCCGCTGGCGGCCGGTGACGTGGAGCTGTCACCCCTGTCGTCCGCGTACTTCGAGGGCCGCCGCTACAAGGCCTTCCAGAACGTCCACGCCGTCACGGAGAACGTGCAGGGCGAGTTCTACTGGGAGGTGACGGCGGGCGAGTACGCCGAGGCCGCCGAGTACGTGTCCCCGCCGTACTCCATCAACGTGGACTCCACCGAGGACGAGGTGACGTACACGTATGGCGAGTACCTGCAGCCCGAGGTGGTGAAGGAGGCGTTCAAGCTGAAGGAGGTGGGGCCGACGTACGGCATCCTCCCCAGCCAGCCCAATCCCCACGCGGCGGGCATGCGCTCCACCATGCTGTGGTCCTTCCTCTGGCTTCTGGGGCTGCTGGTGCTGTCGGGCATCTTCTCCGTGAACTCGAGGGAAGAGGTGGTGCTCCAGGAGAACGTGACGGTGCCCGCGGACGCGGCCTCTGGGACGCCCGCCGCGATGAAGTTCAGCGCGCCCTTCGAACTGACCAAGCGCGGCAACATGAAGGTGGAGGTCGCCGCGGGCCTCAGCAACGCCTGGATGGGCGTGCAGGGCGACCTGGTGAACCAGGAGACGGGTGACGTGGTGAGCTTCTACCAGGAGCTCAGCTACTACCAGGGCAACGACAGCGACGGTTTCTGGAGCGAGGGCAGCCCGAGCGACAGCCTGTACCTGTCCGCGCTTCCGGCGGGCAAGTACGTGCTGCGCACCACGGCGGCCTTCGACGCGTCACCCCGGCCGAGCGTGCGCAACTACAGCGTGAAGCTGGTGCACGACACGCCCAATGGCACCTGGCTCTGCGTGGCGCTGGTGCTGATGCTGCTGGCGCCGGTGTTCGCCTTCGTCCGCTCCCACGGCTTCGAGACGCGCCGGTGGGCGGACAGCAACCTGACGGAATAGACGCGCATGGCACGACACGGAGGCGCGGCATGAAGTGGTTCGGTGGACTGGTGCTGCTGGGTTACACGGCCATGATGATGTCCGGGTGGTCGCCCTTCACCAGTGAGGAGAGGGACCGTGTGCCGGGCAACGTGCGCCGAGGCCCGGGTGGCATCCTGTTGTGGACCGGTGGTTTTCAGGGAGGGAAGTGATGCTGTTACTCGGCGTCGTCGTGAGCTGGCAGGGTGTGCTGGCGAGCGTCATCTATTCGCTCATTGGCCTGGCGGTGTTCGTGGCGGGCTTCTTCGTCATCCGCCTCATCATGCCGTTCGACGTGCACAAGGAGCTGGAGGTCGACCAGAACACGGCCGTCGGCATCGTCATCGGCTCCTTCATCCTCGGCCTGTCCATCATCGTGGCCGCGGCCATCGGTGGTTGAGGGGCGGGGACTCCCGCTCGAAGAAGAAGTGAAGTGACGACGTGAACAAGACGCTGCTGTACATCACCGTCATCGTCATCGCGACGTGCGGGCTCGTCTACGAGCTCGTCGTCGGGGCGCTCGCCAGCTACCTGCTGGGTGATTCGATTACCCAGTTCTCCACCGTCATCGGTGGCTACCTCTTCGCGATGGGCATCGGCAGCTACCTGTCGCGCTACATCGACAAGGGGGTGGCGCAGCGGTTCGTGGAGGTGGAGCTGGCGGTGGCGCTCCTGGGCGGCCTGTGCGCACCGGTGCTGTTCCTCACCTTCACGCTGACGGACCTGTTCCAGGTGGCGCTGTACGGCAGCGTCATCATCATCGGCACGCTGGTGGGGCTGGAGATTCCCCTCCTGCTGCGCATCCTCAAGGACCAGCTCAAGTTCAAGGACCTGGTCAGCCAGGTGCTGTCGCTCGACTACCTGGGCGCGCTCGCCGCCAGCGTCGCCTTCCCGCTGCTCCTGGTGCCGAAGCTGGGGCTGGTGCGCACCTCGCTCCTGTTCGGCATCCTGAACGCGGCGGTGGGCTTGTGGAGCACGTGGCTGCTCGCGCCGCTGTTGGGCAACCCGCTGCGCCTGCGCGTCAAGGCGGTGCTGCTCACGGTGCTGCTGGTGGTGGGCTTCGTGCTCGGAGACCGGCTCACGACGTTCTATGAGGACCAGCTCTACGCGGACGACGTGGTGCATGCGTCCAGCTCCCCCTACCAGCGCATCATCCTCACGCGCGGCAAGCGGGGCTTCTCGCTGTTCCTCAACGGCAACCTCCAGTTCGCCAGCGTGGACGAGTACCGCTACCACGAGTCCCTCGTGCATCCGGCCATGGTGCGCGCGGGAAGAATCGAGCACGTGCTCATCCTGGGCGGTGGAGACGGGCTCGCCGCGCGCGAGGTGCTGCGCTACCCGGAGGTCCGCTCCGTCACGCTGGTGGACCTGGACCCGGCGATTACCGGCCTGGCCATGGGCTACGGCGAGCTGGCGAAGCTCAACGGGAACGCGCTGACGGATGCGCGCATGCGCGTCGTCAACGCGGACGCCATGCAGTTCCTGATGGAGGGAGACCAACGCTACGACGTGGTGATTGTGGACTTCCCGGACCCGAACAACTTCGCGCTGGGCAAGCTGTACACCACGGGCTTCTACAAGCTCCTGAAGAAGCGGGTGGCGCAGGACGGGGTGGCGGTGGTGCAGAGCACCAGCCCCCTGTTCGCCCGGCGCTCCTTCTGGTGCGTGGAGACGACGCTGAAGGCCGCGGGCTTCTGGACGCAGCCGTACCACGCGCTGGTGCCCTCGTTCGGCGAGTGGGGCTACGTGCTGGTGTCCCACGAGGCCCCCGGCCACCACCGGCCGCTGCCGGAGGGCCTGCGCTTCCTGGACCTGCCCACGCTGGAGTCGCTGACGCTGTTCCCCCCGGACATGAGCCCCCTGCCCGTGGAGGTGAACCGGCTGAACAACCAGGTGCTGGTGCACTACTACGAGGAGGAGTGGCGGCGGTGGAACTGACGCGGCGAGAGCTGGTCGCCGCGTTCCTCGGCTCGGCGGTGGCGAGCGGGTGCAAGCGCGAGCAACCCCGGGCCCCCATTCCGGGCGCTGTCGTCGACCGCGCTGTGGAGGTGGGGCACCGGCTGCGCGGTGGGCCGCTGCCTCGCGCGGAGACGCTCGAAACGGTGGACGTGCTGGTGGTGGGCGCGGGCGTGGCGGGCCTGTCCGCCGCGTGGCGGCTGGCGGGCGCGGGCGTGAAGGACGTGCGCGTGGTGGAGCTGGAGTCGGAGGCCGGGGGCACGTCGCGCTCCGGGAAGAACGCCGTGTCCGCCTTCCCCTGGGGCGCGCACTACCTCCCGGCGCCGCTGGAGGACAGGGGCCCGGTGGTGCGGCTGCTTCGCGAGATGGGCGCGGTGTCCGGCGTGGACGCGCAGGGCCTGCCGACCTTCGAGGAGACGCTGCTCATCCAGGAGCCGGAGGAGCGCCACTTCTACCGGGGCCACTGGTACGACGGGCTCTACCTGCGCGTGGGCGCGACGGCGGAGGACCTGGCGGAGCTGGAGCGCTTCGATGCGCGGATGAATGCCTTCGCCGCCGCCCGGGACGCGAAGGGACGCAAGGCGTTCGCGGTGCCGACGGCGCGCTCCAGCGATGACGCCGAATGGACGGCGCTGGACACGCTGAGCATGGCGGCCTGGCTTGCGCGCGAGGGCTTCCGCTCCACGCGGTTGAAGTGGCTGGTGGACTACGCGTGCCGCGACGACTACGGCGCCACGTCCGAGCACATCTCCGCGTGGGCCGGCATCTGGTACTTCGCCGCGCGCCAGGACGGACAGGGCGAGCGCAGCGAGGGCTTCCTGAGCTGGCCCGAGGGCAATGGCCGGCTGGTGCACCAACTGCTCTCCGCGCTGCCTCCCCGCGCGGTGGAGCGCGACGTGCTGGTGCACACGGTGGAGCCGGGCGAGCAGGGCTGCCGGGTGGACGCGCTGGATGCTCGCACGGGCAAGCCTCGCTCCTTCCAGGCGCGACAGGTGGTGCTCGCGTGCCCGCGCTTCCTCGCGGCGCACCTGGTGGCGCCGTGGCGGACAGCGCGGCCGGCGTGGCTGGATGCCTTCACCTACGCGCCGTGGGTGGTGGCCAACCTGACGCTGTCGTCGCCGCCGGTGTCGAGAGGCTTCCCGCTGGCCTGGGACAACGTGTTCCAGGAGAGCAACAGCCTGGGCTACGTGGTGGCCACGCATCAGCGCCTGCGTCAGGACGAGAACGGCCCCACGGTGCTCACGTGGTACCTGCCCATGGCCGGCGCGGACGTGAAGGCCGAGCGCACCAAGGCGCTCTCCGCCAGCTACGCGGACTGGGAGGCGCTCGTCATGGCGGACATGCGTCCCGCGCACCCGGGCATCGCCCAGCAGGCGCAGCGCCTGGAGGTGCAGCGCTGGGGCCACGCCATGGTGCGGCCGACGCCGGGCTTCATGTGGGGACCGGAGCGCCGGGCCGCGCAGGAGAGCGTGGGGCGCCATCTGCACTTCGCGCACACGGACCTGGGTGGGCTGGCCCTCTTCGAGGAAGCCAACTGGTTCGGAGTGAAGGCCGCGGAGCGCGTGCTGGCCGAGCTGGGGCAGGCTTCCGCGAGCTGGCTCTAGCCTCCCTCCTTCCGCGAGGTGCCAGGGGCTGGCGGGCCGGGCCTTGCCTGCTCGGGTCCGTCCCGGGGGCAGCGGTCAGTGTCCGGGGGTGTGCCCATTTCTGACCCTCGGGGTCGGGACGTGTCCGTCTGGAACATCCGAGGACGCGCGACGGTGGCCCCACGGGCACGACTTCGCGGAGGCACACCATGTCGCTCAAGGAATACAAACCCGGCAGCACCTTCCCTGGCACCATCGGCCGGACGTGGGAGCAGTCGTCTCCGGCGTGGCCCCAACCGCTGCGCGCGAAGGCGGGCGCACCCAACGTCCTCTTCATCGTCCTGGACGACACGGGCTTCGGGCACCTGGGCTGCTATGGCTCGCCCATCCGCACGCCGAACCTGGACAAGCTGGCGAAGGGCGGCCTGCTCTACAGCAACATGCACACCACCGCGCTGTGTTCGCCCACGCGCTCGTGCATCCTCACCGGCCGCAACCACCACTCCAACGGCATGGCCACCATCACCGAGGTCTCCCTCGGCTACCCGGGCTACAACGGCACCATCCCCTTCGAGAACGGCTTCCTCTCGGAGATGCTGTCGAAGCAGGGTTACAACACGTATGCGGTGGGCAAGTGGCACCTGACGCCCACGGAGCAGACGAGCGCGGCGGGGCCCTATGACCGCTGGCCGTTGGGTCGTGGCTTCGAGCGGTTCTACGGCTTCCTTGGCGGCGACACGCACCAGTACTACCCGGACCTCGTCCACGACAACCATCCGGTGCTGCCGCACAAGACTCCCGAGGAGGGCTACCACCTCACCGAGGACCTGGTGGACCGCGCCGTGGACTTCATCGCGGACTCCAAGCAGGTGGCGCCGGACAAGCCGTTCTTCATGTACTTCTGCACGGGCGCGATGCACGCCCCGCATCACGTCCCCAAGGAGTGGGTGGACAAGTACAAGGGCCAGTTCGACGACGGCTGGGACGAGTTCCGCAAGAAGGTGTTCCAGCGTCAGCTCAAGCTCGGCGTCATTCCTCCCGGCACGAAGCTGTCCCGACATGACCCGGACGTGGCGGAGTGGGACAGCCTGCCGCCCGAGGAGAAGCGCCTCTACGCGCGGATGATGGAGGTCTTCGCGGGCTACCTGGAGCACACGGACCATCACATCGGCCGGCTGCTGAAGTCCCTGGAGGAGAGCGGTGAGCTGGACAACACGCTCATCATGGTCATCTCCGACAACGGCGCGAGCGCCGAGGGCGGGCCCCATGGCTCCGTCAACGAGCTGAAGTTCTTCAACAACACGCCGGAGTCGCTGGAGCAGAACATCGCGGCCATGGACGACCTGGGTGGGCCCAAGTACTTCAATCACTACTCGTGGGGCTGGGCGTGGGCCGGGGATACGCCGTTCCGCCGGTGGAAGCGCGAGGTGTACCGGGGCGGCACGACGGACCCGTTCATCGTCCACTGGCCCAAGGGCATCCGCGCGCGGGGCGAGGTCCGCACGCAGTACTGCCACGCCATCGACATGGTGCCCACGGTGCTGGACTGCCTGGGCGTGGAGCCGCCCCAGGACATCCGGGGTGTCACGCAGTCGCCCATCGAGGGTGTCAGCTTCCGCCACTCCTTCGACGACGCGCGCGCGGAGAGCCACCACCACACGCAGTACTTCGAGATGTTCACCAGCCGCGCCATCTACCATGACGGCTGGCGGGCGGTGTGCCCCTTCCCCGGGCCGTCCTTCACGGAGGCGGGCGAGGCGTTCGGCGAGTCGGCCATCACCGAGGAGCGGCTGCGCAAGCTCGACGCGGAGGGGTGGGAGCTGTACCACGTGGCGGAGGACTGCTCGGAGACGAAGAACCTCGCCCAAGAAGAGCGGGGCAAGCTCATCGAGATGATTGCCCTCTGGTACGTGGAGGCGGGCCGCTACAAGGTCCTTCCGCTCGCGGCGCTGGACCGGGCGGTGTTCGCCGCGGAGCGTCCGCAAATCACCAAGGACCGCAAGCGCTACGTCTACCGGCCGCACACCTCACCCGCGCCGGAGAACGTGGCGGTGCATGTGCTCAACCGGCCGCACTCCATCACCGCGAAGGTGGACGTGGATGGAGACGCGGAGGGCGTGCTGCTCAGCCACGGCGGGATTACGGGCGGCTACACCTTCTTCATCCAGGACCGGAAGCTGCACTACGTCTACAACTTCGTGGGCGAGCGGGAGTTCCACATCGAGTCGGCGATGGAGATACCCGCCGGCCGCACGGAGCTGCGCTTCGAGTTCGAGCCCACGGGGGAGCCGGACCTCGACGCCGGCAAGGGCGCGCCGGGACGCGGCAAGCTCTTCATCGACGGGGACCTGGTCGCCCAGAGCGACATCTCCTCGACGATGCCGCTGCTCATCAGCCTGGGTGAGGGGTTGACGTGCGGGCGGGATGACAACTCGTCGGTGAGCACGATGTACCGCCCACCCTTCACGTTCCGGGGCGGCACGCTGCGCGAGGTGGTGGTGGACGTGTCCGGTGAACACCTCCACGACGAGCAGAAGGAGCGCAAGACGGTGATGGCTCGGCAGTAGGGGGAGGCGACACGTCGTCGCCTGATGGGGCCCGGCCTCTTCCCAGCGCTTCAGGGAGGCCGGGCCCTCTTTTCTTCAGAGCACCGGGGTGGGCGGGTCGAAGCCCAGCAGGATTCCGCCGGTGAGCTCCAGCGTGGGCCGGGCCACCATGGCGTGCTGGGTGAGGGTGTGGACGTCGCGGAAGCAGCGCTGGAGCGCGCTGGTGTGGAACACGGCGGGGCCGCCCGCGGCCTCGTACATCCGGTCCACCGCGCGCGCGGAGCTTCGCGTGGCATGCGTCATGGCCAGGCGCAGGTCCGCCCTGCCGCGCACGGAGACGGGACCTCGGGTGGCTTCGTCATGGAGGGCGTGAATCGTCTCCAGCAGAAAGGCGCGGGACGCGCGCACCTCGGCCTCCGCTTCGGCGACGGCCTCCTGTACGGCGGGCCGCGCGGCCAGCAGCCTGCGCTCCACCACCACCGTCTTCTGTCGGGCCAGCGCGGTCAGCTCATCGATGGCGCGCCGGGCGATGCCCAGGGCCACGGCGGGGATGCCCAGGCCCAAGAGGCCGAAGGGAAAGCCATACAGCGGGCGCGCGACGTGGGGCGGCGCGAAGAACGAGAAGCCGTGGTCGTCCGGGACGAAGAGGTCCTTCACCTCCATGTCGCCGCTGCCGGTGCCGCACAGGCCGGAGGCGAACCACGTGTCGTGAAGCGTGACGTCCCTGGCGGGGAGGAAGAACAGGCGCGTCTCCGGCACGCCCTCGCGCACCATGCGCGGCTTGCCGCCCTCCGTGACGAGCGCGCCGCCCACGAGCCAGTGACAGTGCTGGCTTCCGCTGGCCCAGGCCCATCGGCCGGTGAGCCGGTGGCCACCCTCGACGCGCTCGGCGCGGCCCAGGGGCGCGGCCACGCCTCCGGTGATGATGTCCGGCGCGGAGAAGATGGCGCGGCCCACGGGCTCCGGGAGCCACGCCGCCGTCAGCGCGGTGGCGGAGCCAATCATCGCGCACCAGCCGGTGGCGCCGTCCGCGCGCGAGAGGGCCTCGATGACCTGGAAGGAGAGCGCGGGGTGGAGCTCCAGCCCACCGTACGTCTCCGGAATCATCATCCGGAAGATGCCGGCGCGATTCAGCTCCGCGACGAGGTCCTCGGGCAGCCGGCGCGCGGTCTCGATTTCGGCGGAGCGCGCGGACAGGCGCGGCGCGAGCTCCACGGCGGTGGCGAGCAGGGGATGGGCGGGGAGTGGGAAGGAACTCGTCATGGCCGACAGCCTAGGAAGTCCTGAGTCCTGGTTGCCAGCGGGGAGGTGGAAGGAAGATGGTGGGGCGCCTCGAACCCGGAGCCGCCGATGAGCACCCTCCCGAGCCGTCAAGTCGTCCTCGCGCGCCACATCCCCGGAATGCCCGAGCCGGAGCACTTCCGCGTGGAGCGCGTGGACGTGGGCGAGCCTCGGGACGGAGAGCTGCGGGTGAGGACGCTGTTCGCGTCCGTGGACCCGGGCACGCTGGCCCGGTTGGGGGGCGTGGACTCGTACGCACCGGCCCTCGAATTGGGTGAGGTCATCGGGAGCGCGACCGTGGGCGAGGTGCTGGCGTCCCGTGACACGCGCTACGCCGTGGGCGACGTGGTGGTGGGAGGCTGGGGCTGGCGGGAGCACGCGGTGGTGAGCGCGCGGGGGCTGCGCAAGGTGGACCCTGGACCGGAGTCCGCCTCGGCGGAGCTGGGCGTGCTCGGCATTCCCGGGCTGACGGCGTACTTCGGCATCCTGGAGCTGGGGCGTCCCCAGGCTGGGGAGACGGTGCTGGTGTCCTCGGCCGCGGGCGCGGTGGGCTCCATCTCGGGACAAATCGCGAAGCGTCAGGGCGCTCGCGTGGTGGGCATCGCTGGCGGCCCGGAGAAGTGTCGCTGGGTGGTGGAGGCGCTGGGCTTCGACGCCTGCATCGACTACCGCGCGGAGAAGGACCTGGCCGCCGCCATCCGACGGGAGTGTCCCCAGGGTGTGGGCGTGTACCTGGACAACGTGGGCGGCTCGACGCTGGACGCGGCGCTCACGTGCATGGCGCTGAAGGGCCGCGTGGTGGTGTCGGGGCTCGTCGCGGACTACGGCGTTCCGCCGGAGGCTCGCGCGGGGTTGAAGAACACGCCGTTCCTCATCATCCAGCGGCTGCGCATGGAGGGCTTCGTGGTGTTCGACTACGCCGCGCGCTTCGGTGAGGCGCGGGCGGCGCTGCGTGCGTGGCTCCAGGATGGAACGCTGAAGCACCGCGAGCACGTGGTGGAGGGCCTGGAGTCCGCGCCCGCCGTGTTCGCCGGCCTGTTCCGAGGCGAGAACTTCGGCCGCGCGGTGGTGAAGGTGGGGTGAGGCCGTTGCAGGCCTCACCCGGGAACATCGTTCAGGCCATCTTCTCGCGCAGGTAGGCCTCGAGCTCGGAGATGGCCACGCGCTCCTGGGTCATCGAGTCGCGGTGGCGCACCGTCACGGTGTCCTTCGAGGAAGCGGACTCGCCATCTCCAAGCGTGTCGAAGTCGACCGTGACGCAGAAGGGGGTGCCAATCTCGTCCTGGCGGCGGTACAGCTTTCCGATGGCGCCAGTGTCGTCGTAGACGACCCGCATCGAGCCCGAGGACTGCAACTGGCGACGGATGCCCTTGGCCACGCCCACGATGCCCGGATGGTTCTTCTTCAGCGGGAGCACCGCCACCTTGATGGGCGCCAGGCGCGGCTTGAAGTGCAGCACCGTCCGGTAGAACTCGTCGACGACGGGGTCCACCTGCCCGCGGAGCTTCTTCGCGACCTCGATGCTCTCCGCGCCCGGCATGGAGAGCAGTCCGGTCATGGACGCGAGCCGCTCACCGAGCGCGCCGGCGATTCGCTCACCCTCGGCGAGGAGGGCGTTCTTCGCCTCCACCGGGAGCTTCTCGTTGCGACCGACGGACTTGAGGAAGGCGCCGAGCGCCTCCTCGACGGGCTTCAGGCGCTCCGCCGGAGCGGGCTTCACCTGCTCCTCGGCATACGCCTCGCTCAGCACCGCGAGCACGCCACGGTCGACGCCCGCGGACGGCTCGATGACGAACGGCACCACGTGCTGCTTCGTCTCGGGGTCGAAGTACGTGAGCTTCTCGGTGCTGTGGCCGTTGGGGGACACGCGCGCCTTCAAGCCGAGCGAGCCCTGGTCCTTGCTGTGTGAGCCCAGGTCATAGTCGGTGCGGTTGGCGATGCCTTCGAGCTCCTCCAGCCCATGAGGGAAGCGGTAGAGCAGGTCGACGGTGGCCTTGGCGTAGTGCGCGAGCTCGTCCGGCTTCTGGTGGTACGGCACCAGGTTCTCGCGGGAGAGACCGACGGAAATCCACCAGTTGATGCGGTCCTCGACCCACTTCTGGTGCCAGGCCTCGTCCTCGCCGGGCTTCACGAAGAACTCGACCTCCATCTGCTCGAACTCCCGCACCCGGAAGATGAAGTTGCGCGGGGTGATTTCGTTGCGGAACGCCTTGCCTATCTGCGCGACGCCGAACGGGAGCTTGCGGGAGGTCGAATCCAGCACGTGCTTGAAGTTGACGAAGATGCCCTGCGCCGTCTCGGGGCGCAGGTACGAGAACGACTCGGGGTCTGGCACCGGTCCGACCTGTGTCTTGAACATCAGGTTGAACGGGCGGGGCTCGGTCAGCTCGGTGGAGGCACAGTTCGGACACTTGCCGGCGATCTGGTCCGCGCGCCAGCGCATCTTGCAGCTCTTGCAGTCGACCATCGGGTCCACGAAGGTCTCTTCGTGCCCCGAGTAGCGCCACGTGAGCTTGTTCATGAGGATGGCGGCGTCGATGCCCTCCATGTCCTCACGCTCCCAGACATTGGCGCGCCACCAGGCCAGCTTCAGGTTGTTCTTCAGCTCGACGCCCAGCGGACCGTAGTCGTACGTACCCTGAAGGCCTCCATAGATGGCGGACCCCGGGAAGATGAAGCCCCGGCGCTTACACAGGGAAACGAGCTGCTCCATCGTCTGCGCGGCCATCGGTGTGTGGCTCCTTCGTGAACAGCGAGGCGTCCGAGCCTACACCGGTCATGGCGGGAAACCGTCACCCCGCGGTGTCACCAGGGGCTGGGCTCAGGGGCCTCCCAGGTGGGTGATGTAGCGCATGCGCCCGTCGGGGAGCGCCTCCTGGTGGAGCAGGGGCTCGGTGTCCACCGCGATGATGACGATGTCCCTTCGCTGTCCCAGGGCGACCAGCTCGCTGGGCCGGGGCTCCACGGGGCTCGCACCCCCGCCCACTCCATCGGGGAAGAAGAGGGCATGGCCCTTCTCCAGATAGAGGACGGGGACGTGTGCATCCTCGTCCTCGGGCACGAAGACATGCACCGTGCGCGCGAGCGGTGCCAGGTCCAGTCCACACGAGGTGAGCAGGACGAGCAGTGGGAGCATCCAGAAACGCATGACGGTCCTCCAGGCCTCGGCGCGCGGCCGGGCACTCCGTGAGTCGTGAAGCTCGCGAGTCGCGAGCAGGGCTGTGACGTGACTCGGGCTGGAGCCGGCCACCGAGGACGCGGCCCTCGTCGATGCAAGGGCCGCGTCGGTGCTTCAGTCGGACCGTGCTTCGTCCGAGCCTTCCCCGCTCAAGTCGGCGGCGCGACGTCGCAGCGTCCCGAGGCCTTTTGGGAGAGGTCCTCCGCCACGGTGCGCAGCAGCGTGCCTGTCAGGGTGGAGCGGTCTGTCTCTCCTGCTCCCTCTGTCCGCGAGAGCCAGGAGGCCATTCGTCCCAGGCTGGCCGCCGTCACCACGTTCAGCTTCACCTCCACCTGGACGATGAGGCGCTCACCGTCCTCGGGGCGCGCCTCCAGCGTCCAGGCGACGCGGTCCAGCTCCAGCGTGGCGGGCCCTTCCGGGAGCGGCCTTCCATCCAGCATGTAGCCCTCACGGGTGAAGGCAATCACCTGGGTGAGCCTGGCGCCGTCCACCCGGGTGTTGAACCAGAGCGCGCGGCGCTTCCACAGCGTCAGCTCCACCTCCAGCTTCCCCGCCATGCCCAGTCGCACCAGCCGGTCCAGCTCCGCGGAGAGGAAGGAGAAGGCCTCCGAGCGGGCCAGCACGCGCCGCCCGGAGAGGGTGGCGGTGCAGGTGACGCGCGGCTCCTGTGCCCAGGCCCCGGGCGCGAACAGTGCCGCCGCGGCCACCAGGGCCGCGCCGAGCGTGCGTCTTGTCCGTGTCCCCATTCGTTTCATGGGCCTCAGAAAGTCCGCACGAAGAACAGGCGGGCCTCGGGCGTGGCCGTGGCCTTCTCGTCCGTGCGCCACGCGACATCCACGCGCACGTCGTCGCTGAAGTGGAACGTGCCACCGACGCCCAGCCGCGCGTCCTGCCACTCACCGGCACCGCGCACCGTGCCCAGGTCCGCGAAGACGCCGAAGGAATGCCACCGGTACTCGGCCGTCCCCAGCACCGACACGTCGCCCTTGAACTCCTTGAAGCCAAAGCCTCGCAGCGCGCTCCAGCCACCCAGCGCCTCCCGCTTCTGCTCGGGGAGGTTGTCGCCGCCCGCGCCGCGCAGCCGCAGCCGCAGGCCCGTCTCCCAGCCCGTGGGCACCACCATCGTCACGTCACCCAGGAGCTTCCAGAAGCGCTCGTCCGGACCCGTCGCGGCGGGACCCTCGCCCACCTCCAGCGTGACGAACCCATGCAGGAACGGGCTGCGTCCCCAGTCCTTGTCCACGTGGAAGAGGGGCGTCTCCGGCGTGCGGAACAGCGAGCCCACCTTCGCGTTGCGAGGGCTGCCGCTGGCGTACTCCAGCCGGGCGATGACGGACTGGAAGCGGCCCTCGTCCACCGGTGCGTTGGGGAAGGGAGGCGAGTCGCGGCGGAACAGCGAGAGCGGCGGGGTGAAGCTGCGCAGCGTCTCGTAGCGGTCGGAGCGGTACTCGACGCCCGCGAGCCAGTCCTCGGACCAGCGGAAGGTCGCGAACGCCGCCACGCCCTTGCGGCGGAAGTAGTCGCGGTCCGGCCGGTTGATGAGGGCCGAATAGATGGACGAGTCGATGTCGCTCATCCGCCACCGGTCCAGCGTGTCCGTGAAGTCGTACGCCTGTCCGCCCAGCTCCGCGAGCCCCACCGCCGGAACCTCCACGCGCGCGCCGCCCAGCAGGTTGAGTTCGCGCTGCCGCTTCGTGCCCTCGGGGTCATCCGGCAGGCGCTGCCCACCCCAGCGAAGGGGGATGAAGGCGGCGGCGTCCAGCGTGGTGTGGAGGCGGTCCTTCGAATCCCAGATGCGCAGCGAGCCCGCCAGGCCCGGAGCGAACCCCGTCACCTGCGTGTGGATGGGCAGCAGGTCCAGGTCCAGGTCCGGGCGACGCGTGCGCACGTGCACCACGAGGCGCCGTCCCTCCAGCGTGATTCCCTCGCCATCGTGGCCGTGCCGCCAGGACTCGAACAGCTCTCCCCAGCTCAGGTCGAACTCGACCTTCTCACGGCGACGGCGCTCCCCGCGCTTCTGCTCTTCGGTCCGGTAGTGGCGCACGCCGTCGGCCGCGCGCTCCTCGACGATGCGCGCGTCGCGTCGGCGCGCGGCTTCGTCGGAGTCCGTGTCCACGCTCGACGCTTGCAGGAAGGGCAGGCGCGACTCCAGTCGCTCCATGGCGCGGCGCGCGTCGCTGCGGAGGAAGACGTCTCCGGCCTTCAGGTCCAGCGCCTCGCGCACCCGGTCCGCGACAGGGCCGTCCACGCCCACCACGTCCACGCCCTCCAGGCGGCCCTCGTCCACGATGATGGTGAGCTGGCCCTTCGGCGTCAGCGTGCCGGACAGGCTCGCGAGCATGTAGCCGTCGCCGCGCAAGTCTCTCAGCGCGCGTTGCAGCGCGGCCGACACCCCTCCGAGGACGAGACCGGGGCGGTACTCCTCACGCTCCATCCGGGCCAGCCACTCACGAGGCGGACGCTGCGGCGGGCACGGAGTGCTGACGACAGTCAGCGTCCCGCGCGCGCCATTCACGCGCACGATGAACTCCTCATCCTCGTCTTCGTCCTCATCGGGGAAGCGGCGCGGGAGGCGGAAGACCTCCTCGAGGATTTCGGTGCGCCGCAGGTCCTGGAGTCCTTCCACTTCCACCGACGTGACGACGGGGTTCTCCTCCAGATGCACTTCCAGGACGACGGGCCCCTGCTCGGGGAGACGCAGGCGCGGCTCGACACGGGCGAACAGGCCGGTGTGCGCCAGGCGGCGCAGCATCCGCTGGAGGTCGCGGGTTTGAAGGGCCGCGCCAGGCTCGGTGGACGGCGAGCCGATGAAGGCGCGCACCTGGTCCTCCGTCAGCCGCTTGAGACCATGCAGCTCGACTCGCTCCGGCGTGAGCGCGCGGCCATCCACGTTGAGCTCCAGCGGATGGAGGATGGCGAGGTCTTCCACCTCTTCGTCGAGGTAGTCCTCGTCGCACTTCTCCTTCTCGCGCCTGCGCTCGCGCTCGCGCCGGTCCGCTGCCCGTTCGTTGCGCGACTCCGTTCGCGCCGCTGCCCGGGCGTCCTCTTCCTCCTCCTCGCGCTCGTCCGCCGCCTGCTCATTGCGAGCCTCGGTCCGAGCGTCCTCTTCGCGCCGACTCGCCGCCCGCTCGTTCCGGGCCTCGGCTCGCGAGTCTTCCTCCTCCTCGCTCCGCCAGCGCTCCGACCGCTTGTTGCGAGTCTCGTTCCGTGCGTCCTCCTCGCGCGCGGGCGAGGTCTTCGTGCCCTGGGGGAGCGGAAGGGGCAGGCCGTGCTCCTCCTCGGGAGGGGCCACGGGAGCCACGGGGGTGGGGGGCGCGCCGACAACGTGGGTCGGGTCGGGCACGCCCGCGTCCGGCACGGGCTGCGCACCGGCGAGGAGGGAGACGAAGCAGAAGAGAAGCGCGAAGCGGTTCATGCGCATGGGACAGAGCACGCTGCGTTCCAGCCGCCGCGTCGGGGCAAGTGCTTGAAAGGACGAGAGCCGTCCAGCCGTGCCGATGTCATGGACACATCCTGATGTCGAATCGAGATGTGATACTGACATCGAGCCCGACGATTGCCGCGAGCCACCGGGTCCCTTCGAAGTGGCACTCCGTGTCTGGGCGGCCCGTGCTGCTGGCGGGCGGGCCTCAGCTCAGTGAGGCGCCCCAGGGAGGCAACGCGGGCTCAGCCGGGCCAGGCGGCCTGGTTCTCACTCCACCACTTCAGCCACCCCTGGCGATTCGCCTCCAGGTTGCCCACCACGCCGTCACCGAACGTGGTGACGCCGGTGATGCGTCGCAGCGCCGCGCCCCAGAAGACGCTGCCTTCGCGATAGCGCTCGATGATGAGCGGCACCGCGGGCCGTCCCAGCGCGACGAGCGCGTCGAACGACGGATGGTCCAGGAACACGTAGGGGTTGGACGACTCCCGGTGTTCCGCGCAGTGCCGCCCCCACTCTTCGGCGAGGGAGTCGAAGCGGGCGACAGGCTCGCTCATGAGGCACTCACGGGGGACTGACGGGGACGCACGTAGACTCGCACGGGCTCACCATACGAAGGGCCGGTGAGGTCGTCAGCGCTGTTGTGACGGATGAGCGGCTGGGTGCCAATCTTGCTCGTGAAGCGGCCCTGCTCGTCCATCAGCGCGCCGTGCGTCACCTCGAGGGGGCCGTTGCCCGTCATCGGCTTGCGCCCGTAGATGACCACCTTCTCCAGGCTGGGGTCGTTGCTCAGGTCCAACGAGTCCATCGGCTTGTAGCCCTGCGTCGCGTAGAGCTTGTCGAAGTCCTCCACGCGCGTGCCCGGCCACACCCACTCGTCGCGCTTGCCCACCGTCCACGCGATGCAGTTGTAGCGCTCCGACGCGGGGCCGATGCCCACGAACTTGTCCGCGCTCAGGTTGGGGAAGCTCTTGCTCTTGAGCAGCTCGTTCTTCCACCCCGGCTCGGCGTCGTCGCGCGTGACGCCGACGGGGAACTTGAAGTTCTGCCCGTTGGCCGAGTCCCACGTGGTGTTGTCGTCCGCCTTGCCCCGGAACCAGACCTGCACATCCGTCGCCTCGAAGGGCACGCGGACCGACGGCAGGAAGTCGCCGCCCGCGTTGCCGGCCTGCCCTGGCTGGAGGTCGAGCGGGAACTCCAGGGGCGGGCCGCCATTGAAGGACACGCAGGCGACGACGTCGGAGGGCGTCTTGCCGCCCGCGAGCGCCTTGAGGCGGTCCTGGTCATACGCGAGCTGGAGCTTGTCACCGGCGCGCAGCGTGCCGTCGACCTGCGTCTTGAAGTCCTCGGTGAAGGACACCGTCGCGCCCTCTTTCGAGGCGACCGACGCGTCGTTGCTCGGGTCCCACTGGTTGCTCACGCGCCCGTCGGCGCCCGTGGTGCGGAACGACAGGCGCACCAGACCCGTGGCGTCGGGAGGAAGCTCGAACGTGCCGGGCTGGATGTTCAGCCGGCCATTCGCATCGCGGCTGCCGTCGGTGATGGGAATCGCCGTCTCCGTGCCTCCAGGGACCAGCCGCCACACCAACTCCACCTTCTCGGTCTGTGACGAGAAGCGCGCCGGGTCCGCCGTCACCGTCAGCGGCTTGCCCGCCTCCGCGTGGAAGGACGGGCCTCTGCCCGGGCCGGTGGGCAGGTTCACCTGTCCCTGGCCTTCGACGAAGGCGGTGGCCTTCCGACCGCCCTGCTCGAAGCGGGCCTCGTAGCCCGTGGCCTCGTGCAACTGGGGCTGGAGGTCGAGCGACTTCGCGCTCACGGCCGTCGTCGCGGCGGGTCCACTCAGGAGGGATGCACTGACGTGGGGGCGCGTGGCGCGGGACTCGAACTGGTCGACCTGCGAGTGGCCCTGGTTCGCCTTCTCGCCCGAGGGGCGGGCCGCTCGCTCACGCTCCGCGCTGATTCCAGGCTGGGTGGCGGGGACGAAGGTGGGGCGGCCGATGCGGTTCGACATGGGGCGGCTCTTCCTGAAGGGGCGACCTGGGGGTGGGTCCGGAGGGATTATCGCACCCAGGGCTTTCGGGGTTTCCTGCTCGCTGAGAATCGCGCGGGGAGTGCGGGTGCGGGTGACTCTGGAACCTGGCTTCACTCGGGCTTGTGGCAGGCTGCCGGGCCCTCTTTCAGCAAGGAGCTTCACCGTGAATCGCAGTGTTCCCACCCGGTTGGCCCTGGCGTGCGCGTTGCTGCTCATGCCCCTGGGCTGTGCGCATGTCGACCATGCGAGGGACGAGCAGGCCATCCGCCAGATGGTGGACGTGCAGACCCAGGCGTGGAACCGCCAGGACGCGGTGGTGTGGTCCCAGGACTTCGCGCCCGACGCGGACTTCATCAACATCGTCGGGACGCTGTACGAGGGCCAGCCGCAGATTCAGGAGCGCCACGCGGCCATCTTCCAGACGCTCTTCAAGGGCAGTCAGAGCAAGGTCACCATCCGTCGGGTCGCCTTCCCCGCGAGCGACGTGGCCGTGGTGGACACCACGCATGAGGTGACGGGGCACCAGGGCCTGCCTCCCGGCGTGCAGAACACGGAGCCGGGACTGCTGCGGACCCAGATGCGGTACGTGATGAATCGCGTGGGCGGCATGTGGCGCATCGTCGCGGCGCAGAACACCGACGTGAAGCCCCGGCCGTAGCGCGGGCAGGGTGTCGAGGCGCTCAGCTCACGGGGAGCCCGAGCGCCTTGATGCGTCGGTAGAGGTTGCCCCGGTCCACCTGCAACAGCCTCGCGGCTCCGGCGATGCTCTCGCCTTCCAGGAGCGCGGCGCGGATGAGGTCCCGCTCGAAGTCCTCCACGTGCTCGCGGTAGCTCTTCTCTCCGAGGCTGGGGCGCGCGGCTGTCGCGGGAGCCTGCGGCGCGGAGACGGCCTCGGGTCCGAGCGTCAGCGGGCCGCCGCCGCGCAGCAGGTTGAGCCGCTCGATGACGTTGCGCAGCTCGCGCACGTTGCCCGGCCACGGGTACGCACGCAGCGCGGTCTCCGCGCCGGGAGCCAGCACCAGCGGGGCTTCCGGTCCGGCGAACTCGGCCGCGAAGGCGCGCGCCAGCGGGAGCAGGTCCTCGGGGCGCTCTCGCAGGGGAGGGATGTGCAGGGGCATGACGTTGAGGCGGAAGAAGAGGTCCTGACGGAAGCGGCCCTCCTTCACCGCGCGGGCAAGCTCCTGGTGTGTCGCCGCGAGGATGCGCGCGTCCACGGGCACGGGCACCGAGCCACCCAGTCGCTCCACTTCGCGCGTCTCCAGCACGCGCAAGAGCTTGGCTTGGAGTTCCAGCGGCATGTCTCCAATCTCGTCGAGGAGCAGCGTGCCGCCGTGGGCCTGCTCGATGCGCCCCGCGCGGCGACTCACGGCGCCGGAGAACGCGCCCTTCTCATGGCCGAACAGCTCGCTCTCCAGCAGCGTGGCGGGAATCGCGGCGCAGTTGACGGCGACGAGCCGGCCCTTGCGTCCCGACGCCAGGTGCAGCGCCCGCGCGACGCGCTCCTTGCCCGTGCCTGTCTCGCCGGTGATCAGCACCGCCGTGTCGCTGGGGCCCACGCGTGTGATGAGCTGCCGCAAGGCTCCCATGGCGGGGCTGTCGCCCACGAGATGACCGGGGCGCGCGAGCGCATCCAGCAGTCGCTCGCGTTCCTCCTGGAGCGCGCCGAGCGCCAGGGCGTTGCGCAGCGCCGTGACGAGTCGCTCGGGTGAGGGCGGCTTCTCCACGAAGTCCGTGGCGCCGAGCTTCAGGGCCTGCGCGGCCTCTGATGGTGACGCCTCGCCCGACAGCACGACGACGGGCACGGGCAGCGGACGCGGCAGCCGCGCGAGGAACTCCAGGCCTGTCTCGCCCGGCATGCGCAGGTCGAGCAGCATCATCGCGGGGAGGCCCTCGGGGGCTTCGAGGACGCGGGTGGCCTCGGCGGTGGAGCGGGCCTCCACGGAGGTGAAGCCCTCGTCGCTCAAGAGGCCGCGCAGGGCCTTGAGGACGCCAGGGTCGTCGTCGACGACGAGGATTCGGGGGCCGGGCTTCATGTCGTGGGCACGGGGGACGAAGGAGGAAGGAGGGGCAGCTCCACGCGCGCGAGCGTACCGCCGCCGGGCGCGGGCTCCAGTCGGAGCGTGCCGCCATGTTCGTGGGTGATTTTCTGGGAGATGGGCAGCCCCAGCCCACTGCCTTCGGGCTTGGTGCTGAAGAGACCGCGCGTGAGGGCCGCTCCCTCCAGCACGGTGGGCACGCCGCTGCCGCCATCCGTGACGGTGATGCGCACGGCGCTCTCCGTCGCGGGCTCCAGCGCGACACGGACGGGTGGCGCGCCTTCGGGGGAGGCCTCGGCTGCGTTCTTCACGAGGTTGCCAAAAAGCCGGCGCAGGCCGTCCGGGTCCGCGCGCAGCGAGACATCTGGACCGGGCAGCAGCTCCACCGGCACGGGCGAGGTCTCCGCGTACAGTGCGCAGATTTCCGAGAGCAGCGGGCGCAGAGGCACGTCCTGGAAGCGCGGCGCGGGCAGGCGCGCGAAGGTGGAGAAGCTCTGGGTCATCCGCATCAGCAGATCCACTTCCTCCTGGAGCAGGGCGACGGACTCGGTGACGCGCGTGGCGTCAGAGGGCGAGCCTGTGTCCGCGCGAGACAGCCTTGCGAGCGAGAGCTTCATCGCGGTGAGCGGGTTCTTCAGCTCGTGGGCGAGTGAGCGGGCGACGTCCTGCCACGCGGCGATCTGCTCGGCGGACTTGAGCCGCTCGCGCTGGGCGACCAGTTCCTGGCCCATGCGGTTGAACTGGCCCAGGAGGAACTGGAGTTCGTCGCGAGGCGGGTCCGTGGCGGGCAGTCGCACGGAGAGGTCTCCTCGTGCATAGGCCCACATGCCCTCGGTGAGCGTCGTCACAGGGCGGGTCAGCGCACGGCCGAGCAGCACGGCGGCCACCGCCAGCACGCCGCCCGACACGAGGACGAGGACGGTGATGAACGCGGGCACGCGCCGCACCAGGGCCCGACGTGTCAGCTCCGCCTGGGCCAGATGCAGCCGCGCTTCATCCAGGGAGCCGCGAGGCAGGCCCCGGCGCTCCAGGTCAAGGGACACGTCATCCAGCACTGCTTCCACGGGAGCCACGGAGACGGACAACACCCGTTCCAGCGCGCCCTGGGCCACGATGCCCAGGAGCACGAGAGGGACGAGCCCCGCGAGCAGCATCACCGCCAGCAGCCGGCGACGGAAGCGAGGGGGCGGGGGAGTCGAGGACATGGCGGACGCGGGTGGGCTCACGGCAAGAGGGCGACAGGCGCACTACGCGAGACGCGCGCCGCGCTTGCCTCGGGTTGTACCGCTCCGGCGGCCCGTCGCCCAACCTGGGCATGAGTGCTGATAGCCTCATGGGCCGGATGCCCCGCTTCCTCGCGCCCTCTCAGAGTTGGTTGTTCGGTCCGCGCGTGGACCTCGCCGTCTTCGCCGGCAGTGCGCTCGTCTCCGTGGCCATGGTGCTCGGGGCACCCTGGCTGGGGGCCGTGGGTGACACGCCTCTCTGGGCGTGGCTCCTGCTCGTCGTCTGCGTGGACGTGGCCCACGTCTGGTCCACGCTGTTCCGCACCTACCTGGACCCGAACGAACTGCGCCAGCGGCCCGGCCTGTATCTGGGCGCGCCCCTTGTCGCCTGGGTGGTGGGCGTGCTGGCCCACCACGTGTCACCGGGCGCGTTCTGGACGCTGTTCGCCTACGTGGCCTTGTTCCACTTCGTCCGTCAGCAGTACGGCTGGGTCGCGCTGTACACACGCAAGGCGCGAGCCTCCGACGTCGAGCGCCGCCTGGACGCCGCCGCCATCTACGCGGCCACCGTGGGCCCCGTCGTGTGGTGGCATGCGAACCTGCCGCGCGCGTTCTGGTGGTTCGTGGAGGGCGACTTCCTTCCAGGCCTTCCCGCATGGATGGGCACGCTCGCGCTGGCGCTGCACGCGGTGGTGCTCGTGGCGTGGGTCGCCTTCCAGGGACTGCGCGTGTCGCGCGGCGAGGGACTCCAGGTCGGCAAGGTGCTCCTCGTCGGCGCCACGTGGGTGACGTGGTTCGGCGGCATCGTCCTCGCGCGCGATGACTTCACCTTCACGGTGATGAACGTGGTGCTGCACGGCGTGCCGTACTTCGCGCTGCTGTTCCGCTACTCGCGCGGGCGTGGAGAGGAGGGCGGATATGGCGCCGCGGGCACCGTGCTGCGTGCGGGGCTGCCCGGCTTCCTCCTGTTCCTCGTGGCGCTGGCGTTCACCGAGGAACTGTTGTGGGACCGCTTCATCTGGCATGACCGCCCCGGCCTCTTCGGAGGCGCGGACGTGGGGCTCTCGCCGGACCTGCTGGCGCTGGTGGTGCCGCTGCTCGCGTTGCCGCAGGCCACGCACTACGTACTGGATGCGTTCATCTGGAAACCGGGCCGCCAGCCCGCATTGTTGGCCCGGCTCGGTTGGGCGCCGCGCTCCGTGCAAGAGGGTCCACCAATCGCCACCTCGCGCGATTCGACGATGGTCATTCGCGGAGGGAGTGAATAAGGGTCAGAGGCTCTATGCCTCGACTCCTGCTCGTCTCCAATCGTCTCCCTGTCACCGTCAAGGTGGAGAAGGACAGCGTCGCCGTGGTGCGCAGTGCCGGCGGACTGGCCACGGGATTGCGCCGACCCCATGAGCGCTCCGGCGGCCAGTGGATTGGCTGGCCCGGGGACATGTCCCGGCTGTCGGAAAGCCAACGGACGCGCGTGGAGGAACAGTTCGCCGAGCAGCGCTACGTGCCCATCCACCTCACCGCGAGCGAGGTGAGCCGCTACTACGAGGGCTACTCCAACCGGGTCCTCTGGCCGCTGTGCCACTACATGCTGGACCGCATCCCCCGTCAGGACCGTGACTGGGAGGTGTACCGCAAGGTCAACGAACGTTTCGCGGACCTCACCGCGAAGCAGTACCAGCCGGGCGACACCATCTGGGTGCATGACTACCAGCTCATGCTGGTGCCGGGGATGTTGCGCGAGCGGCTCCCCGAAGCCCGCATCGGGTACTTCCACCACATCCCGTTCCCCTCGTCGGAAATCTTCCGGACGCTGCCCCGCAGGGAGGCGCTGCTGAAGGGCCTGCTCGGCGCGGACCTCATCGGCTTCCACACGGTGAGCTACGTGCGGCACTTCTCCGGCTCGCTGTTGCGGCAGCTCAGCCTGGACACGGATGTCGACAGCATCATGTGGCAGGGGCGGCAGGTGCGGGTGGGCGCCTTCCCCATGGGAATCGACTCCGACTCCTTCGACTCGCTCGCGAAGGAGGTGAGCGTGCTGGAGGAAGTGGCCTCGCTGCGGCGCACCGCGGAGGGACAGCGCATCCTGCTGGGCATCGACCGGCTCGACTACACCAAGGGCATCCCCCGCAGGCTGCTGGCGGTGCAGCGCCTGCTGGAGCGCGAGCCCGCGTGGCGCGGACGCCTGCGTTTCATCCAGGTGGCCGTGCCCAGCCGCACCCAGGTGGAGGCGTATGCCACGTACCGCGAGCAGGTGAACGAGCTGGTGGGGCGCATCAATGGCCAGTACGGCAGCGTGCAGAACGTGCCGGTGCATTACCTCTACCGCTCCTTCAACGAGAAGCAGCTCGCCGGGCTGTACCGCGCCGCGGACGTCATGCTGGTGACGCCCGTGAGGGATGGCATGAACCTGGTGGCCAAGGAGTTCTGTGCCTCCCGGCCGGACGAGGACGGCGTGTTGGTGCTCAGCGAACTCGCCGGCGCCGCCGACGAGCTGAACAAGGCGCTCACCGTCAACCCCTACGACGTGGAGGCGACGGCGGACGCCATCGAGCAGGCGCTGGAGATGGGCGAGCACGAGCGCCGCGAGCGCATGCGCGCCTTGCGCGCGCAGGTGAAGGCCCACGACGTGCACTGGTGGGTGTCCCACTTCCTGGGCCGGCTCCAGGGGCTGCCCTCGGTCTCCGTGCGTGACGTCAAGGGCGGCGATGAGGCGCTGGAGGTGATGAAGTCGGCGGAGCGCCTGTCGCTGATGCTCGACTATGACGGGACGCTGGTGGGCTTCGCGCCACGGCCGGAGCTGGCCGCGCCGGATGATGCCCTGCGGGCGTTGCTGGCGAAGCTGGTGGCGAGGCCGAACACCACGGTGAGCGTGGTCAGCGGCCGGCCCAAGGAGACGCTGGAGTCGTGGTTCGGGACGCTGCCCATGGGGCTGCACGCGGAGCACGGCCTGTGGTCCCGCTCGAGGCCGGGGGATGCGTGGCGGATGCTCGACGGGGTGACGGCGGAGTGGAAGGACGCCGCGCGCCCCATGCTCGACGAGTTCGCCGCGCGCGTCCCCGGCTCGTTCGTGGAGGAGAAGTCCGCGTCGCTGGCGTGGCACTACCGCCAGGTGGACCCGGAGTTCGGCGCGCTCCAATCCCGTGAGCTGCGATTGAAGCTGGCGGAGACCTTCGCCCGGCGGCCCGTGGACATCCTCCCCGGCGACAAGGTGGTGGAGGTGCGGCCTCATGGCGTGAACAAGGGCCGGGTCGTGGACGCGGTGACTCGCCAGCTGGAGCCGGGCACACTGGTGGTGGCCGTGGGGGATGACCGCACGGACGAGGACATGTTCGCGGCCATGCCCGAGGGCGGGCTCACGATTCACGCGGGCAACAAACCCTCGCGCGCCACGTATCGCGTCAGCGGCCCGGAGGAAGTGCGCAAGTTGTTGGCCGCGCTCGTGGAGACCTGACCGCGCATCCTCCGCACCCGGGGGCGACGTCGAGGCCGGGGCTCGACGGTTTCGTTGGCAAGTCGTAGGACATTCCACGAAATGCCGAGGAGTCGGGTGACAGGCTCCCTCTCCGCTGGTGTTCTGCTTCCGGGCCGGATTTTCACGGGGAGATGGAACATGGATGTCCCGCGCCGTGGTCTGCGGGTGGGTGCAGCGGTGCTGGTGGTGAGCTTCTCCGGGGCGGGATGTGGCCCGGGTGACGATGCCGTCACCAACGAAGTGGAGACCAGTGAACAGGGCCTGGACTGGGAGCAGTCGCTCCTGGCCCCCCTGGACCGGGATGCGCTGCGACAAGCCATCGCCGGCTTGCCGGACGCGAGGACGACAGCGGCGCAGGTCCGCATCAATGGCACCGCGGGACGCTGGCTCGGCGCGTCCGGAGTCGCGGATGTCCACGCGGGCACGCCCGTGCCCACGGATGCGCGCTTCCGCATCGGCAGCATCACCAAGACGTTCACCGCCACCGTGGTGTTGCAACTCGCCGCGGAGCGCCGCGTGGACCTGGACCGCCCGGTGCAGCACTACCTGCCCGGGCTGCTGCCCCCCAATTTCGGCCTCATCACCGTGCGTCAGCTCTTGAATCACACGCACGGCCTGCCCAACGTCCCGCTGCCGTCGAAGGACCCGGAGTGGTTCTTCGACAACCGGTTCCGCCGCTGGTCGCCCCGCGAGCTCGTCGCGCTGGCGCTGCCGCCCGGGCCCCGCTTCGTGCCGGGCACCCAGCAGGAGTACGGCAACATCGGCTACCTCGTCGCGGGGCTGCTCATCGAGAAGGTCACCGGCAGGCCCTACGCCCATGCGGTGCGCGAGCGCATCCTCACGCCGCTCGACCTGCGGGACACGTCCGTGCCCGGCAATGACCCGACGATTCCCGGCCCTCATTCCAGGGGCTACGAGGCCGTCACCAAGGCCGACGGCACGGTGCACCTGGTCGACGTCACCGAGGCGAACCAGTCCATCCCCTGGGCCGCCGGGGAGATGATCTCCACCACGGCCGACCTGGACACGTTCCTCTCCGCGCTCTTCCGGGGCCGGCTGCTGCCACCCGCGCAGCTCCAGGAACTCTTCACCGTGCCGGACGTGCCCACCCTGGGCGGAGGGCGCGCGAGCTACAGCGCGGGCCTGACACGCTTCGAGGTGAACGGCCTGACGCTGTGGGGCAAGAGCGGAGACCGGCACGGCTACAACAACGGCATGGGGGCCACGCGGGACTTGCGCCGGCGCCTGGTCTACTCCGTCAACACGCTGCACATGGGACAGGAGCGGCCGGCCATCGCCGACCGCATCGTCGCCACCACCTTCGCCGCCCGTTCCCCCCGTCCCTGAACGAAGCGCACGGCCTCCGCGCGCGTGAAGCGAGCGGAGGCCGCGGCGAATGACTACCGCACGAGGGACGCGGTGCGACCGCCGGGGCCCTGGATGATGACCCGGCGCGCGAAGGCACGGTCCACGCGGCCGAGGAAGTCCCTGAACGCCGGGTACTCGTCCGCCTTCACGCGCGCGACGGAGAGCTTCACCTCACCCTCCGCGACGAGCTTGCCCTCCTCCACGCGGTAGGTGAGCTTGAGGCGGCCGAACGCGTTCGTCTCCTCCACCGCCTGCGGCAGCTCCGTCACGGACCAGCCCGCGGGCAGCGTGTAGCGCAGGTTGAAGCTGTTGACCCACGGGCTCTGCATCACCAGGTCGAACCGGCGCTCCGCCAGCGGGGCGAAGGCCTGCTGGTAGGTGCGGCCCGTGCCGAAGGGCAGGAAGCGCACCGCGTTGGGCATCACCTCCGCGTAGCGGGGGATGCTCATCCGGAAGTCCATGGACACGTCGTCGTCCAGCTTCGTGGTGTCGCTCAACGACACCTCGTTCACCGTCAGGCCGGGGAAGCTCTGCGCCCACGCCCGCTCGAAGGTGGACTTGCGCGTGGCCTCCGGACGGTACGCCCGGCGGTATTCCGGCGCGCTCTGGCCGCTCACCGTGCTGGCGCCCGTCACTTCCGCGCTGCCATCCGCGCGCAGCGCCACGTCCATCTTCAGGCCCGTGGCGTTGTCCTCCGCCCTGGCCTCCGGCGTGGTGAGGAAGGTGCTCTTGCCGTCCGGCTCCACCACCAGCACGTTGGCGACGCGGTCCGCGCTGGGCAGCTCCTTCGCCCCGTGGAACTCCGCCGTGCCATCCAGGTACAAGTCGAACTTGGGAACATACGCAATCGCGTGGTTGAAGGCCGCGAGGCTCGCGGGCTCCGCGTCCAGCGCGCCCAGGTTGCGCATACGCAGGAGCACCAGCCGGCTGTCCACGCCCGCCACCCGCAGCATGGCGTGGATGAGGCTCGCCTTGTCCTTGCAGTCACCGAAGCGCCGCGACAGCACCCGGTCCACGCGGTACGGCTTGAAGCCGTGGATGCCGAACTCCAGCGCGACGTAGCGCGTGTTCGTCACCACGAAGTTGTAGATGGCGCGCACCACCGCCAGCTCGTTCTTCCGGTCCACGCCCGTGAGCACCTGGTCCACCGTCTGCTTCAGCTCCGAGTTCGGCTGGAGCTGGTCCCTCACGAGGCCCCACCAGTAGCGGCCCACCTGGTCCCACGTCTGGTAGGTGGAGACGTGGAGGTTCTGGGCGACCTCCGCCCAGCCCGGCATGCCCGGCTCCGGCACCACCTTGGCCACGTGCTTCGCGTTCCAGCGGTACAGCACGCGCCCGCCGTCCACCGACTCCTGCGCGCTCTCCACGCCCTGCAGCCGGCTCTTGTTCCAGTAGAGCGGGCGCTCCTTGGGCATCTCCACCAGGTACTGGAAGCGCAGCTTGGGATAGACGCCCTGCACGCTCTCCACGTCACCCCAGTAGTCCGACAGGAGGTTCTCCTGCGCGGTGTCGTCCAGGCGGTACGTCACCTCCAGCGTGTCGCCGGCGGCCAGGGACGGGAAGGAGAGCACCTTGGCGCGGGCGTCGTAGTACATGCCCGTCCACGGCTCGTTGATGTTGCGGTCGTTCTCCCCGTAGCTCTCCACCACGGAGCCGTCCGTCTTCGTCACCCGGGCGCGCAGCACGCGCACCTCCTGGCGGTCCGGCGAGTAGGTGATGGGCATGGTGCGGAAGGCGTCCACGCCGCGCGCGTTCTGCACCTTCACCACCATCTGCATCAGCCGGCTGGACAGGCCGCTCTTCTGGACGTGCACGAAGGTGTTGTCGACCAGGTAGATGGCGTCCTCGTGGACGTACGCCTCGGCCTCCTTCGCCAGGGGCCTGGCGTCCACCACGTGCTGCATGCCGGCGCCGGCGCCCTCGCCCTTGAGGGCGCGCAGGGCCTCCTTCAGGCCGGGGTTCTGCGGACGCAGCACCAGTGAGCGCTCGAAGGCGGCCAGAGCGGGCTCCCGGCGGCCGGCGGCGAGCAGCGCGCGACCCTCGCGCTCGTAGACCTCCGGCTCATCCGGGGACAGGGCACGGGCCTCCGCGAACAGGGCCACCGCCGGCTCCACCGCGCCGTTGCTGGCCTTCAGCTCCGCGAGCCTCACGCGGGCGCCGTTGTCGAACGGGTTGAGGGCGACCAACTGCGAGTACTCGCGCTCGGCGGCCTCCACCTGACCGGAGTCCGCCAGCAGCGCGGCCAGCGCGCGGCGCGTGCCGGTGTCGTCGAAGCGCAGCGCCAGCACCACGCGCATCCGGTCCATGGCCTCGCGATGGCGGCCGAGCTGCCGGGAAATCTGCGCCGCGGTCCGCACCGCGCGCGGCTGCCGGGGCTGATGGCGGAAGGCCTCCTCCACCAGCGCGTGCGCGCGCGGACGCTCACCCAGGGCCTCGTAGGCGCGGGCCAGCGCCAGCCGGGCGGAGGCCTCCTCGGGCGTCTTCTCCAGCACGGGCGCCACCAGCGCCATGACGCGCTCCGGGTGTCCGCGCTCCATCTCATGGTCCGCCAGGGCCACGCGGGCCTCGGGCAGCGTGGGGTCGGCGGCCACGGCGGCCTCCAGGAAGCGCCGGCGCTCGTTCAGGTCATCTCGCTGCAGGCTCGCCGCGAGCATCTGCAGGCGCGCGTCCTTGGGCGCGAGCTCCGCGGCGCGCGTGGCCTCCACCGTGGCGGTGTGCTCGCGGTCATCGAAGCCCCGGTAGAAGCCGAGCACCCGCGCGTAGTCCCCGTGCAGGGTGGCGTCGTTGGGGTTCTTCTCCACCAGGGTGCGCAGCGCGGAGGTCAGCGTGGGCAGCGTCTGCGGAGCGGGGGCCGCGCCGCGCTCGATGGCGGGCGCCCTGGCCGGCAGCGACGCGCGCACGGACGGCGACTCCTGGCGCAGGTAGAAGCCCAGCGGGCCCGTCTCCTGGCACACCTTGAGGAGCACGCGGTTGAGGCCCTTGCGCAGCTTCACGGACACGCGGGACTGGTCCGGGCGCGGCAGGTTGTAGCGGTCCTCCTTGGCGGCCAACTGCCCGTTCACCCACAGGCGGAAGGCGCCGGAGGTGCCCAGGCCGAGCGCCACGCGCGTCTCCTGTGAGGACTCCAACCAGGTGACGGCGTAGGCCACGGCCTCGCGGTTGGGGCGCACGGCGGTGGCCAGGTCCACGTAGCCGTCCGCGGTGGTCGCGGTCAGCTTGCGCCAGGACACCTGACGGCCCTTGGCGCCCGCGTAGTTGGCGGCCAGGTCCAGGTTGGCGGCCTCCGGGCCGAAGTCCGTGTCACACCCGGACTTGCCCTCGTTGTCGAAGCCGCCGACGACGTAGTAGTCGCCGAGGAAGCCCATCCACTGCTTCACCTCGCCCGCGCGCGTCAGCCGGCCCCGGGCGCGCTCGGTGTCCAAGAGGAGCAGCTGCGCGGTGGCGCGCGTGTTCGCGTCGAACTGCCGCCGCGAGGCCACGTAGGAGTAGGTGCTCACCAGCGGCGTGAGGTCTTCCACCTCGTCCACCAGCGAGTGCAGCCGGAGGAGGCCCGCGGCGCCCCGGGGCGAGGAGGCCTGCTTCAGCGCCTCGGCCGCGTACAAGCGGGCCGTCTCGTCCGCCGCGGGCCGGGCCTGCACCCAGAGGGGGCAGGTGAGCACGAAGACTGCGGCCAGCCATGTGAAGCGGGACATCCGTTCTCCTCGGTGCGACATGCGTGTAGGGCGAAGGCCCCGCGCATTCCGGGGCCGCCGACGCCGATGAACAGGCGGGCCCTTTGGGGCCTTCCCCTGCATGCGGCCCTGGATGGCGGACAGGCAACCGAAAACGTCACCCGGCGTGCGGAGGGGAACGGGGTAGGTGCGGGTGGGTTTGGAGTGGCGCGGGGCAAGTCAGGGGCTTGGGGTCTCGAAAACCCCGCCTACACTGCGGCTCCCGGCGCCCCCGAGGAAGCCCCTGGAGCGCCCGACTTCGTCCTCACACCCCCCGGAGCCCCCCATGCGTCGTCTCGTCATCCTGCTCACCGCGCTGAACCTCGTGGCCTGTGCCCACGGAGGGAGCGCCTCGGAGCCGGCCGCTCCGGAGGCCGCCTCCGCGAAGCCCCCGGCACCCAAGCCCGTCGCCACGCCGGAGGCGATGAAGGCGGCCTCCGAGGGGTATGCGCTGTCCCGGAAGGGCGACAACGCGGGCGCGCTGGCCCTGTTCCGGACGGCCTGGGAGGGCGGGGCGCGGGGCAGGAGCCTGGCCTACACCGCGGCTTGCGTGGCCTCCCTCGCGAAGGTGAACGAGGAGGGGCTGGTCTGGTTGGAGCGCGCCGTGGACGAGGGCTTCAATGACGCGAAGCACCTCGCGAAGGACCCGGACCTGGACAACATCCGGAGCCTGCCTGGCTTCGCGCCGCTGGCGCAGCGAGTCGCCGCGGCCGACGCGAAGCAGTACGAGGCCGCGGACCCGGCGCTGCGCGACGAGCTGCTGAAGCGCGCGGACGAGGACCAGGACGTGCGCAAGCTCCTCGTGGCCTCGAATTTCAAGGACGAGGCCGTCAAGACGAAGATGCGCGAGGTCGACGCCAGCAACACGGCCTTCCTCAAGGACGTCATCGCGAAGCGGGGCTGGCCGGGCAAGGCCCTGGTGGGCGCGCGCGCCACCTTCAGTGCGTGGCTGATGGTGCAGCACGCGGACCAGGACGTGGCGTTCCAGGAGCAGGTCCTGCCGATGCTGGAGCAGGCCGTGGCGCGAGGCGAGGGTTCGGCCAAGGAGCTCGCGTACCTCACCGACCGGGTGCTGGTGAACACCGACAAGCCGCAGCGTTACGGCACCCAGTTGGAGCCGGTGGACGGGAAGATGGTGCCCAAGCAGTTGGAGGACCCGGCGAACGTGAACGCGCGTCGCGCCGCCGTGGGCCTCGACTCGGTGGAGGAGTACATCCAGAGCGTCGAGCGGATGAAGGCCGCGATGAACAAGCCGTAAGCTCGCGCGGGCCCTAGAGCACGACGCCGAAGTATTCCGCGAGCGCCCGTCGGCGGGAGTCCTCGTCCAGCACGGTCAGCTCGCGGCGCTCCTTCCCCTCGGTGATGACGAGGGCGCCTTCCTTGAGGGTGACGCGGCCCTTCGGCGTCGCCTTCGTGCAAAGCCGTCGCTGCGTGAAGATGGACTCCGGCGAAGTCTGGTGGTGGTGGCACATGCCGGTGAAGTCCTCCAGCGCGCGCGGGACGAGGGAGAGCGCGTACTGCGCCTCCCAGCCCTGCTCCGAGTCGCGCCACAGCAAGAGCCCCGCGCCGTCGGCGGCCAGCCGGTAGTCGCGTCCGGCGCGTGTCTGCACTCCCCGCTCGTCCAGGCGCAAGGGCTCCAGGAAGCCCTCTCCGAAGCCGACGTCGACGAGCCACTGCTCGCCCCCGTCCTCCACCTGGAGCGTCAGGTGGTCGAACTCCGGGCCGAACGTCCCGTCCCTGGCGTCGGAGGCGACACGCGCGGACAGCGGCGTGACGCTGTAGCCACGCGCGGTGAGCAGCCGGGAGAACAGGCCGTTGAGCTCGTAGCAGAAGCCGCCGCGCCGGCGGGTGACGACCTTGTCGAAGAGGGCGTCCGTGTCGAGCCGGATGGGGCGGCTCAGGTGGATGTCCAGGTTCTCGAACGGCACCGACTCAAGATGCGCCCGGTGCAGCGTGGCCAGCGACGCGTCGGCGGGGGCCTGGATGCGTTCCATGTATCGCGCGGCGTCGAACATGGCGCATGTCTAGCGCGGTCCACCCGGTGGGTGGAACGGGCTTTCCGGGCGGGCGTTGTCGGCCTGACGCGGCGGGAGGCTCCCTCAACTGACGAGGGAGCCTCTGCGGTGAATCCTACTTCGCCGGAGTGCTGGTGACGGGAGGCGGGCGGCGCAGGAAGGACCGCACGCTTTCGAGCTGCAGGCGGTCCGACTCCACGCACAGGCGGATGGACTCCAGCGCCCGGGCGTAGGCGCGCGGCGCGCCCTCCAGCTTGTCGACGCGGGGGCCAAGGAAGGCCTCCAGCTCCGCGCGGTGCTTGTCGTCACAGAGCGAGCCCGTCATCGCGATGAGCCAGCCCAGTTCGTCCGAGCGGACGCGGGTGGCGAGCGTGTCGAAGTGCTCGCGGTAGAAGCTCCACGCCACCTCGCGCGTCTCCGGCTCGGAGAAGGCCCCGGCGAACAGCGGGCGCGCGTCGCGCACGTCGAACTCCGTCATGGCCAGGGTCAGGTTCTCTTTCACCAGGGCCGGGTCCCGGAAGCTGGCGAGCACGTTGATCATCTGGCTGCGCTCGTTGCGGTCCTCCGCCTTGCGCGCGCGGGCGAGCAGCGTGTCGTAGAGGGCGCGGTCGGCGTTGCGCGCGGCCACCGACAGCACCAGCGGCACGGCCTCCGGGTCCACGCTGTCTCGCTTCGCGAGCCACTGGGTCGCCAGGCCCTGGGCCTCGCGCACCAGGGCGGGGTGGTGTCCCGTCATCGTCGCCAGGGCGAGGTGCAGCGAGCGCGTCTGCTTCAGTTCGTCGCTGTCGTTCTTCTTGGGCAACCAGCCCAGGGCCTTGGCGCGAGCGCCGTAGAGCTGCCCCACCCAGGTGCGGAAGCGTGCGCGCTCGGCCGGGGTGAGGTGGTCCTCGTTCACCAGGTAGAGCAGGCGGGCGCCGCCCATGACGAGGGAGCGGCTCGCGTCGGACGCGGTCGCCGGCACCATCTTCAGCGCCTCGCCGAGCGGCAGGTCACCCCGGCGCACCGACGCCTCCACGTCCGCGAGGAGCGCCAGCCGCTCCGGCACCGACAGCGTCTTCTGCGTCGCGGCGAGCACCTGGGTGAGCTGCTGGGACGAGTAGCCCGCGCGGTAGTAGCCCATGCCGCCCGCGTTGAGCAGGACCCACTGGGGACACTTCTCGAGCGGCAGCTCCAGCTCTCCAGTGCTCTCGGAGAGCAGCTGGCAGACGCGCACGTCCTCCGCGCCGACACCCGCGCGCACGCACACGGGGACGGACCAGGTCTGGTCCTTGGAGGCGTTGGAGCCCGCGGGCAGGTAGCGCTCCTGGGACAGCTTCAGCTTCGGCCGCTTGCCGGCGTCGCACTGCACCTGGGCGGAGACGCGGGGGGCGCCCGGCTGGTCGATGAAGCTTCGGAAGGAGCGGGCGACGTCGGGGCCCGCGGTCTCCGAGAGCGTGGTGGCGAAGTCGTCGGACGTCGCGGTGCCCCACTCGTGCTTGCGCACGTGGGTGCGCAGCATGTCGCGCATCTTGTCCGGTCCCAGCCAGGACTCGAACATGCCGATGATGGCCGAGCCCTTGGCGTAGGTGGTGGAGTTGTCGAAGGAGCCGATGACCTCGTCATGCGTCGTCGCGGGCTTGCGCACCGGCAGCGCGGCGGCGAGCTCGTCCGCGCTCATGGCGCCGGACAGCGCGTGGGTGCTGGCGTCCTGACCGAAGCCCCAGCTCGGGTCGAACCCGTCCATCTGCTTGCGGTCCAGCCACGACGTCAGCGACTCGTTCAGCCAGATGTCGTCCCACCAGCGGCAGGTGACGATGTTGCCGAACCAGTAGTGGCCCAGTTCATGGCCCGCGATGTTGACGTACCACTTGCGGCGCTGGAGCGTTTCCTCGCCGGGGCGGATGAGCGTCAGGGGCTGACCCAGGGCGACGAGGCCCGGGTGCTCCATGGTGCCCCAGTAGCGAGGCACCACCGCGACGTCGAGCTTCTCGTACGGGTAGGCCTGGTCGAAGAAGTCCTCGAGCACGGTGACGATGCGCGGGGTGACGCTCGCCGCGTACGCCGTCTCCGGGCCGCGACCCTTGGGGACGATGAAGCGCAGCGGCACCTTGTTGCGGCCGGTGGTGCCCGCGTCCACCACGTCGAAGGGGCCCACGACAAAGGCCACGAGGTAGCTGGGCATGGGCTTGCTGTCGCGGAAGGTGATGCGCTGGAGCCCGTCGGGCAGCGTCTCCTTCGCCTCGATGGCGTGGTTGGCGAGCGCCACGTCACCGGCCTTCACGGTGAAGCGCAGCCGCCAGGGTACCTTGAAGGTCGGCTCGTCGAAGCAGGGGAAGGCGCGGCGCGCGTCCACCGGCTCGAAGAAGGTGTAGAGGTAGTTGTTGCCGCCTTCCTCCTGCGAGTAGATGCCCCGGCTGCGCTCGGCATCCACCTTGCCGGAGAAGGTGATGACGATGCGCGCGCGTCCAGGCGCGAGCGTCTCCGGCAGCAGCAGGCCGAGTCGTCCGTCGCTCGCGGTGACGGCCCGGGCCTCCAGCGTGAGCGAGTCCTTCTCCACGCGGGCCGCGCTCACGTCCAAATCCTGTCCGTGCAGCCAGACCTGGCGCACCGGCTCGCGCACGTCCACGTCGATGGTGACGGTGCCCGAGTACGTCGGCTCCGAGGACAGCAGCTTCAGGTCCAGCGTGTAGTGGGTGGGCTGGACGGTGTCCGGGAGCCGCAGCGCGGGGGGCTGGGCTTCGGGCCACTCGGGCGTCGCCGCCGCCGTGGCCTCGGGCTTGGAGGGGACGGTGGTCTCGGTGGCGTGGGTACAGTGAAGCGAGACCAACGCGGGGACGAGGAGGAGGAGGTGCCTGCGCATGCCGCGAGGCTACCGCGCCCCTCGCGTTTGGCTACCGAGAAGGGCGCGGCGATGCGTGTCTATGAATTCCGCGTGGGTGCCGGCAGAGCCGGATTCCATCAGAAGCGGCAGAGGAACGCGTCGTAGCCGCCGGCGCTGGGGTTGCCCGCCAGGCCGCCGAAGGTGAATCCGGTGACGTACGTGTTTCCCGAGGCATCCACGGCCACACCCCGTCCGATGTCCGAGCGGTTCGTGCCGAGCGTGCGGGTGCCAATCTTGCTGCCGAGGGCGTCGAAGCGGGAGAGGAACACGTCCTGGGAGCCCGCGTAGGCGTTGCCGTCCAGTGAAGCGGTCGTGTAGCCCGTCACCTGCACGGTGCCATTGGGGGCGACGGCGACGCCGAACGCGTAGTCGGTCTGCGTCCCGCCGAGCAGGCGGCTCCACTCGCGATTGCCGGAGGCGTCATAGCGCGCGAGCAGCACATCGATGAGGCCATTGTTGGTGTTGCCGTCGAGCGTGCCGAACGTCTCACCCGCGATGTAGACGCCGCCATCCGCGCTCACGGCGACGCCCTTGGCGTCGTCGAGGTCGGAGCTGTCGACCTGGCGGACCCACTGCTGGGTGCCGAGGATGTCGAGCTTCATGAGGAAGATGTCGGTGCCCACGGGCGTGGTGACGCCGTCGAGGCTGCCGAACGTGTTGCCCACCACGTAGACTTCATAGGTGGACGTCACGGCGATGCCGCGCGCCATGTCGCTGCTGGGCGAGCCGAGTTGCTGGAGCCAGTACGGGTTGCCGCCGTCGTCGTAGAGCGCAACGATGATGTCGTAGTTGTTGGGGTTGCCGCCGTTGGCGAAGCTGCCGCCGGTGTAGCCGGAGATGAAGACCTTGTCGTTGTCGGCGACGGCGATGCCGGTGGCGAAGTCATCCATCTGCGTGCCGTTCTGCCGCAGCCACTGCTGGTTGCCCTGCGCGTCGTACTGGGTGACGAAGTAGTCGAGCCCGCCCGCGTTCACGTAGAAGCCGAAGCCGCCGAAGGTGTGGCCGGTGACATAGACGTTGCCAGCCGCGTCGGTGGCCACGGCCGTGGCGCGGTCATCCTGCGCGGTGCCCAGCTGGTGCACCCACTGCAGCGTGCCGGCGGTGTCGTACTTCGCGAGGAAGACGTCCAGGCCACCGGCCTTCGGCTCCGGGCCAAGCTGGCTGGAGGTGTGGCCCACGACGTAGACGCTGTTGCCGGAGACGGCGACAGCCTGGGCCTGCTCATCGATGTTGGCGCCGAGCTGGCGGACCCAACTCGGAGGAGGAACCTGGGCCTCGGCGGAGGAGGGGGCGCCCAGCGCGCAGACGGCACCAGCCACGGCGAACGTGCTCAACAGGGGGTGTTTCATCTCGGACTCCATTCTCAGTGGGGGAACTGAGCCGTGGAGCGGATGGGAAATCTGTCACCACGGCAAGTATGCAAGACCACGGGACGCGTGCGCGTGGAAGATGGGTAATGAAAGACAGCCCGAAGCTGTGTTTGACCCGGGCGTGAGTTGTTGTTGACCCCGTTGCAGATGACGCGGTGTGACAGCTTCAGTGCGTGGTGGTCTGGTGACGTGCGGGTGTCTCAACGTGACACGTGGGTTTCGGGCGGCTCGCTCAGGTGAGGGTGAAGGCGCGCGCGAGCGTCAGCACTTCGACGCGGGTGGCGCCAGCCGCGTGCAGGGCGATGGCCGCGGCGCGGGCCGTGGCGCCAGTGGTGAAGACATCGTCGAGCAGCAGCACCTCGTGTCCCGTGACGTCGGACGACGCGGTGAAGGCCTCCGCGACGTTGTCGGCGCGCTCCGCTTCGGTGAGGCCCACCTGTCGCTGTGTCTCTCGCGTGCGTGTGAGCCAACCCACCGGAGCTTGTCGGCCCACGCACTTCGCCAACGAGCCCGCGAGCAGCTGGGCCTGGTCGTACTTGCGCGAGTGATACCGGCGCGTGTGCAGGGGGAGCGCCACCACGCGGTCCGGGGACCGGGAGAGGAAGCTCCTCGCCTCGTCCGCGAGCAGCTCCGCGAGGGGCCCGGCGAGCTCCGGATGGTCCTCGTACTTGAAGCGGTGGATGGCTCGCGCGAGGGGGCCCTCGTGCGCGAAGGGGGCCCAGGCGCGGGAGAAGGGTGGAGGGTGGGCCCGGCAGCGCGGGCATGAGCCGCCAGGGAAGGTGCCGGGCTCGGCGCAGGTGCGGCAGCACCCGGGAGGCAAGCGCTCCAGGGCCGTGTCACACGTCTCGCAGAAGAAGGCCCCGGGACCGGGAAGGACTCTCGCGCAGGCGATGCACGCGGGAGGGTAGAGGACGTCCAGCAGGGCTCTGAGCATGCGGGGGGTGGCTTGCAGCGGGGATGCCACGCTGTCGAGTCAGGAGTTGGCGGTGATGCTCCCGCACCCGGGGGGATGTTGACGCGCCACCGGGTTCCTCGACATCGTTGCGGAGCGCATGACGTTCCACGGCGTCCCGATGAACTTCATCCCAGGGAGACGCAGATGAGCGGTGGGCGGGTCTGGCAGGGGAACTGGAGGGTTCGCCTGTATGCGCGGGTCCGCGAGCGGGGTTACGACTCGCTGACCGCCTTCGCGGATGCACGGCCCGCCGTCTCGCTGATGGGACTGGCGGATGAGCTCGGGAAGGGAGAGGTCGCCGGTCTCCAGATTCTGAGTGTGCTGCGCTCCGAGGCGGAGTCCCGCGAGCAGGTCACCCGCTTCGTTCGGGACGCGCTGGTGCGCAACATGGCCGAGTACCTTCCGAATGGCTGGCCCGAGGTCATGGACGACGAGTCCCGCTTCGTGGTCGCCAAGCTGCTGACCTTCTGGTCCACCGACATTCCGGAGACGCATCGCAAGCGCGTAGAGAACGCCCGCGTCTCGCTCCGGACTTCTCCACCGCCCTCTGGCTGGCGCCCGCTCGGACCCGACGACGCGTTGCTGTGCACGCTGCTGCCCGATGACGAAGCGCGTGGGTGAGCCCACGGCCAGCGTCTGGTTCGACGCTCGGTGCCATCCACGAGGGGCTCGCGGTCGAAGGGCCTTTCTGTCCGGGGACCCACCGCGGTGACGGACTGTCCCTGACTCAGTCACCGAGCCGGATGACGACCTTGCCGACGAGTCCACGCTTCTCGGCGACCTCGAAGGCGCGCCGATGGTCGGAGAGCTCGAACACCTGCGTGGGGCCAGGAGTCAGCTCGCCCGCGTCGAAGTGCCGGCCCAGTTCCTCGAGGGCGGCCGTGGTGGACTGGGTGATGACGAAGCGGTGCTTCTGGGCGCGGAACGGGTTCTGGACGGCGGCGCTGGCGAGCTTCCAGGGGCCCGGCTCGAAGTCGACGTAGACGCCGTGGGGCTCCAGGAGGGCGCGAGCCTCGCTGAAGGGAAGCCGCGCGGAGAGGTCGAGCACCGCGTCGAAGGTCTTCCCTGACGCCAGGATGGAGTCGCGCTGGTAGTCGATGACCGTGTCAGCGCCGAGTTCGTGAGCCAACGCGACGCCGTCGGTGCCACTGACCGCCGTGACGTGTGCCCCCGCCCGTCTGGCGAGCTGGAGGGCGTACGGCCCCAGCCCTCCGCTGGCGCCGTTGAGCAGCACGTGGTCACCCTCCTTGATGCGCGCGACGGCTCGCACGGCGGTCCGGGCCGCGAGTCCGACGACCGCGACGGCCGCGGCCTGCACGGCGTCCAGCGACCTGGGCACCTTCGCGACGACTCGCGCCGGGACGGAGATGTGCTCGGAGAGGTAGCCCGCCTTGAAGGAGCCCATGCCGCCGAAGACGTCGTCCCCGACGCGGAAGCCGGACACGCCCTCACCCACCTGCTCCACCACACCCGCGAAATCGAGGCCCGGGGTCTTCGGGAACCTCGTGCCACTGAGCAGCCGGGCATCGCCTCGCCGAATCTTTCCGTCGAGCGGGTTGATGGACACGGCACGCACGCGCACGACGAGGTGCCCGGCGCGAGGAGCCGGCGGGGCCACGTCGGAGAGGGTCAGGACGTCAGGACCACCAAAGCGTTCGTAGGTCACGGTTTTCATGCGGAAAGGAGTAAGTCCACTGAGCCATTCGCGGAACTTGATGTTCGGAAGGCCTATGCTTCATGAAATGAATGTCTCGACGTTCGACCTGAACCACGCGCGTGCACTCCACTTCCTGCTGGAGGAGGGCCATGTCGCCCGGGCCGCGCGGAGACTGGGAATCACGCCCGCGGCGGCGAGCAATGCGTTGAGAGGTCTGCGCCGCGACTTCGATGACGCGCTGCTGGTCCGGACAGGGCGGACGCTCACGAGGACCGCTCTGGGGGAGCAGCTTCGCGGGCCCGCGCGTGAAGTCCTGGCCGCCGCGGAGCGCCTCTTCGTCGTGGGCGTGCCGTTCGAGCCGAGCGCGTACGACGGCGAGCTCATCCTCGCGACCTCGGACCGCGTGGCGGAGGTCCTGCTATCAGCGCTCGATGGGTTGCTGACCGCGCGGGCTCCACGAGCGCGTCTCTCCGTCCACACGATGACGGTCGACCTCGCGGCGTTCCTGCGAGAGAACGACGGCCTGGCCATCATGCCGGGGGCTGCCCGGGAGCGGGGACTCTCGTCGGAGAAGCTGTTCCTGGACGACTTCGTCTGCGTGCTCCGCAAGGGGCATCCGCTCCTCAAGGGGCCGTGGACGATTCGGCGCTTCGCGGCGGCCGAGCACCTCCTCGTCGCGCCCCTGGGGCGGACTCAGCGGGGCGCGGTGGACGCGCTGCTCGAAACGCAGGGACTCACCCGGAGGATAGCGCGCGTCGTGAATTCGTTCGCGCTGGCGATGCCCCTGCTCGTCGCCTCGGACCGAATCACCGTCCTGCCGCGCAGCTTTGCCCAGGCGCGAGCCCGGGAGTGGGGCATCGTGGTGAGACCGCTTCCCTTCGAGCTGCCCACCATCGAGATGGAGTTGTCGTGGCACCCGAGGCACGAGCGGGACCCGAAGCACGTCTGGTTTCGGGCCCTCCTGCAGGAAGCCGTGCGCGTCTCGGGGCTCCCGCGCCCCGCGACGCGATAGGCCTCACGGCAGCACGCCCTGCCGGTTCATCTCCTTGGACTGGGGCAGGCCCATCACCTTGCACAGCGTGGGGGCGATGTCCGCGAGGATGCCGGGGCGCAGCTTCTGCCCCCGGAACGCGGGATGGATGAGGTGGAACGGCACCGGGTTGAGCGTGTGCGCGGTGTGCGGCTCGCCGGTGATGGGGTCCACCATCTGCTCGCAGTTGCCGTGGTCCGCGGAGATGGCCATCACCCAGCCGTTGCGCTCGCACGCCTTGCCGAGCACTCCCAGGCACTCGTCCACCACGCGCACCGCCTGCATCGCCGCGTCCAGCCGGCCGCTGTGTCCCACCATGTCCGGGTTGGCGAAGTTCGCCAGCGCGAAGTCATACGTGCCCGAGTCCAGCCGACGCACCAGCTCCGCCGTCACCTCGCGCGCCGACATCTCCGGCTTCAAGTCGTACGTCTTCACGTCACGCGGGCTGGGCACCAGGTGCCGGTCTTCTCCCGGGTAGACGACTTCGCGCCCGCCGTTGAAGAAGAACGTCACGTGCGCGTACTTCTCCGTCTCCGCCGTGCGGAACTGGCGCAAGCCCTGACGCGACAGCAGCTCCGGGAAGATGTCCTGCGGCTGGTCCGGCGCGAAGACCACCGGCAAATCGAACGTCTCGTCGTACTGGGTCATGCAGACGTAGCGCCCCAACCGCAGCCCACCCCGGTCGAAGTCCTTGAAGCTCGGGTACGCCAGCGCCTGCGTCAGCTCCCGCGCGCGGTCCGCGCGGAAGTTGAAGAACAGCACCGTGTCCCCATCCTGGATGCGGCCCACGGGAGTGCCGTCCCCGCTGGCCAGCACCGTGGGCTTCACGAACTCGTCCGTCACCTTCTCCGCGTACGAGGCGCGAATCGCGCTCAGCGCGTCCGGAGCCTTGGGCCCCCTGCCGTACACCAGCGCCTCGTACGCGAGCTGCACCCGGTCCCAGCGCTTGTCGCGGTCCATCGCGTAATAGCGCCCGCTCACCGTGGCGATGCGCCCCGTGTGCGTCTCGTGAAGGAAGCGCTCCAGCTCCTCCACGTAGCCCAGCGCGCTCTGCGGCGGCGTGTCGCGCCCATCCAGGAACGCATGCACGTAGACGTGCGCGACGCCCCGCTCACGCGCGGCCTTCAGCAGCGCGTACAGGTGCTCCATCGACGAGTGCACGCCGCCCGGAGACACCAGCCCCAACAGGTGCAGCGCCTTGCCGTCCGCCTTCACGCCGTCCATCGCGGCGCGCAGCACGGGGTTTCGCGCCAGCTCCCCGGACTCCGCCGCGCGGTTGATGCGCACCAGGTCCTGGTAGACGATTCGGCCCGCGCCGATGTTGGTGTGGCCGACCTCCGAGTTGCCCATCTGCCCCTCGGGCAGGCCCACGGCCAGTCCCGAGGTCTGTAGCTCGGTGAACGGGTAGGGGCTCGTCAGCTTGTCGAGGTGCGGGGTTCCGGCCAGGAGGATGGCATTCGCCTCTCGCTCGTGACGGATGCCCCAGCCATCCAAAATGCAGAGCAGGACCTTGTGCGCGGCAGTCATGCCCGAACCCTAACCACGCAGGCGCCGGACGGAGAGGGCAAAAAGCACCGGACCACCCCGTTTCCGGGCTCCGGGCTCGGGGCCGCGCTACTCCTCGCGGGAGCGCGTCTTGTACGTCAGCACCGGCGCCAGGGTGGCCACCACCCGCACCAGCCCCGCCTCCACCAGGTCCGTCACCACGCGGTCAATCGGCTTGTACGCGGGCGGCGCCTCCTCGAAGAGCAGGTCCTTGTTCTCGCAGACGACGTGACTCTTGAAGGGGGTGCGCGTGAGCGACTCCGCGGTGAAGCGCTCCTTCATGCGCTCGCGTGCGGCCGTGCGCGTCCACTTGCGGCCCGCGCCATGCGCCAGGCTGTACGCGCTGCCCGTCCCATCCCCCAGCGGAACCACCAGATAGCTCAGCGCGCCACGGCTGCCCGGAATCACCACGGGCCCCTCGTCCGAGGGCGCCGCGCCCTTGCGGTGCAGCCACCGTGTGCCACCCGCGTCCCGCCGAGGCGTCACGCTGTTGTGGCAGACATCCAACACCCGACGGGCCGGAGCGCCAATCCCATCCAGCACCCGCCGCGCCACCAGCGCACGGTTCGCCCGAGCCCACGCCACCGCGTGGTCATGCCGCGTCAGATACGCCCGCGCATCGTCCGAGTCCTCCGCCAACCCGCCCGCCGCATGCCGGTCCACGTGGGCCCGGAGAATCGCCTCGCCCAGTCCACGTGAGCCGGAGTGCACCAGCAGGAGCAACCGGTCCGCCGCCAGCCCCAGCGCCGCGAAGCCCTCCGCGTCGTGCACCGCGTCCACCCGCTGCACCTCCGCGAAGTGGTTGCCGCCGCCCACCGTCCCCAGCGCCGCCTCGAACCCGGAGGCCTTCACGCCTTCTTCCGCCAGGAAGCCTTCCGCGTCTCCGCTCCAGGCACCCTCGACGTCCAGCTTCGCCGCCCAACGCTCCGCCTTGGCCTTGCGCGCCAACATCCCCACGTCCCACAGCCCCATGCCACAGCCGATGTCGCTGCCCACCAGGTATGGATAGAGGATGCCTTCCGAGGTGAAGGCGGCACCCACCGGCGCGCCCTTGCCGGGGTGCAAATCCGGAAGTCCCACCGCGTGCCTCATGCCGGGCAGGCGCGCCACGGCCTCCAACTGCCGCACCGCCTCTCCCTCCACCCACGATTGGGGCGAGGCGATGATGCGGACGGTCGCGGGTGGAGACGTCAGGGGGGCCTGGGTGCCGGCGGTGCTCATGAGGCCCGTTGACGCCCCCTGTCTGGTGGGCCTGACGCAGGCGAGCGCGGCAGGGACCGGAGTCCCGCTCCCGCCGCCTGCTCGCCTGGTGGGCTACTTGTGGTACGGCTCGCCCTTGAGAATGGTGAACGCGCGGTAGAGCTGCTCCACGAGCACCACGCGCGCCAGCCGGTGGGGCAGCGTCATCTTTGACAGGGACAGCGTGAGGTTCGCCGCGTCCCGCACGCTCGAGTCCAGCCCCTCGTCACCACCGATGACGAAGAGCAGGTCCTTGGCGCCCGTCTGAGCCTTGCCCACGTAGCGGCTGAGCTCCACCGAGTCGAGCAGCGAGCCACGCTCGTCCAGCGCGATGACCCAGTCCTGCGGCTTGCGCTTGGAGAGAATCGCCTCCGCCTCGGCGGCCTTCGCGTCGCCCGGCTTGAGCTTCTTTCCGCTCGCCTCGGTCAGCTCCACCAGCTCGAAGCGGGTGTAGTGGCCCAGGCGGCGGGCGTACTCCTGGACCGCCGGCTCGTAGAGACCCGAGCGGTCCTTGCCGATGGTCAGGAGGCGGACCTTCAGGAGACCTTCTCCCGGTTCGCGTCCGCCCAGAGACCTTCCAGGTCATAGTGCGCGCGCAGGTCCGCGAGGAACAGGTGCGCCACCACCTCGCCGTAGTCGAGCAACACCCACTGGCCCGTCTCGACGCCCTCGGTGCCGAGCGCGCGCACCGGCTGCTCGCCCTGCTTGAGCTGCACGTGGACGTTCTCCGCCATCGCGCTGACCTGACGGTCGCTCTCGCCGGAGGCGATGACGATGTAGTCCGCGTAGGACGTCATGCCCCGAACGTCCAGGATGACGACGTCCAGCGCCTTCTTGTCGAGCAGCAGCTGGGCCATGCGCCGCGCCAGCGCCTGCGCCTGCGGGTTCTCCGCCGGGCCCGCCTTCTGTTGGGCGGCGCCTGGCAGCTTCGCCTTCTTCTTCGCCCTCAGGGGGACCTTGCCCGGGGTCTTCTTGCGAGCCGGCGCCTTCTTGGGAGCGGGAGCCTTGCCCTTGGGGGCCGTCCTGCCCGTCGCCGTCTTCTTCTGCTTCCGCGCCGGGGCCTTGGCCTTGGTCGCGCTCTTCTTTCGTGGGGTCGTCTTCTTCTTCGTTGCCATGTGCGGCGCACCCTACCGCACCCTTGGCAACACGGCATGGGTCCTCTATGGGGTGTTGTCCATGAGCGACGCCCGCCTGGAACAGTTCAAGAAGATGGCCGCTGACTTCCCGGACTCCCCCATGAGCCACTTCTCCCTGGGGAAGTTGTACCTGGAGCGAAAGCAGTACGCCGAGGCGGCATCTGCCCTGGAGGCGGCCGTGCGTCTGGACCCGACCTACGCCGCCGCCCTGGTCTCCCTGGGGGACGCGCTCTCCGGGGCCGGGCAGGTGGAGCGGGCTCGCGAGGTGCTCACCCAGGCCCGTGAGCACGCCCTGGCCCAGGGCCACCCGGGACTCGCCGAGGAAATCGACGAGCGCATCTCCGACCTGTGATGAACACGAGGGCCTTCGAGTCCTCGCCGGGCCTGCTCAGTCTCGCCAGGTGAAGCCGACGCCGAACACCTGTCGCGAGTAGGAGAGCTGATTGCGGGGCAGCCGGGTGCTCCACAGGCCCCAGGACACCTCCAGGTCCACCCGCTCCGACACCGGGCGCGCCAGCTTCAGGGACAGGGAGTTCTGTCCCTCGTCCTCCTCGACGAGGATGATTTCGGGCGACAGGTAGATGCCATCCGGATAGCGGGTGATGCCCAGTGAACCCTGCGCCAGCAGCGTCACCTTCCAGGGCAGGCGCACCCCCGCGTTGCCTGTCACGCGGTGGCGCAGCACCGTCTCCCCGAAGCTGTTGGACGTGACTTCCTGGTACGCGTACGTCAGCCCCAGCGTCACCGGGCCCCGGTAGTTGTAGCTGGCGCCCGCCGTGAGCGCGCCGTCCTCGCGCCGGCCCAGGGACGAAGCACCGGAGGCGCCGGGCCTGGGCCGCGCCAGGGGACCATAGCGGCGCGCGCCCCAGTCACCGAAGAGCGACAGGCTGTGGCGCCGGTCGAAGCGGTAGCGGCCCACCACGCCCAGCTCCGCCCCGCCGAAATTGGCTGTCTTGTCCGGCCGATACACGAAGCGACGCGCGCCTGCCCGCACCCGCAGCGCCAGTCGCACGTCCGGCGCGTACTCGGCGAACACGCTTGCTCCCAGGTCCGAGTACGCCCGCGTGCCGCCCCGCCGGTCCTTCGCGTGTCCCTCCGCCCCCAGGCCGAACTCGGTGCCCAGCGCCAGCGACGCCTCCAGGGCCCCGGTCTGGATGAGCGTGTCCTCATCCGAGAAGCCCACGTACTTGCGCGCGCCCAGCTCGTAGCGGCCCACCAACTGGGTGCGCTCGAACGTCGCGCGCCCCTCGGCCGAGCCCAGCACGCTCAGCGCCGGGTCCGCTCCAGGCGAGGGCGTGCTGCCGTCGGAGAAGTCGCGTGGCGCGTTGGTGTCCACCAGCAGCCGCGCGGTGCCCTTCAGCGCGCCCTCCCACTCGACCGCGGACGCGGGCCGAGCGGCGAGCAACACGAGGAGGACCAGGAGGGTAGGGCGGGAGCGGGACACGACGCCGGGCAACATAGCCGGCCTCGTGCCTGCACGCCCCACTCGCGGGAGGGCGGGCCCGTTCGCCAGGTTGGCGGCAGTGACGTCACGCCGGCCGCCCGGTACATTGGTGGAATGCGCCCTGTCTCACTTCTCGCGGCGGCGGTCGGCTTGGGACTCGCCGCCTGCGCCCAGTCCTCGTTCATCACCGAGGTGAGGGGCGAAACCACCGTGCCCGCGACCCTGCCCGGCGGTAGCACGGAGCTCAACGCCTTCCCCCCCATCAGCAGCCTGGCGGGGATGGACTTCGACCAGAACCAGGACTTCAAGAACCAGGGGCTTTCCAAGGACGAGGTGACGTCCGTCCACGTCGACTCCCTGTCGCTCCAGATTCTCAGCCCCAACGACGTGGACTTCACCTTCCTGGACAACGTGGAGTTCTTCGTCCGGGCGGGAGACCGGGAGTCGCGCATCGCCTGGAAGAACGACCTGGCGCGCTCGAATCTCCGTCCGCCCAACCCCACGCTGAGGCTGGATTTGGGGGACGTGGAAATGCAGCCCTACGTGTCCGCGCCGACGATGAGCATCATCATCCGCGGCAAGGGCCGCACGCCGGAGCGGGAAGTCCGCCTGCGCGCGGTGGTGCGGTTGGAAGTCGAGTCCGGACTGCTCTAGGGCGTCGCCAGTTCCTGGGCGCGGTGCTCCAGCGCGCCGGCCCGGCCGTCCAGCTCGTGGGCGAGGGCCTCCAGCCGCTTCGCCTCCGCCTCCATCGCCGCCAGGTCCACCGGGCCACCAGCCGCGAGTGTCTGGGCGCGCACGCCGTCCACCTGCGGGCGACGGTCCGTGGCACGCGCGGGCTCGGGCTCCGGAAGCGCGGGGTCCCTGCCGGTGCCTGTGCCAGGCTGGGGCGTGGTGGGAATGCCCGGGTTGTCGGTGCCCTCCCCTGGCGGCGGGCCCCCGGAGACATCCGCCTCTCCGGCGAACATGCCTCCGCCCCGGTCGCTGGGCGCCACGCGGAGGTTCCCCGAGCGCATGCGCAGCCGCAGCCGACGGTCCTGCTCGTCGAACATGGACTCCTCGCCGAGGAAGTCGCTCATGCGCCGGTCCAGGTCCTTCTCCTCGCGCACCTCGGTGATGCGCGCGCGCAGGGACTTGAGGCGCTCGCGCACCTTGTCCTCGGCGTCACGCAGCGTGTCCGCCTGCTCCAGCAGGTCCTCCGGGTCATCTCCGCCGGCGGTGGCCTTGTCCATCATGGGCACCCGCGAGGCCGGCAGCGCCGCGCGCACCGCGTCCCGCTCCGTGCGAGTGGTGCGCAGCGCCTCCAACAGCGTGGCGCGCTGGCCCCGGTCCGCCGTCTGGTCCCACGCGCCGCGCAGCCGCGCCAGCTCGTCCGACAGCGCCTGATGCAGCGCCAGGTGCGCGCGCTCCGACTCGCCCTCCGCCGTGGACACCGCCTGCGCCAGTCCGGTGAGCGAGCCGCTCAGCTCCTGCGAGCGCCGCAGCGCCGCGTCCAGCTCCGTGCCCGTCGTCAGCCGACCCTTGCGCTCCGCCTTCAGCGCCTCGATTCGCGCGGCCACGCCCTGCAGTTCGTCCCGAAGCGCCTGCTGCTGGGTGCGCAGCGAGCGCGCCTCCGTCCTCGCCGCCTGCGCCCGCGAGCGCGCCGCCTCCAGCCCGGACGCGGCCCAGACGGGCACGGCGCAGAGCAGGCACAGCAAAAGCGCGAGGGGGCGGGGACTCATCAGCGGCCTCCCTTGAGCAAAGCGGATGCCAGCCTGCTCTGTCCTCTCCTCCACCGGAGCCCGGGAAAAGCCCTGGGATTCCAGGCGCCTGGACACACCAGGTGGGGGCAGGTGGGGGAGGGGTGGCGGTGGAAAGTCACGGGGAGGGGACCCTGGGTCACGGATTTTCGAGACTACCCCTCGTCGGGTGGCGTGCCCTTGGGGAGGAAGCCGTACTTCTCCAGCTTGTAGTACAGCGCGGACGTCTTGATGCCCAGCAACCGGGCGGTCTCCGTCTTCACGCCCCCCGCCTTCTCGTAGGCGCGGGCGATCAGCTGCCGCTCCAAATCCTCCAGGATGTCTGGAAGGGGTCGGTCTCCATGGGGCACGGGCAGCCCCGCGTCCATGCGCGGCGCGGCGCCGGTGAGGTGCGAGGGCAGGTCCGTGACGGTGAGCACGTCGCCCTCGGCGAAGACGAGCGCCTGCTCCACGACGTTCTCCAGTTCACGCACGTTGCCGGGCCACACATGCCGGGCCAGGGCGCGCAGCGCGCCTTCATCCATGCCCGTCACCCGGCGGTTCACCCGGGGGGCGTGCTTGGCCACGAAGTGCCGGGCCAGGGAGGTGATGTCCTCGGGGCGCTCGCGCAGGGGCGGCAGCATCAGCGGGACGATGTGCAGCCGGTAGTAGAGGTCCTCGCGGAAGCGGCCCGCCTTGACCTCGGCCTGGAGGTCCCGGTGCGTGGCGCTCACCACGCGCACGTCCACCTTGAGGGTCTCCTCGCCGCCCACGCGCTGGATTTCCTTCTCCTGCAGCACGCGCAGGAGCTTGGTCTGCACCGAGTGGGGAATCTCTCCGATTTCGTCGAGGAAGAGGGTGCCGCCGTCGGCCAGCTCGAAGCGGCCCAGCTTGCGCTTCACCGCGCCGGTGAAGGCGCCGCGCTCGTGGCCGAACAGCTCGCTCTCCAGCAGCGTCTCCGCCAGCGCCGCGCAGTGCACGACGACGAAGGGGCCGTCCTTGCGCGGGGACTCCTGATGCAGCATGCGGGCGATGAGCTCCTTGCCGGTGCCGCTCTCGCCGCGCACCAGCACCGTCGCGTTGCTGTGCGCCGCCTTGCGTGCCTGGCTGAGCAGCCGCTGCATGGGCTCGCTGTCGCCCACCATGCTGCCGTGGGAGAGCGCCGCGTCCGCGTCATGCGCGGCGGTGCGCGCCTCCAGCTTCTCCACCTTGCGCCGGGTGCTGGCCAGCTCCAGGCCCTTGTCCACCTTGGCGCGCAGCACGTCGGGCGTGAAGGGCTTGGTGATGAAGTCGTAGGCGCCCTCCTGCATCGCCCGCACGGCGGTCTCAATGGTGCCGAAGGCCGTCACCACCATGACGACGGCGGAGGCGTCCAGCGCCTTGAGCGCCTGCGTGACGGCGATGCCGTCCAGGCCGTCCATCTTGAGGTCCGTGACGACCAGGTCGAAGGGGGCCTTGCGGTATGCGGCCAGGCCGTCCGCCCCGCCTCGGACAGCGGACACGGCGTGGCCGGAGCGCGTGAGGGTGACGGTCATCCCCTCGCGCAGCGTGTCGTGGTCGTCGATGACGAGAATGCGCGCCATGGTGTTTCGATTTCCTCATGCCACGGGGGCGCCGGCCGCCCGGGTGCGTCCGCATGAGAGCACACCCGGGGCGGCACCCTACACCGGACCGTGGCGGTCGGCCGCTTCCAGAAGGCGCTGGCGCGCGAGGGCTCCCCAGGGGTACGTGGGCGCGCATGGAATCCCCGAACGCCGCCGCCCTGCGTGAATTGCTCGCGCGCCATGTCCCCCAGGACGACAAGGAGCGAGAAGATCTGGAGCGCATGCGCCACCACGCGGCCACGCTGCCGTCTCCCTTCTCCCGCGCGCAGCCCGAAGCGCACTTCACCGGCAGCGCCGTGGTGGTGGACCCGGAGGGCGCGCGCGTGGTGATGGTGCTGCACGGCAAGCTCAAGCGCTGGCTGCAACCAGGCGGGCATGCGGACGCCGTGGACGCAGGCCTGATGGAGACCACCGCGCTGCGCGAGGCCCGCGAGGAGACCGGCTGCCGCGTCACGCTCCACCCCCGAGCGCCCCGGCCGCTCGACGTGGACATCCACACCATCCCCGCCCTGCGCGACGAGCCCGAGCACCAGCACCTGGACGTGCGCTACCTCGTCGTGGCGGAGGACCCCGCGTCGCTCGCGCATGACCCCGCCGAGTCCACCGGCGCGCAGTGGCTCACCTGGGACGAAGCGCTCGCCCGCGCCGATGAAGCGCCCTTGCGCCGCATGCTCGAGAAGGCGCGCCACGCGGTGGCCCGCACGCCGTGAGCCATGCCCGCCCGCCCGCGACATGCGGGCGGCCTCGCGTGTGGAAGGGGAAACACAGACGCCGCGGTGCGACAGACCCCTCGGGGTGCTCCAGAGCGAATTCTGAAACATGGCGGTGAGAAAAGCGTCGCATGCGAACAGTTGCATGGCCGCGTGCAGGTGCTGTCACCACTATGGGCCGCTCCGGCGGGTGAGGGGGGGCCATGTCGGTCTGGCACCCGCCGCGAAAAGGAGCGTCCTGGAGCCATGTCGTCGACCAGCCTGGAAGTGAATGTTCCCTCGTTCGAGCCACTCGTGCGTCGCTATGGGCCTCCGCCCCTGAAGCCCTCGCCGCATCCGCGCTGGCTGGAGTCGATGCTGGAGTCGACGCGCGCGGACTGGAACGCGGCCTGTTGGCCTCCGCTGTTTCGCGACACGGCGGAGGGACGTCGCCCGCCGCTGGGGTACTGGCGGCGCGTGCTGTCGCAGTTCTTCCTCATCGTCGAGTCCTTCCCCAAATACATGGGCCTGTCGCTCGCGAAGACGACGTATGGGCGGCATGAAGGGGACGCGAGCATCCGGCGCTGGCTCCTGCAGAACCTGGGCGTCGAGGCGAAACACGCGGAGTGGTTCATCGACTGGGTGCGTGCCATCGGCATGGAGCCCGACTCTCTCTTCTCCGTGCGCCCGTTGCCGGAAATCCAGGCGCTGCACGCGCACCTGCGCGACACCTGCGCGCGCGGCACGCTGGCGGAGGGCATCGCCGCGTCCAACTGGGCCATCGAGGGCATCACCGGTGTGTGGACGAAGGAGGTGGTGGAGCCCTTCCGGGGCTACGCCTCGGATGGAGCGCGCATCGACGCGAGCGCCATGATGTGGCTCAAGGCCCACGCCCGCTACGACGACCTGCACCCGGTGGAAGCGCTCGAAATCCTCAAGCTCTCCGTGGACTCGGAGAGCACCGAGCCCGCCCGTGTCGCCGCCGCCGCGCGCAAGTCCCTGCGCCTGTACTCCGCGGCCATTCGCGCCTGCTGCGCGGACTGAGCTCGACCGCCTCCTCGCCCTTGTTTGCTTGGGGAGGAGGTTTTCCTGGATGTGTATGTCTTTCAACAAGCTCTGGCATGACGGTTGTGCAGTGTCTGGAACCGGGCGCGGCCCTCTCGCTTTCCACTCGATGACGTGCGGAGAATGGTGTCTGGAGCCATCCCGTCAGCATGGATTCTTCGTGGCCGCATGACGCGGGAAAGCGACCGGTATGAGCATCGAAGACAAGGTGATTCGCGAGTATCGGTGGCGTGCGCTCAAGGTGTTCATGGCGTGGGTGGTGCCAGCCGCGCCCATCGCCGCGTACCTCAATGGCATGTCCATGGGAGTGGCGGGCTGGGAGGGCGTGAAGGCGGTGGCGTGGGTGTTGCCGCCCATCCTCGTGGGCCTGGGGATGATCTACCCCGCTGTATTCATGCGGTGGCTGGTGGGCAGCGCGCTGCGGACGTACGCGGGTGACAGGCCGGGTGCGCGGCTGGAGCGCATCCTCCGACTCCCGTGGCGCGTGGCGGTGGGAACGTCCTGGGTCGGATGGACGCTGGGAGGCTTCTGGTTCAGCCTCCACGTGTGTCTGACCTGGCACAAGGATTTGGGCCTCGTCGTGCTGGGCACCATCATCGGCGTGTGCTGCGGCGTGCTGCTGGGCTTTCCCATCAGCGTCTCGCTGGAGCGGATGCTGCTGCCGCTGGCGCTCGAGGAGCAGCGCAAGGACCCGACGGTGGTGCTCCAGGGCGGCGGCTTCTCGTGGCCCCGACAGGCGTGGTTCCTGCCCTTCACTTTTGGAGGCTCCATCGTCGCCGCGCTGGTGCTCAGCGGATGCGTGGTGATGGTGAAGCTGGAGGGCATCCGCGACACGCTTCATCTGGAGCTGGTGGCGGAGGGCGCGCAGCGCTCGGCGCGGATGTTGATGGAGCTGGGCGGAGTGCTGGCGGGAGAGCTGGCCTTCAGCCTGGCGTGGGTCGGTGGGCTGCTGCTGTTGCCGGGCATCACCACGTGGATGCTGGCGCGCCGTCAGGCGCGGGCGGCGGAGGCGGTGGGACAGGCCATCGAGTCCGTGGCGGCGGGACGCGTCGTCGCGCCCGCGTGGGTGTCCACCGACGAGGTGGGAGACCTGGCGGCGGGGATGAACGCGGTGCTGGCCCGGCTGCGACAGCTTCCGCTGGCGCTCCAGGCGTCGGCCGCGCGGCTGGGCGAGGCGGGCAGCCACCTGCGCACGGCCAACGACGAGCAACAACAGAGCTTCACGAAGCAGGCCGCCGCGCTGCATGAGGCGCAGGTGACGTCGGAGGAGATTCGTCGCACGTCGCGCATGGCGGCGGACCGGGCGGACGCGGTGCTCCAGGTGGCGAAGCGCGCGGAGGAGCTGGGCCTCAAGGGCGAGGCGGCGGTGGAGCGCAGCGTGGCGGGGCTTGCGGACATTCGCGGCGCGGTGGACGGAATCCAACAGCGGCTGGCGAAGCTGGCGGAGAGCACCACGCAGATTGGCGACATCACCGAGACGGTGAAGGACCTGGCGGCCCAGTCCCACCTGCTCGCCGTCAACGCGGCCATCGAAGCGGCGCGCTCGGGAGAGCAGGGCAAGGGCTTCGCGGTGGTGGCCCGGGAGGTCCGCGCGTTGGCGGACCAGTCCATCCAGTCCACGCAGCGCATCCGGCGCATCCTCCAGGAAATCACCGAGGGCATCCGGGACGCGGCGAGCATGGGTGAGCAGGGCGTGCGCACCATCGGCACGGGGTTGGACCAGATGCGCTCGTCGGGAGACTCGCTGCGCGAGCTGTCGCTCATGTCCCAGGAGAACTCGGCCGCGGCGCGGCAGATCGCCGCCGCGGTGACGCAGCAGAACGCCGGCATCTCCCAGATTTCCATCGCCATCGCCGACCTGTCGCAAATCATGGACGCGACGATGAAGCGGCTGGAGTCCACGCAGGAGGCCACGCGCTCGCTGGCCCATGTCTCGGGCGAGGTGGGGCAGATGGCGCGTCAGTTCAACGTGGCGAGCTGACGCCCGAGGGCCTCAGTGGAAGCGTCAGGGTGAACGTCGTGTCGCCCGGCGCGGACGTCAGGTGCAGCTCTCCCCCGTGCGCGCGGGCAATCTTGCGCGCCAGGGGCAGGCCCAGGCCGGTGCCCTTCTCGCGGGTGGTGAAGAAGGGCTCGAAGATGCGCTCGCGCTCGGCCTCCGGTACCCCCGCGCCGGCGTCGTGGACGCGGATGGCGTAGCGCCCGTCGTGTTCGGCGCCGGAGATGCGCACGCGGCCTCCGGAGGCGGAGGCCTGCACCGCGTTCTTCACCAGGTTCAGCAGCGCGGCGGTGAGCAGGCTGCCGTCGGCCTCCAGCACGGCGGGCGTGGCGTCCACCTCCAGCGTCACGTCGCGGATGCTGGCCTCCGCGGAGGACAGCTCCTGGACGACGGAGAGCAGGGCGGGGGCCTCCACGGGGGCGCGGGCCAGGGGCTGCTCGCGCGCGAAGGCGAGGAAGTCCTCGACGATGCGCTGGAGGAAGGCGACCTCTCGCTGGATGCGCTCGACGTGCTCCTGGGCCTCCTCGTGGGCGCCCGCGCGCAGGTCCTCCTGGAGGATGCCGGAGAACAGGGCGATGCCGCCCAGGGGGTTGCGCACCTCGTGGGCCACGCCCGCGAGCATCATCTTCAACTGTCGGTCCCGACTCTCCAGCGCGCCGCGCATCACCTCCAGCTCACGGGCGAGTACGCCGATTTCGCGCGTGGGCTCCGGAGGCACGGGCGTGGTGAGGTCTCCCCGGCCGATTCTCAGCGCGGAGTCCATCAGCCGGCCGAGCGGACGCGCCAGCCCCCGGGCGGTGAGCAGCGCGATGATGGCGAGCGCGGTGAGGGCCAGCGCGCCCATGATGACGAACGTGCGCGACAGGTGCTGGAGCGGGCCGAAGAACGCGGCGCTGCCCTCCACGCCCACCGCGCCCACCACCTTCCCGGCGTGGACGATGGGGGCATAACCCGTCTTGTACAGCCGCCCATCCGAGCCGGTGAAGAGGACCTGACTGGCCGCGTGCTCGCCCGCGAAGACCCGCGCCAGCTCCAGCCTGTCGCGCGCCAGCTCCGGCACCTCCGAGCCCACTGGCAGGCCGCCGCCCACGTCCGCGCGCACCCGGCCCTGGACGTCCACGGCGAAGACGCGGCGCGCGCCGCTGGCCTCGCGCACGCCTTCCAGCAGGCGCACCAGGTTGCGCCACGTCCGGGTGCCACCCGAGTCGTCGCCGGCCTCAATCGTGAGCATGCGCTCTCCGTTGAGCTGGCTGGCGGTGGCGGCGGCGATGTTGGAGAGGCTGGTGCCCAGCTCCTCCTCGAGGATGGAGCGCGCCAGTTGGTAGACGGCCGTGCCCGCCACCGCGACGAAGAGCAGGGTGGGGACGAGGAACGCCGCCAGCAGCCGCGTCGACAGCAGGCTGGGGAGCTCTCTCCAGGGGAAGGCGTTTCGTCGCTCCGCGCTCATGCGTGGCGCGGACTCTAGCCGAGCGCCCCCGTGCGCGGTCCGTCTTCGAGCGGACGTCCCTCATCTGGTAGAAGCCCGAGGCACCCCCGCATGCGCTCTCTTTCTTCGCCCCGTCTCCGTGAGCCCCTGGTCGTCCTGGGTGCGTCGGTCGTCGCCACGCTGCTGTTCTTCCACCGACTCCTCTCGACGGGAGGCGCGCTCTGCGAGCGGGACATGCTGCGGGTGTTCGCCCCGGCCAAGGCGTACTGGGCGCACGCGGTGAGCCAGGGCGTCTGGCCCGGTTGGTATCCCTTCAACGCGCTGGGACAGCCCTTTGCGGGCGCCACCGTCACGGGGGTCTTCCATCCAGCCAACGTGCTGGCGCTGCTGTTCGACGGGCCCGGCGCGCTGACCGCGATGGCGCTGCTGTGCTACCCACTGGCCGCCACCGGGACGTACCTCTTCCTGCGGGCCCGTGATGCTTTCCCCTTCGCCGCCGCGCTGGGCGCCCTGGCCTTCGCCCTGAGTGGGTACCTGGTCAGCCTCACCAACAACCTGCTGTACCTCCAGGCCGCCACCGCCTTGCCCTGGCTCCTGCTCATCGCGGACTCGGTGCTGGCACGCGGCTCCTGGTCGATGGCGGGCGCGCTGGGATGTGTCCTTCCGACGGTCCTCTTCGCGGGAGACCCGCAGGGCTTCACGGTGTGCGGCGCCACGGTGCTCCTCGTCGTGGTGCTGTGTCCGCTCGGTGTTGGTGTGACGCGTCGTCGGGTGCTGCTCGTCACGGGGACGGGACTGCTGCTCGCGGCGCTGGTGGCCACCGCGCAGCTCTGGGCCTCCGCGTCCGTGCTGGGGGAGACCTTCGCGGAGCGCCGCACCGCCGAGTCCGCGCAGCTCTGGTCGGTGCATCCGCTGCGGTTGCTCGACCTGGCGGTGGGCAATGTCTTCGCGCTGGAGCCGCCCCTTCGCGGCCCCGTCGCCCAGGGACTGCTGGGCATGCAGACGACGGACTTCTGGGCGCGCTCGCTCTATGTCGGGCTGCCGGTGTTGTTCCTGGCGGGCGTGTGCGTGGTGGCGCGTCGCCGGGAGCGCTGGGTGCAGGTGGCGGTGGGCTTCTCGGTGCTGGGGTTGTTGCTGATGTTCGGCAGACACACGCCCCTGTATGGCTTTGTCTATGACCTGGTTCCTCCGTGGCGGGCCTTCCGCTATCCGGAGAAGCTCACGGTGCATCTGTCCTTCTGGCTGGCGGTGCTCGCGGCGTGGGGGGCCCAGGACCTGTTGGACCGCGCCAGGGGCGGACGTCGTCGCGCGGGCTGGGGACTGGTGGGCCTGGGCGCCGGGATGCTGCTGCTGGCGCTGACGGGCGCGGGGCTGTGGCTGGCGCAGGCGCTGCGAGGCTTCTATTCGGGGCCGGACGCGTCCTGGGCGGAGCTGTCGCGTCAGGTCGGGGAGCGGCTCACGGTGGACGCCGCCTGTGTGGCGGTGACCTGTGTGGGGATGGGCCTGTTCGCCCTCTTCGCGGCACACCCGAGGCAGGTGGGCCTGGGCTGGGTGTTGCTGCTCGCGGCGGACCTGTATCGCGTCAGCGAGCCCATCTATGTCTCGTGTGACCAGCGGCTGCTCACCACGGCGCCGCCGTTCGTGGAGGAGCTCCAGCGTCGCGAGGGCCCGTCCCTGCCAGGCCGCGCGCGTGTCTACACCGCGTCGGGCATCGCCCTGCCGGAGACGGTGGAAGGGCTGACTCCGGATGAGGCGCAGGTGGCGGGCACGCGGATGGTGCTCGCGGCGGACAGCGCGTCGGCGTGGGGCGTGGAGAGCGCGAACTGGTACCTGCCCGCGTTGTCCGCTCGCGTGGCGGACCTCCTGAAGGATCAGCGTCAGTGGTGGAACCGGTATGGGCCGCTCGCGGGCGTGGGCTACTTCGTCGCGGATGAGACCCAGGTGGAGGAGCGCCGGCTGCGGAACAACGTGCTGTCCACGAGCGAGCCCTTCAAGGTCTCCCTGCTCGCGCATCCCCGACCCCTGCCGCGCGTCTACCTCGCCCCGCCTCGGTGTGTGTCGGGCCCGGAGGAGAGCCTGGCCGTCATTGCCTCGCCCGACTTCGTCCCCGGCCAGCAGGCCGTCGTCGAGTGTCGCGAGCCCTTGCCCACGGCGCCTCCGGGAGGTGACTCCGGGAAGGCCACGCTCACACGGTACGGAGTGGACGAAGTGGAGGTGGAGGTCGATGCCACGCGTCCCTCCGTCCTGGTGCTGTCGGACGCGTACTTCACGGGCTGGAGCGCCACCGTGGATGAGGTCCCGACGGAGGTCCTTCCCGCGAACCACGCGCTGCGCGCCGTGGCTGTCCCCGCGGGAGCACACCGCGTGGTGTGGCGGTATGCCCCTCCCGGTGAAGCGGCCTCCCTGGCGGTGAGCGGACTGGGCCTGCTGCTCTGTCTGCTCACCTGGGTGGCCGCGCCACTGCGCAGGCGGCTGCGTCGCGAAGGGCCCGCATCCTCCGAGCCCCCGCGCGCGGCGACGACGCCCTGACGCACTCACACCAGGGCGTCAGGGTGCCGCTAGTTACATGAGAACGTGTACGTGGCTGGCGTGCTCCAGGTGCCGTCCGCGTTGATGTTGCGCACGGTGTAGCCGCTGAACGGATACGTCGTGGTCCAGCAGTCGCGAGCGCGCACGTCGTTGCGGACGGCGGCGGAGAGGTCCCAGTTGCCCCTGCGACGCAGCTTCTCGTACGCGGCGATTCGGTCGATGGCGTCCACCCACGTGGAGTCGGCGGCCAGCACGTCGCGGCGCTTCTCGATGAACTTCTGGAGCCACGCCGACTCGGTGATGCCGTTGTAGCCCACCGAGGGCGCCACCTGCCCGGTGTTGCCCAGCGCGATGTTCGTCGCGCGCGTCAGGCTCTTCACGCCGGACTCGCCGTGGTTGATGTACGCGTCATACAGCGCCATCTTCGACAGGGCCTGGGTGGCGCCCCACTTGTTCGCCTCGTTCATCGCTGGCGTGTAATAGAACTGGTCGCTGACCTGGTCCTGGCACGCCTTGAAGTCCGCGCGAGTCGTCGTGTTGTTGTAGCTGGTGGCCCAATCCGCCGTCCAATTGCCGATGACGTCCAGCTCCGACGTGGATGGCTGGGATTGACCCGTGGACAGGAAGCGGTTGTTGATGGTCGTCAGCCCCGGCATGTACTTGGCCATGATGTTGCCGTTGGCCGCGCTGCGCCGGGCGTTGTAGCACTGGATGACCTGGATGGCGTCGCCCGTGCCCGTGCAGAAGCCCGCGCGTCCATTCGTGTAGCCACGCCCGTCCTGGATGTTCTCCGAGTACGCATAGTCGATGGTGGGCGTGTCGTTCTCCCAGATGCTGGTGAGCGCCTCCGCCACCTTCTTCTGGTTCGCCGTCAGCCCCGTCACCGGCGGCACGGTGCCCCCACAGCTCGGGTCGCTGATGACGACGTTCGTCGCGGTGAACGACGTGTTCGTGTTCGTCGAATAGTAGAATGTGTACGACGCATTCACGCCCACGGTGAGCCCCGACGTCCGCGAGTACGTACACGTGGAGCCGCTCTGCGTGTGCGTCCAGCCCGGCTCGTCGTGGTCACACGTCACGCCGCTGGGGACGCCGAACGCAATCGTCGGACTCGTCATCGCGCTGGTGCCCGTGTTCTGGAACACCAGGGTGCCCCACCAGTCCGCGCCCACGTAGGTGTTCGTCGTAATCACATACGAGCAGGCCGCGAGCTCCTGCTCCGCCTGTCCCACCTCCGCCCCGTCCTCACCCGCCTCCGGTGCGCAGCCGGCGACCGCCGCTCCCACCCACACCAGCATTCCCCACTTCATCCACAATGAATCATTCCGACGCTGTCCCATGCGCGCTCTCCTTGGCTTCGGCCGGCTCCGACACCTGGAGCGGCTGAAGCTTCAGCTACCTCTGGAAGAACAGAAAGTCAGTTAAATCCGGTCGGACGCCTTCTTGCTTGTCTTGCGAACGACCTGGCTTCCAGCCGAGCGCGAACCGGCGTGCTTATCGTGTCTTCAGGTCACTTCAGCGCGAGGAGGGACGTGATGTCTTTGGAGACGATTCTAGTGTGGGCGGTCATCGGCCTCATCGCCGGGTGGTTGGCGTCGGCCGTCGTGGGAGGCGGCTATGGCATCATCGGAGACATCGTGGTGGGTGTGGTGGGCGCGTTCCTGGGTGGTTTCATCTTCCGCGCCCTGGGGGCGGGGCAGCCCTTCGGTGGAATCGCGGGGACCATCTTCGTGGCATTCATCGGAGCCGTCGTCCTGCTGCTCATCTTGAGAGCCATTCGTTCGAGCACCGTCCGCAGAACATGAGTGGGCGGTGTCAGGTGCTGCGCCAGCCTTCGATGGCGGTGACGACGGCGGCGAGCATCATGAGGCCACCCACGGCTTGACCGACGCGCGCGCTGGCGGAGGGACGTGACTCCAGCCAGCCGCGTGCGCGGTCCGCGGCGAGCGCGACGGCGCCATACACCGCGGCTTGCGTGAGCGCGATGATGGCGCCGAGCGCCAGGGCCTGGAGCCAGATGGGCCCATATTCCGGCCGCAGGAACTGCGGGAAGACGGCGAGCATGAAGACGTACGCCTTCGGGTTGAGCAGGTTGGTGAGGGCTCCCTGACGGAACGTCGCCGCCGCCGAGCGCTGCCCCGACTGTGACGACGCGGAGAACGCGGCCGGGCTGCGCACGAGCGACAGGCCCATCCAGGCCACGTACAGCGCGCCCACCCACAAGAGGGCATTGAACGCGGCGGGCATGACGGTGAGCAGCACTGCGACGCCCGTCGCGCCGACCAGGACGTGGCACGCGGCCCCGGCGATGATGCCGCCCACCGCGGACAGCCCCGCGCGACGGCCTCCCACCAGGGAACTGGCCAGGACGAACGCCATGTCCAGCCCCGGGAGGATGACGATGCCAAACACCAACACGAAGAACAGCCACAGGTGCGAGGTCTGCGTCATCGGATTCCGCGAGCCTTTCCGTCAGCGCCAGCGCGCCCGGACTGGGGCGAGGCCATGAATGGCACCGTACGGGGCATGTAGGGCGGAATCGGTCCTGATTCGGACAGGGCTCCAGCGTGAAGCCGAAGTCCGTCCCTGCTCGGACCAGCGGTGCCGCGAATCGGGGTGACGCCTGGCCCGTGACGGGTGGGAGCGAAATTCCTTCACGACGGGTGTGGGACGCCGACCCGGGACCCTTCTGGTTTTTCTTCACCTGGGGTGAATACGAGCGGGCTTCGTCGGACTTCGGGCGCCCTGGGCATTAGGTTCGCGCCCCATGTCCCGTCCCACCACGCGTGTGCTCACCGTGCTCGAGCTGTTGCAGACGCATGGGCGGATGAGCGGCTCGGAGCTGGCGCGGCGACTGGAGGTGGACCGGCGCACGGTGCGTCGCTACATCCTGAAGCTGGAGGAGCTGGGCATCCCCATCACCGCCGAGCGCGGACGCGACGGGGCGTACATGCTGGTGGCGGGCTTCAAGCTGCCACCCATGATGTTCACCGATGACGAAGTCCTGGCGCTGTCCGTGGGCCTGCTGGCCGCGCGGGGCATGGGGCTGTCGGAGGCGGCGCCCGCGGTGGCCAGCGCCCAGGCGAAGCTGGAGCGGGTGATGCCCGCGCCGCTCAAGCGGCGCGTGCGGGCGGTGGACGAGTCGGTGACGCTCGACATCTCCGGCTCGCGGGCGACGCTGGACAACACCGCGCTCGTCGCGCTCAGCGCCGCGGCGCAGCAGCGGCAGCGGGTGCGCCTGTCCTACCGCGCGGCGCGGGACGAGGACACCGAACGCGAGTTCGACACCTATGGCCTCGTCTGGCGCGGCGGACGCTGGTACGCGGTGGGCGTCTGCCACCTGCGCCAGGGGCTGCGCACGTTCCGGTTGGACCGCGTGCGCGCCGTGCAGTCGCTCGACATGAGCTTCGAGCGGCCCGACGGCTTCGATGCGCTGGCGCATGTGACGCTCGCGGTGGCCAGCCTGCCGCGAGCGCACGCGGTGGAGGTGCGGCTCGACACGGACCTGGCGACCGCGCGGCGCGCCATCTTCGCCACGCTGGGCGTGCTGGAGCCGATGGACGGAGGCGGCGTGCGGCTGCTCGGACAGACCGAAGACCTGGACTGGTTCGCCCGCGAGCTGTCGCGGCTGCCCTTCGCCTTTCACGTCCAGCAGCCCGAGGAGATGCGTGCCGCGCTGGAGGCCCAGGCCCGCAGGCTCCTGGCGCTGGCTCGGGCGACCTAACGGGTGTCCGCGCGCTGGCGCCGACGGAACTCCGCCACCTTGGCCTTGTTTCCACAGCCCGCCATGGAACACCAGCGCCGCTGACCGGAGCGGGAGGTGTCGACGAAGAGCAGGGCACAGCCTTCCTGCGAGCAGTTGCGGATGCGCTCCGCGAACGGACCTCCCAACAGCTCCGCGGCGTCGCGCGCCACCGCCGCGAGCTGTCCCCTCACGCCCGCGCCCGTCCACAAGAGGCCCCGAGGCCCCAGCTGCGGCGCCGGAGGCGGCTCCGCGGCCCAGCGATTGAGGATGGCGCGGTCCCTGGCGGAGAAGCTCTCGCCCCGCGCGCGCGCCATGCCCAGCCGGTAGATGGCCTCGCGCAGCTCTCGCGCCTGCGTCAGCTCTTCCGCCGAGGGCTCCTGCATCTGAGTGGCCAGTCCCGCGGCCACCAGCCACCGGCCCAGGTCCGTAGGCTCCTGGAGCAAATCCCTCGGCACATCCTGGAGTCGCCCGGCCAGGGTGGCCGGCAGGTCCAACGACAGCCGCCCCGAGCGGAACTTGAACCCGTCCATCAGCTCTCCCTTCGGAACAGGGGGATGCGCGGGAGTGGGGCGATGCCTGGCGGCCATGGGGACCTCGGTGAAGTTCGAAACCACATTGACAAGTTATATGGAACGGGCGCGGAAGCACGCTCGAAGTTCGTAACCTGTCAATGGGGTTGCTGTGTCTGGCCGACGAGTCGCACGTAGGGTGCTTGCGGGCTGACGAAGTGGGGCGCCCCGGTCGCGGACGCGCGACGTTTTCAGCGGTTCCAGAGGAAGTCGACGAGCACGGCGTAGTGCGTGCTGGCTCCGGCGATGACCAGGATGTGGAACACCTCGTGGTAGCCGAAGACGGCGGGGCTGGGGTCCGGCCACTTGCGCGCGTAGACGACGGCGCCCACGGCGTAGAGGCCGCCGCCGAAGAGGAGCCACGAGGCCCGCTCGGCGCCAATCACGCCGGGCAGCCGCAGCATCACCGGGGCCGCCATGGCGCCCAGGAGGGTGTAGAGCACCGAGCGGACACCGCGCGGCCCGGAGATGCCCAGCAGCGAGAGCCCCGCGCCCGTGAGCGCGCAGGCCCACATCACCCCGAGCAGGTATTCCGTCCAGGCGCCCGGGGCATCGAGCGTGGCCAATGGGGTGAAGGTCCCCGCGATGAGCAGGTAGATGGCCGCGTGGTCCATCCGCCGCAGGCGCTGGTACGCGACAGGGCTCCAGGTGGGCAGGTGATAGGCCGCGCTGGTGCCGAACATCAGGACCAGGGAGAAGCCGAAGACCCCATCGGCCAGTTGCTGCGTGCCCTGGGCGGGGGCGATGGCGAGCACGAAGCAGCCCCACAGCGCGGCCAGGAAGGCCAGGGCATGGGACACGCCTCGCAGCCGGGGCTTCACGTCCGCCAGGAGGGTGCGGGTCTCGGGTGGGTCGATGGACGCCATGCCCCTGTCCTAGTCACGGCAGGTCATCGCCGCGTCAGCGCGCGAGGCGTCGCGTCAGCCCGTGGACGGGACACCCGCCGCAAGCGTCGACTGCACCTCAATCGTGTGACGCGAAGGTGCCCGCGAGCGCAAGAGCGCGCCCGGATGTCGCTTCCGACACGCTTGATATGGGATTGATGCGGGCAGGGGGCCGTCCGGTGCGAGCGCTCGGTTGATTGCCAGGGTTCATGTCTGGATTGATGAGGAATTGTCCGCCGCCCCAGGGTTCGCGATGTTTGCAGGGGTATCCGGCTTCGAGCGGTGTAGACGGTGAATTCGGTGTTTCATCCGGGTCTGCCTCCACCCATTTGAAGCCATGTGAGGATTTGGGCATATCCTTTCGAAAAGCTCCGGTATCGGGCCGTTCACGCTGTTCTCCCTGACACACGGTCCGGGCCTCCTCGCCCCATGAATCAGTCGCAACCGCAGTCCCAGGTCGTCGAAGTCAACCTCGAGCGCCTCGAGCGCATCCGAGACGTGCTGGCGATGATTTCGCTCGGGGAGTTCAACCCGGACCAGCACCTCATCCCGCTGGAGAACGACGATGCGTTCTCCTCGTTCGAGGAAACCATCAACCTCTTCGCGCGCCAGCTCCACGCGTCCGTGCACGAGAACGAGCAGTCCATCCGGAAGCTCGACGTCGCGCGGCGTGAGCTGGAGGAGAAGCTCTCCACCATCGAGCGGCAGCGACTGGCCATCCGAGACCTGTCCACGCCCATCATCGAGCTGTGGGAGGACGTGCTGACGCTCCCCATCGTCGGCGTGGTGGACACGCAGCGCTCGCTGGAGATGACCGAGCGGCTCCTGCACCGCATCTCCCAGGGCAAGGCCCGGTGCGCCATCATCGACATCACGGGCGTGGAGGTGGTGGACACCTCCACCGCGAACCACTTCGTGAAGATGGTCAACGCCGCCCGCCTGCTCGGCACCTACTGCGTCGTCACGGGCATCAGCCCCGTCATCGCGCAGACGCTGACCCAGATTGGCGTGGACCTGCGTGATGTGAAGACGCTCGGCAGCCTGCGGGATGGGTTGAAGGAGTGCTTCATGTATCTGCGCAACCACACCGCCCACCGTGCCTTCGAGTCCAACGGTCGGTAAGGCCGAACCCTCTTCAGGAACCTCTCAACATGTCACAAGCTTCCTATGAGCCCGGCATCACCGTCACGGGCCTGAGCGTCGTTTCCATCGTCGAGGCCATCCAATCCTTCTCCGTGCTGGTGAATGCCCTGCTGGACGTGATGAAGGTCCAGGCGCGCGGCGCCGGGGGGGAGCGCGCGCTCGACCCCAGTGCCTGGTACCCGCTGGAGGACTACCTGCTGGCGTACAAGAAGATCGACACCCTGCTGGGCGGGCGCGGCCTGGAGAAGGTCGGGTCGATGATTCCGAAGAACGCCGTGTTCCCTCCGGACATCACCGACATCCACAAGGCCCTGGCCTCCATCGACGTGGCCTTCCACATGAACCACCGGAAGAACGGCAAGGACATGTTCAACCCCGCCACGGGGGAGATGCTGGAGGGCATTGGCCACTACGCCTACACCGCCATCGCCGGGAAGAACGAGGGCTATGTGGTGTGTGGCAATCCCTATCCGTGTCGGTTCGACCAGGGGCTGGTCAAGGGCATGGCCCAGCGCTTCATGCCCAACGCCACGGTGACGCATGACCCGGCGCACGGCTGTCGGCAGAAGGGCGGGGCTTCCTGCACCTTCGTCGTCAACTGGTAGTTCGCGCGTGACTGCCCGAGCCTCGCGCCCCTTCGAAGCTGGAAGGGGCGCGGGAGGGGGCGTGCTTCAGGGGGTGCGGCGCAGGGGCAGCAGCGCCCTCAGGCGCGCGTCCCGCAGGAACAGGCCCGCCCAGGCGAGGACGCCCAGGATGATGGGCGCGATGAACGGGTCCGCCACGCGCACGTGCGTCGCCGTCGCGCCGCCCAGGTAGCCGGTGACGAGGATGGCGCCGAGCACCGCCGTCTGGGGTACCGCGTAGAGCAGCGCGACCAGGAGCTCGACCACCCCGATGGTGACAATCACCGACGCGGGATAGCCGAAGTGCTCGAAGCCCTTGATGACGTCGGGCGACTGGCTCACCTTCATCACGGCGCTGAAGCCGAGCCCGGCGACGGTGAGCGCCGAGAAGGCGCGACCCAGCCAGAGAGCCCAGGGCTTGGAGGGGGTGGACACTGCGGTGGAGGAGGCGGCGGTCGTCATGGGGGACTCCCTGAAAGGGAAGTGGGTTCCGAAAGGTGCGTCGGTTACAACAGGTAACCGGCGAACCAGTAACGGTCCGCGCATTTCTCCACAAGGAGGCACATCCATGTCACCAGGGTCCGTGAAGTCTTTGGAGCCCTCCTCGAGGCCTGATCCAGCGTCGGAGTCCTGCCTGGCCGTCCGGGATGTGCTCACCCGGGTGGGCGACAAGTGGAGCGTCCAGGTGGTGGGGAGCCTGGGAGAGGGGCCCCTGCGCTTCAGCGACTTGAAGCGGGCCATCGAGGGCATCTCCCAGCGGATGCTGACGCTCACCGTGCGCGGCCTGGAGCGCGACGGGCTCGTCACCCGCACCGTCCATCCGACGGTGCCTCCCCGGGTGGAGTACGCGCTGACGCCGCTCGGCCGGACGCTGCTCGAGCCCGTCACGGTGCTGGGCCAGTGGGCCGTCCAGCACCGCGCGGAAATCCAGGCGTCGCGCGGCAGCTACGACGCGCGCCCGGAGCCTGTGCCCTTCACGGTGGTCGGCAAGAAGTAGGGGCCTTCAGTCGAACATCGCGCGCAGCGCGTCGCCCAGCGTCTCCACGCCCACCACCTTCAGCTTCGTGCCCTCCATGCGCCGGGCGCTGCCCGCGGGCATCACCACGCGCTGGAAGCCCATCTTCGCGGCCTCCACGAGCCGGGGTTCCATCTGCCCCACCGCGCGCACCTCGCCCGCGAGGCCCACCTCCCCCAGCACCAGCGTGTGCGGGTCCATGGGCCGGTTCTGGAGGCTGCTCACCAGCGCCGCGCAGACGGCCAAATCACACGCGGGCTCGTTGAGCTGCATGCCGCCCGCCACGTTGACGAAGAGGTCGCAGCCCACCAGCGGAATCTCCTCCTTCTTCTCCAGCACCGCGGCGAGCAGCGCCACGCGGTTGCCGTCCACGCCGATGGCGGTGCGCCGCGCCGTGCCGTAGCCGGTGGGCGCCACCAGCGCCTGCACCTCCACCAGCAGGGGACGGGTGCCGTTGAGCGTGCTGGTGACGACGCTGCCGGACTTGCCCACGGGGCGCTCGGACAGGAAGAGGGCGGAGGGGTCCGAGACTTCCACCAGGCCCGCGCCCTTCATCTCGAAGACGCCAATCTCGTTGGTGGAGCCGAAGCGGTTCTTGTGCGCGCGCAAGATTCGGAAGGGGTGGCCGCGCTCGCCCTCGAAGTAGAGGACGGTGTCCACCATGTGCTCCAGCACGCGGGGGCCGGCGATGGAGCCCTCCTTCGTCACGTGGCCCACGATGAAGGTGGGCACCCCCGTGCGCTTGGCGTAGGCCATCAGCCGGCCGGCGACCTCGCGCACCTGGGTGATGCTGCCCGGCGCGTTGCCCAGCTCCGGCAGGTACATCGTCTGGATGGAGTCCACGACGAGCGCCTGCGGCTTGAGCGACTCGGTGGCCGCGAGCACCCGCTCCGCGTCCGTCTCCGCGAACAGGTGGATGGCGTCTCCCTCCACGCGCAGCCGCTCCGCCCGCATCTTCGTCTGGCGCAGGCTCTCCTCACCGGACACGTAGAGCACGGGGCCATGGCGGGCCAGCCTGTCCAGCGCGGCGAGCAGCAGCGTGGACTTGCCGATGCCCGGGTCTCCGCCCAGCAGCACGACGGAGCCGCTCACCACGCCCCCGCCCAGCACGCGGTCGAACTCGGCGATTCCCGTGCGACGGCGCACCTCCGTCTCGCCGCTGACTTCCTTGAGCAGCATGGGCTTCGCCGCGCCGCCCGAGGCGCCCCACGCCGGGCGCTTCTCGTCCTGCTTCGCCCCGGCCTCTTCCAGCAACGAGCTCCACGCGCCGCAGTCCGGGCACTTCCCCAGCCACTTCGCCGTCTGGTACCCGCAAGCCTGGCAGGTGTAGTGCGTCTTCGCCTTCGCCATGGGTTGTGTGTGTATCCCGGAACCCTGACGTTCCGGCGGGCTGTCGAGCAGGCACGACCGGTGAGCAGGCAGGCGCGATGTCAATCCCCATGCCAGCGAGTTGTACGAAAGGGAGGGGCGACCCAGCTTCATTCCCACGGGCGGCGCGGAGACGCGCTGGCTCAATCACAAGCCAGGTGGGCGCCGCTCCGTGCGCCCCCTTCACCACTCATAGTGAGGTCCGTCATGGGGATTATCGCTTTCCTGGTCATTGGCCTTCTCGCTGGTCTTCTTGCTCGCGCCCTGATGCCGGGGAATCAGTCCATGGGGCTGGTGGCCACCACGCTGCTGGGCATCGTCGGCTCCTTCGTGGGCGGCTTCATCGGCTCGCTGTTCCGCAGTGACGGCCGCATCTTCGACCTGCACCCGTCCGGTCTGCTGTTCTCCGTGCTGGGTGCCATCGCCGTCCTGTTCCTGGTGGGACTGGCCGGTCGGCGTCGCGTCCATGTCTGACGCACCCCTTCCCGTCTAGGGAAGGGTCACGGCCGGCGCTCCGGGTCTCCCGTGGGCGCCGGTCGTCTTTTCAGAGGGACGGGTGGGATGTTGTCAACCTGTCCGCGCTGAGGCGTTGACAAGTTTCCGCCGCCCGCGCAGCTTCGCGCTCCTCACGATTTCGAGGAGCCCATGTCCGACACCGCCGCTTCCAGCGAGTCCTTTCACGGCCATGCCCACCATGCCGCGCCCGCGCCCGAGGGCGTCGCCGTGCGCCATGACTGGGAGCTGGCCGAGGTTCGCGCCATCTACGCCATGCCCCTGTTGGACCTGGTGCACCGCGCGCAGACGGTCCACCGCGCCGTGTTCACGGACAACAAGGTGCAGCTGTGTTCGCTCCTGTCCATCAAGACGGGCGGCTGCTCGGAGGACTGCGCGTACTGCCCCCAGGCGGCCCGCTACAAGACGGGCGTGAAGGCGGAGAAGTTGATGGCGGTGCCGGAGGTGCTGGACGCCGCGAAGAAGGCGCGCTCGGCCGGGGCCACCCGCTTCTGCATGGGGGCCGCGTGGCGCGAGGTGAAGGACGGCCCGCAGTTCGACAGCGTGCTGGAGATGGTGAAGGGCGTGCGGGCCATGGGCATGGAGGCGTGCGCCACGCTGGGCATGCTCACCGACAACCAGGCGAAGCGGCTGAAGGAAGCGGGCCTGTCCGCGTACAACCACAACCTGGACACCTCGCCCGAGCACTACGGCGACATCATCTCCACCCGGCTCTACGATGATCGCCTGCGGACGCTGGGCCGCGTGCGCGACGCGGGCATCTCCGTGTGCTGCGGCGGCATCATCGGCCTGGGCGAGTCGGTGGATGATCGCTGCAACCTGCTGCGCACGCTGGCCAACCAGGACCACCACCCGGAGTCGGTGCCCGTCAACGCGCTGGTGGCCGTGGAGGGCACGCCCCTGGCCGAGCAGCCCCGCGTGGACACGGTGGACATGGTGCGCACCATCGCCACTGCCCGCATCCTGATGCCCCAGTCCATGGTGCGCCTGTCCGCGGGCCGCCAGCAGATGAATGAGGAGGCGCAGCTCATGTGCATGATGGCGGGCGCCAACTCGCTGTTCTTCGGCGAGAAGCTGCTCACCACCGGCAACCCCCAGTACACCCAGGACATGGCGCTCTTGGAGAAGGCGGGCATCCGCCCCCTGGAGCCCCGGCAAGAGGGGTAGGGCGGCGCTCGTGAGTGACGTGAAGCAGGAGGGCGTCGGGGCCTCGTCGGCGCCGGCGTCCGGTTGGGCCCGGGAGGAGCTGGCGTCGCTCCAGGCTCGTGGCCTGCGCCGTTACCTGGAGCCGCTGGATTCGCCGCAGGGCCCGGTGGTGCGGGTCGGCGGCGAGACGCTCGTCAACTTCTCGTCGAACGACTACCTGGGCCTGGCGGCCTCCGCCTCCGTGCGGGCCGCCGCCATCGCCGCGGTGGAGCGGTACGGGCTGGGCACGGGTGCCAGCCGGCTGGTGGTGGGTGACACCGCCGTGCATCACCGGCTGGAGGCGCGGCTGGCGGCCTTCGAGCGGGCCGAGGCCGTGCTGCTCTTCAACAGCGGCTATGCGGCCAACACCGGCATCCTGCCCGCGCTGGTGGGACCGGGGGACGCGGTGTTCTCCGACGCGCTCAACCACGCCTCGCTGGTGGATGGCTGCCGGCTGTCGCGCGCCCGCGTCGTCGTCTATCCGCACGCGGACGTGGAGGCGCTGACGAAGGCGCTGGAGGAGACGCCCGCGCGGCGCAAGCTCGTCGTCACCGACACGGTGTTCTCCATGGATGGGGACGTGGCGCCGCTGCGCGAGATTGTCGCGGCGTGCCGGGCGCACGGGGCCGCGTTGATGGTGGACGAGGCGCACGCCACGGGCGTCCTGGGGGCGCGAGGCGCGGGGCTGTGCGAGGAGCTGGGCCTGGAAGACCAGGTCGACCTGCGCATGGGCACGCTGAGCAAGGCGCTGGGAGGGCAGGGCGCGTACGTGGCCACGTCGCGCGTGGTGGCGGACCTGCTCATCAGCCGGGCGCGGCCGTTCATCTATTCCACCGCGCTGCCGGCGGCGATGTGCGCCGCGGCGGAGGCGGCGGTGGAGGCCGTGGAGAAGGACCCGGAGCTGCGCGAGCGGCTGTGGCGCAACATCCGGCGCTTCTCGGACGGGCTGCGTTCCATGGGCCTGCGCGCGGAGCCTCGCAGCGCGGTGTTCCCGGTGGTGCTCGGCGGGCCCGAGCGCGCGCTGGAGGCGGCGAGGAAGCTGCGCGAGGCGGGGGTGCTGGTGAAGGCCATCCGCCCGCCCACGGTTCCCGAAGGCACGAGCCGGTTGCGCTTCTGCCTGTCGGCGGCGCACACGCTGGGCCACGTGGACCTGGCGCTGGAGTCCCTGCGCGGCGTGGGAGTGCACCAGCGTGGAGAGGAGTAGGCCCTCACGGGCCTGCGATGCACGCTCGACTCCCACGCCTCTCACGGAAGTTGCCCCGGCGAAGGGCTCGGCCCTCGGGGCGGCTCGTTCTCGCGACACCCCGAGGTCGCGGCGCCGATGGATGGGCCCGCGCATCCTTCTTCCCATGACCTGGTGAGCACGTCATGTCCAAGCCGTTCCAGATTTTCGTCACGGGTACCGACACGGGCGTCGGCAAGACGCAGACGTCGCGGGCCCTGCTGTCCCTGCTGGTCGACGCGGGCCTCTCCCCCGAGGGCTTCAAGCCCTACGAGAGCGGGTGCGCCTCCCTTCGGGCTCCGGCGGATGCGCTGTCCCTGCGCGAAGCGGCGAGGAGCACGCTGCCCCTGGACGTCCTCTGTCCGCACCGCTTCCGCGCCCCCGTGGCGCCGGGCGTGGCCGCCGCTCGCCTGGGCCGGGAGCCGGACTGGGACGTCACCCTGGCCGCCTGGGCGCGCCTGAAGCACGGGCCGGCGGTGGTGGAGGGGGCCGGCGGCCTCTTCGTCCCCCTGGACTCCCGCCACGACGTCATCGACCTCATCCAGACCCTGCGCCTGCCCGTGTTGCTGGTGGCGCGCGCGGGGCTGGGGACGCTCAACCACACCGCGCTGTCGCTCCAGGCGCTCGCGGCCCGCCGCATCCCGGTGCGCGCCGTGCTGCTGTCGCGCTCTTCCCAGGAACGGGACACTTCCGAGCGCGACAACCGCGCGCTGCTGGAGGCGCGGCATGGCGTTCCCGTGCTCGGCCCGGTGCCGTTCGAGGCCGACGCCCGGCGCCGGCACTCCGCGTTCCGCCGCGCCCTGCGCCCTCTGGTGCCGTGAGCGCCGAGGCCGAGAATTCGGCCTCCCGCGCGTTCCGCCTTCCACGCGAGTGCTACAGGTCGCGCAAGTTTTCGGGTGACGCGGCCGTGAAATGGACGCGCCGTTTTTTCCGCGCGAGAACGCCTTCACGAATGGCGGACATCATCGACCTCACGTTCCTCGCGGACGTCCGACGCTTCTTCCACAAGCTCCTCGACCAGAGAGGGTTGTCCTACTTCCTCCAGAAGGACGGGGCCCGGCTGTTCCACATCGAGCCTACGAAGGTAGAGCTCGTCCTCCGCACCGCCCTGCGAGCCAGGGACCCGGAGCTTCCCAGGCCTCATGACAAGGCCATTGAACATTGCAGGAAGGAAGTGCGCCGCGAGCTCATCCGCCGCGTCGCCAACGCCATGCTCCAGACGGGGCTGTGAGCCGCTTCTCCTTCCGCACCGACTTCTCCCGCACCCCCAATCCCCTGGCGGAGGCGCTCGCTCGACACCGCGGCCTCCCTCCGCTGGACCTCACCGTCTCCAACCCCACCCGCGTGGGGCTCCCGGCGCCTGACGCCGGACTGCTCCACCCTCCCGGTGCGCTGGACTACGCACCGGAAGCGCTCGGCCTCCCCTCGGCTCGCGAGGCGGTGGCCGCCCACCTCTCCTCCCGGGGGCCCGTCATCTCCCCTGGGCACCTGGTGCTGTCCGCCAGCACCAGTGAGTCGTACGGCTGGCTCTTCAAGCTGCTGTGCGAGCCCGGTGACGACGTGCTCGTCCCGGCCCCCTGCTACCCCCTCTTCGAGCACCTGGCCCGGCTGGAGGGAGTGGGCACGCGTCCCTACCGCCTGCCGCTGGCGCATGGCTTCGGCCTGGACGCGGGCGCGGTGGAGGCCGCGCTCGGCCCGCGCACCCGCGCCGTGCTCGTCGTCAATCCCGGCAACCCCACCGGCCACTTCCTGCAAGAGGGGGAGCTGGCCGCGCTGGCGGACGTCTGCGCGCGCCACGGCCTGGCCCTCCTCTGCGACGAGGTGTTCTCCGACTACGGCTGGGACGTGGAGCCGCACCGCGTGGCCAGCGTGGCGGGGCGCGAATTGCCCATGCTCACCTTCAGCCTCTCCGGCCTCTCCAAGGTCTGCGGCCTGCCCGGCCTGAAGCTGGGGTGGACGCACGTGGGCGGCCCTCCCGCCGCGCGTGACGAGGCCCTGGCGCGCCTGGAGTGGGTGGCGGACACGTACCTGTCCGTGGGCACCCCGGTGCAACTGGCCCTGCCCGCGCTGCTCGCCCACGCGCCTGTCTTCCAGGAGGCGCTGCTGGAGCGGGTGAGGGGCCACCGCCGTCGCCTCGTCGCCGCGCGTCCCCCGGGTGCTCCGTGGGACGTGGTGCCCGCGCACGGAGGGTGGAGCGCGGTGCTGCGGATTCCGAGGGAGCCGGGAGACGAGGCGACGTGCCTCGCGCTCCTGGACGCGGGCGTGCTCGCGCAGCCCGGCTACTTCTACGACTTCGACTCGGGGGCGTTCCTGGTGCTGTCCCTGCTGCCGCCGCCCGAGGTGTTCTCCGCCGCCCTGGGCCCGCTCACGCGGGTGCTGGGGGCGGCGGAGTAGAGCGCGTGCGGCTCAGGTCTGCGGCGGGATGATGAGCTCCACCGTCTTGAACGCCCCGCCTTCCACGCGGAACAGCTCGTACTCGGACGGGGCCTCGCCGGTGGCGTCGAAGTCCAGCGCGCCGCTGGCGCCCTGCACGTTGATGACCTTGCCGGTGCTGACCTCGTTGCGCGCGTCGGTGAAGCGGCTGAAGCCCAGGGGGTAGGTGGTGGCCTGCGTGCCCGAGGGCGGCGTCAGCTTCGACAGGCCCACGGCGATGCGGTCGCCGGTGATGGGCTGCGGGTTGTTGACGTCCGCCCCCGCGGCGTAGGCCGCGCCCAGCGCCACCAGGTACATGGCGTCGTACGCGTGCGCGGTGAAGGAGAACTGGCCCGGGTCGGTGTTGTTGTTGGCCGAGCGGAAGCGCTCCTTGAAGGTGTTGTACACGGTGTCGCCCAGGCGGGCCTGCGCGGGAGAGGTGCCGTAGGCGCCTTCAATCTGGGTGCGCGCCGCGCCCAGGGCCGTGAAGAGGCCCGAGTCCTTGCTGGCATCGGTGAAGAAGTACATCTGCCCCGTGCGGCCCCGCGTGACGGCCTGGCTGATGATCTTGGCGTTGTCCTCGGAGAAGCCCGCCATCACCGCCACGTCGGGCTTGCCGTCGACGAGGCGGGTCACCGCGGCGCTGACGTCCCCGTTGCGCTGGTACGGCGCGGAGGACGGCACCCGGTCGGTGCCCAACCGGGTGAGAATCGTGTCGAACAGGCCCTGGCCGTAGGCGTCGTCCACGTAGACCAGGCTCACGGTGCTCACCGTGGCGAAGGGCCGGCTGCTGTCGGCCAACGGCCGGGCGTTGCGCACCAGGTCGGCGATGATGCGGCCCTGGAGCAGGTCCGAGGGAGCCGTGCGCCACACGAGGCCCACGTCGCCGGACGCCGCCGTCTTGTCGCTCAGGTTGGCGATGTCCGCGCTGGTGGAGGTGTGCGTCATCAACAACACGTTGTTGGCGATGGCGACGCTGCTGACGGCGATGGTCTGCGCGCTGCCGGAGGTGAAGATGGCCGGCACGCCCTTCTCCGTCACCAGCCACTCCGCCTGCGTCTTGGCCCGCGCCGGGTCGGAGCGGGTGTCGCAGATGAGGAGGTTGAAGAACCGGCCGCCAATGCCCTCGCGCTGGTTGATTTCCTCGAGCGCCAGCTTGATGGCGTTGAGCGCCTGGACCTCGGACTCGTCCGGGCCGCCCGAGTTCGTCAGGGGCAGCGCCGCGCCCAGGAGGATGGGCCGTCCAGTGGTGGTGCCCACCACCTCGCCGCAGCCCTCCGGCTGGGGCAGGCAGAAGCCGGACGCCGAGCAGACCTGATTGGTGTCGCAGTCCGCGCTCGACTCACACTCGGTGAGGCCGCTCGCGGTGGTGAAGCTGCAGCCGGCCAGCAGCGCCGCGCAGCACGTCATGAGTCCCAGGGTCTTCATCAGAAGCTGACCTCCAGGCCCGCGCCGGTTCCGCGAGGCGCCAGCGTCAGCCGGACCTCGCCCTCCACGGGGGGGCCGTCTTTCGGATACAGGATGATGGCGGTGATGGCGCCGGCCAGGCCCACGCCGAAGCCGATGTCCGCGAGCAGCGCCTTGCTCTTGGTGCTGTCCGCGAAGCTCTGCTTGGTGTCTTCCGTGCGCGCCGCGTCGAACTTCTCCCGCTCGTCGGAGGCCTGCATGCCGAAGAGCACGCCGGCGCCCACGCCCAGCACGGCCACGCCGCCAATGGCGAACGCCGCGATTTTCTGCCGCTGGTAGGACTTCATCGCGCGCGCGAACTCGGCCTGTCGCTGCCGCTCGTTCTCCTCCTCCGCGCGCTTCGTCGCCAGCTGCTCCTCGTCCGCGCGGCGCCGGGCCGCCTCGGCCTCCTCCTGGAGCTTCTGGCGCTCGGCGTCCGCGGACGCCTGGGCCTGGTTCTCCTTGTCGAGCAGGAGCCGCAGCTTGTCGATGCTGCGCGCGCTGCGCTTGAGCAGCGCCGGGTCCGTGCCCTCGGTGTTGCCGACGTACTGCTGGTACCAGGAGAGAGCCTCCTTCAGCTCGCCCGCGTTCTCCAACGACACGGCGATGTTGAAGATGAGGCGCGGGTTGGGCTGGGCCTCGTGGGCCTTCTTCAGCACGTCCGCCGCTTCGGCGTACTTGCCTGCCTGGTAGAGCCGCTCGCCGTCCTTGATGAGGGCCGCTGGATTCTTGGCGCCGCGCTGGGCGAGCGCCACCGGGGGCGACAGCACAAGGGCCGCCGACAAAACGAAGACCAGTCTCATGATGGACACAAGCCTATCGCTAAGCCGGCCTTCGGTCGAAGAGGGCGACCTCACTCTTCGTGAAACGAGTCGGGGCCGCTCCCACCCAGTGAATGGGTCAGGAAGCGGCCCCGACGGGTGATTCAGGACGCTACAGGCGGGCGACTAGTTCTCCAGCCGCGAAATCAGCAGCTTGCGCTGGAGCGTCAGCGCCTCCGGGGCCTTGGTGCCCAGCTGCTCGAAGAAGACCTCCTGGCTCTTCAGCTCGGTCTTCCACTCGTCCTCCTTGATGGAGGTGGCCTCCGCGATGACGTCCGCGGGGACGTCCAGGCCCTTGAGGTTGAGGCCCTCGTCGGCGCGCGGCACCCAGCCCAGGAGCGTCTCCTTCGTGGGGACGCGGCCATGCACGCGGTTCACCACCCACTCCAGCACGCGCATGTTGTCGCCGAAGCCCGGCCACAGGAACTTGCCGTTCTTGTCCTGCCGGAACCAGTTCACCTGGAAGATCTTCGGCAGCTGGGGAATGGTCTTCTGCATGTCCAGCCAGTGCTGGAGGTAGTCGCCCATGTGGTAGCCGCAGAAGGGCAGCATGGCCATGGGGTCGCGGCGCACCACGCCCACCTTGCCGGTGGCCGCGGCCGTCGTCTCGCTGCCCATCGTCGCGCCCAGGAACACGCCGTGCGTCCAGTTGAAGGCCTGGATGACCAGCGGAACCGTGGTGGAGCGACGGCCGCCGAAGATGAGGGCGGAGATGGGCACGCCCGTCGGGTCATTGGCCTTGGGGCTCAGCGCCGGGTTGTTGGACATGGGCGCGGTGAAGCGGCTGTTGGGGTGCGCCGCCTTCTCCGGGCTGCCCTTCTTCCAGGGGCGACCCTGCCAGTCGGTGAGCTCCTCCGGGACTTCGCCGTCCTTGCCCTCCCACCACACGTCGCCGTCGGCCGTCAGGGCCACGTTCGTGAAGAGGGTGTCCTTGGAGATGGTCTCCATGGCGTTGGGGTTCGTCTTGTAGTTGGTGCCGGGGACGACGCCGAAATAGCCGGCCTCCGGGTTGATGGCGTACAGGCGGCCATCCGGGCCCGGGCGCATCCAGGCGATGTCGTCGCCGACCGTCTCCACCTTCCAGCCCTTGTACTCGGCGGGCGGAATCATCATCGCGAAGTTCGTCTTGCCACACGCGGACGGGAAGGCGGCGGCCACGTAGGTCGTCTCACCCTTGGGGCTCGTCACGCCGAGGATGAGCATGTGCTCGGCCAGCCACCCCTCCTCGCGGCCCAGGTAGCTGCCGATGCGCAGGGCGAGGCATTTCTTGCCCAGCAGCACGTTGCCGCCATAGCCCGAGCCGAAGCTCCAGATGGTGTTGTCCTGGGGGAAGTGACAGATGTAGCGGCGGTCCGGATTCACATCGCCGGTGCTGTGCAGGCCGCGGTTGAAGTCGTCGCTGTCGCCCAGCATGTCCAGGGCCTGCTTACCCATGCGCGCCATGATGCGCATGTTCAGCACCACGTAGACGCTGTCGGTCAGCTCCACGCCGATCTTCGTGAAGGGGCTGCCGATGGGGCCCATGGCGTAGGGCACCACGTACATGGTGCGGCCCTTCATGCTGCCGGCGAAGTGCTGCTCCAGCTTCGTGTACGCCTCTTCCGGCTCCATCCAGTTGTTGGTGGGGCCCGCATCCGTCTTGTTGGGCGTACAGATGAACGTGAGGTGCTCCACTCGCGCCACGTCGTTCGGGTTGGAGCGGTGCAGATAGCAGCCCGGCCGCTTCTCCTGGTTCAGCGGGATGAGGATGCCCTCCTGCACCGCCTGCTCCGTGAAGCGCTTCTTCTCGGCCTCGGAGCCGTCGCACCAGACGATGCTGTCCGGCTGGGTCATCTTGGCCATCTCGGCCACCCAGGCCAGCAGCGTGGGGTTCTTCGTGGGGGCCACAGAGGCCGCCGCCGCCACTTGCGTTGAAGCCATGGAAGTTTCCTTGTGTTGTCTCAAGAGAGGGGCTCCCTATCCTGGTGAAAAAGGGCGAGCACCCTACCAGCGGGAGAAAGGTCAAAACTTCTGGAAGGGGCGCCCAAAAGCAACTGGCGTCCGGCAGTCAACCGCCCCCCCAGGCGGGGCTCTACTAATTCCACTTATCAGCGGCCGGGCATCTAGTAGTTGACGGCGCGGTGCGGCAGGGACTCACCGTCCGCACCCGGAGGGTACAGGTTGGGGCCCCTCCGGGTTTTATGACCATCGCCATCGTCCTGGGCATCGTCGTCGTCGCGCTGGTGCTGTTCTCCATCGACACCATTCCCATCGAGGTCAGCTCGCTGGTGGTGGTGTGCTTGTTGGCGCTGACGGGAGTGCTGACGCCGGCGCAGGCGTTCGAGGGTTTCAGCAACGACACCGTCATCTTCATCTTCACGCTGCTGGCGATGACGCAGGGGCTCGCCTCCACGGGCGTGGTGCAGCTCGTCGGGCAGCGGCTGGCCTTCTTCGCGCGCTTCGGCCACCAGACCTTCGTCATGGCGATGATGACGGTGGTGGCGGTGTTCTCCTCCATCATCTCCAACACGGTGACGACGGCGGCGTTCCTGCCGGTGGCCATTGGCGCGGCGAACCGGGCCAAGGTGCCCAAGAGCAAGGTGCTGCTGCCGCTGGCGTACGCGTCGATGCTGGGCGGCATGGTGTTCCTCTACGGCACGTCCACCAACCTCGTGATGTCCGCGGCGTTGGAGCGCATGGGGATGCGCGGCATCGGCGTGGCGGAGCTGGCGCCGGTGGGCCTGCCGGTGGCCGTCATCGGCATCCTCGTCGTGGTGGTGCTGGGGCCCCTGCTGTTGCCCTCGCGCGAGGGCAAGGCCGGCGAGGAGGAATGGGTGCTGCGCGACTACCTCACGGAGGCGGTGTTGCCGGAGGGCTCGCGCTACATCGACAAGCCGCTGGCGGAAATCACCGAGGGCCTGGGGCTGCGCGTCATCGGCATCGTCCGGGACGGGCGCGCGGCGTCGGCCGAGCCCACGCAGTTGTTGCGTGGCGACGAGCGGCTGCTGGTGGAGGGCAGTCGCGAGGACATCCTCCGGGTGAAGGACCTGCGGGGCATCGAAATCCGTCCGGACCTGCGGCTGGCGGATGAGGACCAGCTCGACAAGGACACCGCGCTGGTGGAGGCCACGGTGCCGCCGGGCAGCGCGCTGGTGGGCCGGAGCTTGAGGGAGTCGCTCTTCGTGGAGCGCTACGGGCTGGTGGCGCTGGCGCTGCACCGTCACCCGAGCATCCAGCGCGTCACCAAGCTCCAACTGCTGGGTCGCATCTTCGGCGAGCGGCGCATGTCGCTGCTGCCCCTGGCGGTGGGGGACGTGCTGCTCCTGCGCGGGCCCCGGCAGAAGGTGTCGGAGCTGGCGGAAGGGGGCCAGTTGGTGGTGCTCGGGGGCCATGACTACCAACCGCCGCGCTATGGCAAGGCGCTGCTCGCGGTGGTGCTCTTCCTGAGCGCGCTGGCCGCGGGCTCGCTGGATATCGTCCCGCTGTCGGTGGCGGGGCTCACCGGCATGCTGGCGATGATTGCCACCCGCTGCGTGGACGCGCGCAACGCCTTCCGCGTGGACTGGCGCGTGGTGTTGCTCATCGGGTCGATGATGGCGCTGGGGCTCGCCATGGAGGTGAGCGGCGCGGGGAAGTACCTGGGGCGGCACGTGGCGGAGCTGGGCGACTTCGGCGGGCCCCGCACGGTGCTGGTGGCGCTGATGCTGCTCACCATCCTCCTGTCCGCGCCCATGTCCAACCAGGCCGCGGCGCTGGTGGTGTTGCCAGTGGCCCTCAACGCGGCCACCCAGCTGGGCGTGGACGTGCGCCCCTTCGCCATGGGCGTGACGCTGGCGGCCAGTTGCTCGTTCATCACCCCGCTGGAGCCCAGCTGCGTGCTCGTCTACGGGCCGGGGCACTACCGCTTCACGGACTTCTTCCGGCTGGGCACGCCGCTCACCGCGCTCTTGCTCTGCGTGCTGACGGTGGCGGTGCCGTGGGTGTGGCCGTTCGAGGGGAAGGCCGCGAAGGCGTCAGTGGATGGCGGCGCGAAGGCCGACCTCGTCCAGCACGCGCGCTTCGTGGCCGAGCATCCACTCCAGTCGCTCGCGCACGGCGGCCTCGTCGCCTCCGTTGGCGGTGACGGCCAGACGGAAGAAGAGCGACTGGTGCCCGTCCTCGGACTGGGCCAGCTCCCCGTAGAAGCGGGCGAGCGCCGGGTCCGTGAGCCCTTCGGCGAGCAGTGACAGCCGCTCGCAGGAGCGCGCCTCGATGACGGCGGCGACGAGCAGCCTGTCCAACCTGCGCTCCAGGGCGGGCGTGCGCACCAGCTTCTGGAGGCCCTGGGCGTAGGGGTCTCCCGCGTCCTTGGTGAGCGTCAGCCCCCGCGCTTCCATCAAGTCCAGCACGCGGGCCAGGTGCGCGCTCTCCTCGCGCGCCAGCCGAGCCATCTGCGCCGGCAGGCCCGGCAGGTCCGGGTACGCCTGGAGCATGGAGAGGGCGTTGGCCGCGGCCTTCTTCTCGCAGTGGGCGTGGTCCACCAGCACCGCGTCGAAGTGCTCGAGCGCCAGCGGCAGCCAGCGGGGGTCCGTGGCGCGGTGGAGGATGACGGGGCCCTCTCCAGAGAGGGGACGGCGGGAAGGCGTGGGACGGCTCATGGAGGGCGCGGACCGTACCGCATCCGTACCTGGGGCCGCGAGCTACTCCACCAGCACCAGGCGCCACGTGCGGCCGGCCAGGTAGCCGACCTTGCGGGCGATGCGCGCGGTGCTCTCGTCGCGCTCGTCGATTCGCATCGTCAGCCGGGGCAGCGAGGACAGCAGGTGCCGGGAAATCTGTCCCAGGCACAGCGTCGCGTGGCCCTTCTTGCGCTCGGCGGGCACGGTGTACAGGCCCTCCAGCTCCGCGCCGTACTGGGAGCGGCTGCCGATGTCGACCTTGAGCACCAGCGCGTTGTTCTCCTCCAGTACGTACGTGCGGCGCTGGCGCACGCGCTGCTCGACGCGCGCCTCGTAGCCGCTCGGGTCCTCCGACAGCGGGTCTCTCTCCAGCGCCTCGCGCACGTAGCCCTGCGCGAGGGGGAGCAGGCGGGGCAGGTCCTCTTCGCGGGCCAGCCTCAAGAGGGGATTGGTGAAGGGCCCCAGGTCATCCGCGGACACGGAGAACAACCGCTGGGTGCGAGACAGCCTTGGCTTGCCGGGGGACAGGCTGCGCAGGAGCGCGTCCACGGCGGACTTGTCTCCCACGGTGGCCCGCAGGCGCAGCGAGGAGGCCAACGCGTCCGCGATGACGCTGGTGGCGCCCGCGTCGCTGGCGCTGGGGACGACGAGGCCCCCTTCACCCCCCACGAAGACCGCGGCGGTGAGCGCCTGGTTGTCGAAGCGGCCGTAGAAGGCGAAGGGGATGCGGCCCCGCGCGGCGATGCCGAACTCCTCCAGCAACCCCAGCAGGTAGAGGTTGTGGACCGGGTCCTTCGAAAGCAGCGCCCGCAGGGCGTCCGCGTCCTGGGGGCCAAGCTGTTCGACGGAGACGGGCATTGAGGGGCGTGAGGGCCTCGGGACCATACGCAAAACCGGGGCTCACGGGCCAGCCTCCATGGGTACGCGGAATTCGAAGGGATACACCACCGTCGCTTTTCCACCCCGGGAAGGGGTGGGGAACCCGATGTCCAGGAGTGAATCCACGACGCACGCCTGCACCATCGGGTCCGGAATGGTGCTCACCAGCAGCTCGCCCCCCCTCATCTCCCCGGTGCCCCCACCCCGGGCCTCCACGATGAAGCGCAGCTTCACGGCCTGTGGGCCCCGGTTCCGCTGTGCGGAATCCTCGAAACATTGCTGCACGAGCGGAGTGACGGCCTTGATGGCGGCCTCGATGTCCTCCGGGCGGAGGTCACCGTCGACGGACTCGATGACGGGCTCGGTGGTGATGACGCGGCGCAGGTCCGGCTGGTCGGGGCCGGGGAGGACGGGCACGGCGGACTGAGGGGAGGGGAAGGCGGGGGGCGGCACCACCGGGGGCGGCCGGCGCGCGGGCGGAGTGGGCTCCGGGCGGACGGGGGCCTCGACGGGCGGGGGGGGCTCGTCCGGAGGCGGTGCGTCACCGGGCTGGGTGAGCCAGAAGGCCACGGCGGCCAGGAGGACGAGGATGCCCAGGCAGACCAGGGGGAGGACGACCCAGCGGGTGGCGGAACGCTGTTGGGACATACACGCTCTTGGGGTGCGGGAAGGGCGGGGGAGGATATGCCGGGGGTCGACGCCCGTGGGCGCTCAGTCGCAGGAGCGCTGGTCGGGCTTGCCGTCCGTGCATTGGCCCACGGGGGCGAAGCGGGACTCGGCCTCCGCGACGACTTCGTCCACGGGCCGGGCGCACTCGGCCTCCGCGAGCGTGCCGCGAATCTCGAACAGACGCAGCACCTCCGCGCACCGCTGCTGGAAGGTCTTCACCCCGTCCTTGAAGAGCGGACGCATCACCCGCGGCGAGAAGGCATAGCCGCTCGCCGTCGCCAGCGACGACTCCGGACGGAACATCCACGAGGAGCGCCAGCTCGACGCCACCTGCTCGAAGCGCGCCGGCCCCATCCACATGCTCGTGGCGGCCTGGAGTGAGCGTGGCTCCGTTGGCACGAAGCCCGTGCCCGTGCGACGGCAGTAGGTGGGCACCGCGGTGGGGGCCTCCACGTTCGCCAGCCGCAGCGTGCAGACGTTGTACTCCGCGAAGCGCCGGCCCACGGCGGCCAGCTCCGCCTGCTGCACCTCGCCCACGCGCGGCTGCGCGACGAACAGGTCGATGGTCCGCAGCAGCGTGCTCACCGCGTTCTCCGGCGGAGGCTCGGGCGTCGGCTCCAGGCCGCCCGTCGAGACGACGAGCACCCGCTCCGCGCCGCGCTGCACGGCCTGGAGCAGCGGCAGCCCCGAGCGCACTCCGCCGTCCAGGAACGTGCCCTGGTAGCGCCCCGAGCGCGAGGGAATCCACGGCACCGGCTCCGCGAGCACCGGCTCGACGATGGACGCCACCACCGCGTTGATGAGGCCGTCCACGCGCTGCGCGTCCGTCGCCGTCGGCGGGAAGTCCGCCGGGTCCTGGTCGCTGATGCCGAAGACATCCCCGGTGTTGAAGTCCACCGAGACGGCCACCAACTCCGTGCCGTTGGTGAGCTGCGCGGGGATGACGGCGGCGCGCAGCTTGTCCTGCACCCCGTCGAAGCGGACCAGCCCCTTCAGGTCCGAGGCAATCTTCCAAATCCACGTCGAGTTGACGCAGTAGAGGTCCGACTCCACCGAGCACGTGTAGTTGCCGAGGAGCATGTCCCGCGCCTTCTGTTCCTGGCCGGGCGTGTGGAACAGGTCCACCATCGTGCCGATGAGCGCGCCGGTGCTGGTGCCCGCCGCCAGGTCGATGCGCGCGTCACCGCACCCCTCGGGCTCGGGCTTGCCCCGGCACTGCTCCATCACCCCGAGCAGCCGCCACATGATGCCGGCGCTGAAGGCCCCATTGGCTCCGCCGCCGCTGAGCACCACCGCGTTGGATGGACGCCCCAGCTTGCGACTCCAGCGGCGGGCGCTCACGTACTGGGCGGCGGACTCGGCGCCTTCACGCAGGCCCTGCTTGAGCAGGAAGGGATTCATCGGGTCCTGGAGCGAGTCGCCCAGCGCGGCCAGCGACGCGGCGATGCCCATCGCGTTGCCGATGAAGCGCTGCGCGTCGACCTCGGCGGCCGTGGGACGGGTCGGGTCCACCGTGCCCGGCATCGCCGGCAGGCCCCACACTCCTCCCGCCACCGTCTTCTTCAAGAAGGTGTCGTAACAGGAGGAGTTGCTGCCTCCCGCATTCGCTCGCAGACACTCCACCTGCTCCGCGATGACCTCGGACGCGCCGCCCAGGGCGGACATCCACTTCGCTGCTTCCGCCGGGTCCGCGTAGGCGTCCACCAGGTGCGAGCGCGTCAGGCGCCCCACGCGCTCCCGGAGGGACACGGGCAGCGGCGGAGTCTTGGGCTCCGAGGGCGCGTTGAGCTCATCGAGGATGTAGCCGGTTCGCAGGAAACAGCCGCTCGACAGGGCGGCCATCGCCGCGAGGCACAGCAGGTACGTGCTACTTCGGTTCACGAGGTCCCCCGTCAAGGAGCGCATGGCGGGGGCCCGGGAAGCGGACGGCGGGGCACCCCTTCGTCACATCGCGAAGGGGACGTTAGCGCATGCGGCCCACGCGGGAGGGGCGACAAACGAAAGGCCCACCCCTGGGGAGAGGTGGGCCCGCTGCTCCTGGACTTCATGGCCCGGGAGGGCGAGGGGCCCTACGGGTACACCTCGCGGCGAGTCGTCGTGGTGCGCGGCGTGGGGGAGATGGCCCCTTCCGCGTGGACACGCTGGCGCTTGCTCACCCCCAGCCCCGCGCCGAGCACCGAGGCGACGAGCCCCAGGAGCAGCGCGCCGAAGACGCCCCAGAAGGCGCGCCCCGTCTTGTCGGCGGCCTGGAGCGCGCCCTGCTGCACCTGCTCACCCACCTGCCCCACCTTCGCCTTGGCGCCGTCAATCTGTATCTGGACGCGGTTGGCGACGTCCTCCGAGTCCTGCCGCGACAGCCGCGTGTTCTCCGCGATGGAGGTGACGAGCAGCTCGCGGTCCACGTTCCCCGTGCGCACCGCGGTGGTGACGATGTCCTTGGTGGCCGCCTCGAGCTGATTGGCGGTGATGGTCGGCTTGCCCTCGGCCTTGAGCCGCTCGTTCACGGGACCGAGCGCGTCGTTGGCATCCAGGCCGAACGCCTGGGCCGCGTTCCCACCCTGGGAGGCCGCGCCCGCCACGGCCGCGCCGGTGGCGCCCACCACACCCGTGGTGGCCTTGAACGCCGTGCCGACGACGGTGGACACGACCATGCCCATGAGGACGACGCCGGCAATCGTCGTCAGGCCCCACATCACCGCGCCGTGCATCGCGCCGCCGGCCTTGTCCACCACGCCCGCGGTCCTCGCGGCCAGGAAGCCGCCGATGAAGAGGGCGATGAGCGGCGCGATGAGGCCCCAGATGCCGGTGCCGATGCCCGCGGAGCGCGCGCTGTCGGGGTTGCTCGGGTCCACGGAGGACAGGCCGAGCGCGAGGCCCAGCGAGTACAAGAGGATGAGCACGCCGAGCGCGACGACGGTGCCGCCGAGAATGGCGCCCCAGCTCAACTTGAAAGGCGTTCCCGCGCTGGCGCCGATGACGCCAGGTTTCTCGTTCTCCACGATGGTGGTTGCCATGGGCCGGGCCTCCTGCCGCGGTGAGCACCCAAGGGACGGGCGTGCTCGGGTCCGCGGCAAACATGGGCATCGTCGGGCAACGGACGATTCCTCACCCCAAGGACGCCCCCTCGGTGGGAGGGGGACGGCGAAGGCTCACCGCAGGCCGAGTGCCTCGATGAGCACCGCCTCTCGCGCCACCACGGGCGAGCGGGGAAGGGCTTCCAGCGAGAAGGCGCGCACCAGCGCGTCGAGTGTCCTGGGACTCCCATCGCCCAGGCCACTCCATGCGGCGAGCAGGCCGAGCACCCGCTCGGGAGCAAGTCCTCGCTCGCGCAGCTCCGCGAGCGCGAAGGCACCCTCGCGCTTGGCGAGGCGCTTGCCGTCCTCTCCATTCACGAGCGGGACGTGGAGGAAGTCGGGCGCCTGCTCACCCAGTGCCGTGTAGAGCTGGAGCTGGCGGGGCGTGGACGACAGCAGGTCATCGCCGCGCAACACGTGGGTGATGTCGGTGGCGGCATCGTCCACGACGACGGCGAGCTGGTAGCTGGCGACCCCGTCATTGCGGCGCACCACGAAGTCGCCCACCACCGCGTCCACGTCCTGCGAGTAGGGCCCCATGAGCGCGTCGACGAAGCGCACCTCTCCAGGCCGCGCGCGGAAGCGCCATGCTGGGGCTCGCGTCTTCGCGCGCTCGGCCCGCTGGTCGGCGGTGAGGTGGGCGCAGGTGCCCGGGTAGCGAGGGCCTTCCTCGGACAGGCCGTGGGGCGCGCTGGCGGCGCGAGCAATCTCGCCCCGGGTGCAGAAGCACGGATAGACGAGGCCCTCTTTCTCCAGCGTGGCGAGCGCCTCGCGATAGATGTCATCGCGCTGACTCTGGACCAGGGGTGTCTCGTCCCAGTCGAGGCCGAGCCAGCGCAGGTCCGCCATCAAGTCCTCGACGTACTGGGGCTTGCAGCGCGCGCGGTCCAGGTCCTCGATGCGCAAGAGGAAGCGGCCCCCGGCGGCGCGAGCCTGGAGCCAGCCGAGCAGCGCGCTGCGGATGTTGCCCAGGTGCATGCGCCCGGTGGGGCTGGGGGCGAAGCGCCCGCGAAAGCCGCTCATGGCCGGACCAGCGGTCTGCGGATGGGGTCCACGGGCTTCCGGGTGGGCGCCGTGGGCTTCACCGGGTTCGACAAGGGGACGGCGTACACGCTCTGTGCGGCGCGAGTGACGCGCGAGGCACCCGGCGTGGGCGACAGGGGCGGTGTTTCGGTGAGCCCTGCCTCCACACCTCGCGAGGCCAGCTGGGCCGCGAGCGCGCGCAGGGGCTCACCAGCGTCGAGCAGCTCCAGGTCCATCGCGAGGCGAGGCAGCCTGCGCGGCGCCGCGTCCCCAGGCGCGAACACGAAGGCATCGAGCGCGAGCCCGGTGTCGGAGCGAGACAGGGTGCCGAACACGACGAGGTCCGCGCTCGCCTCGCGTCCCAGCGTCGATGCGGCCTGGAGCGCGGAGGTGTCGAGCCGATTGCCCGAGAGGGCGAGGGCCAGCGCGGCCGTGGCGCCGGTGCCAGTCGGCTGAATCGTGAAGGTGACTTCGCGCTCGGGGAGTGCCTCCACGACGCCGCCCACGGACTCACCGGAGGGAAGGGTGGCGCGCCACAGGTGCGCACCGGGAGGCACCTGCGTGACACGAACAGGCGTGGTGCCCGCGGAGGACCCATCGAGCGTGACTTCGAGGCCCTGTGGAAACGACTCGAAGCGGAGGACGCCGCGAGGCTGGGTGGCATGGGCCGCGCGGACGCGCTCGACGGTGTGGGCGAAGAGGGGCGAGGTGGCGGCGAGGGGCAGCGGACGACCTGGAGCGATTGCCAGCGCGTGGGTGAGGGCGCTCGCGGCTTCGTCATCGCGACCGATGGCGTAGCGCACGGCGGCGCGCAGGGCATACGTGTCCGCGAGCTCGGCGCCGTCCTGGAGGTGGGTGGCATTCGCGGCGTAGGCGTCCAGGGCGCGTCCGAGGGCGGTCTCCGCGCGGGTGAAGTCGCGGGCCGCGCGCGCGGTGGTGGCCTCCTGCACGGCGGCCTGGGCGGCGGCGAGCGCGTCCGTCTTCACGTCGGTGGGCGACGGCACGGGAGGCTCCGCGAGGGCGAGCCCCGCCATGCCGTGGATTTCCGAGGCCAGTCGCGCGGCGAGTCGAGGACCTGCGCGCGCGGGCACGTCTCCGGAGACAGCCTGGAAGGGCAACACGGCCACCTTCGTCCGAGGCGCGCGTCGTGGCGCGGCGATGGAAGAGGCACCCAGGAGGAGGCAGAGCAGGAGCGCGAGTCGCGTCATGGTCGGAGCGGGGAGGAACCGACCGAATTCCTAGCACGGAGCCGCGTGCCGCGCTCCGCCCGGCCGATGTTCGGGCCGGGGGCTTCGTCTTGCCGCGATGATGTCAGGTCCTTCCGCTCATGGTCCTCCTGCCTGTCAGCGTGGTCGTCGTGGTGGTCGTGGTCGCCTCCATGCGACGCCATGGGAAGGTGAGCGCGAGCGCAAGGCCCGCCAGCCCCACGATGCAGTAGATGAGGCGCGAGAGGGCGCTCGCCTGCCCCTGCGTGTCGCCACCGAAGATGGCGTTCACGAGGTTCCAGTTGAAGAAGCCAATCAGGCCCCAGTTGATGGCGCCAATGATGGCGAGCACGGCCATCACCTTGGCGAGCACTGACTTCAGTCGGTCTGCTTCCAGTCGTTCCATGGCCTGTCTCCTCGTGTTGTCGAGAGTGTGAGCCGAAGGTGCTCGGTGCCTCTCATCGAGGGCGGGGACCGTCGGTATCCCTCGGTCTTCAATCTATGGAGCACCTGGAGCGCTCGACGCGATGGCCCGGCCGCCCTCGTGGTTCGCGGCGCTGCGGCCGAGGTGTCCCGTCCATGCTCAACGAGGACGGGAGCGTTCCACCGGAGGCACGAGTTCCCGAGGGGCGTCTCGAAGCCAGGGACTGCTCATCGTTGGGGCGATGAAACAGGATGCGAGGAACAGGAAAGACCCCTCCCGGCATCGCGCCTTGAAGGTCGCGCTCGGCGTCGTGGCCATGGCGTTGGTGCTGGTCGTCGGCGTGTTGGCGCTCAACCCTTCCTGGCTCGCGCAGCGTCTGCGCGGACAGGTCGAGACGGCCGCCACCCGGGCCCTTGGCCACAAGGTGACTCTGGAGAAGCTGGATGCGCAGTGGTTCCCGAAGCCTGGCGCCACGATGACGAACTTCCGGGCCGAGGGTGAAGGCGACGAGCCGCCCTTCCTGGAGGCCTCGCGTGCGACGGCCACCGTGCGGTTGTGGCCGTTCATCCGGAGCCTCGGCAAGGACGTGCGCGTGGGGGCGGTGAAGCTGGAGGAGCCTCGGGTCAACCTGGTCCGGCGCGCTGACGGGACGTGGAACTACGAGTCCGTCGGGAGTGCTCCGGGCAGCTCCAGCGGTGAGTCTGGAACAGGGGCCTCCACGGAGGCCTCCATCGAGAGCCTTCGGATTCAGGATGGCGTCGTTCAGGTGACGGACAGGCAGGCGGCGGGGGGCACGGCCGTGGCCGCGCTCCGGGACCTCGATGTGGACTTGAAGCACGTGGGGCCGGGCCTGCCGCTCGAGGGCACGATGAAAGCGGCGGTCGCGGCCTCGAAGCAGAACGTGGAGGCGGACTTCAAGGTGGACCCACTTCCCGCCGGCAAGCCCGCGCCCGGTCAGCCCTGGCCCACGGTGACGATGAAGCTGCGCGGAAGGGATTTCTCCGTGAGCGAGATTCGCGACTTCCTTCCGCCCTCGGCGACCGCCTACTTCACGGGAGGGTTGGTGGATGTCGACGCGGAGGTAAAGACGGACCAGGGACAGTACGTCCTCACGGGCCATGGAGCGGCGAAGGGGCTGAAGCTGAGAGGGGACCCGGCGAGTGGTTCGTTCGATTTCAACTCACGCATCGACCCCGCTAACGCGAAGGCTGCGAAGGTGAACTTCACGCGCCTCGCGCTCGCGGGTCCAGGTGTCGATTTGGGCGGGACGGCTTCGGTGCAGATGGCGCCTCCGCGCGTGCGGTTCGCGTTGGAGGGGAAGGAGCTCGATTTGCAGCACCTGCTGGGGGCGCTTCCCAACGAGCCGAAGAAGCAGGAGTCCTCCACCACGACCACAGCGCTTCCCGCCACTGTACGCGCGAGGCTCGGGAAGGTGGAGGTGGATGGGACGCTCAAGCTCGCGAGCCTTCGTCACGGGACACTCCAGGCGACGAACGTGGACGTGGAGGCGGAGCTGGATGACGGGGTGCTCCTCATCGAGCGAGGAGGGGCGACGGTCTATGGCGGGCGCGCGGACCTCACGGGGACGAAGGTGGACCTCACGAAGTCGCAGCCCGCGTGGACGCTGAAGGCGAACCTGGACGGGATTAACACCGCGCAGGCCTTCCAGGCGCTGTCTGGACAGTCGTCGTTGCAAGGTCTCGCCAGTGGAGAGCTGCAGCTCAACGGAAGTGGCCTGGATTGGGCGCAGGTGCGTGACCGCGTCACGGGGGGAGGGAGCGTGCGTCTTCGCGACGGCGCGCTCACGACGGCGGACCTGGGGGGCGCGTTGGCTCCGGCCCTGTCGCAAGGACTCTCGGCGCTGGGGCAGAAGGGGGCGGCGGGGACCGTGGAGAAGGCGGGGAAGGGTACGCAGTTGAAGGACTTGAACGCACGGTTCAGCGTCAGGAACGGCTGGGTTTCTTTCACAAAGCCCATGGCGTTCCAGACCGACCTGGGAAACGGAACGCTGGATGGCAGGGTGGGGTTGGATCAACGGTTGGCGCTCAAGGGCACGATTGAGGCGTCCAAGGATTTCGTCTCGGGACTCACCGGTGGGGCTGTTCCAGTGAAAGAGCCGGTGTCCATTCCGCTCACCATCACCGGAACGTTGAAGTCGCCCAAGGTGAACGCGGGGGGCCCGACGGATATCGCGAAGGGATTGTTGCCGGCACTGCCCGTGCCCAAGAGCATCCAGGACCCGGTGAACCAGGCGCGCAAGAGCCTGGGTGACCTCCTGAAGCGACCCGGCAAGAAGTAGGGGACGGGTTACTTCGCGGGAGGTTGGATGGGCTGGGGCTTCAGGCCGTGACGTTGCTTGAAGTCCGGCCACTCGCGCACGAAGTCCTGGGCGTTCCCGGCTTCGATTTCAGAGAAGCTCTTTTCCGACGAGTAGCTCCAACGGGGACGTGGCGAGGGGTGCTCACCCATTCGTTCGCGCAGCAGGTCGAAGGCCAAGATGGCCCAGTGGGGTGGAGGGCTCTCGGTGACGACCGTCTCGAGGACATTCGCGACCACTCGGTCGACGTCCTTGCTGGGAAAGCCGCGAAGGAGCTTGAGCAACAGCGCGAAGGTGTTGTCGAAGGAGGGATAGGCGACGACGTCGCGAGCCAGTTCCTCGCGATAGCCTTGGACCCGCGACCTGTCCGGAGGCGCTCGTGGGTCGTAGAATGAATGGACCGCATCGAACTCTTCGGACCCCAGGTCGGACACGCCATCCCAGCGTGTCACGGGATGGATGGCGGCGAGCACCCTCCAGTCCGAGTGCGCCTCCTCGAAGTCGGGTGTCTCCCCAGCGAGTCGTGCCTGAATCCATCGGTCCAGTGCCTGCCGGGCCGCTGTGATCACCCGTCGGTAGGCTGCCACATCCGAGTCGCTGGCTGCGAAGCGCGTCCCACAGAACGGCCACACGGGCACCCATTGGCCATCCTCCTTGTTGAGGAACGCGACGACCGTAAGCCCTACCTGGACATTCGTGTCGCATGGGCTCGCGGACAGGATGAATGTCTCGACGCGCTCTCCGGTGCGTACCGAGCCTTTCCAGGTCTCACGAACCTCCAGGGTCACGCTGGTGACGTATCCCAACCCCACGTAGTCCTCCGGATCATTTGGCCGCTCGCGCACGCTCTCGACTTCTGCCCAGACGATGAGCTGGGCCTCGTGCGCCTGCTCCCAAAGCGTATGCGGCGGAGCGGGGAATGAGGCCCTGGCTTGGGGCGCATGGCTGAGCACCGTGACGAGTGTCAGGGCGAGAAGTTGATGTGTCGCTCTGGCGGCTGTCCACCGAGAAGCAGCGAGTGTGGATGGCGCGGTTCGAAGTGCGAGGGGCGATTGTTCACGCATGAGGGCAGCTCCTGTGAAGCAGGAACATCCCGTTCCATGCATGGAGGTCGCTCACGCGGACTCCATCGCTGCATCATGCTTTCATCACGAGGCCGCCCAGGTTGCAGCCTCCGCGTACGCGCGACGGCCTCCACCAACGCGGCAAGAATGAGGGTCGGGGCATGGGCGCGAGTCGCGCACGGAGGGTACCGTCCGCCACTAGAAGGGGATGGTACCCCCTGTTTCGTCGACGAGGGGCGCGGCGAGAAACACGAGCCGTCGGGGCTTCAGTCCATGACGCTTCTTGAAGCTCAGCCAGTCCCGAGCGAGAGCCCTGGCTTGTTCCGCCTTGGCTTCAATGGGGCTTTTCGAAGGCACTCTCTTGTACCAAGGGGTCCGTGGTTCGGGCTTCTCGCCGTGACGTTCGCGCAGCAGGTCGAAGGCCTTGGATATCCAGGGGGGCGCCCCCTGCTCCACGAAGACTGTCTCGAGGACATTCGCGGTGGCCCGGTCGAGATCCTTGTTGGGGAAGCCACGCAGGGTGGTGAGCATCTGCGCCACCGTGAGGTCAAACGATGGCTGTTTCGCGAAGCCGTGCGTCAGTTGCTGTCGCTGGGCTCGTGTCAGCGCGGCGGCTCCCTGTGACAGTTCGTACAGTCCATCCCAGCGTGTCGCCGGATGAAGCGCGGCGCGTACCTGCCAGTCCAGGTGTTCCTGCTCGCTGTTGGCAGTCTCCCTGCGCTGGAGTGGTGCCGAGCGGGCCTGCGCATCCCGGGCGGCCGTCACCGCCCGCCGATACGCATCGACATCGGCGGGGTTCGTCGGATGGCGCGTTCCGTAGGACATGCCCACGGTCCACCAGCGACCGTTCCCGCTGGACAGGAACGCGATGACCGAACGCCCGGCTTCGTAGCGAGGTGGCGCCGGGCACAGGATGTCCGATGAGAACAGCACCTCGACGTGCTCCCCGGGACGCACCGAACCCTTCCACGTCTCCCGGATCTTCAGCGTCGCGATTTCGTCGTCGTCCCATGGCATCCCCTGCTCATCGCGTTCTCTTGGCGCGATGTGCACTCGCTCGACGTCTGCCCAGACGATGAGCTCCGCCTCTTGCGTCAAAGGCCACAGCGTCACGGGTGGGATGGGATAGGCCTCGGCGCGCGGGACGTGGATGAGCAGTCCGACCAGGGTCAGCGCCAGCAGTCCGCGTGTTGCCTCGGAGCCGGGCCACCAGGCGTCGCGCGTGGGAGTGCCATCGAGAACCGGGGCGGGGGGCTGCTCACACATGGACGTTCCTCCTGAGGAGGAGAAGCATCCCAACCCTCATCGACCCGGAGGCCGACTGGGGTCCATGTCTCCATCATGGTTCCGTCACAAGCCCGCCCGGGGCCGCCTGCTCGCACAGAGATGTCTCTTCCCCTCCATCCGCATCCAGGGAGAATGCCGGCACCCGGCCGGCCGTTGCCCGGGCGGGAGATTCGATGCGCTTCATCCACTGCTCCGACGTCCACATCACCGACGACTACTTCGCGCTGCCCCTGCGCCGGCTCGGCTGGCGTCGCTGGGTCGCCCTGGCCGAGCTCACCGTGGGTGGCCGCGCGAAGCGCTACGCCCGCGCCCCCCACGCCCTTTCCGCCATCGCCCGCGAGGTGCAACGCCACACGGCCGACCACTTCATCCTCTCCGGTGACCTCACCGCCTACGCGCTCGACAGCGAGTTCCGAGGCGCGCGCGAAGCGCTGGGCTCCCTGGCGGACGACCCGCGCCGCTGCACCATCATCCCCGGCAACCACGACGTCTACACGCCGGGCAGTCACCAGAAGGGCCGCTTCGCGAGCCACTTCGGTCACCTGCTGGAGAGCGACCTTCCAGAGTACCGCCGCGAAGGTGCCTTCCCCTTCGTGCGCCTCGTGGGCACCGAGGCCGCCGTGGTGGGCTTGCTGTCCGCCCGCGTCCCGCTGACCCCGGGTCTGTCCTACGGCGTCATCGGCGACGCTCAACTCGGGGGGCTGGCGGCCCTGCTGAAGGACCCTCGGCTGGACGGGCGCGCCGTGTTCGTCGTCGTCCACCACGCGCCCCTGACGCGCAAGGGACAAGCGGACCACTGGCACCACGGCCTGCGAGACGCCCAGGCCCTGCTGCGCCTGCTCCCCGGCCCGCGTTACGCGGTGCTCCACGGCCACATCCACCAGCGCTACCACCACCCCGCCACCGCCGAGCGCCCCCACATCTTCGGCGCGGGCTCCTCCACCGAGGCCGGCCACGAGGGCTACTGGCTCATCGAGGTGGCCGGGGGGCAGGTGCTGGGCGGGCAGCCCCAGACGCCGGCCCTGTGACAGCCAGCGTCCATGGCGGTAGAACGCGCTCATGACGCATCCGCCGCACGCACCGCCGTCCACGGATTTGAGTCTGGAAGAGTACAAGGCGCTGCGCGCCCTTCAGCGCGCCGTGGATGACCTGCTGGAAGAGAGCCTCAGGGAACGAGAGAACCTCACCCAGTCCTTCCGCCGCTGCTTCCCGCCCATCCTCGCCCTCACCGGCGCCCGCGCCGTGGCGCTGACGACGCGTGACGAGGACCTGCGAGTGCAGACCTGGTGCGAGGGAGACTGGGGCGAGGACTTCCCCGGGCCCCTGCTGGAAGGCCCCTCCGGCGTCCGGCGCCTGGGAGAGGCGACGCTCGTCACCCAGCCGCTCGACGTCGCTGGAGACCGCGTGGGCTCCTTCGGCCTGCTCTTCACCGGGGACCACGCGTCACCGGAGGCCTCGGCGCGAGTCCTGCGCGTGCTGGACACCATCGCCGAGCAGCTCGACACGGTGCTGTGCATGGTCCACACCGCGTCGGAGAAGCACCAGCTCATCATCCAGTGCAACGCGCACCTGGCCAACCCCGTGTTCGAGGTGGGCATGGACCAGGCGGTGCTGACGCTGGCCCAGCGCGTGCGCCTGCCGACCTTCCTGTTGCTCTACCGCGACGCGGTGCGGGCGCAGGTGCTGCACTACCGCATGTACCGCCACGGCCACCTGGAGTTCGAAAGCGGCGAGCAGCCCAGTCCGGACCTGGAGAAGGCCCTGCGCCAGCACGGCCACCGGCTCCTGGCCGCCGAGGTCTCCGCGCTGCGCCAGTTGCTCCCCGGCCGCACCACCGAGGCGGTGCTCATCTCCGGCGCCGCCACCAGCGAGCCCCTGGGCAAAATCGCGGTCTCCTGCGACGAGGGCTTCTCCGCCTACGCCATGGACCTCATCCGCGTCCTGGCCTCCACGCTCAGCCAGCGCCTGCTCGACTACAACCGCGAGCGCATCCACCTGTCGCAGTTCTTCCCCAACGCCATCATCGACGCGCTGTTGCAGGACCCCAACTACGCCCAGCACCTGCGCGCGCAAGACCAGGAAGTGGGCATCCTCTTCGCGGACATCAACGGCTTCACCCGCATCTGCGAGCACGGCTTCGACAGTCCGCGCAGCATCGCCCGCTTCGTGGATGAGTGGAGCGCGCGCGCCGTGGACTGCATCTGGGAGCACGGCGGTGTGTTCGACAAGATGGTGGGCGACTGCGTCATCGGCCTCTTCGGCCCGCCCTTCTTCAAGTCCAGCCGCGTGGAGCGCTCGCAGGCAGCGGTGCGCGCAGCGTGTGACATCCAGGCGCTCACCGCCGCGCTGGGCGCTCGCGAGGAAGTGATGGCGCTGTGCGAACGCGTGAAGCTGCCGGGCCTGGGAGTCGCTGTCGGCGTCAACCTGGCGAACGCCAACTGCGGCCTCTTCGGCCCCAACCGGCAGTACACGGCGTTCTCCAGTGGGATGAACCAGGCGGCGCGACTCCAGTCGCTCGCGGGCTTCCGGGAGACGCTGGTGATGGCGAGCGCGCGGGAGGCACTGGTGGGCTCGCGGGAGCCGTTCGTCCAGCGACTGCGCTTCGGCGCGCTCGCGGAGACACCGGTGAAGAACGTGGCGCAGCCCCTGCGCCACTACCGCCTGGAGCCGCTCACGCCGTGAGGTGCGAGGCCGCGTAGCGCCGGGAGAAGTGAATCCACCGGCGCTCGTCCACTTCCACCTGCCACTCGGAGTTGGGTGTCAGCGGCAGCCGCTGCTTGAGGAAGCTCTCCAGATGGTCCGCGGCCTTCACCGGCGTGAGGCCCGGCGCGCGGAACGCGATGTGGAGCGAGACTTCGAGTCCGTCGGAGACGTCGACGGAAGCGCAGATGCGCAGCGCACCCACGCGTCGTTGATAGAGCGTGTTCTGCCCGGGCCACGCGGCGGGGTCTGTCTCCCGACGAATGACCGCGAGCCAGTTGGACGGCTGGAGGATGAAGTCGAGCAGGTCGCTGCTCGCTTCTTCCGTCGTTGCGTGCTCCTGGATGGAAAGCATCGCCCACCTCCCCTGGGAAGCCGATGGAAAGAATGTGCCCACGGCCATGGAGCGTGCAAGAGGCCCCCCACGGAAACCTCGCGGGTGTCCGCCAACGACACAAGCTTGCGAAATCTGGTGTGGGACCGGGACCGCATTCGCCGGCGGCGCACGTTAACGGGGGCGCCTGACATGCGCGCGCCCAACCCGCCACCTGCTCACGGGCTGGTGGGAAGTGAACGGCGGGAGCGTCGCTCCACGGCGGACTTGAGCTGACCACAACCCGCGTCGATGTCGATGCCCCGGCGTTGACGCACGGTGCTGGGGACACCGTGCGACATCAGCACGTCCTGGAAGGCGCGCACCGATGCGGGCTGACTCGGGTCACCGTCGTAGCCCACGGTGGGATTGAGGGGGATGACGTTGACGTGCGCGTCCATGCCGCCCAGCAGCGCGCCCAGCGTGTGCGCGTGCTCCGACGTGTCGTTGCGGCCCGCGATGAGCGTCCACTCGAAGAAGATGCGGCGCTTGCGTCGGGCGATGTAGTAGCGGCACGCGTCCATCAGCTCGGCCAGCGGCCAGCGACGTCCCGCGGGCACCAGCGCGGCGCGCTCCGCGTCGGTGGCGCCGTGGAGGCTGACGGCCAGCTGCACCGGACGGTCCTCGTCCGCGAGCCGGCGGATGCCGGGCACTACGCCCACGGTGCTCAGCGTGATGAAGCGCGGCGCCAGCGCCAGGCCCAACGGGTCCACCAGGACATCCACCGCGGCCAGGGTGTTGTCGTAGTTGTGCAGCGGCTCGCCCATGCCCATGAGGACGACGTTGCGCAGCGACTCGCCGGACGCGCGGAGGATGCGCTGCACGTGGAGGATCTGCCCCACGATTTCGCCGGGGGTGAGGTGGCGCGAAAGACCCATCTGTCCCGTGGCACAGAAGACACAGCCCATGGCGCACCCGGCCTGGGTGCTGATGCACACCGTCGCACGTCCCTTGAAACGCATGAGGACGGTTTCAATCGTCTGGCCGTCTTCCAGGCGCAGCAGGAGCTTGTGGGTGAAGCCGTCGGAGCTGAAGGCCTCGTGGTGCGTGGCCAGGTGGCTCAATCGGGTGCGCTCACGCAGTGTGTCGCGCAAGTCGGAGCGCAGGCCCTCCACTTCGTCGAGCGCTTGAGCCTGCTGACGGTACAGCCCGGACCACAGCACGTCGCGGTGGTGGGGCCGGAAGCCCCAGTCGGACAGCAGCGCGCCCAGCGCGGGCCGCGTCAAATCGTAGAGGTTGGTGGGCGTGTCGGACGGCATGGCCAGGGCCCCAGATAACACACCCGGGCCGGCGTCACCCGGGGCCGCGCGGGCCGCTGGGCACGGGGCGCGCGAAGACTCCCACCCGGCATGCCTGGCGGGCGACCCGGCGAGCCCCCGGCGCGTGCTGCCGGTGCGGGCGACCGTGCACATCCTGTCCGGCCATGGGGCTCGCGATTGAGCAGGAGGAATTCCTTCCAGGAGACTACGCGCGGTTCTCGCGGCGGCTCGACGAGAACCTGGAGGCGCTGCGTGTGCTCCTGGCGCGGCCGGGCTTCGGTGAGGGGCCGACGACGATTGGCGCGGAGCTGGAGCTGTTCCTCGTGGACGCCCGGGGCTTTCCGTTGCCGGTGAACCGGCAGGTGCTCGCGCAGACGGTGGACCCGCGCGTGACGCTGGAGATGGACCGCTTCAACCTGGAGGTGAACCTGCGCCCCGGTCCGCTGGCGGGCAGGCCCTTCACCGCGCTGGAGGCGGAGTTCGAGGACTCGCTCGCCGAGGTGCGACGCGCGGCGGCGACGCAGGGGGCGCGGGTGGCGGCCATTGGCATCCTCCCCACGCTGCGCGAGGCGGACCTGGGCCCCAACGCGTTGACCGCCCAGCCGCGCTACCACGCGCTCAACGCGGCCATCCGTCAGCGGCGCGCGGCGCCCTTCCAGGTGGCCATCACCGGTGAAGAGGAGGCGCTGAAGCTCGCGTGGGACGACGTGACGCTGGAGGGAGCGAATACGTCGCTCCAGTTCCACCTGCGCGTGACGCCGAAGGACTTCGCGCGCCTGTACAACGCCGCGCAGCTGGCCACCGCGCCGGCGCTGGCCGTCTCCGGAAACTCGCCGCTGTTCCTGGGGCGCAAGCTCTGGGACGAGACGCGGGTGGCGCTGTTCCGTCAGGCGGTGGATGACCGGGGCGAGCCGGGAGAGGGCGGCTTCCAACCCCACGCGCGCGTGACATTCGGACACGGGTGGGCTCGCGAGGGCGCGTACGAGTTGTTCGCCGAGGCCGTGGCGTTGCATGCGCCGCTGTTGCCGGTCGTGGGGCACGAGTCTCCGCTGGAGCGCGTGGCGGCGGGGGGCGTGCCCGGCCTGGAGGAGCTGCGGCTGCACCAGGGCACCGTGTGGACCTGGAATCGCGCGGTCTATGACCCGAAGGACGAGGGCCACCTGCGCATCGAGCTGCGCGCGTTGCCCGCGGGCCCGACGGTCGTGGACATGGTGGCGAATGGCGCCTTCCTGCTGGGGTTGACGCTCGGGTTGGCCGAGCGAATGGATGCGCTCCTGCCGGCGCTGCCCTTCGCGCATGCTGCGGGGAACTTCATGCGTGCGTCGCGGCGGGGGCTGGACGCGGAGCTGTTGTGGCCGGGCGAGTCCGCGCCGAGCCCGCGCGTCGTGCCCGTGGTGGACTTGCTGCGCCAGCTCATCCCGGTGGCCCGACGGGGGCTCTTGTCGGCGGGCGTGGAGGTCGACGAGGCGAACCGGATGCTCGACATCATCTCCCAGCGCGTGGACCTGCGGCGCACGGGCGCGCGCTGGCAGCGACAGATGCTGACCCACCTGGAGGCGCAGATGCCACGACAGGATGCGCTGGCCGCGATGCTGGAGCGCTACCTGGAGCACGCCGCCTCGGGGCGCCCCGTGCACGAATGGCCCGTGGGGTGAGCGCGCTCGAAAGGAGCTTCCGCCTGCCTGGCGTCCCGCGTGGCGGCGCGCGTGAGGCCCGAAGCGGCTGACGCCTCGCGGAAGCTCCACTCGCCTCGTCTCCAGCGCACGGGGCGTGAGACCCGCCGGGCCGTCGTTCGGCGGGTTGTTCATTGCGAGCAGGCCCGGCTCGGGTTGAATATCCGGCTGCCCGCCGCGTCAGCGGCCGAGCACCCCTGCCTCCGCGCTCATGTTCAGACTCCTTCCGCCGCTGTTGCTGCTCGTCGTTCTCGGTAGTGCCTGTGCCACCCTGCGCGGTCGTGCCGATGAGCTGGCGCGCAACGGCCAGTTCGTGGAGGCCGCCGCCATCTACGACGAGCTCGTCACCAAGAACCCCTTCGAGAAGGAACTCGTCTCCGAGCGCGACGGCCTGCGCGGCAAGGCACTGGGACAGCTGCTGGGCAACGCCCGGCGCTATCGCCTGGAGGGCATCGACGAGAAGGCGGAGGACGACCTCCTGCGCTTCCTCGACCGCCGCGCGCAGTGGAACTCCAAGCTCAACGGTGGCCTGGAGAGCTCTCTGCTGGAGGAGATGGAGGGCACGCACAAACACCTGCGGCTCACCATCAGCAGTCCCGCGAAGCTGGGGCTCGCGCTGACGGCGGAGGAGACGCTCGTGCGCAAGCGGCCGTTGCTCTCACACAAGGAGATGGTCGTCATCCAGCGGGAGATGGAGTCCGTGGTGGTCCAGAGCGGCAAGGAGGTGTGCCAGCGGTTGCGCGACGTGCCCTCGGACGACGCGCCCCACTGGCGGGAACTCGTGTCGCGCTACTGCCGTCACTGGCGCGAGTTCGCTCCCGAGCCGCCGCCAGCGCCCGAACTCACCGCGGCGCCATCATGGACGGGCCAGGTGGGCGGCCTGGACTCCGCGCGCATGGAGCTTTTGCGCACCCGCCTCACGCGCGCCTTCGAGTCCTCGCCCTGGTTCTCTCCCGCCGCGAGCCACCATCCCGAGCTGTCGCTGGCCGGCCGCTTCACCACGCTCCGCGACAGCCGCTCCGTCGAGCTGACCGCCCCCTATACCGAGAAGGTCCCCTACACCGACCACGAGGAGCGCACGGAGACGGTGGAGGTGCCCTATGACGTGGAAGAGGAGTACACGGACAAGAACGGCGAGAAGAAGACGCGCAAGGTGACCAAGGTGCACACGTACACCCGCAGCTTCACCGTCGCCGTGACGCGCTACAGAGATGTAGCTCGCACCTTCGAGTTCCACGCACTGCGTCTGTCGGTGGAACACGAGCTCACCTTGTCGTCATCAGGCGTACTGGATGCCCGGCGTGGGCCCATGTCGGCGGTGCTCCAGGACCACCTGTCCGAGTCCGCGTACGAGCACGACGTCACCTTCGGCCCCGGCGACGTGTCCCCTCGCCGCGCGAACTTCACGCCGCCGGAGTCCTGGCTCGAGGCGCGCGTGGAACAGATGAGCGCGCGCTTCGCCCAGACGCTCCAGGAACACTGGCGCGAGTCCTACTGCACCACGCCCGCACGCACATTGGACGAGGCCGCCCGCTGTGCACGCGCCGGTGCCACGCTTCCTACTCCTGCATACCAGGTTCTCTCTGAAGTCCTCGGTGACGACGCAGCGCGTGTGCCGTCGCTGTTCGTGACGCGGTGACGCGGTGCGAGAGGCGGCGTCAGCTACTCAGCGGGTCAATTGAGACTGGGTGGATTGTTCACGCCTATTGACGTGAAATACCTGTGAGTGCGGGTCAGACTGGTTTGTCACTATTCGTACTCAGCAGCGGAAATTTCACTCAGAGGACCGTATGCATCCGAATGAAGTCCGAAGCCTCGCCCGTCGTGGGACCCTCGTGATGTGGATGGCTTCTTCCCTGGCGCTGACCGCGTGCGGAGACGCGGACCTGGAAGCCGCTTCCACGCAGGACGTTGTCGTGGTGGAGCAGTCCGGCGCCCTGGAAGTGGAAGGACTCGTCGCCGACCGCCGCATCATCGTCTACCTGACCGGCAGCCAGTCGCTGTACGCGGTGCAGGATGGCAAGCCGACGATGATCGCCCAGCGCAGCGGCGCGCCGTCGGTGTCTCCGGATGGCCGTGAAGTGGTCTACGCGAAGCTGCCCGACTCGTGGAAGGCGGGCGATGCGGTGACGCGCACGGAGCTGCACGTCTACAACGTGAAGAACGGCAAGGACGACAAGCTGACGTCGGGCCATGACGACCAGGACCCGTCGTGGACGCCGGACGGCAAGCGCATCCTGTTCCAGTCGAAGAAGCGCTCGGGGCTCTCCTCGTTCTGGAGCGTGAAGGCCAATGGGAAGGACCTGGATCAGCTGACGAACGCGGGCTGCACCCAGACCAATGACCCGGCCTTCGTCCCCACGCCCGCGAGCAGCACCGGCGTGCAGTGGGCGCCGAATGATCGCCGCATCATCGTCTACTTCACGTCGCAGACGAGCGACAGCGAGGTTCGCGTCATGAGCTTCAACCAGAGCCTCGGCGTCGCCTCCGCGTACAGCCTGGGCAAGGGCACTTCTCCGAAGTGGACCGAGCGCGGCACCGTCACCTTCCTGCGCACGGTGAACGGCGGCAGCGTCGAAGTCGAAGTGAGCGTTCAGTAGTCCGGAACGCGGCGTGAGCTGGGCGCGCCGCGAGCAGGGATGACTCCGAAGTGGGAGTCATGCAGTGAGCTTCGACGAGGTTGAATGGCCGCGCGCGGAGACGAGGGGCTACGGAGGCCCTCTCTCGCCGCGGCAAACCTCGCGAAGGACTTCAGCCTTCGTCCTCGGCGCCTCGGCGCAATCCCAGCATCCGCCGCAGCTCCCGCGCGGATTGACGGCTGATCTCCACCGCGTGTCCCCGCGCCGTTCGTGCCAGGTAGCCTCCCGTCTCCAGGGGCTCCAGTCGCGCGACGTGACGCAGGTTGAGCAGCGCCCTGCGGTGGACGCGGTGGAAGAGCTCCTCCGGCAGCTTCTCCGCCAGCTCGTTGAGGGTGAAGTCGGTGAGGAACTCGCCCTGCGTGGTGAACACCGTCACCAGCTCGTCATCGAGCGACGCGTGGGAAATCGTCTCCGGGTCCACCAGGACGATGCCCTGGCGCGTGGGGATGGGCAGCCGCGCCAGCGCTCGGGGCGCGGACTTCTCCGGAGCCGGGGTGTCACGCGGGCGGGCGTCGGCCTCGATTCGCGCCCGCGTGCGCTCCAGCGCCTTCTGCAGTCGCGCGGGCTCCACGGGCTTGAGCACGTAGTCCGCGGCGCCGTGCTCGAAGGCCTCCACGGCGTGCTCGGCGTGCGCGGTGCAGAGGATGACGCGCGGGCGTCCCTCGGGGAGCAGGGCCAGCGCGTCCAGGCCACTGAGGCCGGGCATGTGGATGTCCAGCAGCACCACGTCCACGCCGCCCGCGCGCACCGCGGCGAGCACGGCCTCCCCATCCGCGGCCTCGCCGCACACCTCCACGTCGGGCAGGGCGCCCAGCAGGCGCGACAGCCGCTTGCGGGCGAGCAGCTCGTCATCGGCGATGAGGACTCGCAGCGGTCGGCTCACGTGACGACTCCATGCAAGGGGCCCGAGCGGGGCAGGGTGACGGTGACGCGGGTGCGGCCCGCTTCGCTACTCAGGGCCAGGTGCGCCCGGTCGCCATAGGCCAGCGCGAGGCGCCGCTCCACGGTGGGCAATCCCGCGCTGCCTTCTCGCGGGCCCTTGGACGCTCCGGGGTTCTCTATCGCGACCTCGACTTCACGCTCGCGCACGCGCACGCCCAGCGACAGGCGCCCCCGGTGTCCGGCGGCCGGGCCGTGTTTCACCGCGTTCTCCGCCAGGGGCAGCAGCACGAGCGGTGGCACGGGCACGTCCTCCGCGCCCGGCGCGACGTCCAACGCGAGCTGGAACAGCTCCGGGTCTCTCAACAGGTGCAGGTCGAAGAGGGTGCGCATCAGCGCCAGCTCCTCCGACAGCGGCCAGGTGGCCTTGCGCACGCCGGCGAGCACCGAGCGCAGCATGGTGGACAGCCGCAGCACGGCGGCCTCCGCCACGGCGCCGTCCTCGCGGCACCACTCCGCGATGGCGTTGAGCGTGTTGAAGAGGAAGTGCGGGTCCAGGTGGCTGCGCAGCGCGAGCAGTTGCGCCTGCTCCGCTTCCAGCGCGAAGCGGGCCGCGCGGGCGCGCTCCTTCGCCAGCGTCTCCTCGAAGCCGATGTCCCGCCCCAGGCCCCAGCCGCCCACGAGGAACAGCGCGTTGCACACGATGAGGTTGGTGGGCTGCGTCAGGAACGTGGGCCCCATGCCCAGCAGCTTCGGCAACACGAAGCCGGAGGTGAGCACCACGCCACTTCCCACCGTGCCGTACATCAACACGCGCACGCCGCCGTGGCTCAAGTCGAGCCCTCCGGGAAAGAGGACGCGGTAGGAGACGGGGGCCACGGCCACGAAGAGCAGGCACATCAGCACGCCCAGGTGGGGCGCGAGCGCTTCGTGGCTGAAGCGCGTCTGCGCGGCGACCAGGGGCGCGGACACCAGGAGGATGGGCACGAGCCTGCGGGGCTCCGCGAGGGCCCGCAGCGTGGCGCGGACGATGGACCCTTCTGGCTTCTCCGACATGCTCCGGAGGGAGCCTACACCCTCGGAGTCATCACCGCGCGGGCTGCTCCTCCACCTCCAGCTCGAAGGCGTCGACGAGGATGCTGCCGACGAGGACGACGGGGAAGAGGAGGATGGCCGCGAAGACGAGGAGGGGGGTGGGCAAGGTGAGCATTGCGGGCTCCTGAGTCTTGGCAGCATGCACGCCCAGTCTGACGTGGCGCCCGCTTCGCGATGACGGCCCCGGGCTGGACGGTCGCCACCCGGGGCCGAACGGTCATCCCCGGGGGCTCGCCGCGAGCAACGCGTCCGCGAGCTGGAGCCCGTTGCGGATGCAGTCGTTGAGCCCCACGCCCTTGTAGGCGTTGCCCGCCAGGTGGAGCCCGGGCCAGCGGCCAAGCCCCTGGTCCACGGCCGCCATCCGCTCCAGGTGTCCCACCGTGTACTGGGGGATGCCCCGAGGCCAGCGGTAGACCTGCGTGAGCGACGGCGTCGCCGTGACACCCGCGAGCGCCTTGAGCTCCTCGCGCGCCAGGGCCACCAGCGCGGGCTCGTCCAGCCCCACCAGGTCCGGCCGCTTCGCGCCGCCCACCATGCAGGTGTACAGCACGCGGCCCGCCTCCACGCGGAAGGGGAACACGGTGGAGGCGTGGATGGAGCCCAGCAAGCGACGTCCCTCGGCGGGAGGGACGAGGAAGCCGAAGCCGTCCGGTGCGGGCGTCGTCCCCGCGTCGAAGCCCAGGTGCACCACGGCGATGGGCGCGTACTCGATGCCGCCCACGCGCGCCGCCAGCTCCGCGTCCAGGGGATGCAGCAGCCCCTGCGTCACGTATGCGGGCGCCGCCAGCACGACTTCGCTCGCGTCCAGCTCCGCGCGCCGTCCCTGCTCGCTCACCGCCAGCCGCCAGCCGCCGTCCACGCGCGTCAGGCCCTCCACCGTGGCGCCCACGCGCACAGCGTCTCCCAGCGAGGTGGCCAGCGTGTCGATGAGTGTCCCCAACCCGCCCTCGAAGGTGCTCAGCGCGCCGCTCAATTTCGGCGCCGGAGTCCCGCCCGCGGGCAGGGCCTTGCGCTGGGCGCGCTGCGCTCGGATGGCGCCCAGGATGAGACTGCGGTGCTCATGCTCCAGCTTCACGAGCTGCGGAAACGTGGCGCCCACGCTCAGCCGCTCCACGTCTCCGGCGAAGATGCCCGTCTGCACCGCGTCCAGCAGCACCCGCGTCGCGGTGTGCCCCAGGTGCCGCCTGCCGAAGTCCGCCAGCGATTCATCGGCGCCCACCGCCGCCCGTCCACTGAACAGCTCCCCCATCACGCGCAGCTTCGCGCCCAGCGGCAGGATGTCCGAGCCAAGGAACGCGGGCGGAGACGCGGGCACCGAGCGCAGCCGGCCTCGGGTGTAGACATACCGTCGCTTCGCCGCCGGGTCCGCGGCGCGAATCCTGTCTTCCAGTTTCAGCGCGAATGCCAGCTCTCGCGTGGCGGGCTCGCGGTCCAGGAAGCTGTTGGGGCCTGTTTCGAGGAGGAAGCCCTGGTGCTGTCGGGTACCCACTGCCCCGCCGAGCCGGGAGGATGTCTCCAGGAGAACGGCAGCCCTACCGCGTGAGCGCAATCGCCAGGCGACGACCAGACCTGAAATCCCACCTCCTACGACGGCGACAGTCATCGGTTGTCCCTCCTGAATCAAATTTTCCGGTGACCAGCGTGCACTCGGTGCTCGACAACATCTCGTGTTTTGCCAAGGACAACCATTCGGCGCGTTAATGAAGGGTATGCGCTACGTCATCACCGGAGCGAGCAGGGGCATTGGTTTCGAGTTTGTCCACCAGCTCCTCGAGCGCGGCGACATCGTCGACGCCGGGGTGCGCACCGAGGAGGGACTTCAGCGACTGGAGCCCTTGAAACGGGGCAGTGCGGGGCGCCTGCGTCTTCATCCGCTCGACGTGGCCGAGGAGCGCAGCGTCAGGACTTTCGCCTCGGCGGTGTGCGCCGAGCCGGTGGATGTGCTCATCAACAACGCGGGAGTCCCGGGGCTGTGGTGCGCCTTGACGGACGTGGACTACGCGGACGTGGTGCGCACGTTCGCCGTCAACGCGCTGGGGCCCTTGCGTGTCACCAGCGCGTTGTTGCCCGCACTGCTGCGTGGTGTCGCGCGCAAGGTGGCGCACGTCACGTCTCGCATGGGCTCGCTCGCGGGGAACAGCGAGGGCGGCGCGTATGCCTATCGGATGTCCAAGGTCGCGCTGAACATGGGCGTGCGCAACCTGTCCAATGACTTGCGTGGCCAGGGCATCGTCTCCGTGTTGCTGCATCCCGGCTGGGTAAAGACGGACATGGGCGGCCCGGACGCGCCGCTGCCCCCGGGCGAATCCGTGCGCGGCATGCTGAACATCATCGACGGGCTGCGCGCCGAGCACAGCGGCCGCTTCTTCGACTACCAGGGCGAAGAGGTGCCCTGGTAACCGACGCGGGACGCCGGACGCGTCACGGATAGAGCATCTGCGCGTGCCAGCCATCCGGCTCGCGCAGGTAGACGTGTCGGTCGTGCAGGCGACTTTGGCGCGAGTGCCAGAACTCGATGCGGTCCGGCACCACGCGGAAGCCGGACCAGTGCGGAGGCCGGGGCACCTCGGCTCCGGCGTAGCGCTTCTCCACGTCCTCCACGCGCGTCTCCAACTCGTCGCGCGAGCCAAGCCGCTGGCTCTGGAGGCTGGCCCACGCGCCCACCTGGCTGCCGCGCGCGCGGCTCTTGAAGTACGCATCCGCCTCCTCGTCGGAGACAATCTCCACGCGGCCCTCCACGCGGACCTGCTCCTCCAGCGGCTGCCAGTAGAAGCACAGCGCGGCGAAGGGATGGGCGAGCAGCTCGCGACCCTTGCGGCTCTCGTGGTTGGTGAAGAACACGAAGCCGCGCGAGTCGAAGTCCTTGAGCAACACCACGCGCGCGCTGGGGCGACCGTCGGCGCCCACGGTGGCCACCACCACCGCGTTGGGGTCCACCGGAATGGCCTGTTTGGCGCGCTCGAACAGGTCCGAGAATCGCTGGATGGGGTCGGGAGGTATCAGCACGGGCGCAACATAAGGGACGGGGAAAGGGCGCGCACGTTCGCGGTTGACTCATCCCGTGCAACCGTCATGGTTGCCACATGAAGATTCTCTTCATCTCCTCGGAGGTGGCGCCCTTCTCCAAGACGGGAGGGCTGGGGGACGTGGCCGGCGCGCTGCCCGTCGCGCTCGCGTCGCTGGGCCATGACGTCAAGGTCGTCACCCCGCGCTACCGGGATTTGCGGGACGCCGCGCGCCTGTCTCCCACGGGCCAGTCGCTCCAGCTTCGCTTCCCCTTCGGAGAGCAGGGCGGCCCCATCCTCTCCGCTCGGATGTCGGAGCGGCTGGAGGTCCTCTTCCTGGAGAACGAGTTCTTCTTCGGCAACCGCCACGGCCTGTACGGCGATGCGTGGGGCGAGTTCGGCGACAACGCCCGGCGCTTCGCCTACCTGTCCGTGGGCGCGCTCCAGGCCGCCCAGCGGTTGGGTTTCGTGCCGGACATCATCCACGCCAACGACTGGCAGACGGGGCTCGTCCCGCTGGCGCTGCGGCGCGGCTTCCAGGCCACCGCGCTGGCCTCCGCCAGGAGCGTGTTCACCATCCACAACCTCGCGTACCAGGGCCAGTTCCCCAAGGGCGTGATGGCGGACCTCGGGTTGCCGTGGGACCTGTTCACCTCCGAGGGGGGGCTTGAGTTCTACGACACCGTCAACCTGCTCAAGGGCGGCCTCGTCTTCGCCGACGCGCTCACCACGGTGTCCCCCACGTACGCGCGTGAAATCCAGACGCCCGAGCAGGGCTACGGGCTGGACGGCCTGCTTCGCCGCCGCTCCCATCGGCTGCACGGCATCCTCAACGGGGTGGACACGCACGAGTGGAACCCGGCCACGGACCCGTTCCTCCCGGAGCGCTTCGGCCCTCGGGAACTCGCGGGCAAGGCGGCGTGCAAGCGCGAGCTGCTCAGGCGCTTCGGGTTGCCGGAGGGGGACGCGCCGGTGTTCGCCATCGTCAGCCGGCTGGCGTGGCAGAAGGGCATGGACCTGCTCTTGGACGCGCTGCCCACCGCGCTCCAGGCGGACATCCGCTTCGTGGGCGTGGGCAGTGGCGAGGGTCCCCTGGAAGAGGGGATGCGCGCGTTGCAAGAGCGTTACCCGAAGCAGGTGTCCGTGCACCTGGGCTTCGACCCGGCGCTGTCACATCTGGTGGAGGCCGGGGCGGACTTCTTCCTGATGCCCAGCCGGTATGAGCCGTGCGGCCTGAATCAGATGTACTCCCTGCGCTACGGGACGGTGCCCATCGTCCGGGCCACCGGAGGGCTGGTGGACACCGTGGAGGGGGGGCTGGACGGCAACGGAATCCTCTTCGAGGCCTTCCACCGGGCCGCCCTCCTGGCCGCCTTCCGCCGGGCCCTCTCCCTCTACGCGGACCCGCTCCGGCTCGGGGATTTCCGGCGTCGAGGCATGGAGAAGGACTTTTCCTGGGATGCGTCCGCCACCCGGTACGAGGCGCTGTATTCAGCCCTCGTTGCTGAATAATGGGTGCGGACGGAAAATCGCAGTAGGCTTGTGCCGTGGCGGAAGCTCCGGACCTGGGTGGTTATGAGGTAGTCGGCCGGTTGGCTGTCGGCGGCATGGCGGAGGTGTACCAGGCGAAAGCCCGGTCCACGACGCAGCGCTCGCCGGGCGAGCCGGACGAAGTCGTCATCAAGCGACTGCATCCGTCGTTTCGCAACGACACGGCCTATGTGAAGGCCTTCGTCGACGAGGCGAAGCTGACGGTGCGCTTGCGGCACGCGCACATCGTCCGGACGTTCCGCCTGTTCAAGGCGGGGCCGGACTACCTCATGGTGCAGGAGCTCGTGAGTGGCCGGACGCTCGGCTACATGCAGGAGCTGTTGCTCAAGGCCGGCGCGGCGATGCCGCCCGAGTCCGCCTGCTACATCGCCTGGTGCATGCTCAAGGCGCTCGACTACATCCACCGGGCGAAGGTGGGGGAGAACGGCGCCACCATCGTCCACCGCGACGTGAATCCGGCCAACGTGCTGTTGGGCATCAACGGCGACGTGAAGGTGACGGACTTCGGCGTGGCGGAGGTCGAGGGGATGATGCGCGGTGACTCGGGTGCGCTGCGCGGCACGCTGCCGTACATGAGTCCCGAGCAGGTGCTGGGGCAGGTGGTGGATGCGCGCACGGACCTGTACGCGGTGGGCGTCATCCTGTGGGAGCTGTTCGCCAGCCGGCGGCTGCACTCCGGGGAGAACGAGTCGGACCTGATGCACCAGGTGCGCGACGCGCGGGTGCCGCTCTTGTCGTCGGTGACGTCGGACCTGCCGGACTACGCGGTGCAGGTGGTGCGCAAGGCGCTCTTCGCGGACCGGGTGCGGCGCTTCCAGTCGGCGGCGGAGTTCATCAAGGCGCTGGAGGCGCTGTCCCGCCGCGCGGGCTGGCCCCTCACGGTGGAGGCGCTCCAGCCCCTGCTGGGCGGCTGATGCGAGAGCGTCGCGAGCTGCTGGCGCTGCTGGCGGGCGCCCTCCTGTCTTCGGGGTGCCTGGGCTCGGTGCCCTTCCAGCCGCGCGCGTATGACGACGCGGTGCGGGTCGAGTCGCTGAGCGTGGACTTCCATGCGGACGGCTCGGGGGTGCTCGACGTGGGGCTCCAGGTGAAGAACCCCTCTTCGGACGCGGCCACCCTCACGTCGGTGGACTTCGAGCTGTGGGTGGACGGACGGCGGGTGGCCTCGGGGCAGCAGCACGTGGACGCGGCGCTGCCTCCCGATCGGGAGGCTCCGCTGCGCGTGCTCTTCCCGCTGGCCGCTGAGCGCGTCATCGCCGTCACGGGAGAAGCGCCGGTTCCGGTGCGCGTGCGCGGTGGTGTGGTGCTGCGCTTCGGGCGCACCGAGCGGCGCGCGCCCTTCCGGGTGCAGGGCTCGCAGAAGCTGACGCATGTGCCGCCGCTCGAGGGCGCGAGCGACTGAATCACGCGACGGGTTCGCCGCGGCGGTGGCATGTGCCGCCGCTCGAGGGCGCGAGCGACTGAGGTGCTTGCGCCGTGCCGCTCAGGACTTGGCGGCCGGGGACTCCGCGCGAGTCTCCTTGGCGCGGGGCTCCTTGCCGGGCGTGCTGCTCTTGAGTCGGGACATGCGCACGCGGTCGATGCGGGCGCCTTCCTTGTTGGCGACGACGAACTGCCAGCCGTTGTAGGTGAAGCGCTCGCCCACGTCGGGCAGATGCCCGGCCAGTGACGACAGGTAGCCGCCCAGCGTGTCGAAGTCGCCCTCGGGCAGGGGGAAGCCGAACGCCTGCGTGAAGCGGTCCACCTCCATCGCGGCGTCCACCATGAAGCTGCCGTCCGCCATCTTCTCGACCAGCTTCTCCTCCACCTCGAACTCGTCGCCGATGTCGCCGACGATTTCGCGCAGGATGTCCTCCAGCGTCACGATGCCCATGAAGCCGCCGTACTCGTCGACGACGATGGCCATGTGAATCTTGCGCTTCTGCATGTCCCGCAGCAGGTCGCCGATGGGCTTCATCCACGGCACGAAGTGCGCGGGGCGGATGATGTCCTGCAGGACGATGAGCTCCGGGTGCTGGAGCAGCGGGATGATGTCGCGCGCGTGCAGCACGCCGATGATGTGGTCCACGTCGTCCCGGTACACGGGGATGCGCGAGTGGTTCTCCTCGGCGAGCAGCCGCAGCAGGTCCTCGGAGGAGATGGTGCTGTCCACCGTGACGACTTCCGTGCGCGGCACCATGACGTCGCGGCAGCGCTTGTCGGACAGCTCGAAGATGGAGCGGATGAGCTGCGGGGCGCTCTTGTCGACCTCGTTCTTCGCCGCCTGCGCGGCCAGGAGCTTCTCCAGCTCCTCCAGCGGCGGGGGAGGGGGCTCGAAGCGCAGCGTGCGGCCGAACGTGCGGGCCACCAGGTTGAGCACCCCCAAGACGAAGCGCATCGGCGGATACAGCACCGCCACCAGCAGCGACACGACGCCGGACAGCCGCAGCGCCCAACGCTCCGGGTTGGCATTGGCCAGCCCGCGCATGGTGACTTCCATGAGGCTTGCCAGCACACCGACGAAGAGCGCGCCCGCGGCGACCGTGGCCACCGGCAACCAGGCGGCCTCGCCGTAACGCGTCAAGTCCAGCATGCGCGGCGGGACGAAGGCGCCAATGGCGGCGGCGAGGAAGCCGCTCAGCAACGTGCCCAGCCGCAGCGCGGTGGCGGTGGCCTCGCGCTCCGTCTTGTGGCGGAGGACGCGTCGGCTCGACGCGCCTTTGTGCTGTTCCGCCAACTCCTGGGCGCGCAGGTCGGAGGTTCCGTAAAGCGCGGACTCCGCCGCGGCGACCAAAGACCTGACGAAGCACAGCGCCAGGCAGGCGACCCAGAGGGCCCAGGTAGGCATAGAGGCCCGTTCTTATCCCGTGCTAAGGGTCCGTTCCACCCCGCCGGAGCCCTCATGCCCGCTCGCATGTATTTCCTTGGCGCACTCCTGGCCCTTCTCGTCCCCGCCGTGGCTGGCGCGTGGCCGGTGGACATGGTCCTACCCCTGGAGGCGGGCAAGGAGCGCTTCCAGAAGCTGGCGGCCGTGGACTGGGTGGAGGTGGAGGACGCCTCCGTCGCCACCGCCGAGGTGCTCCCGGGCACCAACGAACTGTTGCTCACCGGTCAGAAGGAGGGGCGCACGCTCCTCTTGCTGTTCGCGGAGGGGCGCTTCGCGGTGTGGCGCCTCACGGTGGGAAATCCGCCTCCGGAGGACGTCTCGTCCAAGCTGGCCTCCGCGCGCAAGGCCTGTCCGGACCTGAAGGCCACGCAAGGCGCGGAGCGCTCGCTCACGGCCACGGTGAAGGACGCCTCATGCCGCGCGGCGCTGCTGGAGATGCTGCGCACGGACGCGTATGTGGCTCGCGAGCTGGAGCTGACCTTCGAGGTGCCGGCGCTTCAGGAGCAGCTGTCCTCGGTGGTCGCCGCGCTCCAGCCGCTGGGCCTGACGGCGAACTACAGCGGCGCGGGCCTGGTGGTGACGGGCACCGCGAGCCGTGAGGACTGGCACCGGGCGCTGTGGGAGCTGTTCCGCCGCTCGGTGGGCCGCGTGCCACTGGAGGACCGGGTGGAGTTGAAGGCGCCGGAGCCGGCCGCGGCGGTGCCGGACGCTGGCCCCGCTGTCCAGGTGGAGCCGCCGGTGGAGGTGGAGATTCTCTCTCCGCCTCCGAAGAAGCCGCCGCGCAAGAAGCGCGGAGGCTAGGGCGCTGTCTCTCGCAGGATGATGAGCCCGCGCGACGAGTCCACCGTGTAGATGTAGCCGTCGCCCGGCACGCGGATGCCGAGGGCGCCGTCGTAGAAGCTCTCGCCCCGCCCCGCGTCGTCCGGCCGGAAGGTGCGGTAGTGGGCCACCTCACGCGGAGCCTCCGGAGTGGACACATCCAATACGCGCACACCCTCGTGGTACCAGGCGACGTAGAGCTTCGTGCCGGACAGCACCATGTTGTGGATGGAGATGTGCTCCCGCATCCGGTGCTCGCCGAGGAGCTTCACGGAGGCCGGGTCCGTGACGTCGAGCACGCGCAGATGCGCGCCCCAGTCCTCGCCGCCCTCGAAGGCGATGATGCGCTCGCCGTAGCGCGCGACGGCGCTCGCGTGGCTGGTGGAGTGCGCGTAACGGTAGGAGCCGAGCTGCCGGGGCGTCCCGCTCTGCTCCAGCGCGCCGATGACATAGCCGGCGCGCCAGAAGTTGACGTAGAGCCTCCCCTCGAAGGCGAACATGTCGTGCGGCCCGTAGGAACTCGCGGCGTCGAAGCCCGCGGCCTGGAAGGCGCCCGTCAGCCGTGGAGACAGGGGGGTGGTGACGTCGTAGACAAGCACCTCTCCGGTGGGCGCGGGCGAGGCGGCGAGCAGCGTGTTCTCGTACACGAACACGGTGTGCACGTTGGTGCGCGTTCCGCCCGTCGCGAACGCCTCCACGGGATGGGCGGGGTCGGTCAGGTCGAAGACGATGACCCCGCGCACGCCGCTGGCGACATAGAGCGCATCGCCGTGGGACCAGACGCCGTTCCAGTACGTGTCATTGGTGCGCTGGATGTGCTCGGTCAGCACGGGGCGCGCCGGGTCCCTCACGTCGTAGACGAAGAGCCCTCCGCCGAGCGAGACGACGTAGGCGTGCCCATGGGTGACGTACACGTCGACGGGCAGTCCCGGTGTCACAGGCGTCTCGGACACGCGTTCCAGACCGGAGGCCTCCGGTTCGTCCGTGGGGACGGTGACCTTCTTCGCGTCGAAGGTTCCCTCGCCCTCCACCCGTCCGTTGAGGCATTCCACGAAGCAACCCTGCAGCCGTCCGGGCTCTGGAGACTGGCAGCCCAGGAACGAGCGGCGACGGACACCGTTCGTGCCTTCCGTGCGCGAGGCGGAGAGGAAGATGTTGCCGCCAGCCACACCCACCAGTCGCGTGTCCAGGTTCAGTCCACCCGCGGACTGGGTGCCGGTGGAGGCCAACCTCATGGACAGGGGCGCGAAGCTGTAGGTGTTTCCGTAGCGAGGATTCCTCGCGCGGACGTGAAGGGTATAGACGCCGTCCAGCTCCAGCGTCGCGAGCCCTCCAGGAGTGCAGCCGCTCGCATCGAAGCTGCCCTGGCTTCCGCAGGCATTGGAGGCTGTGTCCACCTTGCATGCGGCGAAGGCGCCCATGTCCTTCCAGTCGCCCTCGTCCGAGCCGCCCGACGGGGGGCCGGGCATCGGTGTCTGCTTGTCGTTGCTGCAGGCCGTCAGGGCCAGGGTCACCGCGGCCAGCGTCAACAGGGCACGCATGGAGCTCATCCTGAAGGAGTGGGGTGTGTCCGCGTCGGAGGGACGCGGAGGTATTCATATCGCGACGGCCGGCGCTTCGCCTGTCGCGTCCGCATGCGGCAGGTATCCGCGTGGGAAGGGTCGACGCCGGGGACGTTTCAGGGTGCGCCGTGAAGAGGCCGGCATGAGGTATGACGGCGCGTGTTTCCGGCCCGGGCATGGCGGGTTCGTGCGTCACGGCGCCGGGGTCTTCTGGAGGAGCCGATGCGATTCAAGATGCGGTCGACTTCACTGGTGCTGAGCCTGACGCTGCTCGCGCCGCTGGGGGCGAGCGCCCAGTTCGACGATGGCGAGGTGGTGCTCACCGCGCCCACCGAGCCGGAGCGGGGCTGTCCGAAGCGCCCGGACCTGGTGCCCTTCACGCCGCGCGCGCAGGTGGGCATGGAGGGTTCGGGTTGGCTGGTGCACCAGGCCATCATCCCCGAATCGAAGGACACCTTCTTCAAGGGCCGCGAGCGGGAGCGCTCGGGGGTGAAGCGGGTGCCGGAGGAGGAGGTGCGGCGGCTCGGCGCGCCGGACCCGACCATCCCGCTGTGGGTGTTCGGCAAGGCGGACACGGCGGCCTGTCGCGCGGTGCCCGTCAGTTGGTGGGCGGCGCGGATGGGGGCGACGGACGTGGACCGCAAGACGTTCCTCATGGCGGAGATTGAAGTGGACTGCGACGTGCTGCCACCCGGGCGTCTGTCCGGCACGCCGGTGGCGTTGCGGCAGAAGGATGAGCCCACGGGGTGCAAGCTGCGAAGGCCCACCGAGCGCGAGACGGGCAAGGATGGGGAAGGCCTGCCGCCGGATGTGTTGGAGTTCATCCCCGTGCGCGACTGTGAGTCGCCGGAGTGCATGCGACTGTGGGAACGCATCGGCGCGAGTTGGGATGACAGCACCACGGTGGGCGACTTCACGGTGTCGTGGATGGAGCGCAAGGGGAAGAAGGACCCGTGCGACTGGCCTACCGAGGACCTCTCGCTGCTGCTCTACCGTCCTCCAGGGGCACTCACCCCGGCGCTGTTGCGCAACGGGGGCACGCAGTTCTTCGGCGGCCTGCACGACAGCGCGGGGCTGAGGTTCGTGCTCAGTCGAGACCTGGGCTCGCTCTATATGCACGAGGCCGCCAAGCCGAAGGCCGCGCCGAAAGCCGTGCGTTATGGGAGTCCGACGGAAGAGGACCTCATCCTCACCAAGCGCACCCTGTCTCCGTGCAAGGTGAAGCGCTGACCTCGATTTTCGCGGAACCTGTCAGGCCGTGATGGCGCCGCCTTCGGTCAGCGCCATCATGGACTCTCGCTTCCAGGTCATCACTCCGGCCAACGCCTCGCGGTTGAAGCAGGTGGGGCAACTCGGCCCCGGGCTTCCGTCCTACTCCTCGGGCCAGAAGCTCGCTTTCGAGCCGAACGGCACCGCGCTCCTCGCGTTGAGCAACAGGGGAGCACTGCTTCGGTGGTGGGACGTGAGGGCGCCGTCGGAGGGGCCGCTGCATGCCCACGAGCAGCGGCTCGAAGGGAACGCGGCGATGTTTCTCGACGCCGAGCGCGTCCTGGCCGTCGCTCCCGCGAACCGCTCGCCCTCGGGGCTTTGGCGCCCGAGGTTGGTGCTCCTCTCCACGAAGGATGGGTCGCTGATGCGTGAGCACCATTTGGCTCATGCGGTGACCCTGTTCGCCATGTCTCCGGGCGGGGAGCGGGCGCTGTTGATTCCGTTGGATGGCGATGCGCCCCTGATTTGGGACGTGAAGTCCTGGCGTCCCCACTGCGAACTCGCACCGCTGGACACGGGCGTGTCCCTGACGGCGTGCGCGCTGTCTCCGGATGGGCGCTTCGCGGCGGCGACCGTCACTCCGGATGACGAGCGGAAGGAGAACCTCTGGCTCTGGGACATCGCCGACGGGGCGCGCCCGGTGGCACTGTCCATCGAGGCGCCGACGACGTGGAGCCTCGCTTTCCATCCGACGGAGTCCCTTCTCGTCGTGGGTGGCAACACGGAAGATGTTGCCGTGGTGCACGTGGGCGAGCGTCGACTGGTGAGGACGCTTCATGGCTTCAGCGGCTATGCGTGCAACCTCAACTTCAATCCCCAGGGTGACCTGCTCGCGGCCTCACGTGACGGTCGAGGCTTCGGTGTCCATCGCTTCGATACGGGCGAGGTGTTGTTCCGCGCCAGCGACGGCGACGACATGCAGACGAGCGATGCGCTCTTCTCGCCCGATGGCCGGCTCGTGGCCTGGGGGCGGGGTGATGGCACCGTGGACCTTTGGGCGGTGACTGACTGAGGTCACTGCTCGGGGGCTTCGGTCCATTTCCCCTGCCGCGTCGGCTCGCGCAGGGCCTTGTGGAGCGCGGCGAGGAAGCGCTTTCGTGGCCATGACTCCGCACCGAACCTCGCCAGGTGTTCGGTCTCCACCTGGCAGTCCACGAGCTGGAAGCCCCAGTCCTTGAATCGCTCCACCGACGACACGAAGGCCACCTTCGACGCATCCGGCGCCAGCGCGAACATGCTCTCACCGAAGAACGCCGCGCCCAGCGACACGCCGTACAGCCCGCCCTTCAATTCGCCGTCCTGCCACGCCTCCACCGAGTGCGCGAAGCCCCGCTCGTGCAGTTCGACATACGCCCCCAGCATCTCGTCCGTAATCCACGTCCCGTTCTGCCCGGGACGTGTCACGCGACCACACTCGGTGATGACGCGCGCGAAGGCCGTGTCGTAGCGCACCTCGTACTCACCCCGCGCCATCGTCTTGCGCAGGCTGCGGCCCACGTGAAGCGAGTCCGGCGTCAGCACGAAGCGCGGGTCTGGCGAGTGCCAGAGGATGGGGTCCCCTGCACTGAACCAGGGGAAGATGCCGCGCGAGTACGCGGCCAGGAGCCGCTCCGGGCTCAGGTCTCCGCCCACGGCGAGCACTCCGCTCTTGTCAGCGCGCTCCGGAGGCGGGAACAGCTCCGGGTGCTCGTCACTCAACAGATAGATGGGCACGCACCGCCCACTCTACCGGGACACGTTCAGCTTCACCTCGCCCGAGAGTGAATACGGCACCCGCATCAGTGGACCGGTCAGCTCCCCCGTCACCCCATAGGGCAAGACGCCCCGGGAGATGAGGGCCTTCACCTCCGGCCCCCACGAGTCCTTCGTCACCGCTACCTCCACCGGATACACCCCCGTGGCGGACGCATCCACGCTGTCCGACTGGGCCAGCGTTCCACTGTCCAGCGCCTTGCCCGCCACCGCCATCTGCCACGTCAGCCCGCTGAGCTTCAGCGGGAAGGGATTGGGGTTCTGGATACCCAGCCGGAGGTTGAGCTGCACCTCCTCGGCGGAATAGCGCGCCCCATCCAGCTCCTCCACGACGATGGTGGGCAGTCGGGGCACGCGCACCGCGCGACTCGCGGCGAAGGGCACCTGCTGCTCGGAGTCACCCGAGCGCACCACCAGCACACCCCTGAGCGCCAGGAGCACCGTGCCACCCTGGGCGCTCAGCCGCGCCAGGTCTTCCGCGCTCTGCACGTAGGCCGCGCGCTCCTCGAAGGACACGTCGCCCGGAGCGCCCGGCGCAAGCCGTGTCTCCAGCTTCATCGTGCCCTTCTTCAGCACCTTCCCCTCGGAGACCAGCTCGTAGTCGGCGCGCTCCACCACGCCGGGCGCGGCGCTGGACACCTGGGCGCTGTAGCGCAGGGTGGCCTCTGTCAGGCCCTGCGACACGACGGACGTGTCCTGTGCGGTGAGGGTGGCGGAACCAGCCGGCCGGGTGGAGGACGAGGCACACCCCAGACCCACCAGGAGCAGTGCGGCAAGCTGGACGACGGGCGAAGTCGAGCGCATCACGTTAGACATTGTGTGCACCCCGGAAGCCGCCCCCAAGGGCTTTTCCGCTAGACTGTCCACCACTCGTGGTCCGACGCCGCCCCAACTTCAACAAGACGGTTCGCTCCCTCATCCGGGACATCGCGACGAAGCTGCCGGAGTTCGCCCACGTGAAGGCGGGCCGCATCCTGGTGGTGGCCGGTGAGGCGCGCCGCGCTTCCCGTGGCACCGTGAAGCCCCTGTGCTTCCGGGGCGGCAAGTCCACGGACCGCACGGGTCGGCGCAAGCCCGTCATCCGCATTCGCGGCCGGCGGATGCTCTACTGCATCACCCTGCGGCCCCTCTTCTTCAGGGGCTCCACCGCCCAGGCCCGCCTGGAGACGGTGCTGCACGAGCTCTTCCACCTGTCGCGCCGCTTCGACGGCACCCTGCACTCGGGCCGGCGCCACGCCGTGCTCGGCAAGGACTTCTCCCGGAAGCTGCGCCCGCTCGTGCGCCGCTACCTCAAGCTGTGCCCTCCGGAGCTGCTGTCCGCCCTGGCCCTCACCGGCGAGGTGCGCGTGCTCCAGTGGCTGGAGCGCCCAGGTCCCGCCTATGTCCCGGGGACGCACCGACGTGTGCGCAAGGTCTACACCGAGGACCAGTTGTACTACGGCATCGCGCGCATGGTGACGCCCAAGCCCCGCGTCCCTCGCGAAGCCGCCGTCCGCCTCAAAGTCCACTAGTACCTCGGCACAGAGGTTTTGAAGGGTTCAGGCCGCAGCGGCCACTGCTGCTTGGGCCTGGGGGTATGCTCGCCCGAGCTTGGTGCGGGCGCTGTCTATAGTGAAGCGCCAGCGGACGCGGGC
>NZ_JABUMU010000021.1:0-196423 GCF_013336625.1 Myxococcus sp. CA033 | reverse complement strand
GATGACCGCCGCTACCTCGACATGGCCCTGCTGACTTCAAACCCAGACACCGCTGAATGAATCCGCCAAGGAGCCTTCCTCCCCCGTTCCCCCTCCGAACCAACTACACACGATTCGGGACTTGACCGTCGCCATCAAGGAAGCGCTGGATGCGTATGAGTTGAGCGGGAGCAATCCGGTAGAGGTAGCGCCCGCCCCCCAAGCGAAATCTGCCCCACTGGCTCCGTCGGCGACTCGCGAGGCCAAGCCTGAGCCATCGGGACAGGACTGGCTTCCCCCGGTGCCGACCGAGCCCCTGGATCGCAAGCGCCGGCGCAGGTGCGAGCCCATCCCTGTGCCGCACCGAGGCGGCGATGATGCACACAACAGGTGCGCCGATAGGGTTCCACCCAACCAGTATCCCGGAATGGACGTGTTCGTTGATGGCAAGCACTTCGACGCGTTGCAAGTCGGCGCGCGCGTGCTTTGGGAGATCAAGACCGACCAGTTCGACACATACTCGCGCTTTCTCCAGAACCAGGTGCTCAGAACTCAGGTGCCTGAGCTGAAGGATGAGCGCGACATCGCGGAGTCCTGTGGATATGGCTTCGTCGTTGGGGTGAGCAGCGCCGCACACAAAGCAGCGCTGGAGGCACAGGAACCCCTCCTCAACATCGTCGTCACGGGATGCGAACGATGACCCCTCAAGAGTCCCTCGTTCTCATCGTCTATGCGCCAGCCCTCGTGGGCAACGACGGCCGCTCGCTCGCTGTCGTCCATGCGGTGGAACGGGCTCTGCCCGGTTCGCGCCTGGAGTGGAAGGTTTCCGAAGACGGGCGTCTAATCGTGTTGCCTCAGCGCGACGACTGGCTTGCCGACGCGGCGGCACGTGGGGAGTTCCCCCTCGTGTGCAACGGTGACGAGAGCTACCCCGTCACCATCTACGGCCTTGCGACGAGCGCTCGCTCTTCGTCGGGTAACCAGCCGTTGCTCGACATCCATGCAGACCTGCCCATGGACGCAGCCGGAATCGCGAGGGCAGTGGACGTGCTGTGTGGCGTGGCGGAGAGCGCACAGTCGTTCTGGGGGCATGCGACGCCGCATGACGCGGCAGTGGAGATTTCGAGGCAGACGAGAGATCCAGCGCGTAAGCCGGGGGTTCCGCCACGGGGGCTGCCAGCGCTCAAGTTCCCAGACAAGATCCGCTCGCCTGAGATTCCGCATCGCCTGGGGTGGCTGAACTACTGGTCGGCAGCCACCGCACAAGCCATCGGGTTTCCGGACCCTGCCCGCGATATGGCCCTGCTCTCGCGCTCGCTGTGTACCGCGACGGGCGGGTGGGTCGTTCGGCTCACGGATGCGCCGCTCGACCTGGACGACCCCTCGCACCTGGACGCGCTGAAGCGCGCCTACGAGCGCTTCCCAGAAATCGGTGGGCGCGCAGCCCCGTGACCCGGCCACATGCATGTGCCCACCGCGCCAGGTGTGCAGCAATGTGCGCACCGGCCTCGCCCGGACGACAGCTCGATGCCACATTCCGAACGCCGCGGAGAATGGATAGACTCAAGCCCCAGGAGGTGGACATGACACTGATGCTCCAAGCCGCTGTAGTGCTGGCTGTCGTGTTGTCGCTCCTGGGAGCCGGCTGGGCTGTCGTTCTCGGTTACCGCTTCGCGAAGGCACGTCGAGAGGCGGCCGCGGCAGCGGCCATCGACATCTATGGAAGCAGCCTGATCGACCTCACGGGCTTTCGTGGCTGGCTGGCGGATCTGGTCGATGGCAACACCAGTGACAGCTGCGCCTCCAACTCGGAGCATGCGTCCGACATGTGTGCGGACACGTCCGACTCAGGCGCGCAGTCCACGGACTGACAAGTCCAGCGAAACGTCTCGCGTCACAGGGCTCGGGCAAGCCACGCGCTCGCCCGAGCCGGACCGCCCCCGCTACTGGCAGTTCGCGGGCTCCTTGCAGGAGTACGTGACACGCATCGCCGCTTCGTATCCGTCGGCGGGGTTCGAGCCAAAACGCCTGCAGTCCAGTTCCTCCTCCAAGACATTGCAGGCGCCCGACGGGCAGGTCGTATTCATCCGGACCTCGAGCGCATCCCGCGCGTTCATGAAAGCAATCTGGCAGCGCACCGCACGCGCGCTCTTGGAGCTCACGTGCCGAACCGCGCTGCAGGTACACGCCTGCGGACAGTAGGTCCGTCGATCATCACACTGGACCCAACCACCGCTATCCGTCCCCGAGGAACAGACGTCTTGCGTGGAGACGCAGGAGATGGACGTCCCGTTCGCGCACAGATGCGAAATGTTACAGGTCAACTCCCCCTCCGAACTCTCCAGGACAGCGTCCTCCTGGACCGGAGTGCCCGCGCCACAGGCAGCCAGGGCGACGAAGGACAGGATCACCCCACCACGCGACATCCAGCTTGATTGTATTTGCATCCATGTGACGCTAGCCACTTGGATGTCCGGCATTCCATCGTGGATATCCACGACATACGAGCCCACGGTGCCCGTGCGGGTCAGAATGACTGACGCAGCAGGGCCTCCACCGCCGGCTTCCGCCCCGGGCTCAGTCGCAGTCGCGTGCCATCCCGCAGCACCACGACCCAGCCCTTGTCCACGTCGGGCTCCAGCTCGCGGATGCGGTTTACATTGACCAGCGTGGAGCGGTGCACGCGGACAAAGCACTTCGGGTCCAGCAGTTGCTCCACGCGGTTGAGCGTCTCGCGCAGCATGGGACTGCGTCCTCCCGAGTGCAGCACCACGTAGTTGCCCTCCGCCTCGCACCAGTCCAGCTCCGCGACGGGCAGGAGCAGCACCTTGCCGTCCGTCTTCACCGCGATGCGCTCCAGGAAGGGCGCATCGGACGGACCTGCCTCCACGCCAGCAGGGGCCGGTGTCCGGTACGTCTCCAGCAGCGAGGACAGTCGCTCCAGCAGCGCCCTGTCTCGCCCCGTGGCCCGCTGCCTGCGAGCCCGCTCCAGCGCCTCCTGGAAACGCCCGTCACTGAAGGGCTTGAGCAGATAGTCGAGCGCATTCGCCTCGAACGCCCGCACCGCGTAACGGTCGAACGCCGTCACGAAGATGACGGGCGGCATCCGCTCCGGTCCCACCTCGTGCAGCACCTCGAAGCCGTCCACCTCCGGCATCTGCACGTCCAGGAAGACCAGGTCCGGGCGGTCGCGGAGAATCGCCTCCACCGCCTCCTGTCCTCCCTCGCACTCCCGGATGGACGTGACGTCGGGCGCCCGCGCGAGCAGGTGCCTCACGTTGTCCCGCGCCAGCGGCTCGTCATCCACCACCAGCACTCGCCAGCCACCTTCCACGATTTCCCCCTCACGCACGAGCCTTCACCGCCCGCTTCATCATGCCCTGCTCGAAAGCCGCGAACGGCAGCTCCACACGGGCAATCACGCCCCCACCCGGCGCATCCTCCAGCGTCAGGCCATACCGCTCGCCATAAAGCTGCTGGATGCGCGCCCGGGTGTTCGCCACGCCAATCCCCGTGCCCCCTGCCCCACCCGCGCGAAGTCCCGGCCCATCATCCCGCACCTCGAGCACCAGCCTGTCCCCCCGGCGCCAGGTTCGCACCCACACGTTCCCTCGAGACGCACGCCGCGAAGTCCCATGCTTGATGGCGTTCTCGACGAGTGGCTGGAGGACGAGCGCGGGAACCCGAGCCATCAACGTCTCTGGCTCCGGCTCCAGGTGGGACTCCAGCCGTCCACCGAAGCGAAGCCGCTCGATGCCCAGGTAGCGGCGGACCAGTTCCAGCTCCTCGGACAGCGGCACCTCGTGGTCCCCACGTCCTTCCAAACTGGCCCGCAGCAAATCCCCCAGCTCCACGAGCGCCTCCACGGCCTCCGGGTTGCGCGACTGGCGAACCAACCCGACGACGGCGTTCAGCGTGTTGAAGAGGAAGTGTGGATCCAACTGCGCGCGCAGGGACTGGAGGCGGGACTCGGCCAGCCGCGCCATCAACCGGGACTCCGCCAGCTCCCGCTCCCGCGCCCGACGGGCCGCATTCAGCGCCGCCCAGGCCGCGAGAAACAGCAGGTACTCAAAATATCCCAGCGCTCCCCGCTCCAGGAGGAGCGCTCGCAGCCCCTCGCTGAACGCCACGCCCCGGGCGGCCCACTGTTCCAGCCCGGAGCGCACCAGGGCGAGCAGGAGCGCATGCACCAGGACGAAGCCACTCCCGATGGCGACAAGCGGCCCCACCTCGCGAACCCCAGGAGTCGCATCGCGCGTTACACGGCGAAAAGTGGCCAGGATGAGAGGCCCCAGGAGCGCCCAGACGCTGTAGGGCACCATCGCCAGCGCCAGCTTGAAGCCAAAGTCCCGAGGCTCGTGTGCATACGCGCTCACCGCATGAGGCAGCGCGGCGAGCAATCCCGCGCCCATGCCGAACATCCACACGCGCCGAGGGGACAGGGCACGCGTCGGGGCTCGCGCGTCCGGCGCCTCCCCCTGGTTCACGGCATCCCTCGCGGCCACGGTGACGAAGCGTAGCGGAAGCGACTGGCTTCGAGAGCCCCCCACGAAGCGAAACACCTGCTTCGGCTATGCTGCTCGCGCTCCGTGAACAGGACCACTCCGGGCCACGAGCCCGATGAAACACGCCCGCCGTCTCCACCGTCGTCCCATGTGCGCGCCGGCACTCTGTACGCATTGGACGACACACCCGACACCGCCCCTCCTCCGAGCCAACCCGCGCGAGGGCTCCGTGTCACGGGTATCGGCACGGCCTTGCTCATCGCCCTGGGACTCGCCGTCCCCGGAGTGGCCGCGTTCCTGCTCCGGCCCACCACCGCGACAGTCGACCCCACCGCGGCCACGACTCCCTCCGCGCCCGCCGAAGCCACCACGCCGTCACCGGCGGCCAAGGCCCCGGCGCCCACGGGCCCCGTGCGGGTGTGCGTCCTGAAGTTCCGCAATCTGAGTGGAGACACGTCGCTCACGCCCCTGGAGTGGGCCCTGTCCGAAGCGGTGGTCACCGACGTGGGCCACCAGCCCGGGCTGCGGCTCATCGAACGCGGACAGTTGGACCTGCCGATGGAGGAACAGGACTTCACCCAGGGCGCGCGCGTGGACCCGGAGACCCGCGCGCGCCTCGGCCGCATCGTCGGCGCGGAGGTGGTGGTGCTCGGCAGCTTCCAGCGAGCAGGCGCCGTGCTGCGCATCGCCGCGAGGTTCGTCCACGTGGAGACCGGCGAGGTGCTCGACACGGCGCGCGTGGAAGGGCCCGCGAGCAACTCCTTCGAGGTCCAGGACGCGCTCGCCGCCGAGGTGCGCGCCCTGTTGCCCGGCCTGCCCCAGAGGCTGAGACCATGAAGGCCCCCCACGGGCTGCTGCTCTTCCTCGCGTGCTCCCACCTGGCGCTCGCGGCGGCGCCCGCGAAGCCGCCGTCGGGTCCCGCCGCGGTGATGCCGTTCCGCAACCTCAATACGGACACCTCCCTGGACTGGCTCGCGCGCGGCATGACGGAGACGCTCATCTCCGACCTGCGCGCCAGCGGTCGCATCCAACTGGTGGAGCGCGAGCAGCTCGACGCCGCCCTCGCGGAGCTGGACCTCCAGGAGCGGCAGCAGTCCACGGAGTCGACGGCGGTCCGCGTGGGCCGCCTGGTGGGGGCCCGCACCGTCGTGCTCGGCAGCATCCAGCGCGCGGAGCAACAGGTGCGCATCAACGCGCGCTTCATCGACGTGGAGACCGGCGTCGTGCTGGACACGGCGAAAGTCACGGGCCCCGTGGACCGCATCTTCGCGCTGCAGGATCAGGTGGCGTCCCGACTGCTCGGCACACCCGTGAAGCCGCGCGTGAAGCGTCCCTCGGGGCGCGAAGCGGTGCTGGCCCTGGAGACCTATGGACGGGCGCTCGCGGCCACCACCGAGGACGAGCGCGCGTGGCTCCTGCGCGCGACCCTGGCGGGCTCCCCGAGCTTCGAGTACGCCCGCGAGGAACTCTCCCGCCTGGAGAAGCGGCTGGCCGAGCACGCCCTGCGCGCCACCCCCGCCCGCGAGGCCGCTGACGCGGAGCTGCGGGCGACGATGCAGGACCCCAAGCGTCCCTCCGAGGAGCGAGCGGCCGCCGCGTTGCAGCTGCTGGATGCGAACTATGTCCGCGGGCGCTGGCGCACGCTGGTCCAGGACACCGAGCGAGTCCTCCCGATGGGACTTCCCCTGTATCAACTTCGCCTCCCAGCCGAGACGGCCTTGTGGTTTCGCTTCATCGCTCTCGGCAAGCTCGAGCAATGGGAGGCCGAACAGGACGCCGGAGACACCTTCCTGCGGACCTATCCCCAGAGCCTGATGGCCGACGCCGTCGATACCATGATGCGAGCCTCCGCCCTCTCCCGCGCCGCCGCCGAGCAATCCCACAAGGACATGAGGGACAGGCTCGCGAAGGAGGAGCTCCAGTTCGCCCAGCGCATCGAGGAGCTGGAGCGGAAGGGCAAGCCTACCGTCTCGGTGCGGATGGAGCGCGACTACAACCGCTGCTCCGAGCCCGCCGTCGACCACGCCAACACCCAGGCGCTGCTGGCCTGTCGTGCCTACTACGAGACGTGGGGAGGCGGGGCCTCCGCCGTCGAGAAGGTCTACGTCCGGAACGCGCGCGAATCCGAGATCGCCGCCCTCGTCCGCCTGCGCCGGTACGACGATGCGCGCGAGCGGCTCGCCGCATACCGCGCCGTCGATCCGGAGGGCGAAAAGGTCAGCATCGCGCGCGTCCTCGTGGTCAACATCCGCGCCAGCGACGAGGACTGAAGGCGCGGCACCCGACCCGCGCGCCGCGCCTCCAGCGCCCCGGCTACGGGGCGATCTTCGTCAGGAAGGAGTCGGGGGCACCCTGCAGCGTGTTGCCCTCGAAGTTCCCGTCCAGGTAGCCGCCGACGTACATGTTGTCGTTCTGATCCACCACGACACCCATGCTGCGCACGTCCTTCTCCACGCCGTTGAGCACCGCGGTGGGCTGCTGCTTGATCCACTGGAGCGCGCCGGAGAAGTTCACCTTCGCCACGTAGTTGTGGACCATGCCGCCCGTGGTGTCGGTCGTCTGCGTCACGTCCGCCACCCCGCCTCCCGTCACGTAGATGCCGTCGTCATGGGCGAAGATGCCCATGCCCCACGAGCCAGAGCCCGAGTCCAGCTCCCACACCCACTGCTTGACACCCGCCGGGTTGAACCGCGCGATGAAGACGTCGATGGCCGGGGTGACGTTGGGCACGCCATCCATGCCACCGCCGCTGTAGCCCGTCAGGTACACGTTGCCGTTCGCATCCAGCGTGGAGCCGTAGAGCCACACGGCCGTGGCGGGAGCACCCGCCAGCCGCGTCCACTGCTTCACGCCGTCCGCGTCGTACTTGGTGATGAAGGCGTCCTGAGGCCCGGTCAGCGTCTGGCCGTCCAGGTTGCCGTCCGTCCAGCCGGAGACGTAGACGTTGCCGGAGTTGTCGGCGGAGGCCCGCCGCGCATGGGTCGTCTTCCCGGCCACGCCCAACAGGCGGGTCCACTGCTTCACGCCCGTCGCGTTGTACTTGGTGACGAACGCATCATAGTTGCCGGTGCGCACGTTGCCATCCAGGTTGCCGTTGGTGGAGCCCACCAGGAAGGCGTTGTCCGCCGAGTCGAGCGACACGCCGTAGCCCTCCGTCTGCGCTCCCGCCAGGCCAATCTGCCGCGTCCAGCCAAACACGCCGGTGTAGCGGTAGCGGGTGATGAACGCGTCCCGGCCCCCGCTGCTCGTCGCGCCCGGCAGGGCGCCATCCGTGAAGCCCGCGACGTAGATCTCCTCGAACGACCGGTTGCGCGCGATGCCGTAGCCCAGGGTGACAGTGCCCGCCACGCCGAGCTGCTTGTGGAACTGGAGGTTGCCGTTCCAGTCGCGGGCCGTGAGGAAGCCGTCCATCAATCCGGCCATGGGCTGCCCCTCCACGCCCACCGTCGTCATGCCCGTGGAGTACGTACGCCCTGCCGGGTCGCCGGCCAGGTCATGGATGCGGGTGAAGCCACCCGGAGCACCGGACGTCTTCGTCCACAGGTCCACCACCGTGGGGAACGCGTCACACTGGTACAGCTCCAGCCGACCAATGGACAGGACGACGATGCCCGCGCGGTTGTCGTTGTCGTCCGACACGTTCAGCCGGTACTTCTTGTACTGACCGGGGTGGGCCACATCGTACTCGCGCCGCTCGTTGGTCCAGCCCGTCACGTTCGTGCGCGTGTCCACCACCACCCAGGTGCTGCCGTTGGAGCCCTCCAGCGTCCAGTTCTTCGGGGACCGCGTGGTGATGGAGCCGTTGGAGTAGGAGATGGCGTAGCGGCGCACCGTCTTCATCACGCCACTGCCGAACTCGTACCCCAGCCATGCGGGCGTCTGGTTGGCCGTGGAGAGCCAGAAGGTGGTGGCGTTGTCGAACGCCTTCCAGGGCTCGTAGGCGGCCGGATTCGAGCCGTACACGCCCGAACTCGTGACGAAGCCCGAGGGCGCCGAGTTGCTCGTCATCACCGGCACCAGGCTGGTGCAGTTGGTGAGCTGCTGCTCCTGGCTCCCCGGAGCGTCCGTCGGGGCATCCTCGCCCGGCTCCCCACCCTGGCAGCCCACGAGCGCCAGCGCGCTCGCCAGGAACATTCCTCGTACCGCGTTCAAGAATCTCATGGTGTCTCCCCTCGTTCCGCGAGCGCGAAGGTGCGCGCGGCCATCCGGCGGCCCTGTGACTCCAGGCCCCCGGTGGACCAGGGAGATACCGACCCCGGGGCAACCCCTGGCGAGGGATGTGACGAAACCGCCCTGGCGAGGGACGAAACCGCCTCACCCGGGGATGAGACCTGAATCACGGTTCATATTTTCCGGCGCATTGCAAGCCAGCCCGTGTTGCACGCGCTGCGTCGAAAGAATCGATCTTGCTCGCGACGAACCAAACCCATTGAATCGCGCCCATGAAATTCCTGCGTGAGCTGCGCTCGGTCCTGAACCTGACGGTGCTGGTGGCCGGGCTCGGCTACTTCGTCGACCTCTTCGACATCACGCTGTTCGGCGTGGTGCGCGCCGCGTCGCTCCGGGACATCGGCATCACCAGTCCGGAGGAGGTGCTGTCGAAGGGCATCCTCATCTACAACTGCCAGATGGTGGGGATGATGGTGGGCGGCCTCTTGTGGGGCGTGCTCGCCGACAAGCGCGGCCGGCTGTCGGTGATGTTCGGCTCCATCCTGCTGTACTCGTTCGCGAACCTGGCCAACGCTTTCGCCTGGGACGTGACGAGCTACGCGGTGTTCCGCTTCCTGGGCGGCGTGGGCCTGGCGGGCGAGCTGGGCGCGGCAATCACCCTGGTCGCCGAGTCGCTCCCCAAGGAGAAGCGCGGCCTGGGCACCACCATCGTCGCGACGCTCGGCATGCTGGGAATCGTGGCGGCGGCCTTCGTGGGCCAGCACCTGCACTGGAAGACGGCCTACTTCACCGGCGGCATCATGGGACTGGCGCTGCTGTTCGCCCGCTTCAAGGTCTCCGAGTCGGAGCTGTTCACCAAGAAGACGGACCCGTCGCGCGCCAACCCCTTCCTGCTGCTCCAGGGGGGCCGGTTCCTCAAGTACATCTGCTGCATCCTGATTGGCGTCCCCATCTACTTCACCACCGGCATCCTCTTCACCTTCGCGCCGGAGCTGACGGCGGGGCTCAACGTGCAGGGCACCGTCACGGCGGGCAACGCCATCCTCTATGGCTCCATCGGCCTGACGATTGGCGACCTGCTCGCCGGCCTGTTCAGCCAGTGGCTCAAGAGCCGCAAGCGCGCGGTGGCGCTGAACCTGGTGGGTGGCTTCCTGCTGATGCTCGTCTACGGGCTGGTGCCCGGGCTCACCAGCACGACGGTGTACCTCCTCAGCTTCCTCATCGGCATCATGGTGGGCTACTGGGCGGTGCTGGTGACGATGGCGGCCGAGCAGTTCGGCACCAACATCCGCGGCACGGTGGCGACGACGGTGCCCAACTTCGTGCGAGGCTCCGCCGCGATTGCCGCCAGCGGCTTCGCCGTCCTCAAGGGCTACATCTCCGTGCCCATGGCGGCCATCACCGTGGGCAGCATCTGCTTCGGACTCGCGCTGATCGCGCTCACGCGAATCGAAGAGACCTTCCACCGCGACCTCGACTTCGAGGAGGCCGGGCCGGACGCGGCCACCGAGGCCGCCGCGCGCTCCCAGCCCTCCTGAAGGGCCGGCGTCAGCCCTTGCGGGCGCTCACCCGCATGGGCATTCCCCGCTTGGGCACGAAGGTCAGCCGCGTCTGCCACTCCACGGGGTTCTTCCCCAGGTACTCCACGTCGCACTGCTGGAGCAGCGTGGCCAGCGTCTGCACCGTGTCCACCTGGGACATGTGCTGGCCCACGCAGATGCGCTGGCCGGCCCCGAAGGGCACGTAGGCGCACTTGTGCATTCCCGTCATGCGCTCCGGCAGGAAGCGGTCCGGGTCGAACGTGTCCGCGTCCTTCCAGTGGTCCGGGTGCCGGTGGATGGCGTACGGGCACATGAGGAGCTGGGTGCCCTTGGGCAGGAGCACCCCGCCCACCTCCACCTCGCCCGCCGTCTCCCGGAGGATGGTCCACGCGGGCGGGTTCAGCCGATTGATCTCCTGCACGACGCGGTTCGTATACGTCAGCTTCGCCACGTCCTCGTACTTCGGCGGCTCGCTGCCACAGACCGAGCTCACCTCCTCGCGGATGGCGCGCGTCACCTCCGGGTGCTGCGTACACGCGTGCACGGCCCACGTCAGGGAGGTGGCGATCATCTCGAAGCTGGCGCCGAAGAGGTTGACGATTTCGTCGCGCACCTGCTTGTCCTCCATCGGCTCGCTGGTGTCCCGGGCCCGCGCCTCCACGAGCGCGGACAACAGGGTGATGTCTCCGTCCTGCGTCCCCCGCTCGCGCCGCCGGGAGAGCCGCGCGTAGATCCACCCGTTGATGAGCCACAGCGCCGTGCCTATCCGCTCGGGGTTCGGGTCGAGCCGGGGCAGCAGCTTGAAGTACAGCGTGCCCCAGGGCCCTCGCCGACGACCGAACACGTCGATGGCATCCATGATGCTCGCGAAGAACTCCTCGCGGGGCGTCTCATCGAAGCACGTGCGCCACATCACCCCGAACATCAGGCGGGCCGCCTCCGTGTACATGTCGAAGGACTCGCCCCTGGCGCCCAGGTCGGACCACCGCCGCACGCCCTTGGACAGCTCGTCGCTGAAGATGCCCGCCCACTGCCGGACCTTCTCCTTGTGAAACATGGGCTGAACCATGTGTCGCTGCCGCTTCCAGACGTCCCCCTGGCTCACGGTGAGCCCGTTGCCATTGAAGGGATTGACGATGCGCGGTTTGGGGAAGACCAGGGGCTCGTCGATGAGCACCCGCTTCACGTCCACCGGGTTCCTCAGGAACGCGATGGGGTAGCCGTAGACGCGAACCAGGGACACGTCGCCGTATTCGGCGTGGAGCTTGTTGGCCAGGGCCAGCGGCTCTTGGAGCATGGGAAAAAAGCTACCCAGCACGGGCAATCCCCGAGGGCCGGCCTTGCGGCGCACGGAGGGCGAAGGAGCAGAGGTGTCCATGACCCCCGATTTGTTCCGGTCGGCTCCGCACCGTCAAGACCGCCATGCACTGACTTGAAACCGACGTCCCGAAACGGGCCAGTTGCGCTGGGAGGGGGAAGCGCCCTATCCCCTCTACCCAGCCATGGCTTCCGCCCCCATCCGACCCATCCAGAAAGTGCTGTGCGCCAACCGCGGTGAGATCGCCATCCGCGTGTTTCGCGCCTGCAACGAGCTTGGCATCCGCACCGTCGCCATCTACAGCGACGAGGACCGGACGCATGAGCACCGCCACAAGGCCGATGAGGCCTACCGGGTCGGTCACGGCAAGCGCCCCGTGGAAGCCTACCTGGGCATCGACGAAATCCTCGACGTGGCGGAGCGAGCCGGGGTGGACGCCATCCACCCGGGCTACGGTTTCCTGTCGGAGAACGCCGACTTCGCCGAGGCCTGCGAGCGCCGGGGCATCCGCTTCATCGGCCCCCGCTCCGCGGTCGTGCGGACCATGGGAGACAAGGTCGCCGCCAAGGCGCTCGCCCAGCAGGTCGGCGTGCCCACCGTGCCGGGCACGACGCTGGAGGGTGACGACGCCCAGGTGCTGGCCCGCGCGCGGGAGTTCTTCTCCACGCACGGCGGTCCGGTGCTCGTGAAGGCGGCCCACGGCGGCGGCGGGCGCGGCATGCGCGTGGTGCGCGAGGAGAAGGAGCTGGAGGCGGCGCTCGCCTCGGCGCGCTCGGAGGCGAAGAGCGCCTTTGGCTCCTCGGCCGTGTTCCTGGAGAAGTTCCTGGAGCGGGTGCGGCACATCGAGGTGCAGCTGCTCGGAGACCTGCATGGGCAGCTGGTCCACCTGCACGAGCGCGACTGCTCGGTGCAGCGGCGGCACCAGAAGGTCATCGAGATCGCTCCCGCGCCCAACCTGGCCCCGGCGCTCAAGCACGCCATCTGCGACGCGGCGGTGCGGCTGGCGAGGGAGGCGGGCTACAGCAGCGCGGGCACGGCGGAGTTCCTCGTCGGCGACGACCACTTCTACTTCATCGAGTGCAACGCGCGGCTCCAGGTGGAGCACACCGTCACGGAGCAGGTGACGGGCGTGGACTTGGTGCAGAGCCAGATTCGCATCGCGGAGGGCCACGCGCTGGACTCCCCCGAGGTGGGCATCCCCTCGCAGGAGTCCATCCAGCCACGAGGCTTCGCGGTGCAGCTGCGCGTCACCACGGAGGACCCATCCAACAACTTCATGCCGGACGCGGGAGTCATCACCGCCTGGCGCGCGGCCACCGGCTTCGGCATCCGCCTGGATGGCTCGAACGGCTACACCAACGCGCACATCTCCCCGTTCTACGACTCCATGCTGGTGAAGGTCATCGCCTACGCGCCCACCTTCCAGGGCGCGGTGATGAAGGGCCAGCGCGCCCTGCGCGAGTTCCGCATCCGAGGCGTGAAGACGAACCTCCCGTTCCTGGAGAACGTGCTGCACCACCCCGACTTCCAGGCGGGCAAGACTTACACGCGCTTCATCGACGAGACGCCGGAGCTGTTCCACCTGGCGCCCCGGAGAGACCGCGCCAGCAAGCTGCTCACCTATCTGGCCGAGGTCATCGTCAACGGCCACCCCACCATCAAGAGCCACCAGCGGCTCAAGCCCACGCAGTTCATGGAGCCGCGCCTGCCGGTGGCGCCTCCCGGCCCCCCGCCCCGAGGCACCGCGCAGATTCTCGCGGAGAAGGGTCCTCGGGGACTGGCCGAGTGGGTGCTCGCGCAGAAGCGCGTGCTGCTGACGGACACGACGATGCGGGACGCGCACCAGTCGCTGCTGGCGACGCGCATGCGCACCCGGGATGTGCTGCGGGTGGCCCCCGCCACGGCGCACCTGGCGTCGGACCTGTTCAGCCTGGAGAGCTGGGGCGGCGCGACGTTCGACACCGCGTACCGCTTTCTCAACGAGGACCCGTGGGCCCGGCTGCGGGCGCTGAAGGCCGCGGCGCCCAACCTGCTGCTCCAGATGCTGCTGCGTGGCGCCAACGCCGTGGGCTACACCAGCTATCCGAACAACGTGGTGGAGGCGTTCATCGACGAGGCGGCCGAGGCGGGCGTGGACGTCTTCCGCATCTTCGACAGCCTCAACGACCTGGGCAGCATGGACGTGTCCATCCGCCGTGTGATCAAGACGGGCAAGGTGGCGGAGGTGGCCATCTGCTACACGGGCGACGTCGCCAACCCCAAGCGCAAGAAGTACACGCTCGACTACTACGCGGACCTGGCGAAGCGCATCGAGGACTCGGGCGCGCACTTCCTGTGCATCAAGGACATGGCGGGCCTGTTGCGTCCGCGCGCGGCGGCCATGCTGATGGACCGACTGCGCGAGGTGACGAAGCTGCCCATCCACCTGCACATGCACGACACCGCGGGCAATGGCATCGCCAGCTACCTGGAGGCCATCGAGCACGGGGTCCACATCGTCGACGTGGCCCTGGGCAGCATGGCGGGCCTCACCAGTCAGCCCAGCCTCAACGCGCTGGTGAGCGCCCTGCGCGGCCATCCGCGTGAGACGGGCCTGGCCAACGCACGGCTGCAGCCGCTCGCCAACTACTGGGAGGACGTGCGCGAGTACTACGCCCCCTTCGAAAGCGGCCTCAAGAGCACGACGAGCGAGGTCTACTACCACGAGATTCCGGGCGGTCAGTACTCCAACCTCCGGCCGCAGGTCGCGGAGATGGGCCTGCTCAGCCGATGGAACGACGTGAAGGACGCCTTCGCGCTGGTCAACGTGCTGGTGGGTGACATCCCCAAGGTGACGCCGTCGTCGAAGATGGTGGGCGACTTCGCCATCTTCCTCCTGAAGAACGACCTGATGGTGCGCGCGCCCACGCTGGCGGAGGCCGCCACGCTGACGCACGTGAAGCTCATCGCGGAGGCGCCCCGGTTGGACTTCCCCTCCAGCGTGGTGGGCTACTTCCGGGGCGAGCTGGGCCAGCCGCCCAACGGCTTCCCCGAGGATCTGCGCGCCGCGGTGCTCAAGGGCCTGCCGCGCGTGGAAGGCCGCCCGTCCGCGAGCCTCCCCGCGTTGGACCTGGAGGCCCTGCGCGCCGAGCTGTCGAAGAAGACAGGCCAGCCGCTGTCGCGCGTGGACGCCATCTCCAGCGCGCTCTACCCGCGCGTCATGGCGGGCTACCTGGACGATGCCGCGCGCTACGAGGACGTCTCCATCCTCGACACGCCCAACTACTTCTACGGCATGGAGGTGGGCCAGGAGATCTGGGTGGACCTGGAGCCGGGCAAGACGCTGGTCATCAGCCTGTCCGCGGTGGGCGAGCCGGACGAGGACGGCCTGCGCACCGTCTACTTCGCGCTCAACGGCCACAACCGCACGGTGCAGGTGCGGGATCGCAGCCGCGCGGCTCGCGTGGAGTCGCGCCGTCAGGCAGACCGCGCCAATCCCAACCACGTCGCCGCGAGCATGCCGGGCACGGTCATCGCCGTGCACATCAAGGCGGGGGCCAAGGTGGACGCGGGTGCGCCGCTCGTCACGCTGGAGGCGATGAAGATGGAGACGGTGGTGCGCGCCCCTCGCGCGGGCACCGTCGCGGAGGTGGCGACGACGCTGAAGGCCTCCGTCCAGGGCGGAGACCTGCTCGCGGTGCTCCAGTAGGGCCGCGAGAAGGAACAGCCGGCCGTTGAGTGTGGGCGCGGCCTTTGACATGGTCGCGCCCCATGAAGCGTGCACTCCTGTCCTTCCTGGCCCTGGTGTCCTGCGCCACTCCCTCCAACACGTCGCCGTCGACCTCCGAGACCGCGGCGAGCTCCGGCCCCGCTGGCACCGCGCCCCAGGTGCCCGCGCTGCCGGAAGAAGTCCGGCTTGCGGACCTGCGGCAGATGACCTTCGGCGGAGAGAACGCCGAGGCCTACTGGTCCTTTGACGGCAAGCAGCTCTCGCTCCAGGCCCGGCACGAGGGAATGGGGTGTGACCGCATCTACCGGATGGCGGTGGACCCCACGAGCGGCGCCGCCGCCACGGTGACGCCGGTCTCCAGCGGCCAGGGCGCGACGACGTGCGCGCACTTCCTGCCCGGCGACCAGGCGGTCATCTACGCCTCCACGCACCTGGGTGGCGAGGCGTGCCCGCCCAAGCCCGACCACTCCATGGGCTACGTCTGGGCCCTGTACGACACGTACGACATCTTCAAGTCGAACGCGGATGGCAGCGGGCTGACGCGGCTGACGGAGACGCCGGGCTACGACGCGGAGGGCACCGTCTGCGGCAAGGACGGCTCCATCATCTTCACGTCCGTGCGGGATGGCGACCTGGAGCTGTACCGGATGGACCGCGACGGGAAGAACGTGAAGCGGCTGACGCACACGCCCGGCTATGACGGCGGCGCGTTCTTCAACGCGGACTGCTCCAAGATTGTGTGGCGCGCGTCGCGTCCGCAGGCCGGCAAGGCGCTGGACGACTACCAGGGGCTGCTCAAGCGCGGACTGGTGCGGCCGACGAAGCTGGAGCTGTACGTGGCCAACGCGGACGGCTCGGAGGCGAAGCAGATCACCTGGCTGAACGGCGCCGCCTTCGCACCCTTCTTCCACCCCAATGGCCGGCGCATCCTGTTCGCGTCCAACCACGGCGACCCCAAGGGCCGTGAGTTCGACATCTGGGCGGTGGACGTGGATGGCTCCAACCTGGAGCGCATCACGTATGCGCCGGGCTTCGACGGCTTCCCCATGTTCTCGCCGGACGGCAAGTGGCTGGCCTTCTCCAGCAACCGCGCCACCGCGCAGGGAAAGAGCGACACCAACCTGTTCATTGCCCGCTGGGTGGATGACGTGAAGCCGGCCTCGGGTGCGCCGTCGGCCGCCGCGGACCGCATCCGCGAGGACGTCTCCTTCCTCGCGGCGCCCGCACAGGAGGGTCGGGGCATCGGCACGAAGGGCCTTGAGGCCGCCGGAGGACTCATCGAGACGCGGTTCCAGGAGCTGGGTCTGACGCCCGCGGGTGACACCGGGACGTTCCGGCAGGCGTTCCCCGTCACCACCGCCGTGCAGCCCGGGGCTGGGACTCAGGTGCGACTCGGGAAGACGGTGCTCCCGACGGATGCGTACACGGTGCTCGGCTTCTCCGGACAGGGACAGGCGCAGGGCGCGCTGGTGTTCGCGGGTTACGGAATCGTGGAGCCGTCGCTCAAGGTGGACGACTACGCGAAGCTGTCGGTGAAGGGGAAGATTGTCGTGGTGCGCCGCTTCGTCCCGGACGCCCCCGAGTTCTCCGACACGGACAAGCAGCGCCGCTTCGGTGACCTCCGCTACAAGGCCTGGCAGGCGGCGCAGCGTGGCGCGAAGGCGCTCATCGTCGTGGACTGGCCCCAGGCTCCCACGCCCGCGCCCAAGGAGTGGCGGATGCCTCCCGAGGCGACCCTGCCCGTCCTGCATCCCGAGGGCGTGGGCGACGCGGGGCTCCCGGTCGTCGTGGTGAAGCGCGCGGCGATGGAGCCGGTGATGGGCTCGCTGCTGGCGCGCAAGCGCGTGGACGCGCAGGTGGACGTGAAGCTCGAGTTCGAGCAGCGCGCGGCCTTCAACGTCGCGGCGGTGCTGGAGGCGGGCGAGGGCAAGCTGCCGGGCCTCGTCGTGGTGGGCGCGCACTATGACCACCTGGGCTTCGGTGGACGTGGCTCGCTGATGCCGGACCGGCACGAGGCGCATGGCGGCGCGGATGACAACGCCTCGGGCGTCGCGGCGCTGTTGGAAATTGCCCGCACGCTGAAGGAGCGCCGCGCGGAGCTGAAGCACGACGTGCTCTTCCTCGCGTTCTCGGGTGAGGAGACGGGCCTGCTCGGCTCCACGCACTTCACCCGGCAGCGGGGGGACGCGGGGATGAAGCAGGTCACCGCGATGCTGAACCTGGACATGGTGGGCCGGCTGCGGTCCGGTGGCCTGTCGGTGCTGGGCGCCGAGTCCGCCACCGAGTGGGGGCCGCTGCTCGCGCGCGCGTGCGACGAGGCTCGCGTCACCTGCAACCCGAGCGGTGACGGGTACGGCCCGAGCGACCACTCGCCCTTCTACGCGGCGGGCGTGCCGGTGCTGCACTTCTTCACGGGAGCGCACTCGGACTACCACAAGCCCACGGACACGGTGGAGGGCATCAACGCGGTGGGCACCGCGCAGGTGGCGCGCATCGTGTCGGCAGTGACGGTGGGCCTGGATGGGACGGCGGCGCTGACGTATCGCAAGGTCCCCTCCCCCACTCCGCGCGGAGACCTCCGCAGCTTCAACGCGTCGCTGGGCACGGTGCCTGACTATGCGGGCCCGCCCAACGGGCAGAAGGGCATGTTGCTCGCGGGAGTGCGCGCGGGAGGCGCGGCGGACCAGGCTGGAATGCTGCGGGGTGACATCCTCGTGCGACTGGGCAAGCACGTCATCGGCGGCGTGGAGGACCTGATGTTCGTGCTCAACTCCTCCATGCCGGGTGAGACGGTGGAGGCGCGAGTGCTGCGCGAGGGCAAGGAAGTCCCGCTCGAGGTGACGTTCCAGGAGAGCAAGCGCCCTCGCTGAGCTGATTTGTATTGGGGCTCGAGTCGAGCCCCCGAAGGTGAATCACAGCGCGGGCCCGGATGGCGTTCCAGCAGGACGCCCCGGGCCCGTGGTGCTTCCGCTGCACCTGAGTCAGCGGGACTTAACCCCACGGACCAGGTCCGGGCCGTGTCGAAGCTTGAAAGCAAGACAGTGGGAACGGACACGAGGTCGACAGCCAAAAGCCATCGTCTCTCGTTGGGTCGATCACCCCTTGACTGCCGTTCCTTGACGCCTCGCCTGGACGGGCAGTTGCAGATAGGAGGCGTGCTTGCCGCCGGTGTGGACGACGTGCTGTCCGCTGTTGGCAGGCGTGTACTCGCGGATTCCGGGCATCATCGTTCCCAGAAGGCTCCTGCCGCTGATGACGAAGCGGAGCTGTTCGCCGGAGTGGAACGCGAGGCCGATCGGGAGCAGATCGATTTCGACCTCGACGACCTCACCAGGTGAGAGCTTCTCGACTCTGTCGAAGCTGTGGGCGGGCACCGCATCGGTCGACAGCGTCTCGTCCAGGTGGCGCAGAGAGACACGCAGGCGTCCGTCCGAGCCCTTGTACCGGAGAATCGATGCGCCGCGCTCGGTGATGTCCTGCACCAGCGCGCTCTGGTTGGGCACGGTGAACTGCTGCAGGGGCGTGCCGTACGCATCGAGCTTCTGGACGAGGATGAAGAGGTCCATGTCGTCCGAGCCGCGTGCTTCGACCCAGAGGTACGCCTTCGGGTAGCCGACCAGGACGGTCTCCTTGTCGAAGCGCGTGATGAACGACACCGCATCGGGGTTGGAGCTCACGTCGTAGACCGCCGTCGCTTCAGCGCTCGGGGCTGTCGTGGTCAAGGCGCGCGAGCGGCCGTCGAGGTAGTACTTCGTCGGCGTGACGTCCTTCGGGGGGAACTCGCCCGCACCGACCGCGACCTGATCGCCGCCTTCGAGATCCAGGACCGAGTACCGGACGCGCGGCGTCTGCTCCCACCCGTTGTCCTCGCCCTTCAGGTAGCGGTCGAAGAAGCGGCGCAGCTCCTCCCTGTTCGCTTCGTCGTAGTAGTCGGGCCACTCCTGGGAGTTGTGGATGCGGAGCCACTTCTCCTTCGAGGCCATCCGGCGCCATGCGCGGAACGTGCCCGCCGTGTGCAGGGTGTTCGAGTAGCTGGCCACCACGTATGCCGGAACGGTGATCTGGTCGAAGCGCGGGATCTTGTTCTCCCACAGTTCGGTCATGAGGGGATACCGCTCGGCCTCCGCGAGGAGGTCCTCTTTGCGCCCCTTGCCCCAGTAACTGTTGTCCTGCAGCTGCCTCGCGAACCCCGTGTCAGGCATGCCGCCGCGCAGGACGAGGTCCCTGTAGACGTCACTGACGCCCTCCCAGGGGTTGATCGCCGCGAGGTGCGGGGGCTGTTCGGCGGCGGTGAACCACTGCGACACCGCGAGATAGGACGTCCCGCTCATCGCGACCTTACCGGTGCACCACTCCTGGACGGCCAGCCACTCGATCAGGTCGTAGCAGTCGCGTCCCTCCTGGCGATCCCAGATGACGCTGTCCCCGTCGGACTCGGCCACGCCCCGAATGTCGGGATTGCAGATCGCGTAGCCCCGCGCGCACCAGTACGCCGGGTCCGGCCCCTCGAACTTCTCCAGCCCCGACACAATCCCGTTGTCGAGCCCGACCATCTGGAAGATGCCCATCACGCTCGGGGAGGTCCCCTGGCCCTTCCCGTACGGGCTCCATGCCACGATGACCGGCACCTTCTGCGTTCCGGCGGGGCGAAGCACATCGACGTAGATCTTCACGCCGTCCCTCAAGGTGACGGCAACGTCCTTCTCGAGGACGATTTCGACCGGCACCGACTGGAACGGGGGCGCGATCTTGAATCCGGCCGGCAGGGTTCGCGTGCCTGGTTCGAACCCACTCAAGACGCCGTACCTGGCGCCCGGCTTCAACGGCTGGGACGGTACGAACACCTTCTGGTCATCGCTCATGACGAACTCCTCGTGTCTCTTCAACCAGGGACCAGCCCCGTGCCGGTCCTCGCCCTTCGGGCCCCGGACATGGATATCCGCGCTCCCGACCTCCTCGACATAAAGAACGTTCATTCTGTTTGTCAAGTCGAACGGAGGCGTGACGAATCTGTCGTGAGTGGGATTAATCTTCCGTCATGCCCAAGCTGAGCGAAGGTTCAAGGCAGCGGCGGCGCGAGAGCATCGCGGCTGCAGCCATGCGCTGCTTCGCTCGTCAGGGCGTCACCAGCACCTCGATGGCGGACATCATCCGCGAGGCGGGCTCATCCGCCGGCTCGGTCTACTCGCACTTCACGAGCAAGGCCGAGCTCTTGCGCTTCGCCGCCTCGATGGCGCTGAGCGAGCTGGTCGCGACGGTGAGTGACGAGCTGCCCGCGGAGCGCACTCCCGCCAGCGTCCTCGCGCACCTGCTGCGGTCGAGGAGCGACAAGGCGCACGCGCAGACCCTCCTTCAGATATGGGCGGACGTGCCTCGCGACGCGGAGATTGAAGAGATCGCTCGGGACAGTGTGATCGAGTTTCGCGCACTCGTGCGGTCAGCGTTGCTGCCCTGGTGTCAGGCTCCCGCGCGAGCAAGAACGAGGAATCCGGACACTGCCGCGGACGAGATTTCCGACGCCGTCGTCACGGCCGTTCAAGGCTTCGTGGTCAGGGTCAGCATCGACCGTGACCTCGACAGTGAGCTCGTCGCAAGCCGCCTGGTCGCCTTCTTCGAGAAGGTCTGAGCCCATGTCCGAGGAGCGTGGGACCGCACCCGACGCCCGGGGCGTCCCGTTGACCGAGAGGCGCTCTTTCCAAGGCTGCATGATTAACAGTGCGGGAGGAGACCGCGTTGCGTGCGGCGGAACCGCCCAGGAGAGCGAGACATCATGGCCAAGAGCTGGTTCAAGATCCAAGTCAACACGGGCCACGAGAACAGGGTGAAGGACGCGCTCCTTGAACGGATGAAGGCCTATGACTTGCATTGCCAGACATGGATTCCCGCCGACGGAATGAACTCTCCAGGATACGTGCTCATCCAGCGAAGAGCCTGTCGCGGTATTCGTAGCGAGGGCTTGCCCGGCCGGGGATGAGGATGCTCAATGTTGGACCGGGCAGCCGCCCACCTCGAAGCGGTGCCCCGAAAGCTGAGCGCGGACGCAGGCTACTTCTCCGCGAAGAATGTCCACTGGCTGGAGTCAGTTGGCGTCGAGCCATCCATCGCTACCGGCCGCCAGAAGCATGGGGAAGCGCCACCGAAAGTCAGCGGCCGTCTGCCCGCGGGACGCACCCCGAAGGAGCGGATGGCCCGGAAGATGGCGGTGACCACGACGCCGTTGTCGTCGATCACGGGAAGCTGCCCGAACGGGTTCTTCGCGCGGAACTCCGGTGAGTCCAGGTCGTGGTTGGGGTGATCCATGCCCACGATCTCGTATGGCATTCCGATCTCTTCGAGCGCCCAGTTCACGCGCAGGTCACGCGTGATGCCGCGCGCCATCTTGTCGACTCGCGAGAAGCGGTCGATCTTGAGCATGCGCCCACCCTACTTCTCGCGGGCACCCCTCTCCAGCCTCCGCTCTCGAGCTCGCACGCATACCGAGGGGACACCCCCACCAAGCGTTCACCCTTCTTCGCGATGCCCGTGGTGAGCACAATCGGATTGCGGCGCGCTGCATGCCCGGTCCTACCGTATCCGTTTGCCCGTCAGCAGCTTTCAGGAGGCCGGCCGATTGCGGAGCTCCTCGAACAGGGGACTCTCACCCGGTGCGCCGCGCGCGAAACACGCGGCGCACCGATTCTCCTATCGAGACCGCGCTGAAATCAGGGCACACCGCCCCACTGCGGCATCGCGGACAGCTCCTCAGAGTCCGTTCGGGACCACGGTCACGGTGCCGGAGCCCCTGTTGGTCAGGATGAGATCGGCGTACCCATCCGCGTCCATGTCCGCGGTGGCGATGGCGTTGAGGCCAGGCGAGGCGCCGGTCGTGACGACGGTGCCCGCGGTGAAGCCTCCGTTGCCGTTGCCGGTCATCGGGCGGACGCCGCCCGAGGCCGCTGTCACGAGGATGTAGGCGTCGAGCTTGCCATCGCCATTGAAGTCATCGGCCACGACGCCCAGCGCCGAGTTGGCGGCCGTATTGGCCGCGGCGGTTGACTGCACGCCGCTCGCGAAGGTGCCATTGCCGTTCCCTCTGAAGAAGAAGAGGAACCGGCCGGCCGCGCCGTTCGAGAGGATGTCGAGCGTGCCGTCGCCGTTGGCGTCGCCGAAGGCGATGCCCGCCGTCTGGCCGCTGGCGGAATTGCTGTAGGCGACGGGTGCGGCGAACGAGCCGTCGCCCTGGTTGATGAGGATCGACAGGCGTGCGCTGGCGGGGCTCGTCACCACGATATCGGAGACGCCATCGCTGTTCAGGTCACGGCAGGCGATGGTCGACTGCGCGCCGCCGGTGTTCGGGATGCCGATGAACGTCGGCGCGCCGAAGCTGCCCGCGCCGGTACCGAAGAGCACGCTCACCTGGCTCAGGGTCACGCTTGTCGTGGCGATGTCAGCCACCCCGTCGTGATTGAAGTCCCCGGTGCAGAGGTGGACGGAGCCCGGGGTGCCGGTGGTGAAACTCGTGGGCGCGCCGAAGGTCCCGGGCGCGCTCGGGCCCAGGTTCTTGTACACGCTGATGTTTCCGTTGATGAGGAGCAGGTTGGTCTGTCCGTTGACGGTGACGGCGTCGAGCCACCCGTCGCCGTCCACGTCCACGGCCACGACCGCGTTGCTGGAGAGCGAGGCGCTCCCGTAGTTGACCTCCGGCTGGACGCTGGCGTCGCCGTTCCCCAGGAAAACGGAAAGCGAGCCAGAGGGGAACAGGATCGACCCGGATTCGGCGTTGGCCACCAGGATGTCGAGCTTGCCGTCGCCATTCACATCGGCGACCGCCGGGGCCAGCGGGTTGTGGTTCGCGGGGGTGCTGACCGGCGTGCCGGGGACCTGGCCGGGGGGGGCGGCCTGGCAGGTGGCGTTCGAGCAGATCTGGCCCGTCGCGCACACGATGCCGCAGGCGCCACAGCTATCGGCGTCGCTCTGGAGATTCACCTCGCAGCCGTCGGACGAGTCCCCGTTGCAGTCCCCGAGGGTGCCGGAGCAATCCTGGCAGTTGGGCCCCTCGTAGGTAGGCGCGCACTCGCAGGTGTAGCTACCCACGCCGTCGATGCAGGTGCCGCCGTTCAGGCAGGGGCTTGCGGCGCACTCGTCAATGTTGGTGCAGGTCACGCCGTCGCCCTCGTAGCCCGCATTGCAGGCGCAGGTGAAGGAGCCCACGGTGTTGGTACAGGTGGCGTTTTCGCTACAGTTGTCGGTACCGGCGACGCACTCGTTGACGTCGACGCAGGTGCCGCTCTGGCACGTGAGGCCGTCGCAACAGGGGACCGTGGCGTCGCACGGCGCGTTCACGGACAGGCAGCCCTGGCCGCTGCACGTCGGGTCGTAGATCGGCGAGGTCGGGTCGAGGCTGGTGACGTAGTCGCCGTCGTGAGCGCTGTGCGCGTTGATACACGCCTGCTCGCTAACACGGACGATTGTGTAGGGATGAGTCGTCGAGCTGGTCTTGTGGCAGATATGGACCTTACCATTGACGTCGAAGTAATCGCACTGGTCGGCGGTGAGGGCGGAGTCGGCCGAACCGACGTACGCGTCATTGTCTTCGACGGAAATCGGGCTGCAACCGCCGATGAGGCCGAGCAAACCGGCCCCCGTGATCATGATGACGAGCGAAATTGATTTGTGTTTCATTGAGTTCCCCCCTGAAAGGACGCACCACGGCCTCGCGACGGCTTGCGCGGAGCTCGCGGGCACCAAGCTAGACTGACGTTGAACGCGGGCTGTTTTTATTCACCCGCAGTGAAATTCATAACGCCCCGATGGTGGCCTGTCAATTGCCAATTCATGACCGCGGTAAGATTCCTGCCGATTCGGCACAATGCCCGTAGCTTCGCACAGCCAAAACCATGCATGAGTCAGCACAAACCCATCACAGATTCGACGCTGAGTCGCCCGCAGGTGGGCAGCGCCCCGACGACGCAGACGTCCTTGGGCGTCTTGCCCGCACGTCCCTTCGTGTGGAGACGGAGGCGAAGAGGTGACGAGCCGCCTGATCGCCTTCTTCGAGAAGGTCTGATCTCATGTCCGAGGAGCGTGGGATCACACCCGACGTCCGAGGCGTCCCGTGGACCGGGCGGGATGACGAGAGGCGCTCTTTCTACAGATGCATGATCCGACGCCTCATTCCTGCGACGCTGCTCCCAGGAGGAAGTCCATGCACATCGCACGTGTCGTCGTCCCGCTGTCCGCGCTCTTCCTGGTCTTCGTCGGATGTGGGGGTGAATCGTCACCGGAGCTGGAGCCCAAACAAGAGGTTCACTCGACATCGCACGCCCTCGCTGGCGTCTGCGACGGCGTCACCTGCAGCGGTCATGGCGTCTGTCGTGACGAGGCAGGCACCGCGCGCTGCATCTGTGACGAGGGCTTCACCGACGCCGCCTGCGCCACGCGCGGTGGCGACTACGGACGGCGCACACTGCTCGTCCCGGGGATGGCGGACCCCGACGTCTACAAGGAACACGATGACCTGTTCTTCCTTTCCGGCACCGGCAACGGGTGGCAGTTGCCCATCTACGAGACGCGAGACCTGACGAGCTTCCAGCTCAAGCGCTCCTATGACCCGTCCGTGGCCGACCCCGTGTATGACTATTGCTTCCTCTGGGCCCCGGACCTCGGCAAATACGAAGGCGTGTACCAGCTGTACTTCTCGGCGCACCGGGTCCCCAACGGCGCCGCGTGTCCTCCGTCCGGCCAGGAGGTGACCACCTTCGTGGCCACCGCCCCCGACCTGAACCTCCAGTTCGGCGCGCCCCAGCCCATCAACGCCAACACCACCTGGCCTCGCACCTCCACCGGCACCGCGTGCCTGCCGCAGGGCTGCAACCGGAACATCCGCATCGACTCGGCCACGTTCAATGACACATCGGGCCGCTGGTTCTTCTATGTCTGGTTCGACCGGGGCAACAACATCTCCTCCTTCAACACCGCCGCCCCGGGCACCGTCTACAACCACGCGGGCCCGGCCATCTTCTCGACGCCCGCCTACGAGGAAGGCATCAACGAGGCCCCCGAGGTCTTCAAGCGCAACGGCCAGTACTACCTGCTCCTCAGCGGTGGTTGGTACAACAGCCAGTACGCCATGTATTATGTGATGGGAGACTCCATCCCCCAGCTCACGCGAGCACGGGCGGTGCGGCGACTCTCCCAGCCCCTGCGCAACGCCGCTGGCAGGCTGGTGCAGAGCCACGGCCACAACGTCATCGTCGAGCGCCGGGGTGAGTACTTCAACGTCTTCCACGTCGGCGCCTTCGACGCCTCGGGCAACCTCACCTCGCGCAGCACGTACAAACAACGCGTCGCCTTCAAGCCGGACGGCTCGCTGCACTCGCTCAACCAGGTGAACGTCCGGTGGAACAAGCTGACCGGGTACAGCTACTCGCTCGACGTCGTGCTGCGCGACGGCACGGTGGTTGGCCCGTGCCTCTCCGTGGCCGTCCTGGGACAGGCCAACAAGACCGTCTTCGACGGGGTGTGCCGCAGCGCTGGAGACCGCGTGGTGACCAAAGGCGACATCGCCGCCTTCCGCATCTTCTATTCGAACAACAACGTCTGGGGCCCCTTCGTCGAGCGGGCCTATGACGGCATCTCCGACGACGTCACCCTGGACCTGCCGGGTGGCTACACGCCCTTCGTGGACTTGAGCTGGAGCGAGGAGGAGACCACCGCTCAGTACTCCATCGACGTGCAGCGACGAGACACCGGCGCGTGGATTGGCCCCTGCATCGGCGTCACCTCCGTCAACAAGAGCCTCTCCTGGACCTACCTGGGGCGCTGCGACACGCCCGGCATCAACGTGCCCTCCTCCAACATCCAGGCCTTCCGCATCTGCTCCGCGGTGAATGGCGACTGGGCCCGTGCCCGCTGCGGCGCCACGCCATATGACGGGCGCGGCATGCACTCGCACATCGTCATCCCCTGAGCCGCCTGTAGCTCCCCTCCGGGTGCGCAGGCACGACGATGCCACCCGGAGGCCCATACATGCCTCCCCAGGACGGCCTCGCAACCCATGGACTTCCCAGGGAGGTGCTGGCTCCAGGAGGCACGCAGCAGGCGCCCCGACGGTGACTGCGGTCATGAGGAGAATGGCGCCAGATATCTCACCGGGGCGCTGTTCTCCTCGCCATGTGACGGTCCACCTCACTAGCGTCTGGTCCGAGGCGCGCCACGTTCGGCGCGGGAGTGGACAGCCATGGCGCGGGACGAGGTCGAGGAAGCAAGCTCCAACGAGCTCAGCGAGAGCACGCCGGAGGGCAAATCCAATCCGGAGTTCGAAGCCACCCTCCTCAAGGACCCGGACAACGTAGAAACGTACCTCGTCTATGGAGACTGGCTCCAGAGCCAGGGCGACCCGCGCGGTGAACTCATCGCGCTCCAGCACGCGGCGTCGAAGGCCGAAGGCGCGGAGGCCAGCGACCTCAAACGCCGGGTGACGGCGCTCATCCAGAAGCACCAGGCGCTGCTGCTCGGCTCGCTGGCGACACCGTGGGCCGATGAGGAACTCTCGCTGGAGTGGCACCTGGGGTTCATCCGCGCCGCGAGAGTGGGTCGCAAGGAATTCAACTCCACGCTCGATGTATCGGAGACGGTGTCGACGCTGCTTGCCCACCCCTCCGCGCGATTCCTCAAGTCACTCAGCGTCGGCATCGTGACGGCGGACGGGGGGAACGACTACGAAGACGTCACCCAGGCCATCATCCAGGCCAAAGGCTCATCGACGATTCAGAGCCTCTTCCTCGGCGACTTCGACTACCCCAGGGAATTGGAAATCTCCTGGACCTACCTGAACGGCGTCTCGGGGCTCTACGCGGCGCTGCCCCACCTGCGCTCGCTGCGGCTGCGCGGCGCGGCCCTGGACGTGGGCGAAATGGACCTGCCAGAGCTGCGCGACTTCACCCTCGAGACAGGGCGTCTGCCGTTGGCGGTCGTCAAGTCCATTGCCAGCCCTCAAGGCCCTGGGCTTGTGCAACGCGGAGTTCACGGACGAGCTGGCGAAGGCGTTGCCCACCGCGAAGGTGCTCCCCCAGCTCGAGAAGCTGGACCTGTCCATGGGCTGTCTGTCTGACGTGGGCGCGAAGGTGCTCGCGGACAATGCCGAGGCGTTCAAACACCTCAAGCACCTGGACGTGACGGAGAACACGCTCACCCCGGAGGGGGCGAAGCTGGTGGCGAAGCTGGCGGACACCGTGGCGGCGGGCAACCAGCGCAACTACGACGAGGATGAGCGCTACGTCGCGGTGGGCGAGTAGCGGCCAGGTCTCGTCAGGGACGAATTTTCAGCAATCGCGGAAGCACCTCGCACATCGACAAACCGTGAAAGGGATACGACCGAAGCCAAAGGCTGGCGGCGTATCCCCTTTGTCATCGAGTCGGGCCGGCCCCTCTCGGCGGCACACACGTCTTGAACGGAGAATCCCTGTGCGCGTTGCCTCGTTCCTTGCATTCATTCCTCGTTTGATCGCCCTGGGGTTGGGCCTCTTCGGTGCCCAGGCACTCGCGGGCTATGCGCCCTACGCTGACGGTCATGTCCTTCGCGCCTCCGACACCACGAACCGCTATGTGGTGGCGGGTGGCGCGAGGTTCCTCATTCCCGCTGGGGAGTGGATCCACTACGTCTTCGCCCCCTCGGTGACGCAGCCCCAGGCCACCATCAACACCTATGAAGTGATTCCCAGAGACGGCACGCTGATCCGCGAGCTCAGCGAGACAGCCATCTACGTCGTGGTGGGCGCGAAGGACTGGTGGGTTCCGAATCCCACGGAGCTGGGCTTCTGGGATGACACCACGAGCGTCAACAACGTCCCGACCGGGTCGCGGGACGTCTTCCCCATGCTCGTGTACAGCGCGCTGATCCAGGACCGCACGTCGAGCGACATCTATCTCTTCGTCGCGGGCGCGGTGTTCCCCGTCACCACCCCCGCGGACCTCGCCTACTTCGGCGGCTCGTCCGCCGTGAAGGTCGTTCCCCTGGGCACGGTGGGTCAGTACACCAACGAGGTGTATTGCGGAACGCTCCTCCGCGAGCGCTCGAGCAGCACCGTGTACTACATGGGGTATCGCTCCAGCTCTCCCACCATGTGGAAGGGCGAAGTGACCGGAGTCACCGCGGATGGCGTCGTGCCGGATGGCGCGCTCTCCTCGTTCCCGCTGCTCCCCGGCATTCCGTCCTGCATCTGGTAGTGCGCTGACTCCGAGGGGGCCGGGAGTTCGCCGGCCCCCTCCTTCTCCGTGGAGCCACGAGGCCGCAGTTCACCGCAAATTCACGTATTACGACTCTCTCTTTCTTGGTAAACGAGTCACTGAAACCAGTGAAACCGACTCGGGAAGGACCCAAGAGAATGCGCGCGCTGAACAAGCTCTTCGTTGCGGCGGTGTTTGTCCTGATGTCTGGCGGCTGCGGAGTCACTGACACGGACCTGGGCGGCGATGGTGCCGCCCGTCAGCTCGAGCAGGACTTCGGCGGCCCGAGCGGTCTCATGGAGTTCTTCGAGCACCACACGGAGGAGGAGATCCGGGGGGCGCTGAAGCAGTACGGCGTCGGCTACGTCATCCACGGGGAAGTCTCAGAGGCAGCCATCCGCGACTGCCCGAAGTACTTCCCGTCGGCCGACCGGAACATCTGGCACAACTTCGACGGCGAGTACTACTTCATCGACACGGCGGGCCGACCGAGCCGGGCGTACAAGAACCTGCCGCCCATCACCGCCGCGCCGCGCGTCGACTCCTGTCAGACGACCGTCGGGCAGTGGGGCGACGCGGAGAACTCCAGCAACGACTATGACGGGGGACACCTCATCGGCTCGCAGCTTGGAGGATGGGGCGGGCGGGCGAACCTGGTGCCTCAGGATGCCAACTTCAACCGTGGCAACTGGGTGCAGCTCGAGAACAAGATGGCCAAGTGCGGGAGCCTCCCGAGCGGCCGTATCCGCTACACCATCGGCGCGAACTACCCGAACTCCACCACGCTCATCCCCAACAACATGACGATGGAACTCAGGAACCAGTCCTCGGGCGCCAGCGTGTCCCTGTCCTTTTCGAACACGGACGGCGGCGGTACGAGCGGCACGGCCACGCGGACCCGGGGCGTGGACTGGCTGACCAGCCAGGGCTGCAACTGAGCAGACCGTCGCAGTCGGACGCTATTCGCGCGCTTCACAACCGCGCGCAGGGAAGTCTGGTGTGCAGGCACCCTCCCGCGACACGCACGGGGGGGTGCTCGGAGCGAACGCGGTGGGACGGACATCGGCGAGGGCCGTGAGGACTGACGCCGTGTCGAGCGCCACCCTCTGAGTGCCGGGCGAGGCGCGGACCCCTGGGGACGATGAGTCCGAGTGGGCCGCGCCACAGCCCGTGTTGCTCGGCGACAGCAGCGCGAGGCCCGTGAGGCAGAGGGAATACAGCGCGCAGTCGACGACGTGTCGCAGGAGATGCACCGAGGCAGGTCTTTCGCGAGAGGAACCGCGGCCCAGTGCAAGTGGAGCGCCACGCGGCCTCCCGTCAGGTGTCGTGCAGGCAGGCCCTCGCGTCGCGTGCGCGAGGGACGCAGCGCGCAGGCAGGGCGTTCCTCCAGGACGCACACCTCCCGCGATGTGACAAAGCCGCCCTCTGACGGGAGCGGCCGGCCAGGACATGCGCCGGGCCACGCACGCCGCAAGAACGACTCTCCGTGCTGGTACCTGTCCCTGGCGGAAGTCCGCGACCGCGCCACGGCGCCGCCCGAAACGAGCGCCATGAAACCCCATTGACAGGTTACCGTTTCTCGAACATACCTCCGTCCGTAACCTTATTATCGGGTTACGGAGTTCATCCGACGCGGAGGCGCACCCATGCAGTTGGAAGGCAGGAAGGTGATTGTCGTTGGGGCTGGCTCAGGCATCGGCCGGGGCGTGGCCATCGTGGCATCCGAGGCAGGCGCCCACGTGGTGCTGGCGGGCCGCAAGCGCGAGACACTGGAGGCCACCTCGGAGTTGATGAAGGGCCCCCGTGAGGTCCGTGTCCTGGACGCCACGGTGGAAGCAGAGGTGGCGGCCTTCTGTGAAGGGGTGGGCTCCTTCGACCATCTGGTGAGCACCGTGAGCCAGGGCGCCGTCGGCCCCCTCTCCGGACTGGGCGCCGCCGCCATCGAGCGAGCCTTCGCCGCGAAGCTCTGGGCTCCCCTCTTCCTGGTGAAACATGCCGCGCCGCGCATCTCCCCGGAGGGCTCCTTCACCTTCTTCTCCGGGTTCCGCGCCTGGAAGCCCGCTGTCGGAACCTCCATCACCAGCCTGGTCAACGGAGGGCTCGAAGCCTTCACCAAGGCCATGGCCGTGGAGCTGGCGCCGGTGCGGCTCAACGCCATCTCTCCGGGCGTGGTGGACTCCGGCTCCTTCTGGGACCGGCTCGGCGCCGAGGCCCGCGAGCGGCTCTTCGCGGACTACGCCAGCAAGGCTCCTGCCCGCCGCGTGGGGAGGACGGAGGACCTGGCCGCCGCCACCCTCTTCGCCATGACCAACCCCTTCCTCACCGGCACCGTCCTCAGCGTGGACGGCGGTGGGGTGCTGATGTGAACGGACGGAACCCGATGACTCGAAGCCAATTGCGCGCCCTCCCCACCGTGTCCCTGCTGCTCCTGGCGGTGTTGCTCCCCTCACGCGAGGCGGACGCCGGGGAGAAGTCCTTCAAGGAGCAGCTCGTGGGGTCCTGGACGCTCGTCCTGGTCGACAACGTGCTCCCGGATGGGAAACGCGTGCAGCTCTACGGTGCCGAGCCCCAGGGCCTGCTCATGTTCGATGGCCAGGGGCGCTACTCCATCCAGATCCTCCGAGCGGGACGCGCCCGGTTCGCGTCCAGCGACAAGAGCCAGGGGACGCCGGAGGAGAATCAGGCCACCGTGCGCGGGACCAACTCCCACTTCGGCCGGTACTCGGTGAACGAGGTGGAGCGCACCGTCACCTTCCACATCGACCACGCCTCGTTCCCGAACTGGGAGGGAACGCAGCAGCGGCGCACCTTCACGCTGACGGGCGACGAGCTGAAGTACATCGTCCCCGCGCCGACGACCGGTGGAACGGGCGCCGTCGGCGAGGTGAAGTGGCGGCGCGCGAGGTAGCCGCGACGTCCGCGAGCCCCCAGCCCTTTTCTTCCAGGGGGCCTACCCCTGGAGGAAGCAGGCGCCAGCAGGCGGCGAGTTCCCACCGCAGAGGCGTGTCAGCCGACCAGGAGGCGAGGCTGATCGACGAGGTGCTCCGTGTTGGACTCGTTGCTCGGCCGCTCCCGCCTCGCGTTGGGGCGGCGGGCCACGACAGGGGCGCTCCCGCCGAGCCAGTCCCACTTCTCTCCGTCCCAGAGCTGCTCGCGCCAGGTGAGCTGTGCCGCGGCCTCGCGCGCCTTGTCTCCGTGCGCGATGAGCGCCCAGCCCGCGCGTGACTGCTTGCACTCACCACTCTTGAACTTGAGCAGGCGGCGGTGCCCCTGGGCTTCCTCGCGGTCCGCGTCCCAGAGCGCCTGCTGCTTGCCGCCCGGCCCCTCGTAGTCCACGCCGTTCCACTCACACCAGGCGATGACGTCCTTGAGCCGGACCAGCTTCGCGCTCCTCGACAGCGAGAGTTCCGTCACGGCCGCCACGAGGAGGCCTGGGGAGATGACACGCATGGAAGAAGCCCCGTTGCAGGTCAGCGAATGCAGCCAACCTACTGCGGCGGTATAGGTGGAAGGTCCATGGCGACTCCATGCCTTTGTCATGGTTCTGTCATGGCGCACTGAGCGCTTGACTCACGGCGTTGAAATCAGCGCGCGGCGTCATCGCACGACGCACTCCGACAGGGCCCGCGAGCCCCCACTGCCGGTGGCACCGGCGCGCAGCGAGGGTGAGGGCCGGACTGGTGGCACAGGCCGAACACACCTGGAGTTCACGAGCCATCCGCGGCCCCCGTCCTCCCGGAGTGGTGGCTGGAACCGACTCAAGCGGTGATGGGCTGTCTGCCAAAAGGCGTGCGCTCACGGGCTTCAATCGAAGACTGTGATTGCCCATCTCCCTGCCCTTCCTGGATACCCTCCGCATCCACTGACCGGGTCGGGCCCCTCTCGGGTGTTCTCATCCTCGGCACGAAGACGGTGAGGGCTGCCTGAGACGGTGGGTGAGTTCATGGGGGCTCGAAGAACTCGGACGGAGACTCGGAGCGAACCCCGCGAGAACGAGGGACTGTCACTTTCATGGAGTGCTAGCATTCGCCGCCGCCGCGCCGCCAAGGCTCGCACTCCCTCCCGCGTCATGAGCTGGCGCTGGGAGTCAGGTGGGGTCCTGGCGCGCTTCGAGGGTGGGGACTGAATGAGCACAGGTCGTGTGATGGGATTCAAGGCGCGTTGCGCCCTGCTTGCGGTATGGGTCTGTGTCCTGGGGGTGTCGTGTGTGAAGCGCCCCGTGGACTACGCGCGGGAACATGCACAAACCCTCGCTCCAGCGAAGCTGGAGACTTCGTCGCAGTCCTCGGCGGGTCCGGTTCGGAAGGTTCGGGTCCGCGTCTACGCGGATGCGGACTACCGCGAGCAGGTGATTCGCTGGCGAAGCAGCATCGTGTCCCAGTTGCAACGCGCGAGCGCGGTGGTGCGAGGGCCGCTGGGCGTTGTCTTCGAGCTCGAGTCGACGCGCGAGTGGGCGCATCGCGGCGTCGAGGGCGAGCTGGAGGGCTCCCTGGCCGCGCTGGAGCTGGCGGACCCGGGCGAGGACGTGGACCTGGTGGTGGGCTTCGTCTCGTCGCTCAAGTTCTTCTCCTCCGCGCAGCATGAGCTGGGCATGGCCCGGATGTTCGGGCGCCACTGTGTGCTGCGCGAGATGGGAAACCCGGAGGAGGTCCGCGCCATGATGGAAGCGCTGATCCACCTGCCGGCGGACGAACAGCAGACGCTCTACCAGCAGCGCAAGGCGCACAAGGAGACGTCCGTCTTCCTCCATGAGTGGGCGCACACGCTGGGGGCCTTCCACGTGCGCAGCTCGCACTGGATGATGTTCCCGAGCTACGCGCCGAATCAGGCGGCCTTCGCGTCGCAGACCCTGGCGTTGCTCGCCACCAGCCTTCGCCATGCGTCCGCGGGTCGTCGAGATGACGAAGCCGCGCGGGCCTGGGCGACCGAGCTGGGTGGGCAACTGGCCTCGACGACCTCGCCGGACTGGGAAGGTCCGGAGAAGCAGGCCGTGGTCGACTGGCTCGCGAAGGTCCGCGAAGGCAAGGCGCCGCTGGTCCAGCACGAGCCCAAGACGACCCTGTCGCCGGACGACCGGCGTCGGCTCAACGAAATCCTCGCGCTCGAAAAAGAGGGGCGTGTCGAGGTCGCCGCCCAGCAGATGGAGCCCCTCGCTCGACGCTACCCGGAGGACGCCCACCTCCAAGGTCTTGCCTGCTACCTGGACACGCGGGTCGCCCCCAAGCTGCCGGCGACCCGCGAGAAGTGCGAGTCCGCCGCCGAGAAGTTCCCCGACCAGGCCGCCGCCCTGCTTCAGCTCGCCGTCCTGGAGCTCCACCAGGAGCGTCACCTGGAGGCGCAAGGCCACCTCGTGCGCGCGCGGCAGCGGATGGAAGCGAACGCCGGAACGCCGCCGGAAGGCTGGGGAGACCTCGCGGCGCTCTTCAAGCAGACCTCCGCGCTCACCTGGGCCGAGCAGGCCACCCTGAAGATGGGCAATGGGTCCCGGACCGAGCCGTTGCGGACGTGGGCCCTGCAGACGCGACGATGGATGGCGCTGCCGGTGGATGCGACCGTGAGCGGTGTCGCGGTGGAGCGGGAGGGAGAGCTCATCCGCGCGGTGAAGGACATCGAGGTGTACCTGGAGAAGGGGCCGGCGACGAAGGCGCAGGCGCGGCTCGCCTGGCTGAAGCGGGAGTTCCCGCGCGCGGCGGTGCAGCACGTGCTCGACTGCGAGGTCCACATGCGCGCGGGCAGGTCGGGGCCCGCGCGAGCGGCATGTCGGCGGGCGGTGGCCGCGCACGAGGAGGCGGTGCAGGCGCACTTCATCCTCGGCTGGCTGGCCTCCACGTCCGGCCCTCGCGAGGAAGCACGGACGCACCTGGAGCGCGTCGTGGCGCTGGAGCCCCAGCACATGGAGGCGTGGCGACTCCTGGCGGACCAGTACCGTGCCGTGGGGATGACGGAAGCGCTGAAGTCGCTCCAGGGGCGCTATCGCGAGCGGTTCTCCCAGGAGCTGCGCTGACGCTCGACGCGCCGATAGAAAGCGGAAGCGGGCCCGGCTGGCGTTCCAACAGGACGCCCCGGGCCCGCGGTGTTTCCTGGAGCCAGCGCCGGGCTACGGAGTGCCGGGCACCGTGAAGGCGAAGCGGATGTACTGCGAGTTGGTGCTGGAGCTATGGGCGACGCAGCTCCGAGCCACGCTCGACGCGGGAATCGCGATGTTGAGTTGCTGCGTGTCGGAGTACGTCACCGTGGCGCTCACCGGCGAGCCATTGCAGACAATCTGCCCCACCGAGAATCCGTTGACGCAGCTGAGCGAGTTGAAGCTCGCCGTCCCGATGCTCGGGTTCGAGCTGGTGAAGTTGGAGTAGTAGAGCTCCAGGTAGTGCAGCCCTCCCGCCGCGCCCCGGTCCACCGCGCTCCCCACCGGAAGGGCGGCACAGGGACACCCCTGGGGACTGGTGTTGGACTGACACTGCGTCGCGTTGACCGTTCCCCCACCGCAGAAGCCGCAGCTCAGGTTGCAGACGAACGCGATGGCGGAGAAGCCCGCGGGGCACCCCAGCCCGCATTGCGTGATGGTTCCGCAGTTGGGCGTCACCGCGCACGTCGTCGCGTTCGAGTTGTTGAAGTTGCAGGCCAGCGCGCCACAGGCGAAGCGATCACAGTAATAGGCCGTGGGATGCTGCCCGGGCGGACAGCCAATGCCACAGATGGCCTGCTCGGAGCTCTCCTCGAAGGACGCCTCGTCCTCCAGGTCGGACTCGGTGCCGACACAGCCCACCAGGAGAGACGCCAACAGGACACAGCCAAGGGACTTGAACATGGGTGCCTTTCCGCGCGAACGCGAAGGACGCCCGTTCAGTCAATCCCAGCCCGAGCGCCTGAATTCCAATTTATCATGAAATTCAGGCATTCTCCGCCGGAAGGCATTTCCATCAAGCGTTGCGCGGGAGCAGCTCATGGAGGGCCTCGGCGACGAGCCCCGACGCGCCTCGCGCCGCCGCCGCCAGCGTGTCGCGGATGCGGCCGAGGGTGGCGGGCTCCACGCCCTCCAGCGCGCTGAGCGCGGCGCCGACCTTGTCCGGGTTTTCGGCGGACGCCAGTTGGGCTGCCAGGAGCGAGGCGGCCTCCTGGGGAGGCGCCCCGACGCGCAGCAGGGCCACGGCGGCGCAGGCGGCCACCGCGGGGCTCTCATCCTGGAGGCGCTTGCGCAGCGCGGCCACGGTGGACAGCGAGGACAGGCGCCCCAGGCCCAGCAGGGACACCGCCTCCAGGCGGACGGGCGGCTGGGGGTCCTCGGCCGTCTTCAGCAAGACGGGCTCCAGGGAGGCCAGCTCCGGGGCGGGCTTGCCCTCTCGGCGGCCCTCCTCCACCAGGCTCCGCAGCGAGGTCAGCGCCAGGTACTGCCGCGTCCCCTCCGCCCGGCTCACCTGGTCGAACAACGCGGGCAGGGCCACCTCCGGCGCGGCGGAGGCGAGCGAGCCCAGCGACTCCAGCGCGGCCCCCGCCACGGACTCCGAGTCGTCCAACACCGTGAGCAGGCGAGGAAGCAACGACACCGCCGCCTTGCCCACGCGGCCCACACAGCCCGCGGCGACTCGACGGACCGAGGCCTTCGCGTGGCCCAGGGCTCCCTCCAGCGCGCTCAGCGGCAACGGGGCTGCCCGGTAGAGGTTCGCGATGAGCAGCGCCGCTTCATCCAGCTCGGGCGCATCAACGTCGATTCGAGCCACCGCGGTCAGCACCGCCTCCAGCGCGGGCTCGGCCAGTTGCACCTGCGGCGGCCACCAGGACGTCTGGAGCAGGCGGAGGATGGGACCCTGGGCGGCCGAGCCAGCCCGGGCCAGCTCCTTCACCAGCAGTTGTGCCGCTCGCTCCCGGACCGCCTCATCGTCCGCACAGAGCGCCTCGCCCAGCACTTCGAGTGCCGCCGCCACGTCCTTCGGGTTCGAGGTGGAAAGGCGGGACACCCACTCATCCAGGGGACGGACACGGTTCACCAAGGCTCCTCGAAGAGAATCACCCGGGTGGTACCACGGGCAGGTGCGCCGAGGGTGCCAACCGTTCCCTGGCGGCGGCGGGACTGTCCGTCAATCCCCTGCACGCGAGCGATAGGCTCGAGGCGAGACGCCGAACGCTCGCGTGAAGCTCGCCGTGAAGTGGGACAGGTCACCGAAGCCGGCCTCCAGGGCGACGTCAGTGACTCGAGCGCGCGTCATCCGCAGTGCCGCCGCCGCCGCGCGAAGCCGCGTGGCGATGACGAACTGTCGAGGTGTCTGCCCCGTCATCGCCCGGAACACGCGCAGGAAGTGGAAGCTCGCGAGCCCCGCGACATGGGCCAGGGTCTCCAGGGAACAGTCCTCCGCGCTGTGGGTCTCGATGTAGCGCAGGCTCCGCGCAATCCGGCGCGCCTGCGGCTCCGAGACCGCCAGCGACGCCTCCCCTGGCTCACACCCCAGCGTCAGCGCCGTCCCCATCACCGTCAGCGCCGCCTCACGCAGGGCCTCTGCTTCTCCACTCGCCAGGGCGTGATGCGTGAGCAGGACGGCCTCCGCCGAGGCGACCGAAGCGGGGATGCAGACCCGCTCGAAGGGACGCTCGACATGCGCGTGGCGCCCCAGCGAACGCAACGCATCCTCCAACAGCGACTCCGAACAGTCGAACACGATGGAGCGGTCTCCCCCATCATCGACATGCCGGTACTCGTACGGGGCGGAGCGGTTTCCCAGCAGCAATGCTCCGGGCCCCACCACGGCGGCCCCCTCGCGAGCACGGACATGGAAGACACCTGACAACACCACGCTGATCCGGACGCGAGGATGCTGACCGCCGAAGGCAGGGCTCCCCGCGCCCTCCAGACAAACACAGTCCCTGACGTCGAAGGCCTCGCCCTGCCCGAGCAGGTGATAGCCACCAGGGCGCCCGGGCAGCGTGGACGGAGCCGACGCAAGATTCCCAAAGTTTCGCCTCATGCCCGGATGCTACCGCTGACCTCCCAACGACGGAATGCACGTCCAGGAGGGACTGACGATGACCGGAAGGCAGTGGATGCGAGGGGTTCTCGGAGTGCTGAGCCTCACGACGCTGGCATGTGGCGCCCATTCGGGACGCACGGCGACGCCTCGCGCCGCCTGTACGCCCGAGCTCTACGGCGCGGGCCTCTTCACCACGGGCGCCTGGGACTTCTTCATGGCCTTCTCGCCAGACCAGCGCCGCGTCCTCTTCGGGAGGGCCGACGACAGCTTCGAGCGGTACACGATGTACGAGACGCGGCTCGGGGACGACGGGGTCTGGTCTCGCCCCGTGCTCCCTCGCTTCGCGGACCAGTGGAGCAACGCGGATCCCCACCTGTCGCCCGATGGGCGTACTGTGTACTTCATCTCCAATCGCCCCCAGCCCGGCGAGCCCGATCCGCGCGCGTCGTATGACATCTGGGCCGCATCCCTGGGCACGAACGGCGAATGGGAAGACGCACGAAGACTGCCCGCGCCCGTCAACGACGCGAGCCTCGACGAGTGGTCACCCGCGGTCGCCGCCAACGGCAACCTCTACTTCGGGGGCGAGCGCGTGGGCACGCTCGGAGGGAGCGATCTCTGGGTCTCCCGTTGGGTCGACGGCGCATACCAACCGCCAGAGAACCTGGGCGCGGCCATCAACTCCACGGTCCACGAGCTGGAGCCCTGGATTGCTCCGGACGAGAGCTATCTGCTCTTCAGCGCCCTGCGCCGCGCGGACGGGCTGGGAGGTTATGACCTGTTCCTCAGCCGCCAGGTGAACGGCACCTGGGAGCCCGCGCGGCGCCTCTGTGAAGGGCTGAACACGCGCGCCAGTGAGTACAACCACAGCGTGTCTCCCGACGGGAAGTGGCTCTACTTCAGCAGCACCCGCCCCTTCACGGGGGACGTCGGCGAGCGCTTCGACACGCCTCGGGACGAGGGCTCGCTCAAAGGCATCGGGGGCGGCACCGGGGACATGTACCGCATCCCCATGAGCGAGCTGGGGCTGTAGGTCTGTCCTTCGGGCATGGGCCTGGGCGAAGCACTGACGAATGAGGCGGCCTCCCCGGAAGGAAGCCGCCTCGCAGCCATGCGCCGTATTCCTACGGCAACGCGCTCGCAGGCAGCTCGACCACGTACGAATCGATGTCCGTGTCGCTGCCGTTGCCCCAGTTGGAGTTGAAGAGCACCCGCGTGAAGTCACGGTTGACGCTGGCGACCGGCTCCGTCCAGTAGCCGTTCGAGGCGGTGCGGTGGTGGGCGAGCGTGTAGACCGTCGGATTGGCCTTGAGCTGCACGGCCATCACCTTGCGGTGCAGCCACTGCAGGGCGCCGCCATAGTCGGCATAGGTGCTGACCACCACCCATCCGGGTTTGGCGAACGCCTTGCCGGAGATGTGCAACGCCGTCGCGGTGCCGCTCACGTACGTCGGGAACAACGCCGTGCGAACACCCGTGCGAATGTTCAGCATGAACACGTCGCCTGCGTTCGACTGGTAGTCGACGGCCACGAAGATGTCGTCGCCATTGGCGTCCAGCGCGATGTCCGAGTGCTCGGACTTCGAGAGCAGCTGAGTCCTCGCGCTGAAGTCGCGCGAGAACGCCGCCGTGCCCCGCGCCCCGTCGCCAGACACCACGCAGTAGTTCCCACTGGGGGACATGCTCACGTGGTCGGGACGCTCGCCCAGCGTGTCATATGTGCCCAGGATGGTGTTCGTGTCGCGGTCCCAGGTGAACACGCCCACGCTGCTCCAGTCGCTCGTGTCGACCATGAAGCACCAGTAGCGACCATCCGCCGAGGGAGAGCCCTCCGACTTCGTCCAGGCCGCGTTCGCCGTCGGCCACCGGGCCTTCAACCGCGCGGCGAAGTCCCCCACGACGCGGGTCGCCCCGGTCGTGACGTTCAGCTCGTGGAGCTTCATGCCAACGCCGTTGGTGGGCAGGTAGTACAGCAGGTCCGGGTTCGTCGGGTGCCACTGCGGCTCCGCGTCCCCAGCCGGACCTGACAACTGGTTCAGCCGCGCACGGGTGTTGGCGTCGTACACATGCCAGGCCCCATTCAGGGCGTAGACCAGCTGCTTCGTGTTGTTCGCGTTGAAGGCCTGACGGCGCGAGTAGTCGTTTCGAGCAAAGCCGGAGACGCCATCCGCGGCGTGGTCGGTGGTCCGCACGAGACACGTCTTGTACGTGGGCTCCGTCACCGCGACGCCCTTGGCGGGCTCCGCCAAGGTGGGAATCGGGTGGGCCTGACGAACGCTGGAGAGCGCGAACCCCGAGGGATAGAACGTGGCACACGCGGGGCTGAGCGCCGGCTCCGGCACCGGCTGCGTCTTGCGCTGGCACGTCTTGAACTTGCCGGGCGCCGGGTCCGGATTGAAGAAGCAATACACACTGCCCGCGGCCAGCTCCTTTGTCACCCAGGTCTCGCCGAGTCCGAACCGGACGGTCGACGGCTGGGTCAGCGTGAACGACTGATACTGGTTCGCGACTGTCTCCCATCCCTCCGGAGCGAGCGTCAAGTCGACCGCCCCAGGGAGTGGGCCAGGAGGCACACCGCCCTCGTCCGCTCCGTCGCCGCAGCCCACCAACGCCAGACACACCAATGCCATCACGTCATGCTTCAAGGCAGGACTCATGTTGAACGTTCCTCGCTGAGTGGAGACCACGGCACCGCGCCACGCACGGACACGCATGGGTCATGGATTCGGATGGGAAAGCGGGCCCCCTACCCGCTCGAGCACGGGGGCCCCGAGAGCGCCGCGTCGTTACTGCAGCGCGTTCGCCGGCAGCTCGACCACGTACGTGTCGACGTCCGTATCGCTGCCGTTGCCCCAGTTGGAGTTGAAGACCACCCGCGTGAAGTCGCGGTTGACGCTGGCGACGGGCGTCGTCCAGTAGCCGTTCGGCGAGGAGCGGTGGTGCGCGAGCGTGTAGACCGTCGGATTGGCCTTGAGCTGCACGGCCAGCAGCTTGCGGTGCAGCCACTGCAGTGAGCCACCACCGTCGGCATAGGTGCTGACCACCACCCAGCCCGGCCTGGCGAACGCCTTGCCCGAGACGTGCAGCGCCGTCGCGGTGCCGCTCAGGTAGGTCGCGAACAGCGCCGTGCGCACGCCCGTGCGCAGGTTCACCATGAACACGTCCCCCTCGTTGGAGCCATAGTCGATGGCCACGTAGACATCCTCGCCATTGGCATCCAGCGCGAGGTCCGAGTGCTGGGAGATGCCGAGCAACTGGGTCCTCGTGCTGAAGTCACGCGAGAACGCCGCCGTGCCCCCCGCCCCATCGCCGGACACCACACAGTAGTTCCCGCTGGGGGACATGCTCACGTGGTCGGGCCGGTCGCCGTGGGTGTCGTACATGCCCAGGATGGTGTTGGTGTCGCGGTCCCAGGTGAACACGCCCGCGCTCACCCAGTCCGTCGCATCGACCATGAAGCACCAGTAGCGACCATCCGCCGAGGGGGAACCTTCCGCCTTCGTCCAGGCCGCCATCGCGGCCGGCCACCGGGCCTTCAACCGCGCGCCAAAGTCACCCACGACGCGGGTCGCCCCGGTCGCGACGTTCAGCTCGTGGAGCTTCATCCCAATGCCATTGGTGGGCAGGTAGTACAGCAGGTCCGGGTTCGTCGGGTGCCACTGCGGCTCCGCGTCCCCGGCCGGCCCCGACAGTTGCTTCAGTCGCGCGCGGGTGTTCGCGTCATACACGTGCCAGTACCCGTCGAGGGCATACACCAGTTGCTTCGTGCTGTTCGAGTTGAAGGCCTGACGGCGGGAGTAGTCGTTCCGAGCAAAGCCGGAGACGCCGTCAGCGGTATGGTCCGTGGCGCGTACGAGACACGTCTTGTAGGTCGGCTCCGAAACCGCGACACCCTTCGCGGGCTTCGCCAAGGCGGGAACCGCCGGGGCCTGACGAACGCTGGAGAGCGCGAAACCCGAGGGGTAGAACGTGGCACACGCGGGGCTGAGCGCCGGCTCCGGCACCGGGTTCTGCTGCGTCTTGCGCTGGCACGTCTTGAACTTGCCGGGCGCGGGGTCCGGATTGAAGAAACAATACACACTGCCCGCGGCCAGCTCCTTCGTCACCCAGGTCTCGCCGAGTCCGAACCGGACAGTCGAGGGCTGGGTCAGTGTGAACGACTGATACTGATTCGCGACCGTCTCCCATCCCTCCGGGGCGAGTGTCGAGTCGACCACTTCAGGGGGTGAGCCTGGAGGTGCGCCGCCCTCGGGCACCGCGTCTCCGCAGCCCATCAAGGCGAGACACACCAACGCCACCGCGTTGCACTTCGAATCAGGATTCACGTTGAGTTCTCCTCGTTGTTTCAACTTCGAAACTTCGACGAGACTATTCGTGAATAGTCTGATCTTCAAGTCTTAGATGTCTTTCTTGGATTATGAGATATGTGTTGTTTCACTCTGCGGAATGACTGTAATTGCCGCCGTGAGACGGGATGCCCGGCGCGACCCTCCGGTTGTGCAACCTGAATCGCAAAGCAAGCGTCAGACCAACCAGGGGGCGCAGCCCACCCCTGTGAAAACAGGTCGCTCATGCCCGGTGCGACAGGATCATGGGGTGGACTGCTCCCCCCAGACTGCCGGGTGGTCCCCTCATTCTCGGCCCCGGCGGCGACACCGGCACGCACGGAACCGCGAATTGCGTCTGACGCGATGTTTACAGCATGCGCATACCAACAGTTTCTGAGATGCATCTCGACAGGGATGACGCTCCAGCAGGCCGGTCCGCCACCAGAACCGTCCGGAGAGTGGGAGTGCCACCACGGGCCCGACTGGCCGGCTGGCGTTCTCCGCACCACCCTGGTCGGCACCCGCCTTCCAGGCGAGGCATGCGAAGCCGCCGGGTCCTGCAAGCGCGCTCGCGAATGAATATCGATTCCAGAGCCCATGTGGATCCAGATCGGAAAGAGCAACTCACCCGATTGCGAAGCCGCCGCCCATGAAGCCATCCAGGAGGCGCTTCGCGAAGGGGATGACGCGCGCTTCGCCCTCGTCCTGTGCACGGACCAGTACGACGCGGCGTCCCTGGCGTCCGCGGTTCAGCGGGAGCTGGGGGATATTCCCTGGGCCGGGTGCAGCGCGGCGGGCGTCTTCGCGGGAGCCGAGCTGTTGCTCCAAGGGCTGGTGGTCGCGCTCTTCCGCGGGAAGGACTTCCAGGTGGGCGTGGGAATGGGCGGGCCCGTCAGCGAGGCCCCCAGGCTGGCCGGACGCTCCGCGGTGGCGCAAGCCGTCGGAAAGCTGCCCCCCAAGCCCCCTGAACATCGGCGCGCGTTGATCATCCTCCCAGACGCGCTCAGCGGAAACCCCACCGAGGTCGTACGAGGGGCTCAGCAGGAAGCAGGCGCGGGCATCGGCTGGGTGGGTGGCGGCGCTGGCAACAACCTCCAGCTCGTCAAGGCGGCCCAGTTCACCGAGGGCCAGGCCTACCGGGACCAGGTGGTGGTGATTGCCCTCGACACCCTGGCCCCCATCGGCGTCGGGATTCAGCATGGGTGGCATCCGTACGGCCCACCCACCCAGGTCACGAAGGCCCGAGGAGCGACCGCTGTCGAGCTCGAGTACGAGTGCGCGTTCGAGGTCTACCGGCGCACCGCCGCGAGTCGAGGAGACGTGCTCGACGAAAAGGGCTTCGCGCGCTTCGCGATGACGCACCCGCTGGGGATTCCCCAGGCCAATGGGGAGTTCGTGATTCGAGACCCGCTCGCCGTCGAGCCCGACGGCGCTGTCCGCTGCGTCGCAGAGGTTCCGGACGGCTCGCTGGTCCGGGTGATGGAGGGCGAGCGCGCGGACCTGCTCGACGCCGCGGCCCGCGCCGCCACCCTGGCGCGGGAAGCCACCTCAGGCACGCTGGGCGGCGCGGTGGTGTTCGATTGCATCTCCCGGTACCACATCCTGGGCGAGGAGTTCCGCGACGAACTGGCGCGCTTCCAGGATGCACTCGGGGAGGACACCCCGGTCGTGGGCTGCCTCACGCTCGGCGAGGTGGGGGCCCTGGGGGGAGGAGTTCCACAGTTCCACAACAAGACGGCGGTGGTGCTCGCCCTTCCGGGGTGATGGACCCATGCGGGACATGGTGGACCACGAGGCGAACACGGACCAGAAGCTCACCGAGGAACGCCTCGCGCTCCTGAGTGTGCTCCAGGAGCTCACCGTCGCGGCGCTCGACCTGTTCGATCCGAACAAGTCCGCGGACACCTTCCTGGACCGTCTCGCGGAGCGCTTGAGCTGCACCGTGGCCCTCTGGCTCCAGGAGGATGCGCGGGGACGGGTCCATCTGCTGGGCGCGAGCGGCCTTTCCGCCGCCTCCCGCCGCCTGCCGATTCCGGGTCCCCTGGAGCATCCCCTGGCGCCATGCCCCGCCTCGGTGGACCTGCCCTACCCGGAGCTGGCCCCGCCGGGACTCGCGTGCTGGTCCGTGCCCGTCATCCCCGGAACGACAGACGCGGGGCGCGATTCCAGCGTGCTCCTGCTGTACTTCGACCGGGAGCCTCGGCTGCCGCGCCAGTACCGGGGCATGGTGGAGCGCCTCGGCGGCGTCCTCCGCACCGCGCTCGTCCACCGGCGACTCTTCGCGCGCACCCTGGACAGCGAGCGCGACCTCCACCAACAGAAGACACTGTGGGAGTCCCTGAGCGAAGCCTCCGTCGAGGGCATCCTGATCTCCTCCCCTGGCGGCGGGACGCTCACCCACAACCGCCGCTTCGCGCAGATGTGGGGACTGGAAGAAGACATCCAATCCGCCTCCCGCGAGGCCTTGCTCCGCGCGATGGCGGAGCGCGTGGAAGAGCCCGCCCTGTTCACGGCGCGCTCCCGCGCCTTCTCCGAACACGAGAACGCGTCGGGACAGGACGAACTGCGGCTCAAGGATGGCCGGGTGTTCGAGCAGTACAACGCCCCGGTGGTGAGCGCGGACGGTGTCTATTATGGGAGGGCCGTCTACTTCCGGGACATCACCGCTCGACAGCGCACGGAGCGGGAGCTCCAACGTGAGCGCGACTTCAGCTCCACGGTCCTGGATACGGCCCGCGCGCTGGTGATTGTTTTGGATCCGGAAGGGCGCATCGTCCGCTTCAACCGGGCGTGCCAGGAGGTGACGGGCTTCTCCTTCGAGGAGCTCCGCGGTGCGCATTTCTGGAAGCGGCTCCAGCCTCCCGAGGAAGCCGCGCGCGTCGAGACGGACTTCGCCGTGCTGGCCTCGGGCATGGGGAACGAACAATACGAGAGCTTCTGGCTGACGCGGGACGGAGAGCGGCGCCTCATCTCCTGGGCCAGCAACGTGCTGCGTGGCGAGACGGGAGAGATTGAGTATGTCATTGGCACCGGCATCGACATCACCGAGCAGCGCCGGGCCGAGCAGGAGCGCGACCAGACGTTCCAACGCGAGCAGCAGGCACGCGCCAGGGCCGAGGAGCAGGAAGGGAGATCCGCGTTCCTGGCGACGGCCTCCGGAATGCTCGCCGGCTCGCTGGCCCCCGAGGACTCCTTGCGGAGCGTGGCGGAGCTGACCGTCCAGCGGTTCGCGGACTGGTGCGCGTTCGATCTCCTGGAGCCGGATCACACGGTCCGGCGAATCACGCAGGCCCAATCCGAAGCGCTTCTCGCCAGGTCTCCGGCGAAGGTCTATGCGCCGCCACCCGACCTCAAGGCAGCGCAGGGCCCTGGCAAGGTGCTGCGCACCGGTGAGCCGGCGTTCTTCCCGATGGGAGACACCTCGGCGCCCTCGGGAGACGTCCCGTTCCAGTCCTGGATTTCAGTGCCGCTGCTCGCCCGGGGCCGGACGCTCGGCGCGCTCACGCTCGCCCGCGAGTGCGAGGGCTGCCAGTACGGCCCGGCGTCGCTGGTCCTCGCCCAGGAGCTTGCCCGCCGCGCGGCGATGGCCGTGGACAATGCCCGGCTCTATCAGCAGGCCCAGACGGCGATCGGCCTGCGCGATGAGTTCCTCTCCATTGCGTCCCACGAGCTGAAGACCCCGGTGACGTCCCTTCAACTGTCAGTGCAGGGCCTGCTGCGCCTCGCCCGGCTGGGGACGCTCCGTGCCGCGCCGATGGAAACCGTGGCCCACTCGCTCGAAACCATCGAGCGACAGGCGAAGCGGATGGCCAAGCTCGTCACCACGCTGCTTGATGTCTCACGCATCCATGCGGGGCGGCTCGACCTCGAACTCGAGGAGGTGGACCTCGCGGCGCTGGTCCGCGACATCGCGGCCCGCTTCGCCCCCGAGCTGGCCACCTCGGGAGCCCGGCTTCGAGTGCATGCCGACACGCCGATGCCTGGCGTGTGGGACCGCTCACGGCTCGATCAAATCGTCACCAACCTGCTCGCCAACGCCATCAAGTACGGCGAAGGAAGGCCCATCGACATCGTGGTCGAAGGCAACGCCGCGACAGCGCTGCTGGAAGTGAGGGACCAGGGGATTGGAATCCCACCGGAGCGACAGACGCGAATCTTCCGGGCTTTCGAGCGTGCGGTGTCGTCGCGACATTACGGAGGTCTGGGATTGGGCCTCCACATCGTGAGCCAGCTCGTCGAAAGGCTGGGCGGGTCGGTTCGGGTCGAGAGCGAGGCTGGACGTGGGTCCACCTTCACGGTGGAGCTTCCGCGTCAGGGCCCTCCCGTGCCCCCGTTCACCGCGAGCCGTGGGGCGCCAGGTCATGTCTGACGGATGCAAGCGGCGTAAGTAGGAGAAGATGAGCGCCATCTGCACCATGGCAAGGTTGTTGACGGCGAGCTTGCCGTAGCGCGTGCCAGTGGTTTGCTTGTCCTTGAGGTGCCCGAAAGCGCGCTCGATGACATTGCGCTGGCGGTCGAGGCCCGGGTCGAATCGAGCACGGCACCGCGCCGCCGCTTGATGGCGAAACCTCGGGACGCCCTGCGGAACCGGGGCAACTTCAATCAAGCACGCGCGCATCTGCCCCGAAAAAGAATGTTGGAGGTCGGACGGAGTCGAAGTGGACGCGGCTGCACGGTTGCAAACGGTTGCGTCATCGTCTGCCAAAGCGCGGCCTCGAATCGGCGCGGGGGGAGCCCATGAGTCTGAAGACAGTGACGTGGATGGCGGTCCTGATGACCGCATGCGCATCCATGCCGGAGCAGGTCGGCGACGCAGCGTTGCTCGACAATGGCGTGGAGGACTCCGCGGATTCCTGCGCCAGGTCGGCAGCGTCCGGGGAGGAAGGCGGATGCTATGCGCCCGCCTGTGGCGAGGAGGCGTGTGGACTGTTCCGATGCGAGGACCTCGCGTCGCCTCCGCTCGCGCTGCGGTTTCCACCCGCGCAGACTGGCGGCGCTACAGCCCGCATTCAGCGGTACTGGGGTGGCGCAGTGCCGTTACCAGGGCGGCAGCCCGTCTTCGTCATCCCATGGTACCAGCGCGAGGAGCTGCCGAGCGTCAAGGCGGCGCGGAAGGCCATCGCCGAGTGGACGAGGAGGCCGAAGGAACGTCACCACATCTTCCCCCGCGCCTTCGCTGGGTACTTCGAGTTCGTCGGCATCAACATCCACCAGTACACTCTGCTGGTCGCGGTCGATGAACACCATCGAGTCCACGCGGGCGAGAATGGTGGCCCGTGGAATCGGGACTGGAGGAAGTGGATTGATGCGAACAGGTTCACGGCCACGCGCGACGACCACTTCAAGCAGGGGGCGCGGATGATTTCAAAGTATGGGCTCATCGGAATGCCAATGACGTACTGGCAGACCCTGCGGCTGTACTCCGCCGGAGAATGAGTGATGCGGTACTACACACTGCAGGAACGCGAAACGGTGCGGTGGAGTGGGGGGTACGACATGGGCAGGCGCTGGCAGCTGCCCGGCGTTTCGTGCCCCACATGCGGCAACACGTGGGGAGGAGGAGGCTACGACTACCCAGCAGTGGATTTGTCGAAGCTCGGTGGGGGAGCAAAGGCCCTTGAGCGCCCACGGTGCGTCCCGTGGGCCGAATTCACGGCGCTGCGAGCGAGCGTGTTGCCGCTGGTGCCGCGCGGCGCGGTGGTGACGCCGGGGTCGGGCTTTGGCCCGTTGACGGGGCGGGCACAGGGACGGTTCGGTCCCGTGAGCGTCCACATGCCGTGGACACTGCTGGTGCGACCGGACGTCGTGCGGTGTCTCGACGGACTGACCGGAGCTGTTTCGGTGCCAGCGACTTTCCGGCGTGCTCGGAGCGACGGCGAACTGTTCGAGTTGCAGGTGATGCCGGGCGGCAAGCTGGTTGGCGAGGACCGCCACAAGCCGTGCACGACCTGTGGACGTGCCAGCTGGGTCCTTCCGCCGCCCGAGAGGCGGCGCCTGGCTGTTCCACCATCGACCGATTTCGCCCGAGCAACAGCGAGTGTAGTGGTTGTAAGCGAACGTGTTGTTGAGCAGCTTGAGCGGCAGTTGGAAGAGTCCGACGTCGTCGCGCTCGATGTGAGTGGCTCACCAGGGTACGCGAGGCGGTCCAACGTCGTCCCGCCCGCATGATGTCGGGGACTGAAACGGTGCCGCTGCTCTGGAAGGTGGCCGACCACTCACGCGGACATGCCCAGGGACGGGAGCGACGTCGCGTCGCCCCTGCGCACGGCTCCGGGTGACACGCCCATGAAGCGCTTGAACGCGCGACTGAAGGCCGCTTCGGACTGATACCCCATGCGCTCCGCGAGCTCGGCCAGCCCGGGGCGCTCCTCCTTCAGCGCCGTATGCGCGACGTACATCCGCCACCGCGCGAGGTAGTGCATGGGCGGCTCGCCCACCATCCGCGTGAAGCGCGCCGAGAACGCCGAACGGGACATCGCGACCCGCGAGGCCAGCGAGGCCACCGTCCACGGACTCGTCGGCTCGCGGTGGATGAGCGCGAGCGCGCGCCCCAGTTCAGGGTCCTGCAGCGCCCCCAACCAGCCCGTGCGCGCGCCGGCCCCCTGGGCCATCCACTCTCGGAGCGCCTGGACCACCAGCACGTCCGCGAGCCGGGTGATGACCGTCTCGCCTCCGGGCCTCAACTCCTTCGCCTCGTCGGCGATGAAGCGCAACGTGCTCTGGAGCCAGTCCATGCGGGGTGAGCCCGAAGGCTCCACGCGGATGACGCTCGGCAGCAACGTGACGAGGTGCCGGGCGGCGGGATGGTCCAACCGCACGACCCCACAGATGAGCGTCGTGGGTGCCCCTCCTCCACCGTGCCGCAGGACGGAGTAGCGCTCGCTCACGAGTTCCTCGGGGAGCTCCTCCAGCTTCCGCGTCGGCCCCCCTCGCTCGCTCGACACACGATGCCCCTCCCCATGGGGCAAGAGCACGAACGTGCCCGGCTGGAGCAGTTGGTCTTCCACACCATCGACCTCGAGCCAGCACTGTCCCGACGTCACGACATGGAACATCAGGCTGCCCTTCATCACCGGCAGCGCGAGCCCCCACGGCGCCGTCAGCTCCGAGCGGCAATAGAACGTGCCGCTCATCCGCAGGAAGTGCAGGGCCTCGCCGAGCGAGTCCACCGAGGGCATCAGGTTCTTCATGTCCCGAGTATCCGCCCCACCTTCCCCGTCGTCCACCCCAGCCTGGACGAACGAGCATGAATCAGCGACTTCGCATCATTGAGAGTCCTGGCTCGTGCCCCGATATTGGACTCCAGGCAAGCCAATGCCACGGGGCTCAAGGCCCCAGGGAGCACACATGTTGACGGTGATGGGAGCAACCGGGAACACGGGCAAGAAGGTGGTGGAGTTGCTGCTCGCGGCCGGGCAGGACGTCCGAGCATTGGGCCGCTCCGAGAGTCGACTGGCGGAGCTCGCCGCGCGCGGCGCGCAGGTGCTCGTGGGAGACCCGGGCGACGCCGCGTTCCTGGCGAAGGCGTTCGCCGGCGCCGAGGCCGTCTACACGCTGCTGCCAGCGGACCGGGAGTCGCCGGACTACCACGGGGACCAGCGGCGCAAGGGCGAGGCCATTGTCCAGGCCCTCCGGGACAGCGGCGTGCGACACGTCGTCGCCTTGAGCAGCCTGGGCGCTGAGCAACGGGAGGGGACGGGGCTGCTCGCCACGCTCCATGCGCAGGAGGAGCGCCTGAAGACGCTTGCGGACACGAACGTGCTGCTGCTGCGTCCGGTGTCCTTCTTCGAGAACTTCTTCGATGCGCTCGCCGTCATCGAGCACCAGGGCGTCAACGCGGACTCCGTCGAGCCGGACCTCGCCGTTCCGATGATTGCGACCCGGGACATCGCCGACGTCGCGGCGAAGGCGATGCTGCATCGGGACTGGAAGGGCCTCGCCATTCGGGAGCTGCTGGGCCCCAGGGACCTCAGCTATCGCGAGGCCACCCGCATACTCGGAGCGCACCTGGGCAAGCCTGGGCTCGAGTATGTCCGGCTCGCCCCCGCGGAGATGACCCAGGCGCTCGTGCAGGCCGGAATGTCAGAGACGTTCGCCGGGCTCTATGTCGAGATGACCCTCGCCTTCAACGAAGGACGCGTCATGCCTCGTGCGGGGCGAACCGCGCACAACACGACACCGACACGGTTCGAGGACTTCGTGGAAGAGCTCGCGCTCGCCGCCACGACGAAGTGAATGGAGACGGGACGGATGATGGAGACGGTGCTGCGAATCCTGACGTGGGTGTCCGTGCTCGGCTGCGGGCTGATGGCGGGCGTGTTCTTCGCCTTCTCGACGTTCGTGATGAACGGCCTGACACGGTTGCCCGCGGCGCGGGGCATCGCCGCGATGCAGGCCATCAACGTCTCGGCGGTGTCGGGCCTGTTCATCGCGGCGTTCATCGGCACCGCGCTCACCTGCGCGGGACTGGTGCTGTCCTCGCCAGGCACCTGGAGTGATCCACACTCGCGAGAGCGGCTCCTGGGAGGCGCCATCTTCCTCGTCGGCTGCTTCGGGGTGACCGCCGCGTTCAACGTGCCGCGCAACGACGCGCTGGCCGCGCTGAACCCGGACAGCGCGGACGCCGCGCTCCACTGGGCACGCTATGTGTCCGGCTGGACCGCGTGGAATCACGTGCGGACGGTGGCGTGCCTCGCGGCGACGGTGCTCCTGACGCGCGCGCTCCGCTGAAGACTCTCGACTCGCGCACTGGCGACGTGGGAACCCCGCCCCGTCGCCAGCACCCGTCAGTCGATCTTCGCCACGCGGCTGCGGTCGCCGAGGAACTCCTCGACACCGTGGGCAATCGCCTTGGCCACGTCCGTCTGGTAGGCGCTGGTGGCCAGGCGCTTCTCCTCGTCCAGGTTGGACAGGAACGCGGTCTCCACGAGGATGGCCGGCATCTTCACGCCGAGCAGCACGTAGAACAGGGCCTCCTTGTGGCCCAGCCCCTTGATGTCCGTGTATTTGGTCGACAGGGACGTCACCAGGCTGCGCTGCACCTGGTTGGCGAGCCGCGAGGACTCCTCGGTGTTCGCCTTCGTCGCCAGGTCCGCCAGGATGAACTGGAGGTCGCTGATGCCCTTCTCGGACGACGCGTTCTCCCGCGCGGCCAGCCGGATGGAGTACCGGTCCGCCGACGTGTTGAGCGTGTACGTCTCGATGCCGCGCAGCTTCCGGCTCGTCGCCGCGTTGCAGTGGACGGAGATGAACAAGTCACCCCGCTCCGTGTTGGCGAACTTCGCGCGGTCCTCCAGGCGGATGAAGCGATCATCCTCTCGCGTCAGGACGACTTCCAACCCGCGCTCGCGCAGCTCGTCCGCCAGCTTGAGGGAGATGGAGAGCGCCACGTCCTTCTCTCGCGTCCCCTCCTTGCCGATGGCACCCGTGTCGTGACCGCCGTGTCCCGGATCAATGACCACGCGCCGCACCTTGAGGCCCAGCTGCTCCGCCAACGTCAGCTCCGCCCGGCGCGACTGCTTCGCCACCGCCTTGAGCCGCGCCTGCGCGACCTCATCATCCACGGGACGGGTAATGGGCTTGGGCGGCTCGACCACCGCGGCGGCGGCGACCTCGATGCTCTTCGGCGCCACCTCGGCCTTCGGCTTCTCCGCGACGGTCGACACGGCATGGACGGGCTCGGCCTCCGGGCGACGCTCCTGCGGGCGCGGCGTGGAGACCTTCGACGAGGCCACCTCGACCGGAGCCACCACGGGCTTCGACGCCACGGCGACAGCGGGGGCCTTGGAGGACTGCTCCTTCGCGGCCAGCGCGGCGGCGACGGCTTCATCCAGCCCCTTGCCCTCACCGGACGACTCAACCCCCACGGGAGCGCTGGGGTCCAGGCGGGGAATCATCGGGGACGGCTCGCGGGCCAGCTTCTCGATGGCACCCACCAGCGCGGACGCCGGGCGCTCCGACGGCGTCTCCACCCGAGCGACCGCCGTGGCCTTCTCCTCCTGCACGGGCGTCTTGTTCGGCACCGGCGTGGCGGGCTTGCCGCGCGACGGAGCGGGCGCGACGGGAGCGCCCTTGGGCGTCGGCAGCGAGGCCAGCAGCGTCTTCATCTCCTTCGCCTGGTCGCCCTTGCTGTTGAGGGCGAGCATGTCCGCCAGGACGCGGCGCGCGTCCTCGGGCCGGTCCATCCGGTGGACGTGGATGCGCGCCAGCGCCAGCGCGGCGTCGTCCGCCAGCCGGTGCTTGGGGTAGTCGCGGCTCAGCTTGTCGTAGTCGGCGATGGCCGACTTCAGGTCCTCTTCGACGAAGGAGATGCGGCTGAGCTCCTGGAGCAGCTCGCCCGCGGTGAAAAGGGCGTCGGGCGCGCGCTCGGACTTGGGGTGGCTCTTCGCCACCGCCTCGAACTTGTGCACCACGTTGAGCCAGTGGTGGCGCAGCTTGCGCCGGGCCGCGTCGTCCTTCAGCGTGTAGTACGCGCGGCGAGCCCCTTGGTACGCGGCCTCCGCCTCATCCCGCTTCGCGGCCCCCACCGTGCCCGGGACGAGCAACAGCAGCATGGGCAGCGCGAGCAAAAGGCGTGGGCACATGAAGAACCTCCGGCGAACTGGGAGCTACAGGCGTGTGTCACACGGCCCCACGTCACCGGCAAATTTTCGGCCCCACCCGTCAGCTCAGCGCAGCCAGCCGAGCACGCCCGCCAGGTCCTGGTCGATGACCCGCGCCCAGCCGGGCTCCCGAGGCACCACCGCCGCGAGCACCTTCGTCCCGTTGCGCACCGGCGCCCGGCCCGGACGCACCCGCGCGCGGACCTCTAATTTGACGTCCTGCCGGAAGTAGTGGGCGGGGAAGACCACCTCGCCCCGAGCCTCCGGCAAGGGCGCATCCGGCGTGAGCCACACCAACGCGCCCAGTCGCAGCGGCTCCACTTCCGAGCGCACCAGTCTCCGGGCCTCGCGGGTGAACATGGCCACTGCCCCGAGCGCGCCCAGCCCCAGCCCAAACGGCAGCCACCCCATGCGGGAGGCCCGGGTCCGCGCGAAGCCGGCTTCACGGGGACGGCCCGGCGCGGCCGGGTCCACCAGCAGCTTCACCACCGCGCCATGGCCCAGCCCCTCCGCGTACTCCGCGAAGGTGCGGACGTCCGACACGGAGTGCTCCACGTTCTGGAAGGTGTAGAGGACCTCGAGCAGGCCCTCGGCGCCGTCGCGCTTGTCCGTCGGGGGGAGCCGCGTGGCGACCAGCACCCCGTCCACTTCCTCCGCCCGCGCGTTGAAGCCGTGCTCCTCCACGAAGAAGCGGCCCGCCCAGGTGGCCCCGGCGCCGAGCAACGCCATGAAAGCCAGCCCGAGCACGGCATCTCGCGCGAGACGACCCACCGCGCCGGGAACCTGCGTCAGTCGCACCTTTCGAGGTGCATGTGGAATGGCCAGCTGCATTGGGCCGACAGCCTACACGTGATCCGCGTATCCGCGCGCTACTCGCCTCGGGCGCGCTTCTGGGCCTCCCCCACCATGTGGAAGATGCTGTTGGTACCGGTCTTGTAGTCCTGGCTCAACGTCGAGTGGCGCTTGAGCTGACGCAACTCATCCGCCTTGCCAGGCACCGTGGCGGGGGGATTCTTGTACTCCCCACACAGGCTGCCCCACACACGCCGGAAGTTGCCCTCGGCGACGAGGGTGATGCGCAGGCCCAGCGAGGCGCTCTCCCTGGACGGAAGGGTCACCTTGAAGACGTCCTTTTCGGGCGTCTGGATGGTGACCTCCGAGCCCTTCACCTTCGCCTCGATCTCCGCGTCCTCGCAATCCAGCTTCGAGCCGTACTGGACGCCTTTGGCGTCGACGGAGATGAGACATTCCGACTTCAAATGCCAGAAGCCCACGGCTTCGAGCCGAGGCTCCGTCGCGCCCTCCGGCTGGGAGACCAACACCTGCACCTGGCTGCGCGAGCGTGAGAAGAAATAGAGGGCCGGCTCCTTGAGGTCGAAAGAGCCGCCGCCCAGCATGGTGAGGCGCAGCGCGGGGGTGAGTTCACACGTCGCCTCCGGTGTGGCGGGGGTGAGCTCCTTGCGTTGCGCGAGCGCGGCCGACGAGACACAGACGCAGAGCAACGCCAGCAGACCAGAGACACGATTCACGGAGACTCCCCGGCGGAAAAGCGGTGATTCTCGCGACGCCGCCGTGGGCCCGTCAATGAGGGAGGACGCTCGTCAGCCCTGTTCCCCCGGGCGAACCCAGATGCCACGGAAGCGCTTGCGCGCGGGGTCCTTGAGCTTCTTGCACGCCACGCCGTCGAGCGGCCTCGAGCCATCGTCACTGAGCAGCAGAATCTCCTCCGCGTCCTCGGGTGTGAAGAAGGCCTCCGGGTTGAAGCCCGCCAGGTCCACGTCGCTCGCCAGGACGGGCGCATCGTCTCCGCCAGCCCAGGTGAACAGGTGCGAGGTGCCCCCGCCATCCGTGCCCCCGCTGATGATGAGATAGCGCCCGCGCCACCAGGACATGGAGCGGACGCCCATTCCGCCCAGGTCCACCAGCCGAGGCTCACCCACGCGCGCGGAGGCGCCCTCCAGCACCATCTCCTTCGGATTGAGGAGCGGAACGAGCAGCGCCTTGCCTTGAGGCACGGGACTGCGGAAGCCGATGAGGATGGACGCGCCGTCAGCCATCGCCGTCATGCCCTCGATGTTGAGCCCACCTGGAGCCTTGGGGGCCAGGCCCTCGGCGTCCGCGAGCCGGAACGCGCCGAGCTGCGGCGCCGCGAGCAGGTCATCCAGCAGTTGCGTGTAGGGACGGCCCACGAGTTGGGGCAGGCCTTCCTTCTCCTCGGTGGCGAAGAAGCGCAGGCGGCTGGGCGCCTTCTTCCCGGAGCTGTTGCGGCCGTGGGACGTGAGCCAGAAGGAGTACGAGCCCAGGCCCGTGGCGGCCTCGATGTCCGCCTCCGGGGCCTTCTTCTTGTGGGCCGGCAGCTCCAGCTCCGGTGACAGGTCCACGCTGCGCACCGGGGCGCCGCCGCGCCGGGCGGCATAGACGCGGAGGATGTTGTCCTCGTCGTCACCCACCACGAACAACGAGCCACCCAGCGCCACCGCGCCCGACGCGTCGCACATGCCCTCGAACACGAGCACGTCGCGCCCTGAACCACCCTCGGCCGGAACGCTCTCCGGCCCTGCCTGGACGCCCCGGGCCGCGCAGCCCGCGATACCGATTCCGACGATGATGGAGGCCAGCTTCATAGACCCCCAGATCTCGTCACGCCTCCCGCATCCGGGAAGCCCCCCTGCTCTCGATGTGGGCCGCGAGACAGCCCTGAATGCCAACAAGGCCAAGCACCAGAAAGGCTCGATTTTACAGGAAGTCCAACTTTGCATTGTCAGGTTTTGATAGCTTGTCTTCATGAAGCGTCGAAACGCATCCGCCGCCCCTGCGGAGGTCGTCATCCTTCGCCCGTCCTCAGCCTTCTTTTCGACCCCTCACGTGGGACGCCTCACGGGCATGTCGGAGGAGGGCCTTCCGCTGGTGGACTTCGAGGGGAATCCCTCCGGCCCGGTGCCCGCTCGCGTGCTCGCCGGCGCGAGCACGACAAACCTGGAGGAAGTGGCGCCTCAGACGGAGGTCCTCCTCACCTTCGAGGGAGGACTGCCCGGCCGCCCCATCCTCATGGGACTCCTGGAGCCGAGGAAGAACCTCCTGCGCTCGGTGGAAGCCAAGGTCCCCGCGCTGCCTGTCTCCGCCAGCGTGGATGGCCAGCGCATCGTCCTCGAAGGCCAGGACGAAATCGTGCTGCTCTGCGGCGAGGCCAGCATCACCCTGCGTCGAAATGGACGTGTCGTCATCCGAGGCACCCAGATTGAATCGCACGCGTCAGGCGTCCAGCGCATCAAGGGTGCCGCGGTGAAGGTGAATTGATGGCGGCTCCACGCCGATGCCCCGTCATGTGGGACATCATGGAGGAACACCTGGAGGAGGCTGCCTTTCTCGCGAGTCAATGGCAGCGGGCCCGCCATTCTCCTGACTATCGCTTGCACGAAGTGGCGCAGGGGCCCGAGGCCCGTTTGATGGCCCATCTGGACGGGCTGGCGTGCGCGGGCCCGGAAGCCCCCGAGCGACTCTTCATTCCCTGGCTGGAGAGCACCCGGCCCGAGGAGGTCTTCGTCGCGGCCCTCGCGCTGATGGCGACGGGCGCGCCGCTGGACTGGCTCCTCCCATTCTTCTCGGAGGCGCCAGGTCCGCGACAGACAGCCCTCTTCAAGGCGCTGCGCCTGGCACCCACCGCCGAGGTCTCGAAATTCCTGCGACGTCGTGAGCTTCAAGCGACACCAGGACTCCAGGCCGCGGCGGTGGGCCTCCTGAGTCTTCGTGGCGAAGCGCTGGGGGCCGAGGCCTTGTTGCCACTGCTGCGCAGCGAGTCCGCCGAAATCCAGACAGCGGCCCTGAGAGCGCTCCGTGAAGACCTTCCAGCGGCGCGCCCCCTGCTGGAATCAGCCCTCGGCGCGCAAAGCTCCGACGTGCGCATCGCCGCCGGTGAGACGGCGTTGGCCCTGGGATATCCCGCCGCGCTCCAGGCCCTCCGCAAGCCCGTCGCGAGCACGGCGCCCGAAGCCGCGCGGGTCCTCGCGGTGCTCGCGGCGGCGGGTCACGCCGAGGACGTGTCCCGGATGGCCGCCGCGCTGGACGTGCCCGCCTTGGAGTCAGCGGCCCTGTGGGCGCTGGGTCACTCCGGCTGGCGTCACGCCGCGGAGCTCTGTCTGGAGGCCATGAAGCACGACAGGACCGCTCGCCTCGCGGGCGAAGCCTTCTCTCGCGTGACGGGGCTGCGGCTGGAAGGCGACTTCGCACGGCCCGCCAAGGACGACGAGGAGAACGGCCTCCCGCCCCTCGAGGAGGACGACCTGGACGCGGACCTCGTCCCATCTCCTGAAGCCACCCTGCCCCTCCCGGACGCGGCCGCCGTCGCCCGGTGGTGGGTGAAGGAGAAGGACCGCTTCTCCCCGAAGACGCGCTACCTGCGGGGCCAGCCCCTTTCCCCCGAGGTCGCGTGGAAGGCCCTCTCCACCGAGCCCATGCGCGGGCGCGAACAGCTCGCGCTCGACCTGGCGGTCCAGACGCAGGGCGCCGTGCGCTTCGACACGCGGACGTGGGCGAACCGGCAGGCCGCGGCCCTGGCCATGGGCCTGACAGCCGCCAGGACGGGCCGACCGCGACTCACGACGCGATGAGCATGCCAGCCAGGGGAACACCGCCATGCTGCAACTCGAGAACACCACCCCCTTCGCGTCGTCGCTCTACCTGTTTCCAGACGAGAAGGGCGTGGACACGCTGTACGTGGTCCTCAAGGCGACCTTCGCCATGACCTCCAGCGGGCTCCACGTCGCCGAGACACAGCAGGCCGTCGCGCACGTGGACGAGCACTGGGGCCCTCCCGGAGAGACCAGCCTCAAGTACTCGGGCGAATCACACCTCATGAAGCGCGGCACGGACGTCGTCCTCGTCGGAGACGCCCACGCCCCCAAGGGACGTCCGGCGTCGGACTTTGGCCTGTCCATGTCGGTGGGTACTCTCAAGAAGCTGGTGCAGGTCCACGGAGACAGGACCTGGAAGGCGGGCCTGCTGGGCGCATCAGCGACGACGCCCATTCCGACGACGCGGGTGCCCCTGACGTGGGAGCGCGCCTACGGAGGCCGTCACCAGACGGGCCCTCACGGCTTCCTCGCGGAGATGCGAAACCCGGTGGGCGTGGGCTTTCGGGGACAGCGCGCCGTCAAGGAGATGAACGGCACGCCGCTGCCCAACCTCACGCACCCCGGCTTCCCCCTCACCAGCCTGTCCGACAAGACAACGCCACACGGCGTGGGTTTCGTCGCTCCGTCCTGGCAGCCGCGCATGGGGTTCGCGGGGACGTATGACGAAGCCTGGAAGAAGCATCGCGCGCCCTATCTCCCGCGAGACTTCGACACGCGTTTCTTCCAGGCCGCCCCCGAGGGACAGATCTACCCGACCTGGCTGAAGGGCGGCGAGCCCGTGGAGCTCATCAACGCGGCGCCCGAAGGCGTGCAGCGCTTCCATCTGCCCGAGGTGGACCTGGAAGCCTCCGTGCGCATCGCCGGCAAGGAGGAGAAGCCGCGCCTCCACATCGAGACCCTGCTCCTGGAGCCAGACCAGCACCGCTTCTCGTTGACGTGGCGCGGATGCGTTCCTTGCGACAAGCGCGCCTTGAAGGTCGAGCAGGTGACGCTCGCGGTGAAGCGCATGACGGGGGCTCGCTCGTGAGCGGCGCCATGCCTGGCGTGGAGGTCGTGGGGCTGGGAGCCACCACCCCGGTGGGGCTCGATGTGCCCACCACGGCGACCTCCGTCCGCGCGGGGCTCGTGCGGTTCGCGGAGGCGGGTCTCTTGAACCGTGCCCATGAACGGCAGGTGGTGTCGTTCCTCGCCGAGCACTACCTGCCGCCCCTGGAGGTCGACGGGACGCGCCTCTCCAACACCTGGATTCGCCTGTTGCGCCTGTCCACGTACGCGCTCGCGGAGGCCTGCGCGGGGCTCACGGGTGCGGCGCCCCTGCTCCTGGCCCTCCCCGAGGACCGGTGGGGGATTCAGCTCCCCTCCTCACGGGTGATGATGGAGCAGCTCGCCCGCCAATCGGGAGTGCGGCTCGATGTCGCCAGCAGCCGGGTGTACCGGCACGGCGGAGCGGGCGGCCTCATGGCCCTGCGCGACGCGATGCGACTGCTGTCCACGGGACAGGCCTCCACCGTCATCGTCGGTGGGCTGGACACCTTCAACCATCCCCGGAGGCTGGCCGTGCTGGACTCGGAGGACAGACTGCGCCCCCGGGGCACGGACGGCTTCATTCCGGGAGAGGCCGCGAGCTTCCTGCTCCTGTCGACTCCTGGTGGCGCGCGACGCTCCGGCCTCGAGCCCGTGGCCCGCATCACCCACGTGGGAGTCGGCGCGGAGCAGGGGCACCGCTACTCCGAGGAGCCCTATCTTGGAGACGGTCTGGCCCACGCGGTTCAAGCGCTCTTCGCGGGGATGCCGGGCAACGCGCCCAAGGTGCAGTGCGTGTTCGCGGGCTTCAATGGCGAGAGCCTGCCCAGCAAGGAATGGGGCGTGGCCTACCTGCGAAACGCGGAGCGCTTCCAGGAGGCACATCGCATCGAACATCCCGCGGACTGCGTGGGCGACGCCGGCGCGGCGTTGGGACCCCTGATGCTGGTGCTCGCCGCGGAGCGCCTGCGCGCCGGACACGTGAAGGGCCCCACCCTGGTCTGGAGCACCTCCGACCTGGAGGCCCGTGCGGCGGCGCTCCTGCTGCCCGCCTGAACTGGAACTTGGAAGGAGGAGGACCATGGAGATCGGTGAAGAAGTGGCCGTCTCGGAATTCGTGTCAGAGGAATTGCACAACGAGAAGACCTGCCCCTGGCACGAGATAGGCGACGCGCACTCCCAGAAGATGTTGCTGCAGAACCCCGATGATGACGCCGTGGGAGGAATGGCGGCGACGGACGGCGGCGTGCTGGGCAGGAAGATGAAGGCAGCCAAGAACCTCGAGCCCGCAGCGGACAAGGTCTCCCTGCTGTTCAAGAAGGGGGAGGTCGTGACCTATGGAACGGTCAAACGCCCGAAGCTGATTCAGACCTACGCGGAGGACAAGGAGGAGGAGGAATACCCCCTCCAGTACGCACCCCATCACCTCATCCCGGGAAACGAGTCGCTCAAGGGGTCCTCCGTCGTTCCTTTCATGGGAGACGACAACTGCATCGCGGACTACCTCCCTGACAAGGGAGGGCCAGCCATGTCGAGCTACATCAAGAAGGGATATTCCATTGGCTACGACGTCAACGCCGCCGAGAATGGGGAATGGTTACCAAGCCCCTACGCTCTCTCCAACTGCAACGAATGGCCCGCGGACCTGGGACTCAAATACCTCAAGAAGCGCAAGGATGACGTGTTGGGCGAAGAGACAGAAGCATTCAAACCCGCCTACGTCGCGGCCGCCATCGAAGCCTCCGGTGGCAGGCAGTTCCACATGCGTCACAAACCATACTCGGACAAGGCAAGAGCGATTCTTCAGTCGATTGGCGAGCGCCTGGCGGTGATGGCCACCGAGTCGTGCTCCATCGCGATGGAGAGCAAGGCTGAGAACGAGGACAGGTTCGCGCCGCCCTTGGGACTCACCGCACGCCTGAATTCGCTCTCCGAGAGCCTCCGCGGACTCCTGACGAAGTCCGTCTGGCGCCCCCCACTTTATACGGACTCCCTCACTCAAGACTATGCGGATGAAATGGTAGGCATCGGGAAGTTCACCAGGTCCAAGGCCAAGGGCAGCGTCACCAGGATTCTCTGAGCCGTCACGATGCAAGCGATCCCGAAATATTACATTCTCGAGTCGAGCAGCCACGACATGATGCTCATCTATCCCGTGCCAAACCTGAGTCTTCGAGACCGATGGTGGGCCGGCAAACCCTTCCAGCGTCCGCCCTCACAACTCATCGTCGTCGGAATCATCCCTGGCAATGAGCAGGGAGAACTGCTGGACTACTTCAATACGGCCAACCTCATGAGCAATGCGTTCCATGCGGCGCTGCTCGAGGCAGGTGTGGACAGCCTCGACGTCTATGACGCCGTCATCCAGAGCGAGGATGGAACCGTCGTCCACCGGGGCTACAAGGCCTTCAATGTCATCGGGCTGGTGAGGGCCGCGAACCTCGCGGAGACCGTCTTCCACACTCCTGACAGCTCCCGCCTGATCGACGCGAGCATCGACCACCTGGCCATTGATGGTGACAAGCCCCGTGGCCTCAAGCTGTTTCGGCTCGCGGAGAACGTCAGCGCGGTCCTCGTCCACGAGGACGTCAAGCGCGTGCTGGAGTCAAAGGCCTTCCCCCATCTCCGCTTCCTGGAACCCCACGAATTCGTGAGCGCCTGACGGCTTACGACACTCGCGCCCCTTCGAGAAAGGACCTTTCCGTGCCCACCTTCGTCAACGGTCGAGGCGTCACCCATGGTGGAAGCAAGGGACAGAGCATCGTCCTGCCAGACGTCTGCAAGACACCGTCTCCCGCCGGCCCGGTCCCCATCCCCTACCCGAACGTGGGTCGCTCCGCGGACGCGGCGGATGGCCCCAAGACAGTCACCATTGAAGGGCACATGCCCATGGTGAAAGGGGCCACCTACAGCGTCTCGTCAGGCAACGAGGCCGGCACCGCGGGCGGCGGCGTGGCCAGCAGCGCCACCAAGGGCCCCTGCGAGTTCATGATGTACTCCTTCGACGTGAAGTTCGAAGGCAAGAACGTGTGCCGCCTGGGCGACCCGCTCTTTCACAACAAGAAGAACATCATGGGCTGACCGCGCGTCGCTCAGCCCTCCAGTTCGCGCTGGAGCTTCGCCAGCAGGTTGAGCGCGTCCAGCGGCGTCAGCGTGTTGACGGACACCGCCTTGAGCGTCTCCAACGCCTGCTGATGCGAGGCCGGCAACGTGGGCACCGGAGGGGCCACGGGCGCGGGCTCTCCGAAGAGTCCGAGCTGCGCCGTGGACACCGCGCGCTTCGGGTTCTGCCGCACCGCCACTCGGGGACGTCCCGCCTCGTCCAGTTCGCCTGACTCCAGGTTCTGGAGCAGCTCCCGCGCCCGACCCACGACCTCCGAAGGCAGGCCCGCGAGCTTCGCCACTTCGATGCCGTAGGAGCGGCTGGCCCCGCCGGGAATGAGCTTGCGCAGGAAGATGACCTTGCCGCCCTGCTCCTTCACGGCGATGCACAGGTTCTTCACCCGGGTCCGCTCGCGCGCCAGGTCCACCAGCTCGTGGTAGTGCGTGGCGAACAGCGTGCGCGCGCTCACGTGGTCATGCAGGTGCTCCGCCACCGCCCACGCAATCGAGAGTCCGTCGAACGTCGACGTCCCGCGTCCAATCTCATCCAGGATGATGAGGCTCTTGCGCGTGGCGTGGTGGAGGATGTGGCTGGTCTCCGTCATCTCCACCATGAAGGTGGACTGACCGCGCGCCAGGTTATCCGCCGCGCCCACGCGCGTGAAAATCCGATCACACAGGCCGATGCGCGCCGCCTTCGCGGGGACGAACGAGCCCGCCTGCGCCATCAGCGCCGTGAGCGCCACCTGCCGCATCACCGTGCTCTTGCCGGCCATGTTCGGACCGGTGATGACCAACAGCTGCGCGTCCTCCGGGTCCATCCGCACGTCGTTGGGGACGAAGGACTCCCCCGCCCCCAGCATCCGCTCCACCACCGGATGCCGCCCGGCGGTGATGCTCAGCACCTCCGACGCATCGACCTCCGGCCGCGTGTAGCCATACTCGGAAGCACACCGCGCGAAGGACAGCAGCGCGTCCGCCGCCGCCACCGCCTCCGCCGCCGAACGGATGCGCGGCGCCGCCGAGGCGACCTTCGCGCGAAGCTCCTCGAATAGCTGGAGCTCCAGCGCGCACCGCTTCTCCTCCGCGGTGAGCACCAGCTCCTCGTGCTCCTTCAGCTCCGGGGTGACGAAGCGCTCCGCCCCCACCGTGGTCTGCTTGCGGATGTAGTCCGCCGGCACCAGGTGCAGGTTCGACTTCGTCACCTCCAGGTAGTACCCGAAGACCTTGTTGTAGCGGATCTTCAGCGAGCCGATGCCGGTCCGCTCCTTCTCGCGCTGCTCGATCTTCAGCAGGATGTCCTTGCCCGACGTGGACAGCTCCACCAGCTTGTCCAGCTCCGCGTGGTAGCCCTGGCGGATGAGGCCGCCTTCCTTCAGCACCACGGGAGGCTCGTCCACCACCGCGCGCGCCAGCAGGTCCGCCAGCTCCGGCAGCGCCGTCAGCGGCCCCGCGAGCGACTGGAGCAGCGCCGTCTGGCACCGCGCCAGGGCCTTGCCCAACCGGGGAAGCTGCGCCAGCGACAATCCCAGCGCGCGCAAGTCTCGGGCGTTGCCCGCGCCCAGCGACAGCCGGCCCGTCAGCCGCTCCAGGTCCGCCACTTCCTTGAGGATGCCGGTCAGCTCCTCGCGCCACACGCTGCGCGCGGACAGCTCCTCCACCGCGTCCAGCCGCGCGTGGATCTCCGGCAGCGAACCCAGGGGCGAGGCCAGCCAGCGCACCAGCTTGCGCGCCCCCATGCTCGTCACCGTCCTATCCAACACGCCGAGCAGCGAGCCCTTGCGCCCCCCATCCCGCTGCGAGCGCAGCACCTCCAGGTTGGCGCGCGAGGACTCGTCCATCAGCAGGCTGCCGGAGCGCTCCTGGCGGCTGAGCCGGTCCACGTGGGCCGCGGGCGTCTTCTGCGTGTCCTTCAGGTAGCGCAGCGCCGCGCCCGCGGCGCTCGTGGCCAGGGGCGAGTCATCCAGGCCAAAGGCGGACAGCGACTGCACCGCGAAGTGCGTGCGAAGGAACCCCGCCGCGCGCGTGGGCTCGAACGCCGCGGCCTCGCTCTCCGCGATGGCGGGCACGCGAGGCAGCCGCGCGCACAACTGCGCCACCTCCGCCGAGTCACGCTGCCCTCCAGGCACCAGCAGCTCCCTGGGCTCCACGCGCGACAGCGACTCCGCCAGCTCCGCCGCCGACGCCGCCTCCATGGCGAGGAACTCTCCGGTGGACGCCTCCAGCAGCGCCCCGCCCCACCCGCGCTCGCTCCAGCACACGGCGGCCAGGAAGTTGCTGTCCCGAGGCTCCAGCACCTCCTCGTCCAGCACCATGCCGGGGGTGATGACCCGCGTCACCTCGCGGCGGACGATGCCGGGCCCGGTGCCGGCCTCCTCCACCTGCTCGCAGATGGCGACCTTCAGGCCCTCGCCAATCAGGCGCGCGATGTAGCGGCGCGACGAGTGGTAGGGGATGCCGCACATGGGCACCTTGTCGGCGCCCTTGGCCCTGGCGGTGAGGGTGATCTGGAGGATCTCGGAGGCCCGCACGGCGTCCTCGAAGAACATCTCGTAGAAGTCCCCGAGCCGGAAGAAGAGCACCGAGTCCGGGTGCAGCGCCTTCACCTCGAGGTACTGGCGCATCATCGGCGTCAGGGACGCGATCTCCCTCGCGCCCGAGCCGTCGCTCGCCTTCTCCCCTTCCGAGCCGACGTCCGGCGTCGGGTCCACGGGAAGCTCCACTGCTGCTGCCTTGGCTGCCTTCAACTGCTGCGTCACGGCCATCCCCGCCCTTCTCTCATGCCCCCGCCCCGTGGATCAACGAACGGCTCACCCTACCCGCCGAGTTCCCTAGCACGCACGGGTGACATTTCGGCGGGCCCTCGTCCGAAAACGGGTGCGCCCACGGGAAGGCGCGGGCATCTTGCCCCCCACCATGGAGACGCCTCCCATCACACCCTCTCCCCGGACCCGCTCACCGGCGCCCGTGCCCGCGCTCTTCCGGGTGGCCATCGCCCCGCTCCAGGCCTTCTTCCGCCTCCAGGCCAGCAGCGGCATCCTCCTGGCCCTGTGCTCGGTGGTCGCCATGGTGTGGGCCAACTCCCCGTGGGCGTCGTCCTACGTCGGCTTGTTCGACGCCCGCCTGGAGCTCGGGGTGGCGGGCACCCATGCGTCCTTCACCTTTCAGCAGCTCATCAACGACGGATTGATGACGCTGTTCTTCTTCCTCGTGGGCATGGAGGTGAAGCGCGAGCTGAGCGCGGGGGAGCTGCGCACGATGTCTCGCGCGATGTTGCCGCTCATCGCCGCGCTGGGCGGCATGGTGGTGCCCGCCGCGCTCTACGTCGCCATCAACGCGGGAACCCCGGCCATGGCGGGCTGGGCCATCCCCATGGCCACGGACATCGCGTTCGCCATTGGCTGCCTCACCCTGGTGAAGGCGCGCGTGGGACATGGGCTCATCGTCTTCCTCACGGCGCTCGCCATCTTCGACGACATTGGCGGCATCCTCGTCATCGCCCTGTTCTACGGCACGGGACTGCACGTCGAGTGGCTGCTCGCCGCCGCCGCGGTGGTTGCCCTGCTGATGGCGCTCAACCGCTTCTATGTCCGCAACGGCATCGTCTGGCTGCTGGGCGGCGTGGCGCTCTGGTACACGATGCACCATGGCGGCATCCACGCCACGCTGGCCGGCGTGGTGGTGGGCCTGTGCATCCCCTCGCGCCCCACCCGACCGGGCCGGAACGTGCTGGAGGAGCTCTCCACGTACATCCGCGATTGCACCCAGAACGCCGAGGATGAGTCGATGCGGAGCGCGCAGTTGCTCTACATCGAGGACCGGCTGGAGGAGCTGGAGCCGCCGCTCAACCGCTTCGAGCACCTGTGGCACGGGTGGGTGGCGTACGGCATCGTCCCGCTGTTCGCGCTGGCCAACTCGGGCATCTCCCTGGAGGGTATGGGGTGGAAGGACCTGCTCGCGCCCCTGCCGCTCGGCATCATCGCGGGCCTCTTCGTGGGCAAGCAGGTGGGCATCTTCCTCTTCACCCTGGCGGCGGTGAAGCTGCGGGTCTCCACCTTGCCTGGAGGCGCGGGACTCGGGCAGCTCCACGGCGTGTCGGTGGTGGCGGGCATCGGCTTCACGGTGGCCCTGTTCGTCGCGGGGCTGGCCTTCGCGGGGCAGCCAGACCTGTTGAACGAGGCCAAGCTGGGCATCCTCGTCGGCTCACTGCTGTCCGCGGTGGTGGGCTATGTCCTGTTGCGCTTCGTGGCGAAGCCGGTGGCACAGGCATAACGTCGTACCGTCGCAGCAAGGAGACAGAACCTCCCGTGATTCTCCAGGACCTCAACCGTGTGCGGCAGATCACCGTCATCGCGGCGCGGCATGGCTTTGGCGAGGTGCTCGAGCGCGCGGGCCTGTGGCGCATCCTGGGTCGCCAGGAGAAGGTGGAGGTCTCTCCCGAGGCCCAGCGCGCCTCCACCGCGCGCCGCTTCCGGATGTTGCTGAACGATTTGGGCCCCACCTTCGTGAAGCTGGGCCAGGTGTTGTCCACGCGCGCGGACCTGTTGCCGGCCGAGTTCGTCGAGGAGCTGGCCCTGCTCCAGGACAACGTGGAGCCGATTCCCCTGGAGCAGGTGCTCTCCCAGATTCGCGAATCGCTGGGCAAGGAAGCCAGCGAGCTGTTCAAGCAGATCGACGAGACGCCGCTGGCGGCGGCGTCCATTGCCCAGGTGCACCGCGCGGTGACGCTGGAGGGAGAGGAAGTCGTGGTGAAGGTGCAGCGGCCGGGCATCGCCGCGAGCATCGACTCCGACCTCGGGGTGCTGCGCAGTCTGGCGCGGCTGCTGGAGGCCGTGGTGGAGGAGACGGGCATCTACACGCCCACGGGCATCGTCGACGAGTTCGACCGGGCCATCCACGAGGAGCTGGATTTCATCAACGAGGCGACGAACGTCCGCGCCTTCCTGGAGAACCACCGGGAGCGGACCTACCTCAAGATTCCGCGCGTGTACGCGTCCCTGTCCAGCCGCACGGTGCTGACGCTGGAGTTCATCCGGGGCGTGAAGATTGCTCCGGAGACGCTGGCCGAGGAGGACCGGAAGGCCATTGCCCAGAACATCCTGGAGGCGAGCTTCCGGCAGCTGTTCGACGACGGGCTGTTCCACGGCGACCCGCACCCGGGGAACCTCCTGCTCCTGGAGGGCAACCGGCTGGCGCTGCTGGACTTCGGCGTGGTGGGACGACTGACGCGGCCGATGCAGGAGACGCTGGTGATGTTGTGTCTGGCCGTGGCGCTGAAGGACAGCGACTCGGTGGCGCGCATCCTCTATCGCGTGGGCGTGCCGGACGCGCGGGCCAACCTGGTGGGGTTCCGCAACGACATCGAGAGCATCCTCGGCTCGCACCTGCCCACCACGCTGGGACAGGTGGACGCGCGCACGCTGCTGAGGGACTTGCTGGACCTGGCGGTGAAGTACCGCATCCGGATTCCCAAGGAGTACGCGCTGCTCAGCCGCGCCTCCATCTCCACCGAGGGCATGCTGCGCAGCCTCTACCCGGAGATGAACATCATCGAGGTGGCGCTGCCGTATGCGAAGGAGCTGCTGGCGGGGCGGTATGACCCGACGCAGCTCCAGGGCGGGCTGATGCGCACGCTGTTGCGGCTTCAGTCGATGGCCCAGGACCTGCCCACGCAGCTGTCGCAAATCCTGCTCGACATGGAGTCCGGCAAGTTCACCGTGACGGTGCGCGCGGACCAGTTCGAGAAGCTGAACGAGAACCTGCGCAGCGCGGCGGTGATTGCCTTCATGGGGCTGTGCGCGTGTGGCTTCATCGTGGGCGCGTTCATCTCCTTCGCGCCCAAGCCGTGGATGTATGGGAACATCCCGGTGCTCGGCGCGGTGGGCATCGCCCTGGCCGCGGGCCTCTTCGGCGCGGCCATCACCTGGTACCTGTTCGGCGGACGCGGCCTGGGCAAGGTGCGGCTGAGCCGGTTCTTGAAGAAGCAGCCCAAGAAGTAGCGCGACGCCACGACCCGCGCGGAAGCGTCCTCTCGTATTCCCGGACCGGGAGCGGGGGGATCCTTTCGCGGGAGAGGGACCGCACCGATGGCCACCCAGTTCCCGCACCTCGAGCCCATCCACCGCGACTTCATCCTGCGCCAGCGGATGTTCTTCACGGCCTCCGCCGCCAGCAGCGGTCGGGTGAACCTCTCACCGAAGGGGCTCGACTCGCTCCGCGTGCTTGGCCCCAGCGAAGTCGTCTACCTGGACCTCACTGGCAGTGGGAACGAGACCGCCGCGCACCTGCGCGCCGACGGACGCCTCACCCTCATGTTCTGCGCCTTCGAGGGGCCGCCCATGATTCTGCGCCTCTATGGGCGGGGCCAGGTGATTCGCCGAGGCAGCACCGGGTACACCCATCTGCTGGCCTCCGAGTTCCGCGGCGTGGAGCCGCTGGGGGCCCGGCAGATGGTGAAGCTCGACATCGACCTCGTGCAGAAGTCCTGCGGCTACAGCGTGCCCCTCTACGAGTTCACCGGCGACAGGCCCACGCTCGCGCGCTGGGCTGAGAACAAGGGCGAGGAGGGACTGGCGGAGTACCGGCGCAAGAAGAACGCGCGCAGCCTCGACGGCCTGCCTACCGGCCTCTTCGACGAGGACGACACACCCCCAGGCGAGACGTAGGCTCGGCGGGAGTCAGCGTTGAGAGACAGAAGGACCACCCAGCCATTGCTCGCGACCTCCGTGAAGAGGGCACTCCCGTCCACCGTGCATCAGACAGGGCCTGGCCGCCCGCCACCGCGCGGCCAGGATGTGGCCATCGTCAGGGAACTCGCAGCGAGTTCTGCTCCAGTCCCTCGGGTGCCAGCCTGGTGCGCCACACGGGGAACTCCACTTCGAGGGCCAATCCCGTCGCCGTGAACTTGCCGATGGGCCCCTCGTAGCGGTTGCGGTCCATCTGCGCCAGGAGCCGGTACTGCGCGCGGCCCAACCGCACGAAGAGTGGCATGTCCCGCAGGATGTTGTCGTACACCACGAGACCCGTGGCGCCCAGGGGCTCATCCGCGGCCAGCCGCAACCCCGCGTCCGCCGTCCGCTGCAAGAGGTTCGAGCGAATCTGTATCCGGTTGGCCTGCACGACGCGAATGCCCTGTCCGTTGCCCCTGTTCGCGTAGTTGTAGATGTCGCTGATGGTGTTGTTGCGAATCAGCAGATCCACCGGTTGGTCCGCCGCCGCGAGGCCTCCCACCGAGATTCCCCGGCCCGCCTGGGAAATGTAGTTGGAGACGATTTGAACGTTCGTGGCGTTCTCATGGATCACCACGGCTTCCGCGGCAGAGTTGTTTGCCTGCCAGGGGTAGAGCGTCAGGTTGGGGAAGTCGAAGATGGAGTTGAAGCGGATGAAGACCGAGTCGCAGCCCTTGATGTCGACGCCGTTCTCGCCCGCATCGTGCAGCAGGTTGTACTCGATATAGAGATACGCGGGCCTCGTGCCATTCATCTGGCACTGCACCGAGTCGCCCGAGGTCTGGTGAACCTGGTTCTCCAGGATGAAGATCTCCCGCGCGGAGTTCTTGAGCACGACCCCATGTGAGTCGGTCCCCGTCTTCGAGAAGTTATAGATTTCGTTCTGCCTGACGAGGACATTGTTGGCATTGCTGAGGACGACGCCACCACCGGCGGTGCCCCCGTGCAGCGTCGAGTCAATCAACTGTGAACAATAGGTATTGCGCTCGAAGAGCGCACCAAACGAGGCCTTGCCTTGGAGGTCCACTTCCAGGAACTGCAGGATCCAATAGGGCTGGCTCAGATTCAGCACGCTGCCTACAACGCGGTTCGTCGGTGGGACGATGCGCGGTCGCGCGGACGCCTGGCCCCTGAGGACGATGGGAGCAATGGCGGTGCCCGGCCGCGTCGTCTCCGGATTGATGAGGACGTGCTCCGGATAGGTTCCGCCACGCACCTCGATGATGTTTCCCGGCACCGCGGCCCTCACTGCCGCGCCAATGGTCCTGTACGGGTTGTCGGTGGAGCCCAGGGGCCTGCTTGGATTCCACGGCCCCGTGTTCGAGACGAACAGCGTGGCGCCCGGCGCCGCCGTCGCCGTTGGACAACGGTCCAGGTAGATGTCTATCCCAGGAGGGGGTTCCACCAGCTCGGCCACGACCTCCGTGAGGCCCAGCTCGTCCTCGCCAGGGTTCGCCGTCTCCACTCCACAGGCCAGCGTCAGGCCCAGCAGGAGTGAACCGAACATGGGCATGCGCCCACTCTCTCTTCGCTGCATTGTCATGAAGGCTCCCCCTCCGCGACTTCCGAGGGCGGCGCGGAACCTCGGCATCGAAGAAGGGGACCACAAGCGTCCTGCCCTCAAGGTGGACGCCCGCCCGCCAGCACCCCCCAATGGCACAAGCCCCCACCCATCAGGGGGCCATCGAGCGTTGCCCTTGCAACGGCCTTGGTGCGGCAGCGCGGCGGTGATTGCCTTCATGGGGCCGTGCGCGTGTGGCTTCATCGTGGGCGCGTTCATCTCCTTCGCGCCCAAGCCGTGGATGTATGGGAACATCCCGGTGCTCGGCGCGGTAGGCATCGCCCGGGCCGCGGGCCTCTTCGGCGCGGCCATCACCTGGTACCTGTTCGACGGACGCGGCCTGGGCAAGGTGCGGTTGAGCCGGTTCTTGAAGAAGCAGCCCAAGAAGTAGCGCCGGGTGGCATTGCACGCCCGCACAGGAAGACAGTGCAAGGCGCTCCATCCAGTGCTCCCAAAACAATCCAGCACGAGTATTTCCAGCTTAAAACTGAAAAACAGTGAGGCCCTTCCTCCCTGAAGTGCAACTGGGATACGGACATGTTCGCCGTACCTCCAGGAGGAAGTCCATGAGCGCAAGGAATGACGCCGTGTCCTCTGTCGTCAGGTCCATCTGGTGGGTGTGCATGGTGGTAGCGGGGTTGAGCTGTGGGGGCGGAGAGCCGCTCCCGGACGCGCTGGCGCCTGGGGCGCCGAGCGACGTCGCGGCGGAGGCGGTGGGGACGCAGCAGGCGCGACTGGCGGTCCAGGACACGCTCGCCGCGTATCACCACAACCTGGTGCTGAAGCCGGATGGCACGGTGTGGGCCTGGGGCACCAATTACGACGGACGGCTGGGGGATGGGACGACCACTCCCCGGGCGACACCCGCGCCGGTGCCGGGCCTCACGGGCGTGACGGCGGTGGAGGTGGGCAGCAACCACTCGATGGCGCGGAGGGCGGACGGCACCGTGTGGGTTTGGGGCTCCAACACCTATGGTCAGCTGGGAGATGGGACGACCAGCAACCGCCTGTCGCCCATTCAGGTGCCGGGGCTCACGGCGGTGACGGCCGTCGCGGGGAGCTCCCTGCACTCGCTGGCGCTCAAGGCGGACGGCACCGTCTGGGCCTGGGGCGAGAACGATGGCGGCCAGCTCGGGGATGGGACGACCACCCAGCGGCTGACGCCCACGCGAGCGTTGGGACTCTCGCAGGTGACGGCCGTATCGGGAGGCTATGAATTCTCCGTGGCGCTCAGGGCGGACGGCACCGTCTGGGCCTGGGGCGACAACACGCAGGGCCAGTTGGGGAATGGGACGACCACGAGCCGGCTCACGCCCGCGCAGGTGCCGGGCCTCACCAACGTGGTGTTCCTGCGGGCAGGGCACTCCCACGTCTTCGCGGTGCGGTCGGATGGCACTGCCTGGGCCTGGGGTTACAACTGGTTCGGCGTGCTCGGGATGGGGGATTCGACGATGGCGCGCCGGCTGACGCCCACGCAGATTCCCGGCCTCACCGGTGTCGCGTTCATGGACTCGGGTGAAAACTACTCCATGGCATTGAAGACCGACGGCACGGTCTGGGCCTGGGGCTACGGCGGCTATGGGTTGATGGGGGACGCGATGAGCAGCATCCGGTTCTCGCCCACGCAGGTGCCAGGGCTGACCGGCGTGGCGGCCCTGGCAGTGGCGCGCTACCACGCGCTGGCGTTCAAATCGGACGGCACCGCGTGGGCCTGGGGGCGTCACGACTCGTACGAGTACGGCACGTTCCCCGAGGCCGACACGGTGTACCCCATCATCACCCAGTTCACCGGCAGCCAGCGGCCCGCGGGCGGAACGTCTCACTCGCTGGTGTTGAGGACGGATGGCACCGTCTGGGGGGCGGGGAACAACAACAACGGGCAGCTCGGAGACGGGACACTCGGGCGTCAGGTGTCTCCGTCGCAGGTCTCCGGGCTCACGGCGGTTGCCGCCATCTCGACGGGGGCGTCGCACTCGCTGGCGGTGAGGGCGGACGGCACCGTCTGGGCCTGGGGCGACAACGCGCAGGGCCAGTTGGGGAATGGGACGACGCTCGCGAGCCTGGTTCCCCTCCAGGTCCCCGGCCTCACCGGCGTGACGGCCGTGGCGGCGGGCAGTGGCTTCTCGCTGGCACTGAAGGCGGACGGCACGCTCTGGGGCTGGGGGCGCAACACCGAGGGGCAGGTGGGGGATGGAACGGGCCTCTCCCGATTGACGCCCGTCCAGGTGGTGGGCCTCACCGGGGTGACGGCCGTGGCGACGTTCGCGGGAGCCAGCCATGTGCTGGCGCTGAAGGCGGATGGCACCGTGTGGTCCTGGGGCACCAACTCACAGGGCCAGTTGGGGAGTGGGACGACCACCCAGCAGCTGGCGCCGGGCCGCTTGAACCTCACGGGGATGGTGGCCGTGGCAGTGGGCTACAACCACTCGCTGGCGGTGAAGACGGGGGGCACCGTGTGGTCATGGGGCCTCAACACCAATGGCCAGTTGGGAGATGGGACGGTGACCCGGCGGCTGCTGCCCGTTCAGGCGCTGGGCGTCACCGGAGCGACGGCCCTGGCGGCGGGCTACTACCACTCGCTGGCCGTGATTTCGGATGGCACTCTCTCCGCCTGGGGCAACAACGTCTGGGGCCAGTTGGGAGATCCCACCGGGGCCAGCCACACTACGGCGTTCAAGGTCCCGGGCTTCCCCGGCGTCGTGGCCGTGTCCGCGGGCTACTACCACTCGCTGGCGCTGCGAACGAACGGCACCGTCTACGCGTGGGGCTTCAACCTCTACGGACAGTTCGGAAACGGCAGGTCGGGGTTCTCTCCGGCGCCCGTTCAGCTGTGGTGAGGCGCGGCCTCGTGAAGTCCTGACGTTCCGTGTCTGGGAGCGGAGACGTGGACCTCCGCTCCCGGTGAGTGCGCCTCACGGGTGCTGGATTACCGCAAGCGAAGGACGTTGGCCGGGAATTGCCCCATCATGTTTCCCGGCGGGCTATACAAACAAGCCATGGCCGTATAGCCATCCTTCGTAGCAACGCCACACCCCAGCTTTGTGCTGCTCTTCCAGACCACCGCCGTGAAGTGGCCGGTGTGCATGGAGAAACCAGGCTTCGTGAAGTCGTAATACCTGACTTCGTCGTACCACATCTTGACACCCATGGCTGTGAAGTCGCCCGGGGACCACGAACCCGTGCCACCACTCAGGTTTTCACCCGCACCGTTCTTGAAAGGACATGTGTGGTCTATCGTCTTTTTCGCCGCGTAGTAGTTCGCGCACTTCTCCGCATTGGCGATCAGGCTGGCATCCGACTTCAAGGCCGGGCTGCCATGCTTCGCGCGGTACTGATTGTGGAGGGAGAGCGCGGCGCTCTGGTAGGGCTGTTGGCCGAGTGCATTGGCGACGACGAGCGTCTGTAGGACGAGCAAGCTGAACAAGACTTGATGGTGACGCATGGCCTTTGACTCCTTCTGCGAATCGGGAATCCGCTATTTGACGTAGCACTGGCCCTGCTTGCAAACGCCATACTGCGGCTTGGGGGGCGGCGTCACAATCAAATATCTGACGCAGAATGAGCCATCCGGGAGATGGGTGCGGACACTTGCGTTGTTCGCGCATGCGCACTCGACATTGTCGCACTTCTCCACGTCTATCACGGACTTGTCTGGAATGACTTGCCTGGCGGAGGTCCGGTGCTGTCTCTGGCATGCCGCATGGCATGCGGGCATGGCCCCTTTCGCCCACCGGGGGTCATAGTCGCCACTGCCCGTTGCAGGGGGCGGACTTGCCTTGGCCTTCGTTTCCTCGGGCTGTGGGGACTTCTTTTGTTGCGGGCTCTTGCTGGGGACTTTGGGGGCTTGTTGTGGAGCGGGGGGCGCTTGAGGGGTACTCGGCGCTGCCATCACAAGGGATGACAGCGCGAGTATCGACATGATTGCGAACGGCATGAATTTGCGGGCCATGTTGGTTTCCGATCGAGCTGAAACTACAGGTATCAGCCACTTCCATGCCCGCTTCTTTTCAGGTCACGGACCCCAGACCGGCCCGCTCGGCGTGACGGTCATCACCTGGACGCCAGCGCGCAGCGGCGACTGGGTGACCGCGCCCGTGGCGGCGAAGCCGAAGCTGCCACCTGTGCTCGCAATCCCCTTCTCGAAGGTGACCACAGCGCTCCCCCGAGTTGGATGGACCAGCGTCACCGTGTACGCGGTGGACGTCTCGTTGAGCGTGAGCTGCAGGTTCGCACCGCTGGCCGCATCCCTGGCCTGGACCACGTGCAGGAAGTGGCTCACCACCTGCCCGCTGGTCTCGATTTCCCCACGGAACTGGCCGACCGGGTACGGGTAGGTGCCGTTGGGGCGCACCGGGCCGCGCTCGTCCACGATTCGCCGCGTCGGAGTGGCCGGCACCAGGGTGCTGACCCTCAGAGCCTGACCGCCGCTGTTCGCCGACCACGTGTTGCCCGTGAGCACCGGGTTCTCCGGGAAGTGGATGACGAAGGTCTTGTCGACCGCGGCGTTGTCGCTCGCGCTCTCCAGCCGGTCGAACACAATCAAGGTGTCGAGCGGACGGACGAACAGCGTCTCCCGCACCACCCTGCCCGCGTACGGGTTGCCGACCTCGGCCTCGCGGTGGGCCCACTCGTCGTTCAAGTCGTACACACCGGTCAGGTCGACCGCGGCGTAGTTGACCACCGGCGTCGAGTGGAGCCGCAACATCTGGGGCACGTGATGGTAGTAGCCGACCGTGCCCATCCCCTCGAACAGGAGGGTGTTGTGCGCGACGGGCGATTCGACGTCGACCGCGCCACCCCCGGCGTAGCCAACAATCGAGTTGGCGTAACCGACCGTCTCCCGCGTCAGGAACTCGCCGGCCCGCCACAACTGGAAGTTGCCGGCGTCACGGTGGGCATGGCCCGCGTTGGACGTCATGCCGAACTGCAGGTTGATCATGGTCGCATCGGGCGCCCACGCCGTCTTCGCGTACACCATGCCCAGGCCAGGCGCGTGGTAGTCGAGCGGCAGCTCCGCGAGGTCCCTCGACGGCACCGCCGCCACGGTGGCGCTGTAGACATATCGAATCAGACGGTCATCAATCGGGTGACCGGTGAGTTCGAGGAAGCGCTTGGCATAGCCGGCGATCGGCTGGGCAGACCACTCCTCGATGAGTGGGGCGAAGTAGCTGCCCAGCAGCGTCTGCGCGGTGTTGCTGGAGTCCCACCGGGTCAACCAGCGCTCGTCATCGTTGTACGGGAAGGTCTCGAACAGCTGGAACTGTCCCATCCGGCTGCGCCCTGGCGTGGTCGAGTAGATGGACCAGAAGACCGACTCCATGAAGTAGTTGGTCTGGTTCCACATGTCGTGCCCGTACAGGCCGAGCGTGGTGAACGGCACCGTCATGTAGCCGAACGTCCGGCGGCCGTACGTCGAACCCTCGTGGGGTGCGCCGCCAGCGGCCGGGCCGTCCAGGTAGGGCCGGAGCGAGAAGTCCCAGCGCGAGCTCATCGCATACTGCAGGAGGTTGTTGGCGTATGGCTGGTTCTCATGCCAGCTGGCAATCGCCCACAGGAGCGAGTTGCGGAAGTAGCCCGTGTAGTAGTTGTTGCCCTCCATGCCGATGCCGCCCCACGGGTTGTCGTTGAGCGCCTCGATCGCGAGGTTCCAGCGCGCAATCAAGGTCGTGCGCTCCGCCGGCAGCAGGTGCGCGAAGCACCAGTCATAGGTGAGGATCACCGCCTCGCCGTACCAACGGGCCGGATCGCTCGACACCGTGTTCTCGCTGATGGGGATTTCGGTCTGCACCGCCCAGGTGATCGCGGAACGACACGACGCCGGAGTGCCGGTGATGAGCGAATGCATCGCCGCGTCGATGGCCTGCTCGGGGCCTTGCACGTTCGCCACCGGGGTGTACGGGTGCTGCGCGAAGTACGCCTGGGCACGGGCCAGCCGGGACGCGGTGAACCAGACGCGAGGGTGCGCCACGGGAATGGCGAGGACTACCGGAGGCCCGTTGGCGATGGTGAGCGTGATGGGCGCGGAGGTCGTGAGGTTGCCGGCGCGATCTCTCGCCACCGCCGTCACCGGGAAGGTGCCATCGCCCACCTGCGTGGTGGTGACGTTGATCCAATACGGATAGCTGAGGTCCTCGCGGCCCACATTCTGGCCGTTCACCTTCAACTGCACGCCGGCGATCCTCACGTTGTCGTAGGCGTCGATCTTGATCTGGATGGTGCCGCCCACTGTCACGCCACTCGCGGGCGAGACGATCTGCACCTCGGGAGGAATGGTATCGGGCGGAGGCGCGCTCACGGTAATTGCGACCGGCGCCGAGCTGGCGACGTTGCCAGCGGCGTCGCGCGCCACCGCGGTCAGTTGCCGAAGCCCGTAGGGCTGGAGCGCCTCGGTATCGAGCGTCACCGACCAGGGGGCGGCCATGTCCGCCTCACCGACCTGGGTGCCATCCAGTTCGACATGCACCCGGGTGACGCCAATGTCGTCCACCGCGCTCATCCGCACCGTGAAGGGCCCGCTCACCGTCTCACTCGCGACCGGCGCGGTGACCTGGACCTGCGGAGGACCCGTGTCGACGAGCTCGTTGTCGATGGTGATGCGCACGGAGGCCGAGGTGGTGAGGTTGCCAGCGGCATCTCGCGCGTGCGCGGTCAGGACGTGGTCGCCATTGCGGAACAAGCGGGTGTCGAGCTGCGATGAGGCGAGGTTGCGGCCGTCGATGCGCAGTTGCACGTTCGCCACGCCTACGTTGTCGCTCGCGGCCACGGTGATTGCGACCACGCCCTCCACCGTCGCGCCTCCCGCGGGCGAGGTGATTGCCACCGTCGGTGGCGTGGTGTCGCTGTTCGGCACGGGAGGGGTGTACTCGATGGTGAGGATCGGCCGGCGCTCCGGCTGGGTCGCCAGGCTGGTGAACAGCTTGGCCACCTTGCCAACCTTCGAGTTCGCCAGCATCACACCCTGGTTCGTCGAAGGGTCATCGACCCACGACTGCACGACCGCGACATCGAGCGGCACGTTGTGCACGCTCACCGTGCTCGGAAACGTGGTGACCTGGAACGAGGAGCCGGCGACGAGGTCCGTCCCCTGCCCCACCGCGCCCAGCCGGTCCCACGCCAGGTCCTCATCCCGGAACTGCCACCCCAGGTCTCCAGCCACCAGGTTCCAGGGCGCCTGCACATACGAGCCACGAATCGCGAAGTCGTCGGTATAGGTCTCCACGGCGAACCGGAGCGTCGCGCTCTGCACCACCGCCCGTTGCGGCACCCCGAGCTGAGGGAAGCGCAGCAGCGCCTCGACCTCGTAGTCCTCGGTCTGGAACACCCCGAGCAGCGCCTCGTTGCGGTGCGCCGAGCCGTTCTGCGTCATGCCCTGGCTGGTGATCGCCACCGCTTCCGACACGCTCACCGGTGACGTCGCGGCCTGCGACACGGTCCCCACGCGGCTCTCGCGCTCACCCTCCTTCGTACATCCGGTGAGCGCGATTGCGGCCAGCACTCCTGCCCATAAAACAGTCGCACTGCTTATTCTTGAGTTCATGGACTGACGGTTCCTAGCGAATCAATGCCGGGAAGTCCACCGCGCCCCTCCTCGGAGCGGCGCGGCCATCAGCCATTCACGACGCCTGCATGCTATGGCGCGGTGACCGGCGGCTTCTCGGGGAGAGCGCTCTCCTTGGTTTCACAGGTCTGACTGACGGCCAGGGTTCCGCCCATCTGCAAGGTGACGGACTCCGTGCGCTTCCAGTAGCCGTTCGCAGGATCGTACACGCTTCCCTTGAGCTCCTGGTCATACCAGCGCTCGGCCGTGGTCTTGTAGGTCGTGCCAGGGGGCAGTTGCCCCAGCTGCACCCACAGCGTCGCGTCGAAGATGCAGTAGGGGGGCACATTCAACTCAACCGTGACCACGAGCGTCGTTTTTTGCGTCTTGGTCAACGACGATTCATCAGTATGCGAATAGACAAAGCCGACGCTGAGTGTCCACTCCTTGGTCACCTCATTCGTTCCCTGGGTCTTCTTGGCCGAGAGCGAATAGCTCAACTGCATGCCCGCCGTGTACTGGTTGGTGGCCGTCACCGTTGTCGTCTGCTCGTCCGTGACGTCGACCGAGAGGGTCTGCTTCTGGACCGCGGAGGAGTCGTTTGGCCAATGCAGACTGTCCGACACCCTCTTCCCGACGGAGTCGGGGACCACGATGTCCACCGGTTTGACGAACGACTGCTTCGGGAGGAGGTTGTTCCAGGAGAAACTGGAGACGGCGTCGTTGAATCCGACCTCCTTGAGATTGCTCACCTCCGAGAAGCTGCCCCACGCCTTGATGTTCCCATAGGCCGCCCCCGAGCCGTCGTTGTTGTTGAACAACGAGGCCATCTGGGCGTCCACCAGCGCGGGCCAGCGCACGGAACTCGCGCGATCCTTGATGTACCAGCCATCCAGGGCGTAGGTCTTTCCCGCGCCCCACTCCGAGAGGAACAGGACGGTGCGGTTCCCCGCGAAGGCGGCGGATTCGTAGAGTTCGATGGCGCCGGCGCTCAGGTCGGGCGTGTGCCAGAAGAACGCCGAAATGCAATCGTTCAGGTTGATCTTCGTGAGATCCACGGCCTCGGTCTGGCCTGTTCCCACGAGGTCGACCACCCTGCCGCAGTTGATGAGGTCATAGACATTGCCGTTGGCCGGGGCGACATAGTTATCCGTCAGGGTCATGACGGTGCCTACCGGCAGATTGAACGCAATCCAGGTCGCTTCGTCGTGAAGGCTCGACCCGGCGATGGAATGGCGTGTGTCTTTGAGGTAATCACGGGTATTGACTGAGTAGGGCGAGCCCACCCAACCCGCGTCTTTGTAGAGCGTGACGGTACCGGAAGGTTGAGCCGGGGGCGGGGCAGCCGGAGCGGGCAGCTTCGAAACCACTGACATTTGGGACGATCCTTTGATGAGCCTTTGATAGCCTCGAGGCAGTGCGAGAAAAAGCACACTGTTCACTCCCAGTCAATTGCTCACTGGTGTCAATGGTAGCCCGCACTCTTACCCGCACCTTGACAGCCATTCCGTCACTCAATCGTGGAGTTCGTGACGGCAATCGGCGTATCCGAGTGATTCGATATCTGGGGATACGTCACGTACCAGGAGCCACCCCGGTTGTTCTGGATGACCGAGCGGTCGATGCGGATGTCGCCCGAATGGTCATTGCTGACAAAGAAGATGGCGCTTCCATGCGCGTTGACTTCGTTGTGCTCGATTCGCGTGCCACACAGGGACAGCGTCATCCTGTCGCCGTCGTTGTAGATGGCGCCGCCGCTGCCCCCTCCCGGGGTGCCTGGAGTGGCGGGATTCGCGCCGTTGCCGATGGCCCGGTTGTGGGAGAAGAGGCTGTTGATGACTGTCCACGACACGCCGATGCTGCTGATGCCACCACCGTTGGAGCAGACTCCGCCGAAGCCCTGCTTGCCGCCGAAGGTCGTGTTCACCACGTAGACCGGCCGCCCGTCGTACTGGCTGAACACCCGGAGCGCGCCACCTCCAACGTCGGGCCCGACATCCGCGCACGCGTTGTTGAAGAAGCGGGAGTTGATGACCTTCACCCGCCCACCGCGCACCCAGACCGCCCCGCCTCCGTCGAACTCCGACTCACTCTTGGAGCTGGCATCCACGAACGTGAGGTTCTGGATCGTCAGCCGAGGGTGGTCCTGGTTCTGGCAGTGGGAGGTCGTCCACACCTGCTTCTGGTCACAGGTGTTCATGTACAGGATGCGGTGCCTGCCCGCTCCGCTGAGCGTCACCAGCCCCTTGCCGTCGATGACGATCTCCGGCCCCTTGTCGTTGAAGATCTTCGCCGTCCTGTCGAGCGTGATCGTCACCGGCTCCGGGCCACAGTCGAAGGTGATGACCCCGCCCCGGGCCACTGCCTCGACAAAGGCGGCACTGGTACAGCTCGCGGGCGTTCCCGTGCCGACAACGGTGGTCGGCCTGGAGCTGTCAGCGAGCCCCGCTTCCGCGGGCACGGTGCAGGTGGCCTCCGCGTTCGGATTGCCGGCGGGCGGGCCATCCTTGGGATTGGTCAGCGGGTTGGGCACGTCCACGCCCGGCGCATCCTCGCTCGAACAGCCCGCCACGCTGGCGAGCGCGAAGCCTGTGGCCAGCGAGAACACCGCGCTCACTGCCGACCGATGAAGTCTCTTCAGGTGCATCGTTCCTCCAGGAGGGAGGCAGTGTAGAGCGACGATGCACCCGAGACGAGCGGACCCGGCCCCGCGTGGCTCAGGGGTGGTGCCGACTCTGACCGAGGAAGCGGACCACTTCCGTGTGGAACCACTTCGCCGAGTCCAACATCAGCCAGTGACTGGCGTGCGGCGCCACGGTGCGGGACAAGTCGGCCCGCTGTCCCACCAGCGTCTCCGGCCCCGTGGCCGCCACCAGCGCGTGGGTGGGGCCCTTGAACTGCTCGAACGCCGCGTCCGGGTCATGCGCGAGCAGCGACTCCAGGTTCCCGGCGATGGCCTCGCGACGCGACGTGCGCATCGTCTTCATCACCAACACGCGCGTGGAATCCTTCGCGGCGAGGAGCTGGGGCGTGAGCCAGTGCTCGTGGAAGGCGCCGTACTTCGCGGCGCTGAAGTTGTCGAGCCAGGCCTCCGCCTCGGCCTCCGGCATGCGGCGCAGGTCTCCCGGCGCTTCGACATAGAGGAGCCCGGCCAGCCGCTCGGGGTAGTACGCGGCGAAGGCGCCAGCCACCGCGGCTCCAAAGCCATGCCCCACCAGGACGAACTTCTCGGGGGCCAGCGCGTCGGCGACCGCGACGACATCCTCCACCGCCGCCTCCACGCCAAAGGGACCGTGGGAGCCGCTGCTCTCGCCCAGCCCGCGAAGGTCGAAGGCCACGCTGCGCGTCGCGAGGCCCACTTGCGTCTCCGCCCAGTGAGACCGGTCCCCGGCGACGTCGTGCACGAAGATGGCGGGGATGCCGCCGTCGCCCTCGACTGTCGCCATCAACCGACCCGCGGGGCCGTTGACGGACACCATCCTGGCTTCCTTGTGCTTCATTGGCCTGACTCCCGGCCCCTGGTACGGGCGCTGCCCGTCCACCCACCGCGCCATCCGTGGCGCCGGGGCCATCACCCACCAAGTCTGCCCTACTTCCCTCCGGGACGCCCCATGCCCGCGCCCGCACCTGTCCACCACTGCATTTCCAGCGGAGCGACAGGCACGAGCAAGGACTGCCTTTGACACGGCAGGACTTGCCGGCCGGCGTTGCGCTCACGTGCCCCTGATTCCTCGCGCTTCCCTCTGAGAGCACGTGCGGCACGGCCATTGCTCATGGACCGGGAGCACGCCGACACGGTCCGCATGCGGTTTCGCGGCGCGCACTTGCATCCCACCCCACAACAACATGAGCGGCGCCAGGCGCGTTGCTCGGGAGAAGTCCCATGAAGCGTATCGTCCCTGGAGTCATGATGATGGTCCTCGCCGCCGGCTGCGGCATCGAGGACGCCGCCACCACCACCGAGAAGACGGAGACGCCCGCGTCGGTGCTGGCGCGCGTGGAGCGCGACAACGGCAACGTGGTCGAGTTCCTCGAGCTGGCGGACGGCGAGGTGATGGTCATGGAGGCCGGCGTCTACCCGAACCCCCCGGCGGCCATCGACGGCATTGGCCCCGCCGCGGCGTGGAGCAAGCTGACCGGCCGCAGCGACGTGCCCCAGGCGCTCGGCATCGCCCAGCAGCGCTACGAGCTGATGCGCACGTCCCCCCGCGACGCCGAGGGTGCGACCGAGCGCGGTGAGTCGATCTTCAAGGACGGCCTGGCCGCCGGAAGCACGAGCGCCGCGGCCTACGGCCCGTGCGACATCACCTGGTTCCAGGACAACTTCTGCAACGCGGCCTACGACTGGAAGATGTGCCTGACCAACTGGGGCGGTGGCGCCTACGCCCAGCGCGGCGGAGTGGACTACCACAAGACCGCCGTGTGCCCGACCTCCGGCAACGTGACGCTCAACATCAAGGACCAGGTCATCCGCAACGTCGGCGCGGGCGGCTACCTCTGGTACTACCGCAGCGGCACCAACTTCGACTTCCGCGCGGACGTGGACAACGCGTCCGGTGACACGTTCCACTTCGCGGTCAACCTCAACTACTGAGCCCTGTCCGCTCCTGGCCTCGCGGCTCCGGGTTCATCCCGGCCGCGAGGCCGGTGTCGTTTCCGGAGTCGAAGGCCGAGGCGCCGCGCGGTTCAGCCCGCCGTGGCGAGGCTCTGGACGGCGCGCACCACCATGCGAACGTGGTGCTCCACGCGCAGCTCGTGGTGGAAGATGCCTCGGATGATGCCCCGCGCATCGATGACGAAGGTCACCCGCTGCACGCGCTTGAGCAGCGGCCACACGACGTCGTAGCCGCGCGCGATGCCCGCGCTCGGGTCGCCCACCATCGGATACTCGGCGCCCGTCGCCGCGGCGAAGTCGCACTGAACCTGGTGCGTGTCCGTGGACACGCCCACCACCTCGGCGCCAAGAGCCCGCAGCTGCGGAAGCGCCTCGCCGAAATGCTTCGCCTCCTGGGTACACACGGGCGTGAAGGCGGCCGGAAAGAAGAAGAGCACCACGGGGCGCCCTCGCAGCGCGGAGAGGCGCAGGCGCTGCCCCTGCGTGGTGAGGGCTTCGAAGTCGGGAGCCGGGGCGTCGAGGGTGACCATGGGCGCGGGGACGGACCATAGGTGCTCGGCAGGCAAGGGGTCACGAATGAACCAGGATTCCGGGCCCGTTTCACTCGCCGCCCCGGTTCTCCTTGCAAGTAGATTCTTTGCAGTCCAAAGACTGAGGGATGGCATGGGATCCTCGAGTGTTGAACCCCGACCCGAACGGGCGGGACCCCGCGGACGTCCTGCGTGAGCTGCAGAAGAGGCTGAGTCGCGGCCTCGGACGTCGGCTCCTGCTGGGCTCGATTGCGCTCGTCACGTTGGTGGGCCTGCTCACCAGCTACGCGCAGGTGGAGCCGGACGAGGTTGGCGTCATCCTCCGGCTCGGCCGCTTCGTGGGCACGGTGGAGCCGGGTCCCCACTTCCGGCTGCCGTTCTGGGTGGATCGCATCGTCAAGGTGCCGGTGCAGCGGCAGCTCAAGGCGGAGTTCGGCTTCCGCACGGAGTCCGTCAACTCGCGCGCCACGTCGTATTCGGCGAGCACGTCGGACCTGAAGCGCGAGTCCCTGATGCTCACCGGTGACCTCAACGTCGCCGTGGTCGAGTGGATCGTCCAGTACAAGATCAAGGACCCGTACAAGTACCTCTTCAAGGTGAAGAACGTGGAGGGGATGCTCCGCGATATCTCCGAGGCGTCGATGCGCGCGGTGGTCGGCGACCACTCCGTCAACGAGGTCCTCACGACGGGCCGCCAGACGGTGGCCACCCAGTCCAAGCTGCTGCTCCAGGACCTGGCGGACCGCTACGAGACGGGCGTGGACATCCAGCAGGTCGTCCTCCAGGACGTGAACCCGCCCGACCCCGTCAAGCCGTCCTTCAACGAGGTCAACCAGGCCATCCAGGAGAAGGAGCGCGCCATCAACGAGGCCTACGCCGAGCGCAACCGCGCCATCCCCCGCGCCAAGGGCGAGGCCGAGGAGGCGCTGCGCTCCGCGGAGGGCTACGCGATTGAACGCGTCAACCGCGCCAAGGGCGAGGCCGAGCGCTTCACCCGCGTCTACGAGGAGTACCGCAAGGCGCCGGAGGTCACCCGTCGCCGGATGTACCTGGAGACGGTCAGCCAGGTGCTCCAGGGCGCCGGGCAGAAGGTGGTCATGGATGAGAACCTCAAGGGCTTCACGCCCCTCTTGCGGATGGACGGGGCGGACTCCGTCTCCGCGGGCGCAGCGCAGCTGAAGGAGGCCCAGCAATGAGCCGCGTCGCACTGATTCTCGTCGTCGTCGCCGCGCTCGCCGTCGTGCTGGGCTTCTCCAGCACGTACACGTTGAGCGAGCACGAGCAGGCCGTCATCACCCGCTTCGGCCAGCCCCGGGGCCAGTCCATCACCGAGCCGGGACTGCATTTCAAGCAGCCCTTCGTCGACACGGTGAACCGCTTCGACAAGCGCTGGCTGGACTGGCGCGGGGACCCGAACCAGATCCCCACCAAGGACAAGAAGTACATCTGGGTGGACACCTTCGGCCGCTGGCGCATCGTGGACCCGCTGCGCTTCTTCCAGCGCCTGCGCGACGAGCGCAATGCCCAGTCCCGGCTCGACGACATCATCGACGGCGAGACGCGCAACACCATCGCCTCGTTCGCGCTGATTGAGGCGGTGCGCTCCACCAACCGGCCGTTCGAGGACGACGAGTACACCACCGAGGCCGAGCGCGGTGAGTCGCTGGAGCAGGTCTCCCAGGGACGCGACAAGCTCACCCGGCAGATTCGCGACCGCGCCGCGGAGATCGTCAAGGAGTTCGGCGTGGAGCTGGTGGACGTGCAGATCCGCCGCATCAACTACGTCGACGAGGTCCAGGTGAAGGTCTTCGAGCGCATGATCTCCGAGCGGCGCCGCACCGCCGAGCGCTCGCGCTCCGAGGGCATGGGCCGCGCGGCCGAAGTGCGCGGACAGCGGGAGCGGGACTTGAAGGAGATCCGCTCGGAGGCGTACCGCAAGGCGCAGGAGATCACCGGCACCGCCGACGCCGAGGCGACGAAGATCTACGCGGACGCCTTCGGGAGGGACCCGGAGTTCTACCAGTTCATGCGCACGCTGGAGGCCTACCCCCAGGTGGTGGACCGCTCCACGTCCCTCTTCCTGGGCAGCGACTCCGAGTTCTATCGCTACCTGCGCAGCAGCGCGAAGAAGTAGGGGCAAGGCTCCGCCCCGGGTTCGGGCCGCGCTTCACGCTGGAAACGACAGCGTGAAGCGTGCGCCCCCCAGCGACGAGCCCAGGGCACGGACGCTCCCTCCATGCACCTCCGCGATGCGGTGCACGATGGCGAGCCCGAGCCCGAAGCCGTGGCGCTCGTCGTCGAGTCGATGGAACGGCTCGAAGATCCGCTCCCGCTCCGCGAGCGGAATCCCCGGCCCGTCGTCGTCGACATGGATGTGAATCACGCGCCCTTCCCGGCTCAGGCTGACCTGGACCCGGGAGTTCGCATGGCGCAGGGCATTGAGAATCAGGTTCGACGTCGCGCGCTCGATGAGCCGGGCCTCGACACGAACGACGAGCGGCTCCTCGTCCGGCCCCGGGGCGGCCAGCACCGCCTTGTGTGGCAACAGGGTCAGGGTCTCGCAGAGCGCGGCCAGCACAGGACGCACATCCACCCGGGCCTCCTTGCGCGCGCCGTGCGCCTTCAGGCGCGCATAGGTCAGCAGCTCGTCGATGAGCGCATCGAGCTCCGACAGGCTGCGCTCCACCCGGTCGAAGGCCTGTTCCCGCGCGTCGGGCTCTGACGCTTCTCTCGCGAGCGCGAGGCTGAAGTGCAGCCGCTGGCTCGGGGCCCGAAGCTCGTGGGAGGTGTTGTGGAGGAGCTCGTCTCGCAAGGTGATGGAGCGCTGGAGCTCCGCGCCCATGTGGTTCACCGCCGCCGAGAGGGCGCCGATGACGTCCCGTGAGCCGACCTGGGCTCGCGCGCCGAGCTCTCCCCTGCCGAGCGCCTCGGCGGTTCGCCGCAGGTCCAGGAGCTGACGGCGCACGGGGCGAAGGAGCGCGAAGATGCCCAGGGAGAGCCCGCCCACGAACAACAGGAGGAGCGCGCCGCCTCGCGCACCGCCCAGCGGGAACATGAGCGGCAGCGGCCCCACCTGGAGGACGTGGTTCGTCCCTTCGATGCGCGCATAGAGCATCGACGCGAACACCGGCCCCTCCCGGATGACCTGCCCGCGCGCGAGCCGCTCGGCTCCCTCGGCGTCGAGCGGGGTCCGTGCCTGGGGGATGAGCGCGACTGGCACGCCGAAGCGCTTGGAGGCCTCCTCGGCGGGACCTCCGAAGTCGCCGTGCTCGCGGTAGCGCGCCTCGAACAGCTCGGCCATCAGCCCGACGGGCACCGCCAGGGAGACTTCGAGGTTCCGCGCGAGCTGCGCGTTGATCCTCGGAATCACGAACGCCCTGGCGGCGAGTCCGGCGATGAGCACGCCCGCGAAGATGTGGAGATAGACGCGAAGGAAGAGTCGGTCCACGGGTCAGCTCACGGTGAAGAGGTAGCCGACCCCACGGACCGTCTTGATGACGTCCGCCTCGCCGGAGGCTTCGCGCAGCTTGTGACGCAGACGCGAGACGCGGAGATCCACGGAGCGGTCGATGTCATCCTGCTCCACGCCCCGAAGCCGCTGGTACATGAGCTGCCGGCTCACGACCTGCCCCGCATGCGTCATCAGCAGGAACAGCACGTCCAGCTCGCCCGAAGTCAGGTCGAGCGCCGCCCCCCGCAGATGGGCCGTTCTGCGAGCCGGGTCGACCGTGAGTTCGCCGACGCGAACGGGGCCAGGCTCCGTCGCGGGCGCCGTGCTCGTGCGGCGCAAGAGCGCCCGCAGCCGCGCCAGGAGCACGCGGGGGCTGACTGGCTTCGGCAGGTAGTCGTCGGCGCCGCTCTCCAGCCCCACGACTTCGTCCACCTCTGCGCCCCTCCCCGTCAGCATGAGGATGGGGCCCGGATAGGCCCCCCGAAGCTCCCGGCAGACGGTGAAGCCATCCTTGCCGGGGAGCATCACATCGAGCACCACCAGGTCGGGCCGCGCGGCGAGAATCCGGGGCACCGCCCGGTCACCGCTGACCTCACACTCCGCGGTGAAGCCATGCATCCGCAGATAGTCGGCGACCATCGCCGTGAGCTGCGTATCGTCATCCACGATGAAGACACGCGGGGTCGACGTCTGACTTTTCAGTTCCATGAGAGTGCCCGTGCCAGGAATGCGTCCCCTGAAGCATACCCCTTCCGTGGCATCCGTTGGCGAGCGAGCCGCTTTGTCTCTCATTGTATCGCTTCGTATCAGTCGGCGGGCTTCCTCATGGCGTATGTCATCGTTCAGCGCATCCACAGGAGGATGCCGTGTCTGAGAAAGCCAGCCTTGAGTCCCCACGAATCGGTCCCATGAAGCCCCTCCCCGCTCCGGAGTTCATCCCCACCACCGACACACTCATCTATGGAGAGACCCTTTATCTTCAAGTGGGCGGCGCGAAGGACCGGTGGCTCACCGGCGGCCGCAGCGACGGCAACAAGCGGGTGTACACCCGCGATGGCGAGGGCGGCGACCTGGAGTCCAGCTACCGGTGGACCCTGATGAAGACCCGCGACACCGTGGGCAGCGGCCCCCTGCGCTACGGCGACATCGTCTATCTCAAGGTGGGCGGCGACAAGCCCCGCTGGCTGACGGGAGGACGCAGCGAGGGCCAGCGAGAGGTCTCCACGCTCGACGGTGAGGGCGGCGACAAGGAGTCGAGCTACCAGTGGACGGTGATGCAGAGTCGCACGGCGGTGGGCAGCGGCGAGGTCAAACGAGGCCGGGCGGTCTACTTGAAGGTGGGCGGCGCGAAGGACCGGTGGCTCACCGGCGGCCGGAGCGACGACAACATCCAGGTGCTCACCCTGGACGGAGAGGGAGGCAAGACCGAGGAGACCTACCAGTGGACCTCCTCCCCGGTGAACTACTCGCGCGTGTTCGCCGTCTTCGCCGAGGACTCGCCAGACACGAAGACGCTGGCGCCCGGAATGAACACCCGGGTGTTCACCCGCGTGGAGTCGTGTTCGCCCGAGCGCTCCATCCGGCTGGACCTGAAGACCGGGGTCATCACGGTTCCCCCCGGGACGTACGACATCTCCGGCTACTCGAGCGTCGTCTACCTCACCGGACAGGAGGAGGACGGAATGGTGACGAACAAGTCACCCACCGCGAACGGTGGGTACTGCCGGCTGCGCCTCGCTGGGGGCGACTCGGAGACCATCCCGAATGACGACCCCCGGGTGCTCGTCGTCGGCAGCATCTGCACGGCCAACGCGATTCCCAGCATGGTGCGCGCCTGGTTCTCCACCACCGTGGAGGCCCGGCTCATCCTGGAGCACCAGAGTGGAGAATCCGCGGAGCGAATCGTCCAGAGGCACAAGTCGACGACCGCGCAGGGCGTCAGCTCCACCTGGCACTACTTCGCGCGACTCAGCGTCACCCGCGTATAGGCGGGGCGACACATCTCACGGCGGCGATTGACGGGCGCGGGGCCAAAGTAAGAGGCTCTGCGCCCATATGAGCCAGAACCTCTACGACATCCCGCTGAAGTCCATCGACGGCGCCGCCCTGACGCTGGGCCAGTTCAAGGGCAAGGTGCTGTTGGTGGTGAACGTCGCCTCCAAGTGCGGCCTCACCCCGCAGTACGAGGGCCTGGAGAAGCTCTACGAGAACAAGCACGCCCAGGGGCTGGAGGTGCTCGGCTTTCCCGCGAACAACTTCCTGGGCCAGGAGCCGGGCACCGAGGCGGAGATCAAGGACTTCTGCGACCTGACCTACTCCGTGAAGTTTCCCCTGTTCTCGAAGATCTCCGTCGTGGGCGAGAACAAGCACCCGCTGTACCGCGAGCTGACGAGCGCGGTCCCCGACGCCACGGGCGAAGGGCCGATGCGCCAGAAGCTCAAGGGCTACGGCATCGACGCGAATCCGATTCCGGAAGTGCAGTGGAACTTCGAGAAGTTCCTCATCGGCCGCGATGGTCGCGTCGCCGCGCGCTTCGCCCCGGACGTGACGGCGGAGGACCCGCGCCTGGTCCAGGCCATCGACGCGGCGCTCGCCAGGCCTGCCTGAAGGCCGTGAGCCGAGCCGGGCTTCCTGGAGACGGGAAGCCCGGTACCGGCGAATCCGCTGGCTACACCGGCCGGCGGAAGCTGTCCGCGAGGTCCGCCGGGAGCTGGGAGGCCACTGCGGACACCTCGTCCTCGGGGATGCGGTCTCTCACCGCGGTGAACACCACCTTCATCACCCGGTCCGCCTGGTCCACCGGAATCTTCAGGTGGTCCGCCACGTCGGAGATGAACTCGTCGCGGTGCATGCGTCGCGCATGCGACGGGCCCCGGAGGATGGTGCACTCCCCGACGATGTCGCCGATGTCGGGGCCCAGCGCGCGCATCAGCTTCACGTCCTCGCCGTCGGACAGGCGGCGCGCCAGCGTGCAAAGCACCGCGTGCGCCGCGTCTCGCGCGTCCACCTTGTTGACGCTGACCTCGCGGCTGTTGCCGATTTCGTCGAGGAACGCCTGGAGGTCCAGCGACTCGTCGCGCTCCTTCACCGGGGTGATGGAGGGAGGAAGCTCGGTCTCGTGCGCCATGGGGTCATCTCCTTGCTCGCCGTGGACTCGCCTGCCCATCCACCGACGTGCCCTTGACGATGTCCACGGTGCGCGCGTGCTTCAGCCAGACGCCGTGACGGCGCCTGCCCCCTCGCCAGCGCCTGGGTGAAAGAGGCTCGCGGCGTGAAGCCGCGAGCCCCTGACCTCAGCCGTGCGCCGCCGGGCGAGGCTCCTCGCCCCCGGGCCGCGCCTGTGCCGTGGGACCGCCGACCTCGTCATCCGGACGCTTGCCCCGCCACGTGGCCAGCCGCGTCTTCATGCGGTCGGCGACCACGTAGAAGGCCGGCACCACGACGAGGCTGAGCACCGTGGAGACGGAGAGGCCGCCCAGCACGGCGATGGACATGGGCGCGCGCGTCTCGCTGCCCGCGCCCAGCGCCAGCGCCGCCGGCACCGCCGCCATCATCGTCGCCGTGGACGTCATGAGAATCGGCCGCAGACGCACGGGGCCGGCGCGCAGCATCGACTCCACCGCGTCCAACCCCAGCTCCCGCTGCTGGAGCGCGTAGTCCACCAGGATGATGGAGTTCTTCTTCACGATGCCCATCAGCAGCAACAAGCCAATCATGCTGAAGATGTTCAGCGTGCTGCCCGTGCCCAGCAGCGCGAAGGACGCGCCGGCCACCGACAGTGGGAGAATCGTGAGCACCGTGACGGGGTGCAGGAACGAGTTGAACTGCGCTCCCAGCACCATGTACGCGACGCCAATCCCCAGGAAGAGCGCGAAGAACAGGCTGCTCATCGAGTCGCGGAACGCCACGCTCGCGCCGCCCGGCACCACTCGCACGCCTCCAGGCAGGTCCTTCGCGAGCCGCTCCACCGTGGCCAGCGCCTCTTCCTGACTGGAGCCCGGCGCCACGTTGGCGAAGATGCTGATGGCGCGCTCTCGGTCCCTGCGGGTGATGGCCTGCAGCGCCGGCCGCTCCTCCTGCGTCACCAGCGATGACAGGGGGACGAGCGCACCACTCGCCGTGCGCACCTTGAGCATCGCCAGGTCCTCCGGCCGGGAACGCTGCCCGGCCAACAGCCGCATGCGCACGTCGATGCGCCGGCCTCCGGTGCTGTACTTGCCCACGCGCACGCCGCCGACCAGCGCGTTGATGGTCGTCGCCACCGCTTGAATCGGCACGCCCAGGTCCGCCGCGCGCGCCCGGTCCGGGGTGATGCGCAGCTCCGGCATGCCCAACTGGTAGTCGGTGTCCACGTCCACCACCTTGCCGCTCGCCTGGACCTTCTCGCGCATCTCCTGGCTCGCCTTGACCAGCTGGTCCCAGTCCGAGCCGCGCACGCTGAACTCCACCGGGAACCCGCGCTGCGCGGTGAAGCCCGCCTGCGACAGGTCCTGCACCACGGCGCGCAGACCCGGGTAGCTGTTGAGTTCCTTGCGGAGGATCTGCTGGAACTCCGCCTGCGGCATGCGCTCGTCGGGTGGCTTCAGCGTCAGCATCATGAAGCCTCCGTTCGCGCTGGTGTTGCCACCGCCTCCGCCCACCACCGCGAAGACGCTGAGCACCTCCGGGCGCGACGAGGCGAAGGCCTCCGCCCGCTGGAAGATTTTATTCGACTCCTCCAGGCTGCTGCCCACCGCCGTCTGCAGGCGGACCATCAACCGGCTCTGGTCCTGCGACGGGACGAACTCGCCCGGCAGCGCGCGGAACGCGAACACGCTGGCGGCCAGGATCACCACCGCCCCGCCGAGCACCCGCCAGGGCCGCTTCAGCCCCCAGCCCAGCACCCGCCCATACGCGTGCTCCAGCTTGCTGAAGCCCTTGTCCACCCACACGCCCATCTTGCTGCGCCCCTCGCGGGACGTCTTCAAGAGCTGCGCGCAGCGCGCCGGCGCCAGGGTGATGGCCTCCACGTACGACAGCAGCACCGCGACGCAGAGCGTGACGCCGAACTGGAGGAAGAACCGGCCGATGATGCCCTTCATGAACACGACGGGCAGGAAGATGGCGATGACGGCCATCGTCGCCGCCAGCGCGGCGAAGGTGATCTCCGCGGTGCCCTCGCGCGCGGCGCGCACCCGGTCCTTCCCTTCCTCCGCGTGCCGGAAGATGTTCTCCAGCACCATGATGGCGTCGTCCACGACGATGCCTACCGCCAATGCCAGACCCAGCAGCGTGAAGGTGTTGAGCGTGAAGCCCAGGAAGTAGATGACAGCCACCGTCCCCAACAGCGACATGGGAATGGCCAGCACCACGTTCATCGTGCTCGACAGCGAGCCCAGGAACACCCAACACACGAACGCGGTGAGGATGCAGGCCAGCAGCAGCTCGAACTCGATTTCGTGGACGCTCTCCTCGATGAACTGCGTCGAGTCGAAGCGCACCGCCACGTCCATCCCCTCTGGGGCCTCCTTCTGGATGCGCGCCAGTTCCGCGCGCACGCCCTGCGCCACCGACACCGCGTTGGCCCCGCGCTGCTTCTTGATGCCCAGGCCCTGCGCGGGGATGCCATTCACCCGCGCCATGCGCCGGATGTCCTCGAAGCCGTCCTCCACCAACGCCACGTCGTGCAGGTACACCGGCTGGCCGCCCTGCTCCCGGATGACGATGTTGCGCAGCGTCTCCAGGTCCAGCGCCTCGCCCAGCACGCGCACGTTGACTTCGCGGCCCGACGTCTCGATGCGACCCGCCGGCAGCTCCACGTGCTCCCGCTGGAGCGCGGCGGTGATGTCCATCACCGTGAGGCCGAGCGAGTCCAGCTTGCCGGAGTCCACCCAGATGCGGACGTTGCGCTCCAGCGAGCCGCCAATCTGGACTTCACCCACGCCCGGCACCGTCTGGAGCTTCTCCTTCACGCGGTAGCGCGCGAAGTCACTCACCACCTGCTGCGAGAAGGGCCCGGACACACCCACCTGGATGATGGGCTGGTCCTCCGGGTTCGTCTTGGTGACGATGGGCGGGTCGATGTCCTCGGGGAGCTGGCGCTGCGCCTGGCTCACCTTCGTCTGCACGTCCGCGAGCGCCGTATCGACGTTGCGCGACAGGTCCAGCTCCACCGTGATGTTGGCGCCGCCCTGCCGGGCGTTGGAGGTGATGCTAGTGACGCCTTCCACCTGCGTCACCGCCTCCTCGATGGCCTCGATGACGTCGCTCTCCACCGCTTCCGGGTTGGCGCCCTCCCACGTCACGCTGATGTTGATGGTGGGGAAGTCGACGTCCGGGAACTGGCTGATGCCGATGCGCTGCGACGCCACCACGCCGAAGACGATGGTCGCCGCCATGATCATCCAGGCGAGGACCGGCTTCTTGATGCAGGCTTCCGTCAGGCTCATCGCCCAGCTCCCTCGCCGCCGCCGGCGTCTTCGACGCGGGGCTCGGCCGTCAGCGCGGGCTTCTTCTCCTCGGCCACGCGAACCACCACGCCGTCGCGCAGGGCCTCGCCGCCGCGCACCACCAGTCGCTCCCCCGCCTTGAGGCCCTCACGGACCTCCACCCGGCCGTCCGCCGTGCGCATGCCCAGTTCCAGGATGCGCTCGCGGGCCTTGTCACCCTCCACCACGAACGCCATGAAGCCGCGCTCGCTGGCCCGCACCGCCGTCTGCGGCACCACCGGGCTGCCACCGCGCGTCTCCACCGGCACCGCGACGGAGGCGAACACGCCCGGGCGCAGCCGGTGCGCGTCCTCGGCGGACACCTCGGCCGTCACCGGCACCATGCGGCTGGCCTCGTCGGCGGCCTCCGCCACGTGGGTGATCTTCGCCATGTACGAGCCGCCCTCCGAGCGCACCGAGAACCGCGCAGGCAGGCCCGGCTTCAGCCGCGACACGTCCGCCTCGGGCACCGTGAAGCGCAAGAGCAGCGGGTCCTTGCGCAGGAGCGTCGCCATCACGATGCCGGGCTGCACGTACTGGCCCGTCTGCACGGTGCGAGTCTGGAGCACGCCGTCCATGGGTGCGCGCACGTACGCGTCGCGCTGGTTGAGCTGGGCCTGGTCCAGCGCCGCCCGCGCCGAGGCGACGTCCGCCTCCGCCGTGCGCGCTCGCGCCTGGAAGGTGTCGAGCTGCTCGGCGGGCAACAGGCCCGGGCTGGCCTCATTGACGGCGGTGCGACGGGCGGCGCCGGACTGGGCCTCCGCCAGCGAGGCGCGCGCCTTGGCGAACGAGGCCTCGGCCGCGCGCACGGCGATGGCGTAGCGCGCGGGCTCGATCTCCGCGAGCACGTCGCCCTTCTTCACCGTCTGCCCCTCCATGAAGAGGACGCGCTCCACGGCGCCGGGCACCCGCGCGGTGATCTGCACCCGCTCGAAGGCCTCCACGGAGCCCACCGCGTTGACGACGTACTCGACGTCGCGGGCCTCCACGGGGGCGACCTCGACGGGGAACTGGATGGGCCCACGGCCACCCGGACCTCCGCCGCCGGGACGACCGCCCGCCTTCCCGGCCGGGGCCGCTTCCGCGCCCTTCGACGCCTCCGCGTCCTTCTTGCATGCACCCATGGCCAGCATGGCCACGGCCAGCGTCAGCGTTCCTGCGCGTCGCATCGCCTTCACGGTTCCTTCCCCAGGGGATCGAGTCCGACTGCCGCCCTCAGGCCCAGCAGGGCCACGCCCAACGCATACCGGCTGCGCGCCAGGGCCACCTCCGCCTCGAACAACCGGAGGGAGGCATCCGCCAATGTCAACGCCGTGGACAATCCCTGGCGGTAGAGAATGCCCTGCTCCTCCGCGTTCTGCCGCGCCGCGCGGGTCGCCAGCTCGCTCTGGGTGAGCGCCGCCCGCGCGTTCTCCAGGGCCACGCGGGCCCGCTGGATGTCCACGTCCACGCGCCGCGTGCCCGCCTGCTGCTCCAGCTCCGCCGCGCGCGCCAGGGCCACCCTCTCACGGCGCTCCGCGTAGCGCTCACCGCCATCGAAGAGGTTCCAGACGAGGTCGGCCGACAGGAAGCCATCACCGGTGCGGCCCGTCAGGCCGCCTTCATTGGTGAGCCGGTACGTCGCGGCCACGCCCAGCGAGGGCAGCAGTCGCGCCAGCGGCTCCAGCGCGTTCGCCTCCAGCGACTCCACCCGTAGGCGCGAGGCGAGGATGTCCGGGCGGCGCTCCACGGCGCCAGGGATGATGGAGTCGTGGGTCGCGAGCGGCCGGGCCGCGTCGTCGAGCAGGGCCTGCGGCATGACGAGCGCGCCCTCCACCGACTCCACCAGCAGATAGCCGAGCTCCAGGCGGCTCGTCTGCGCCAGGTTGCGAGCGCTGATGAGCTCCACCTCCGCGGTGGCCACCTCCACCTCCGCGCGTGTCACGTCGTTGGTGCTCGCGAGCCCCCCCTTCGCCCGGGCCGATGCGTCCGCGTGCGACTGCTTCGCGAAGGCGATGCGCTGCTCGGCGGCCTGGAAGACCTGCTGCTCCTGGAGGGTGATGAGGAAGGCGTTGGCGGCCTCGAACGAAATCTGACGTCGGGCCTCCACGGCCTCCAGCCCCGCCGCCTCGCCGTCCAGGCGCGCGGCCCGGTACAGCGGGAAGCCGCGCGCGTCGAAGACCGTGACGCGGGCGACGATGTTGGCGCCGAAGGCGTTGTAGCGCTGGAGGACGACCTGCTGCCCGCCCACCTCACGCGTCGACTGGTTGGAGCGGCGCGTATAGGTGCCCGTCGCCGTCAGCTCCGGGAAGAAGAACGCACGGGCGCGCGACAGGCGGGCGTCGGCGGCGGTGGCGCGCTGCTGGGCCGCGAGCGCTGACTCGTTGCGCTCGGCCGCCATCGACACCGCTCGCTCCAGCGTCAGCGGCGCGCTGTCCGCGGGAGGACTCGCGGGCGCCGCCGTGCCTGGCGCGACGGGTGCGGATTCCGCAGCGGGCCGTGCGGAATTCGCAGCCTCGGGTGCGGAATCCGCAGCGCCGCGCGAGGGAGTGGGTGCCACGGGTGCATCGCTCTGGGCCGCCTGGGACTCGGCTGGAGACAAGGCCAGCCAGGCACAGAGGGGCGCGAAGAGGGCGGTTCGAACAGGGGACATGAGCGAGGAGGCGGGGCTCGGGCCAGATGGGTGACGGGGTGGCGCGCGCTGGGGCCCGACGAGCGAAAGGATGCACCCTGCGACGGGGGCTTCTGGACGATGGCCAGCGCGGCGGTCTATGGGGGAGTTCCGGATGTCCTTGGGTTCTACGGCGGTACGTCACGACAGCGGGCGCCGCGACGCGGCGGGGAATGCACGGGCGATGCGTTTATTCCAGGTGGGTGTACTGCTGCTGACACTTGCGTTGTCGGGTTGCAAGACGGAGACCCCCGCCAGCGCGCCCGCGCTGAGGGTCTTCATCACGTATGCGACCTTCCGGCCAAAGTGCCTGACGCTCACGGTGGTGGACGTGCACGACGCGTCGCACACCGCATCGGGCGCGGTGCCGGTAGACGAGGAGCGCCTCAGCGACACGCGCCTCGGCGTCATCCAGGATCATCCGGGCTGGAGTCGTGACCTGCGAGTGACCGCCGTGGCGCACGAGGGCTCGTGTGCCGGGCCCGTCATCGCGAGCCAGTCCGCGGAGGCCCGGTTTCCGACCCGGGATGTCACCGACCTGGGCCTGGACCTGCGCGCGGAGGACCTGGACGGCGATGGAGCCTTCGCCGCGAAGCCGCCCTACCCCGGCACGGACTGCGACGACACAGACCCGGCCATCCACCCCGGGGCCACCGAACTGTGTGACGGTGTCGACAACAACTGTGTTGCAGGAGAGGACGACGCCCCGCGCGAGACTCCGTTCTGGCCGGACGCGGACGCGGATGGCTACGGCGATGACGGGGCCCCGCGGGCCCTTGCCTGCATCACGCCCACGGGCTTCACGACGCGCGGTGGGGACTGTGACGACACGGCCGGCGACATCCACCCCGGGCAGGCGGAGTTTCGCTGCGACGGCAGGGACGACAACTGCGACGGCGTGGCGGACAGCGATGGGTTCTCCGTGGGCATGGCGTGCACGACGCCGCTGGGCTGCTCCGGGGTGCTGGCCTGCGCGGGGCCCTCCGCCTCCGCGTGCGCCAGCAGCGAGCAGCCGGTGGCCTACTTCGCGGACGACGACGGAGATGGAGAGGCCGGACAGTGGGTGGGGCCCGGCTGTGTGCCGCCCGAGCCAGGCGCGACGCGGGAGGACACCGACTGTGACGAGGGCTCCGCCCTGGCGCGACAGGGACTCACCGAGCAGTGCGACCGCCTGGACAACGACTGCAATGGCCAGACGGATGACGGGGTGACGGGCTGTGCCTCGACGACGTGGGGCGTGCGGGAGGAGCTGGGTGATGCGAACGCGCGGTTCGACGCGGTGGCCGTGTACTCGAGGAGGCACGGATGGCTTGCGGGCGCGGCAAGCCGTGTGCTTCACGTGGAAGACGACGCCGTCACGCCCGTGACGAACTGTGAGGGCGAGTGGAAGTCGGCGTGGGCCGCGAGCAATGGCCGCGTCTTCCTGGGCTCCCGCGCGGGTCGGTTCGCGACGCTGAAGCCCGGTGAAGAGGCCGAGCCGTGCGAGAGCTTCTCCAGTGGCCATGCCGGCGCCATCAACGGCCTGGTCGGCTTCGAGAGCCCCACGGACAACATCGTCACCCTGTATGCCGTCACCAGTCAGGGCCGCGTCCTGCGCTGGCGCTACGACGACGGAGGCGCGACGCAGGAGCAGCCCACGGTCCTCACGGAGGTGGCCTCCAACCTGAGGGCCATTCATGGCCTGGATGAAAGGACGCTGCTCGCGGTGGGCGCGGAGACGGTGGATGGACAGCCCCGCCCCGTGGCCTTTCGTGCGCCGACGAGCGGGACGACGTGGACGAAGGAGGAGTTGGGAGTGTCGGGTGCCACTGGCTTCCTGAACGACGTCCGGGTCCTGACGCCTCGGCTGGCCTATGTGGCGGGCGACGGCGCGCTGCTGTTGGAGCGCTCGCGAGACACCTGGACTCGACTGCCGACACTGACGGTGACGGGCGGGGCCACGCCCGATCTCCGGGCCCTCATGGCCTTCGGCCGCACCGCCCTCTACGCGGTGTCCTCGGAGGTGAACGACGTCCACTTCTTCAACGGGTCGACCTGGAGCACCGCCACGCAGTCGCCGGCGACGCTGAATGCGCTGGGTGGCTCGGGGCCCGGGGACGTGTGGGCCACGGGCCACCGCGGCACCCTGCTGCGCTGGACGCCGTGAGAGAGCGAGCCCATGGACCTGCGCGCTGAAGCCCTGACAGTGAGGCACGGCGCGCGGACGGTCCTCTCGGACGTGCGCTGTGCGCTGCCACCGGGGACCCAGGCGCTGCTGCTGGGGCGCTCTGGCGCGGGGAAGACGACGCTGCTGAAGTCGCTGGCGGGCCTGGTCCCCGCGTTTCGCGGGCAGGTGCTGTGGGATGGGCAGGACGTGGCGCGGCTGTCCTCCGCCGCGCGACGTGAGCGGCAGGCATCCTTCGGCATGGTGTTCCAGACGGACGCGCTGTTCGACTCGATGACGGTGCGGCAGAACGTGTTGCTTCCGCTCGTCCGGCGACATGTGCCGGAGCGCGAGGCCGAGGCGCGCGCGGACGAGGTGCTTCGCGCGGTGGGCTTGCAGGACGCGGCCGACACGCTGCCGGAGCGACTGTCCGGTGGAATGAAGAAGCGCGCGGGCATCGGTCGGGCGCTGGCGGCGCGGCCCTCCGTGCTGCTCGCGGACGACCCCTTCGCGGGCCTGGACCCGGGGACGGCCAGGCAGGTGGCACGCGTGCTGTTGGAGGTCTCCCGGGGCGGCACGTTGATTGTCGCCGCACCCGAGGCGCCGCTGGACCTTCCCCTGCCCCGCTGGCTGTATCTCCGAGGTGGGCGGTTGGTGTACGACGGGCCTCCCGCGCCGGAGCTGGAGCGCGAACAGGACGAGGTGCTCCCGTGAGCCCACCGCCGCGCGTCGAGAGCCCCGGGCTGAAGACGGTGCGCGGCGCGGGGAGCCTGGGCCTGGGGGCAGTGCGAGGCATCGGAGCGCTGGCGCTGGTGGCGGCGCGCACGGTGCTCGGACTCCCGCGACTGGAGCGGCGCGAGCTGGCACGAGCGCTGGTGCAGTTCGGGTACGACTCCCTGCCCCTCGCGCTGGCCACGGCGGCGCTCGCGGGCGTCATCGTCGTGTTGCAGTCGGGGCTCTACATCCAGCGCTTCGGCGCGCGGGCGTTCCTCGGGTGGGCCGCGGGCTATGGAGTGCTGTGGGAGTTCGGTCCGCTGCTGCTGGGCCTCATCATGTCCGCGCGGATTGGCGCGAGGAACGCGGCGGAGCTGGCCACCATGCAGGTGGGTGGGCAGATAGAGGGCCTGCGCGGAATCGGCCTGGACCCCTTCGCCATCCTCGTGGCGCCGCGCGTGGTGGCGATGGAATTGAGCATGCTCGCGATGAGCACCTTCACGTTCCTGGTCGCCATCCTCTTCGAGTCCGTGGCGGCGCTCTTCACGCTGGGCCTGCCGCTGCGAATCTTCTTCGGGACGTTCGCGCAGATGCTCAGTCCGCTCGACATCCTGGGAGGTGTGGTGAAGACGGGCGCCTTCGGCCTGGCCATCTCGCTGGTGTCCACCACGGTGGGGCTGTCGGCGCGCGGGGGCGCCCAGGCGGTGGGACGCGCGGCGGCGAGCGCGGTGGTGCAAGGGTGCGCCGCCATCTTCGTCATCGACTTCGTGCTCACACTGGTCCTCGCGGGGTGGATGGCATGAACCGGGTGCTGTCGTTCTTCGGAGCCCCGGTGGTGCTCTTCGCGCGCACGGTGCGGGCTGGGGCTCGCGAGGGCGTGTCCTGGCGCGAGTGCGCGGTGCAGCTCCACGAGTTGGGGGGGCGCAGCGTGTGGCTGGTGATGTCGGGCATGGCCTTCTTCGGCGCGGTGCTGGTGACCATCGCCAACAGCCAGGCGCGGCGGTTCGTGGGCAACGTGGCGGTGCTCGGACCGGCGTACTTCGAGCTGCTGATTCGAGAGCTGGGGCCGGTGGTGTCCGCGCTGCTGACGGCGTCGCGCGCGGGGGCGGGCCATGCGGCGGAGCTGTCCACCATGAGCGTGAACGAGCAGGTGGAGGCGCTGGAGATGTCCGCGGGGGACCCGTATGCGGACCTGGTGGCGCCGCGCGTGGTGGCGGGGCTCCTGGGCGTTCCGCTGTTGAGCACCTTGGGGACGGTGGCCGCGACGCTGTCGGCGGCGCTGGTGGCAAGCCTCGTCTTCGGCGTGGACGGTCGGGCCTTCATGGACCCCCGGTATGTGGATGGCTGGGATTTGCTGGCGGCGGGCATGAAGGCCGTGGCGTGTGGGCTGTACATTCCCCTGGCGGCGGCGGTGGCGGGGCTGCGAGCCCGGGGTGGCGCGGAGGCGGTGGGAGAAGCCACGACGCAGGGCGTGGTGGCCGCGAGCCTGGGGTGTCTGTTGATTGACTTTGGTGTCTCCCTCGCATTCCAACTGCTACGCCTGTGAGCGCGAACGACTCCCCCACCCGCACCGAGGACACGCTGCGCTTCACGGACGTGCGCGTCGCGTTCGAGGGAGGTCGGCGCGTGCTGGACGGCGTGACGGCGGAGGTGTCGACGCGCGAGCTGACGTTCATCGCGGGGGCGAGCGGCTCGGGCAAGAGCGTGTTGTGTCGGATGGCGGTGGGCTTGTTGCAACCGGACTCCGGCAGCGTGGAGCTGTGGGGCGAGCGGGTGGACACGCAGCCGGAGCGGGAGCTGGTCCGGCTGCGGCGCCGCGCGCCCTATCTGGTGCAAGGCCCTGCCCTGCTCGACTGGCGGACCCTCCGTGAGAACGTGCGGCTGGCGGACCCGAAGGCCCCGGAGGACGCGGTGGAGTCGGCGCTGGCGCAGGTGGGGCTCTTGGAGTGGGCGGACCGGTTGCCGCCGGAGCTGGGGCCTGGGGCGAAGAAGCGCGCCGCCATCGCGAGGGCGCTGGTGTTGAAGCCGCGCTATCTCTTGCTGGACGAGCCGACCACCGGGTTGGACCGGCGAGCGGCCACGCAGGTGGAAGAGGTCATCGCGTCGCTGAAGACGCGGGGACTGGGAGGGCTGGTGGTGACACACGACTATCGACAGCTCAAGGGGCTGGCGGACCAGGTGTTGGTGGTGGCGGGAGGTCGGTGTGCGTACCTGGGGCCGCCGGAGGGCTTCCTGGAGTCCTCCGCGCCCGAGCTGCGGGTGTTGACGGCGCCGTTCATGGAGGGTGCGACGGATGGATGAGCGACGGTTGGAATTGAAGGTGGGCGCCCTGGTGCTGGCGGCGGTGGTGGGCGTGCTGGTGTTGCTGTGGTTGATGGGTGAGCTCAGCCTCGGGTCGTCCACGGTGCTCCCGGTGGACTTCGGGCACACGGGCAACGTGGTGGAGGGCGCGCCGGTGAAGCTGGGCGGCGTCCAGGTGGGCCGGGTGCAGGCGATTCGACTGCAGCCGGAGCGCAGGGATTCGAGCGGACAGCCCTTGCCCGTGCGCATGGAGCTGGCGGTGACACCGGAGTCGCTGGCGGCGCTGCGCTCGGATGCGCGGGTGACGGTGGCCTCGGTGGGCCTGCTGGGCGAGCCCTATCTGGAATTGAATCCAGGAACCCAGCCGGGAGGCAGGCCCGAGGGCGAGGCCTTGCGGGGAACGGATGCACCGCGTCTGGATTTGCTGGCGGAGCATCTCTCGAAGTTCGTGGAGACGATGTCTGGGATGCTGGAGAAGGACCCGGAGGCGGTGACGGGGTTGGTGACCAACATCTCGCGGCTTTCCAAGACGCTGGATGAGCTGCTGACGGAGAACAAGGGCGACGTGAAGGTGCTGGCCTCGGAGCTGGCGGCGGCGTCGAAGGACTTGAGGCAGCTGGCTCAGCTCGCGAGGGAGTCACTCCAGCCGGGGGGCAAGGCGGCACGGCTGCTGGACGACGCGGCGGCCTCGGCGGCGGTGCTGCGCAGCGAGCTGCCGGGACTGACGAAGTCCGCGGGGACGACGCTGGATGGACTGGCGGCCGTCACGGGCGAGCTGGGCCCGGAGGATGGGAAGCGCGTGAAACTGGCCTTGGAGAAGCTCACGGCCGCCGTGGGGCAATTGGACAGCATCGCGGCCCGGGCGGACCGCGTGCTGGCGAGGATAGAGGCTGGAGAAGGCACCGCTGGCGCCGTCCTCAAGGACCCGACGCTCTACAACGAACTGCGCACCCTGGTGACGGACCTGCGCAAGCATCCGTGGAAGATGCTGTGGAAGGATTAGCGGACGCCAACCACGAGCCTCCGACAACCGCTCAGAGCGAGTGGCTCAACATCCACGCGTAGATGTCATGACCCGCTGAACCGTTGTAGGTCTGGGACCACGAGTCGTGTCCCACGCCCTGATACAGCGTGAGCTGGGCGGGCGGGCTCGCCGCTGGATTGCAGACGTTGTTCAGCTTGTTCACCGGGTCGATGGATCCCCACTGAGACACCGTCCCATCCGCCGTGCCGTGGAAGGCCCACACCGGCACGTTCCACATGTTGCAGATGGGAATCCCGTTGCCGTTCCCCGCGATGGGCACAATCGCCGCGAGCTTCTGCGGGAAGGCCACCGCGTAGGACCAGGTGACGATGGCTCCCGCCGAGAGCCCCGTCAGATAGATGCGGTTCGGGTCGACTCGATAACGCGTCTTCGCGAACTCGAGGATGGCGTCAATCTCATTGTCGCCCCACCAGGCATTGAACCGCTGCGGCGAGATGAGGATGAACGGGAAGTGCCGGCCGTTCCGGATGAGCCGAGGCGGCGCGGTGACCGCCATCAGCTTCTCCAAGCCCGCCACCGAGGCCGTTCCATCCCCCTCCTGCCCCTGGCCCCCCAGGAAGATCACCAGCGGATAGCTCGCCCCGGCATTGTCGTCATAGCCCTGCGGCAGGTACTCCCAGTAGCCGTAGCTGATGCCCGGCACAGTCGCCTTGGGTCGCGCGAGGATCTGCCCCTGCGCGGCCAATGCGCCCTGCGCGAAGAACAGGACACAGCCCAACAAGATGCGCTGCGATATCGACATGGCAACTCCTCTTCAACCTTGGGGGAGTCGATACTTTAGCCACCGAGTTGCACCACATCCAGCAATTTCTTGACTTGCTGCCTATACCGATAAGTCAAGGTGCACGCTCTACTGCCTGCGCAGCTCGATGGAATCCATGTGGATGAAGTTGGCGCCGTTCATCGCCGGGGCCTGGGCGTGGAAGCCCAGCTCCAGCGTGCCTCCGGTCACGGAGATGCTCGGCGTCTCCACCCGCGTCCAGGAGCCATACGTCCCCAGCGAGGTGAAGACCGGCTCGCACGAGACACACGTCTTCGCCTGGAGGCGCGCGAGCCCGAAGTCACCGCCCTTTCGCACCCACGCGCTCACCTTGTAGCTCCCGGATGGAAGGCCGGTGATGACCTGGTACGTCCACGCCTCGTACGCCGCCGTGCCCCAGTGGGTCAGGTGATAGGCCCCGGACTGAGCCCCGTTGTACGTCTCGCTGAAGGCCGCCCACTCCGTGCCATTGGGAGACCACGTGGACCAGCCCGTCATGCCCGACTCGAAGCTGGGGTTGGTGAGCGGAACCGTCGTGGGCGTGGAGCCACCGTTGAGGATGGCCTCCGCCTGGGCGACCTGGAGCGCGACGAGGTACTGGAAGGCCTGGTCCAGTTCAGCCTGCCTTGCCGCGTTGCCGGCGTGCTGCTTGCGCTGCTGGTAGAGGGTGTTGATGAGCTCCAGCTCGCGCTGTGAATAGGGCACGCCCAGCCGCTGCTGGAGTGTGGTGAGGAAGCCGTAGCCGAACTCCCGTGTCGGCTCCAGCATGGTGCCCTCTCCATAGTCGTTCCACGTCGCGAGCTGGATATGGCCGACACTGCTCCCGAGGGCCGCGTCCAGCGTCTGTTGGAACGAGCCCAGCCCGTTGTGGGGAATGCTCCAGGTGGGGCCATCCCAGCCGCCCGAGCTGTAGAACGTGTGGAAGCCCGGGTAGGCCACGCCCATCTTCAGGCCCAGGGGACGGTTGGCGTAGAAGTGATTCAGCCCCGCCATGAAGTCCGAGTAGATCCACGCGTACTCGCCGCTCGCGTTGGCGCCCGCCTCCTGGGACTCGTACCAGAGCGTGAGGAACGCCGGCTTGGGTGACAGCGAGGCGAAGAGGTTCGTCCAGTCCGACGGCGTCTGGAATGCCTGCGGACCGAAGTCGAGCAGCAGCGGTGCGTTGTTCACCCGGATGTAGTTGCCCTGGGGGAAGTAGTGGTCCCTCAGGTAGCCCAGGTCCGCCCGCCCCGCAGCGAGCTTGTCGGTGATGATGCCCGCGTTCGCCGCGAGCTGGATGTTGTGGTCCTCATAGACGATGGCGAAGTCCAGGCCCACCGCCGCGGTGCGGGCGATGAGGGCCTCGGAGTTCTGCTTGTTCTTCGGATAGTCCCAGGCATTCACTGTGCCGGGCCAGTCGATGAGGACGCCGTCCACACCGGCGTACTTCATCAGCAGCAACTGGTACTCGATGACGTCCTTGTCCCCGGAGGCATAGGGGCCAATCAGCGGGTAGTAGTGCGCGGCAATCTGCCGCCGGCCGGAGCCATCCACGTTGTTGGGGTTCTGGTTCGCCATCGTCCAGTGGATGCCCCAGGACCCATTGCCGGATGAGGCCTGGGTCTCGAACCACGGCATCAAGTGGGCGTAGACCTTCTTGCCCACCGACTTCGGCACACGCACGGGCGCCAGGGCGGATACGGCCGAGGACTGCTCAATCCCTGACGATTGGATTTCCTCTGACTGCGTATCATTGCAGCCCGCCAGGACCAGGGCGACCAAGGCCACGCCAAGACCCAACCACTGACATCGCTTCATGGACAGACTCCGGGGTGACGCGGGGGAGGCGGCACCCTACTGTCCTTGCTGTGTGGCCTTTCAAGCCCCTTGTCACTCTGGCGTTCAGGGCCCGTTGGTGTCCCTGTCCCTCAGCACGGCATAAGACGGTCGGATGCGGCCGGCGGTGTCATACCCCAGGGGACTTCCATCCCAGGGCTCTGGCGCGATGATGCCCCGGTCCTGCATGGCGCAGTTGGCCGCCGTCGAGCACTGGTTCGCGGAGTTGTAATAGTAGATGCGGGTGATTCGCCCGCTCAGGTTCGGCAGCCGCAGGATGAACTTCGTGGTGTCTCGTTGGGACACGTCACCGAACACCTGCCCATCCGCGTTCCGGTAGAACGCTCCCACCTCCGTCAGCCAGATGTGCCCCACGTCCCAGCTCGCATCCAGCCCCCCGAGCCAGTTCACGAACGTCCGCGTCGTGCAGCCCTGGTCTCCCGGTACGCAGTGCGCACCGCTCGCCTGATAGCGATTGGCATCATGGTGCGGATGGATGCTCCACAGCTTGGGCCGGTGGCTCCGCAGGAAGATGCGATAGCGATCCCAGTACGGGTCGTTCGGCGTCGCATCGAACTCCCCCGCCGCCACCGTGCAGTCCGGACAGATGCTCACGACGAGCCGGTAGTAGAACGCCGCCCTCAGCGGCCCGCAGTTCTCCAGGTCCTCACTGGCACACGTGGGCTCATCCAACGGGACTCCGCTCTGCAGGACGGAGTTCGGGAAGTTCGGCTCGTTCCAGGCTCCCACCAGGGTGATGGCCGGGTACGTCGCGTGGAATGACTCGAAGGCCGCGCGGAACTCCACGTCCGTGGGCGCCAGGTACTTCCCATTCGCCGCCTTGCGCAGATCGCTCGGTCCGAGCGTCACGTAGGGCTCCACGGCCTTCGCCGCCGTCGCCTGCAACCACGCCTCGAACTTCAGTCTCCGGGCGTCGTTCGCGGGTCGCTGGGCCACGTCATAGGGCACGACGACTCGCGCCCGCTTCACGTTGAGCCCGTCCCAGGCCGGATGGGTGAACGTCTCCGCATCCGAATCCGAGATGCCCACCGCGAAGTCCACCAATGAGCGAGGGACTGTCCCCGCTTCCCCATGGGCCGCCTTCTCGAGCACCCCGTCTCCACAGCCCATGACACTCGCCACGACGAGCGCCATCAACTGACGCCTCTTGCAACGCGATGGAATGGTCATGAACCCGAAGACTAACAAATCCCCACGCAAATCCCAGACTCGTTGCCTCAGGCAATCAGTTCCAATCCGCCTGCAATTTCATACGGCGAGTTCCAGGAAAGCGCGGCATCGGGAGTTCGAAGCCCGGCCCCGCTCCAAAACCTCGACTCCCTCCATCGAAGGGCGCCGCCACGGCTCAATCCCGGCATAATGGTTCCTCGGTCGACCGCTGGAGCCGTGAGTCGGTGAAGGCGGGCGACAGGCTGTCCTGGGAACCGCGCGCGCCATGTTCCGTCGTCTAGTGGTCGTCTTCGATGCTGGCTCGGAGTCCGAGGCGGTGCTCCACGCGGTTCGTCGGCTGAGCGCCTCGCCCGAGGCCGTCTATCTGTACGGCCTGGTCCCCGAGCGCAGCGAGCTGGAGGCCCCTCCTCCCGCGAGCCTCACCGTCCTGGACCGGCTTCGACACGCCCTGCACGCTTGGAGCCCCACACTCCAGGTCAGTGGCGCACTCGAAACCCACCTCGATACCGGCTCACTCATCGAGGCCGCCACGAAGCACGGCGCCGAGCTCGTCGTCCTCGGTCCCCACCTCGACACGTCCCCTCGTGCCCGGGTCAGCGCCATGCTCACGCTCTCGCTGCGCGAGCACGTCCCCGTGCTCAACATCGGGAAGGCCCCCGCCACCGCGCCCAGGGCCCCGTCACGCATGGCCGTGGCCATCGCTCCAGATGGACGGGGACTCGGCTCGGTGGCGACCTTTCTCTCCCGCTGCGCCCTGCCCTCCGAGCTCATCGCCCTCACCACCGGCTCGGCGCCCGAGCAGACCTCGCACCTCCAGGCCCTTTCGCGCGCCCTGGGCATCACGCAGACGCTCCACGTCGAATCCCTCACCGAGAACCCCGCCGACAGCCGCGTGGAGGCCTTCGACGTCGCGGCGCTCCGCTCCGGCGCGGACCTCCTGGTCATCCCCGCCGACGCATTGGCCGACATGGAAGCCCTGGTGCTTGGGATGTTGGGAGCCAGGGCCCTCCAGGAGGCTCGCGTCCCCACGCTGCTCCTGCCTCGCACGCAGACGGCGTCCGTGTTGTTCGAGGACCATTACGCCGTCTCCGACTCCGTGGCCGTCCCCGGATTGGCGCCCCGCTTCTCCGTCGAGCGCGTCGGCTTCATGTCGAGCATCTCCGTCCCCGAAGCGGGCCCACTGTCCGTGTTCGAGGGCGGAACCACCCTGGGAACCACTCGACACGAAGGCGGCACCGCGGCGCTCACCGCGTCCTGGTTCGACCACGTTCGCGGACTCCACCCGCTCGCGTTCTCCTTCTCCGGCGCCTCCGCCCCCAGGAACCTCTCCCCTTGCTACGTGCTCGGGCCCGAACAACCCCTGTTCCTCGTGGACAGCCAGCTCGACGAGGACGCGCTCGAAGCGGTGCGCGCCCTGGCGATGGACCGTCACCACCTCGTCTTCGTCAGACTGCGCGACACCGACTCTCTCGACGAACAACGCGAGCACCTCCGCGAGCTGCTGCCCGACACCCCCTGGCCCCTGCTGCTCGATGCCAGCGCGTGGCTCGACGACGCTCGCGCGGACGATGTGCCCCAACAGGTCGACGGACAGCGCCTCCTGCGCGTGGCCACCCGTCTCGCCGCCGCGGGCGTCGCCATCTCCGCCGTCGTCACTCGCGACGCGCACAAGCCGGTCCATCCGTACCTGCGCACGCTGAGCCCCGAGGAGTGCCTGGCGCTGCCCCGGGCAACCTCCCTGGACCCGCTCCCCATCCCCGACGCACCAAACACCTGGTCACGGGAGCTGGCACTGGCGGGCTGCAGTCCCCTCCTGGAGGGACACCACATCGACTTCGAGCTCGACAACGGACTGGCTCGCGAGTCCGTGCTCGCGGCCATCGACTCGGCCCGAAGCACCATTCATTGGCAGTGCTACATCGTCGAGGACGACGCCGTCACCGCCCGCATCACGGACGCACTGAAGCGAGCCGCCTCACGTGGTGTCCACGTGCGGTTCCTCGCGGACGCGCTCTACAGCGGCCACGACTCCTTCGGCGCCCTCAACCCCGCCCTCGTGACTCTGTCCGAGACACCCCACGTCGAGGTGCGCGCCATCGCGCCCTTGGTCGGCGTGCCCAGCCTCTCCGAGCTCAAGCAACGCAACCACCGCAAGCTGACCGTCATCGACTCCGAGCGCGCCTTCGTCTCGGGCCGGAATCTCGGCGCGCCCTACTACACGGGCTTCGATGAAGTGGGCCTGCGACGAACCTCGCACTATCGCGACATCCCCTGGCTCGACTGTGGCGCGCGACTGGAAGGGCCCCTGGTCAGCGTCCTCGAAGGCGCGTTCCTGTCCGAGTGGACCCGCGCGGGCGGCGAGCCCTATGCCTTCCCACCCACGCAATCCGTGGGGACGATGGCGGCCCGGGTCGTCCTGCATGAAGGACTCAGGGACACCCACACGCTCGACACACAGCTCGCGCTCATCCGCCACGCGCGCTCACGGCTCGTGCTGGTGAACACCTTCCCGCTGCTGCTCGAACTCCAGAACGCGCTCATCGCCGCCGTGCGCCGGGGCGTCCGCGTGGAGGTGCTGTTCGGCAGCGTCCGGCCGCACTACGGCTCCGCGCGGACGTACTTCCCGGGTGGAGCGCTGCGCGAGGTGGCGGACCGCTACGTCCGCAGTCGACTGGACGCGGTCATCGAGGCGGGCGGCATCGCCTACGAATGGGCGCTGCCCGCCATGCCGGAGTGGGAGCCGGAGCTGGAGCAGCTCTTCCCCCACGTCCACGCCAAGCTGATGGTCTGCGACACCAGCGCCGTCGCCATCGGCAGCGCCAACCTGGACGTCACCGCCGCCTACTGGGAGAGCGAGGCGCTCCTCGTCGTGGAGGACGCGCCCTTCGCCGAGCGCCTGCTCACCGCCCTGAACGGGCTCTTCGCCACGTCGCGCAGAATCGACCGCGAGGACCGGAGCTGGCGCGACGAAGTCGAACAGCGCGCCTGGGTCGGCCGGAACTGGCCCTCGCTCGTCGGCTGAGCCACGCCGGCCCGACTACCCGGTCCGCGCGATGCGATCGGGCGCGTCCGGATGCCTCGGGTCGCGGTCCAGCTCCTTCCCCTTCTCCTCGGGGCGGGTGTGCATGCTGTTGAGCCGGCTGAGGAACTCGTCCTTCGGCATGCGCTCGGTGCGGCCCCAGGGGTTGGTGTACTCGACGTACTCCTCGCCGGTCTTCGGGTCCACGCCCGTGCCCGTCACCACCACCTGGTGGCCTCCTGAACCCCACGTCATTCCCACCGCCACCGACTCTCCAGCGGCCGTGCGCTCCTGGATGAGCTCCCACGCCGCCGCTTCCTCTTCGGCCCCGCCAATCCCCTTCACGGTGTCGACCTTCCGGTCGAACACCGCCTCCGCGAGCCGATCAAACTCGTCCGCGTACAGGCCGCTGTGCGTCTTCTTCCCGTCTTCGTAGTGGGCGTCCGTCTTGTCCTGGTAGTCCTTGTCGCCGTTCGCCACTTCCATGAACGCCGGCGCAAGCAGCTCCTGGCTCTCCGAGCGGACGTCCTCTCCGCCCTTCGCCTCGGCCCCCAGCGCCTCGCGCTTCATCACCGTCTCGCCGTCCGCCAGCGTCACCTCGCCGGAGCTGCTCGCCAGTCCCGCGACGAGGCGCACGTACTCCGCCGGGTTCTCCATGAGGAGCTGGATGGTCGCCGCGGTGGCCGCGCAGGTGCCCTTGTTGCGTTGGTTGACGGACTCGGGCGTCGCCAGCTCCTGCACCACGTCCGACAGCAGCGCGCCGCGATCAATCCCCTCGCCCAGCTCCTGCGTCTGCAGCGTGTGGAGCTGGTCCAGCAGATCTCCTTCGCCGCCCAGCGCCTCTTCACCCGGCAGCTTGCCCTCCAAGAGCAGCTTCTGGAGCGCGAGCGTCGCCACCGGGTCGCCCGCGGGCTCCACCGCCATCAGCCCATCGCGCACCTCCTGATACTGCTGGCGCTCCTCGGGAGAGAGGTTCTCCAGCGCCTCCTGCTCCAGGGCCGCGTTGGCCTCCACCTCGGCCACGGCCGCCTGATGGCGCGGCGACGCCGGGTCCGTGTCCGCCGCGTCGTTCACGTCCTTGGCGTCGCGGGTGATGTTGGCGCCCTGCGCGGTCTCGCTCAGCTTCAGGAAGTTCGCGCCACCCAGCAGGCGGTCCGCGTTGGCCAGCGCGTCCTCGCGCGTGCGGGGCTGGGCTTCACCCTCGCTGAAGCTCCGGAGGCTGTTCGACTGCGAGCGGATCTTCTGAACGTCGAGGTCGTTGTAGACATCGCGACGCGTGGGCCCCGGAACGAACTCATCCGGGTTGATGGCCACCGCGGCACGCTCCACGCCCTTCTGCGTCGGGCGGGAGAAGCTGTCCTGCGACGTCACCGCGGGCTTGCGGACTTCCGGCTTCGGCTGGGCCGCGGCGACCGACGTGTCACTTTGCGAGGCACGGGTGGGCGTGCCTCCACTGGAGGAAATGCGCGTCATGGGGAGATCTCCGGGGGTTTGGATTGCGGCCAGGCCCGAGGGGCAACTCAGCCGCGACTGCTTTGTATGGATTATCTCCACACTCCCAGGGAAGTTGCGAAGCCCGGACAACTACTCCCTGTCCCGGTCAGCCCCCTGTGCCCGCCCCCGTCGCTGCGCCACCCGACGCCAGGACGCGTCATGCTGAGAGGCGACCATGGCCCCCCGTCCCGACGACTTCTACTTCGCAGCCGTGGGCGACGTGCACGGGCGGATGAACCGGATGGTGTCCTTCCTCCAGTCCTGGACGAAGAACGCGCACCGGGAGCTGGCCTTCGTGCTCCAGGTCGGAGACTTCGAGCCCCACCGCGACGACTCGGACCTGGCGACCATGGCCGCCCCCGCGCGATACAAGCACCTGGGCGACTTCGGGGACTACCACCAGAATCGCCGCCGCTTCCCCTGGCCCGTCTACTTCATCGGCGGCAACCACGAGCCGCACGGCCACCTGGACGCGACCCCCGAGGGCGCGCTGATCGCCACCAATTGCCGGTACGTGGGCCGCGTGGGCGTCGTCGAACCCAGGGGGCTGCGCGTCGTCGGCGTCTCCGGCATTCATGACGAAGGGGGCTTCCAGAAGCCGCATCCGCCCCTGTCCCTGCTCGGCAGCGTGTCCCTCAAGGACTTCACCTGCTTCAACGAAGAGGACATCGACCGCGCCCTGGGACTCGAACGGGCGGATGTCCTCCTCGTGCATGACTGGCCCTCCGGAATCATCGCCACCGAGGACCGCGAGGACTTCGCGCACCAGCGTCGCAGCCCCAGCGCCGAGGCCGTGGGCAATGACTACGCGCGGCTCGTGGCCGAAGCACTCCAGCCCTCGCTCGTGCTCTGTGGACATCTGCACAAGCGCTACCGGGGCACCCTCGCCCACGCCTCCGGCCGAGTCTCCCAGGTGTGCTGTCTCGCCAGTGTGGAGCAGGGGGCGGACGCCTTCGCCGTCTTCCACGCCACCCCGACAGGGCTCCAGGAAGTCACCGGGCTGGGGGTCCCCGAGCAGGGCTGAAGCCTGGCGAAGGGGATTCCAGCCCTACGACGCTGGTCGTGGCGGGCGCTCGCTGTAGCCAGCGGAGTCCTCCGCCGCCAGCTCTACCAGGAGGATGTCACTGGGGTCCTCCATCGCGTCGAGTGCGTGCGCGAATCGCTCGGACGCGCAGACCACGGTAGGGGCGTCCTCGAGCCTCCACAGGTCCAGGTCTGGGACCTGCGCACTGTCGAGCCAGTACCGCTGTGGCAGTCGCCAACCCGCGCGGCCGCACACGCCGCACGGCGCCTCAACGGTGGCTGGGAGACACTCGGGGGCCAGCCGTCCACGCGCCGGAATCTGCAGCTCAAGCAGCTCCGTGACGGTGCGGCGCAGTTCGTGGCGCGCGGGCGTTATTCCGCGGAGCCCCGACAGATACTCGAGCGCGTCTGTGCGCACCCAGACCGTCCAGGGGTCGGTGAGCGTCACGGGCCCCCACCGCCCGAGCGCGGTCCCCATCGCCGGGCCAAACTCCGTCCCTGGCTCGAGGAGCGCCCCGGGAGGACACAGGGGCCGCACCAACTCGCGCAACTCCACCACCTCACCCCACTGCGCCGGTCGCGGCTCCTCGAGGCGTCGTGCCCAGTCCACACCCGAGAGGTCGACAGCTGGGTACGCGAGGGTGCCGCTCCAAGTCTCTCGACATCCTGGACAGTCCTCGACGCCTGGGAGGCTCCACTTTCGAGTGGCGCGGAGTGCCGCGCTCCACCGCCGGCGCGCTGGTGTGCGTAGCTCGTAGACGCGCATGACGTCCTCACGGAGGCGGGAGGGGAGGGAGATTGAGGTGTTGATAGTACGTCACCGGGATACCAAACACGTTGTACTTGCGTATCAGCTCGCGAGCGAAATCGAAGTGCTCGACCTTGGTGGCGCGCCCCCTCGTATTGCGGCGCCACTCAAGCCACTCGGTATTCCACGGTCCCCCGTCTCCATCCTTGTGCAAGGCCCGGTGATGGACCACATCGATGATGACGGTCCAGTCATGCACTGCGATGCCTTTGGACCGGAAATAAAGCTCTTGGGCCTGGGGGAATATGTGGTGCCGCTCGTGCGGCCGATCACGCCAGAGCGCATAGCGCCGCTCTGTCTCGAGTTGGGACGGCAAAGGCTCCGGCGGATACCAGTTGAACACCATCGCCTTGGTGGACGGGCCAGCCTGTACGGCCCCCCAGTTGCGCTGGGGAGACGATGGTGCCCGCGGAGGGGCGATTGCGCCTGCGGGGCGCTGGAGCACCTTGCGTGACTCTCCGCGAGGTGGCGGCATGGTGCTCGCGCAGGCCGCGAGCAGGAGCGTGAGGGCGAGAGTTGCGCGCATGGGTCCCCCCGAGGGATGCGGTCATCTTAAACCGCAATGGCACGGGCCCCAGGGTCTGCCTCCACCGCTCAGGCCCGGCGACGCCCTTGTCCGGACAGTCCTTTCAGACGAAGAAGCCTGACCCGTTGGACCTTTCGCCCCCCACGTGAGGGGTCGGTTCGCGGCCGTCCACCCACCAGCGCCCACCAGGGACGCGATAGATGTGGGACAGAAGGGCGATTCTTAAAGCCACGAGGGAGGAAGCCGGTGGTACAAGCCCCGACGTGACTTCCGCACCGCCGTCTTCGCCCCCCGTCGCCTCCTTCGAATCCCTGGGCCTCAAGCCCCAGCTCGTGGAGGCGCTCAGTGCCCTCGGATACGAGGAGCCCACGCCCATTCAGCAGGCCGCCCTCCCCCCGCTGCTCGCAGGGAAGGACCTGCTCGGTATCGCCGCCACCGGCACTGGCAAGACGGCGGCCTTCGCCCTCCCCCTCCTCCACCACCTGAACCCGGGTGAGGCGGGCCCCCACAACACCTCCGCCCTGGTGCTCGTCCCCACGCGCGAGCTGGCCATGCAGGTGTCCGAGGCCATCCACCGCTACGGCCAGAAGCTGGGCGCCACCGTCCTGCCGCTGTACGGCGGCCAGGTCATCGGCCAGCAGCTGCGCGTGCTCAAGCGCGGCGTGGATGTCGTCGTCGCCACCCCCGGCCGCGCCCTGGACCACCTGCGCCGAGGCACCCTCCAGCTCGAGAACGTCCGCACCGTCGTGCTCGACGAGGCCGACGAGATGCTCGACATGGGCTTCGCCGACGACCTGGAGGCCATCCTCTCCGGGACGCCCGAGAACCGGCAGACCGCCCTCTTCTCCGCCACCCTGCCCCCGCGCATCGCCAGCATCGCCGAGCGCCACCTCCACCAGCCGGTGCGCGTGCGCATCGCCAAGGAGAAGGTGGAGCCGGGTGAGCTGCCTCGCATCCGGCAGACCGCGTACGTCGTCCCGCGCTCGTTCAAGATCGCCGCGCTGGGCCGGCTGCTCGATGTGGAGTCCCCCACCGCCGCCATCATCTTCTGCCGCACCCGCACGGAGGTGGACGACCTCACCGTCTCCCTCAACGGCCGGGGCTGGCGCGCGCACGCGCTCCACGGCGGCATGACGCAGGAGCAGCGAGACCGCGTCATCAAGCAGCTCAAGTCGCACGGCACGGACCTGCTCGTCGCCACGGACGTCGCGGCGCGCGGCCTGGACATCCCCCGCCTGTCCCACGTGGTGAACTTCGACGTGCCCAACGCCCCGGAGGCGTACGTGCACCGCATCGGCCGCACGGGCCGCGCGGGTCGCGAGGGCGTGGCCATCACCCTCGTCGAGGCCCGCGAGAGCCGGCTGCTGCGCAACATCGAGAAGGTCACCGGTCAGCGAATCACCGTGTCCACCATCCCCACCGTGGCGGACCTCCGGGCCCGTCGCCAGGAGCTGATGCGCGCCACGCTGCGCGAGACGCTGGTGGCCGGCGGACTGGAGTCGCTGCGGAGCATCGTGGAGGACCTGGCCGGCGAGTTCGAGCCGCTCGACATCGCCGCGGCGGCCGTGAAGCTGCTCCAGGACTCGCAGGACGAAGGCCGCGCGAAGGAAGAGGAGGAGATTCCCGCGGTCTCGCCGGCGACGGAGCGGCCGGCTCGCTCCAGTGGCCCCTCGTCGGGACCGGGCGGGCGTCCCGTCCGCTCGGAGCGAGGCGCCCCGAAGCGCCCGGCGGGCCCTCCGTCCTGGGACACCACCCGGCTGTGGATTGGCGCGGGCCGTGTGGCGGGCATGCGTCCCGCCGACCTGGTGGGCGCCATCGCCGGTGAGGCGGGCCTGGACTCGTCGCGCATCGGCGCCATTCAGATCGCCGACGGCTTCTCGCTCGTGGAAGTCCCCGAGCCGGATGCCAACCGCGTCATCGCCGCGCTGAAGGCGGCGACCATCCGCGGCCGCAAGGTCGTGGTCCGCAAGGACCGGACCTGAGGTGACTCAGGGCTCCGCCCACTGGCGGAGCAGGTTGTGGTACACGCCCGTCAGCATGACCAGTGAGGGGCTCCTGGGCACCTCCTGGTTGAGCTGCATGATGGCGGTGTCCATATCGAACAGCAGGGCGCGCCGGGACACGTCGCGCACCATGCTCTGCACCCAGAAGAACGAAGCGAGCCGCGCCCCCCTCGTCACCGGGGTGACGTGGTGCAGGCTCGTCGACGGGTAGATGATGAGGTCCCCCGCGGGCAGCTTCACCGCGTGGTGGCCGTACGTGTCTTCCACCACCAGCTCTCCACCGTCATAGCTGTCCGGCGCGGAGAGGAAGAGCGTCGCGGACACGTCGGTGCGCACGCGCTGCCCCGTCCCCGGAACGGGGCGGATGGCGCCGTCCACGTGCGAGCCGAAGGACATGCTCGTGTCGTAGCGGTTGAACAGCGGGGGAAACACGCGCTGCGGAAGCACGGCGGAGATGAAGAGCGGACTGCGCTCCAGCCCCGCCAGGACGAGTTCCCCCAGCTCCCGCGCGGCGGCGCCGCCTTCGGGGAGCTGGAGGTTCTTCTTCACCTGGGCGGACTGGTGGCCGGCCGTGACTTTGCCGTCCGTCCAGTCCGCCTGCTCCATCACCGCGCGGCAGCGGGCCACCTCGGGCGCGGTCAGGACATTGGGAATGTGCAACATCATGACCGCGACCCTCTTGGTTAGAAGCGGTAACGCGCCGTCAGCAGCGCGGACACGCCATCGGCGGGCACCGCGTGGCCGCCGTAGTACTGGTCGTAGTACAGCGTGTCGGTGAGGTTGTAGACGTTGAGCTGGACCTGCGCCTTGCCGAACGCGTAGCTGGCGAACGCATCGAAGCGCCAGAAGTTCGGCACGTAACTGGTCGCCGTGGTGGGCGCCGCGGGATTGCTGACGCTCGTCACGTCCTGGTAGACGGCGCCGCCGCCCACGGTGAAGTCCTTCAGCGGCGAGTACGTCGTCCACAGGGAGATGCTGTGGCGCGGCGTGTTGGGCAGCCGCTGGCCCACGAGGAACGCGTTCGTGTGCTCCACGATGGCGGAGTCCATCAGCGTGTAGTTGGCGAGCACCTTCCAGCGCTCGACGATGGTGCCGGCGATGCCCACGTTGAAGCCCTGCACGCGCTGCTCACCCTCGAGCACCTGCGGCGGCCCCTCCGGGTCCGTGTTGGGCACGCGCGCGTCCGTCTTCGTGATTCGGAACACCGCGCCCGTCAGCCCGAGCCGGCCGTCGAGCAGGTCCGCCTTGGCGCCCGCCTCCAGGATGGCGTTCTTCTCCGGGTCCAGGCTCACGGTGTCCGCGGACACCGAGCCCAGCTCCGCGGAGGGGCTGGAGGACGTGCCGTACATGCCGTAGACGCTCACCTTCTCCGCCGGGTGCAGGACGACGCCCGCACGCCAGTTGAAGAGGTGGTCGCTCTTGCGCAGCCGGCTCTTGGCGCCGGTGTTGCCCGTGGTGGAGTAGTCGGTGTTGAAGACGTCCCAGCGCAGCGAGCCCACCAGCTCCAGGTACTGACCCACCTGCACCTGGTCCGCGGCGAAGAGGCCGAGCGTCCGCTGGATGCTCACGTTGGAGCCGGAGAACACCGGCGACACCGCGGACAGGTCCGGCTCCGCGTCCGGCTCGAACAGGTCCGCCGGGATGTTGGGTCCGGTGGGCAGGCCCACGGCGTTGAGGTTATCGCGGGACTGGCCGCGCTTCTCCCACGACAGCTCCACGCCCGCGTTCGCGGTGTGCTTGATGAAGCCCGTCTCCACTTCGCCGCCCACGGTGGCCTGGTTGGAGATGACGGAATTGTCCGTCTCCGTCTGGAAGCGCTGCCGGCCGATGGTGGTCGGCGCGCCCGCGGGGGTGAGGCCTCGCGGCGCGGTGGGGCTGGCGAAGCGGTCCACGCGACCGAAGCGCAGCGTGTTGGTGAACTGGAACTGCTCGCCCAGTCCCTGGGTGAGGCGCGCCGTGGCGACGTGGGCATCCACGCGCTCGGTGTCCGCCTTCACGCCGTAGAAGTTCTCGCGTGGGACATCCAGCGTCTCCGTGACGGGCTTGCCGTTGAAGTAGGGCACGCCGTAGTCGGGAAGGCCGTCCTCGCGCTGGAAGAGGTAGTCGAGCTCCAGCGTGGTCTGCTCCGCCACCTTGAAGCGCAGCGAGGGCGCCAGGCCCAGCCGGTTGTCCTGGACGACATCGCGGCCCGCCGTGGAGGCCAGCTGGCCCATGAGGTTGAGGCGCGCCTGGAAGTTCTCCGACACCGCCTCGTTGAGGTCCGCCTCGACGCGGCCCGACGGCGCGGTGCCGCCGCTCAGCGCGACCTCCTGGAAGGACGTGCGCTTGGGCTTCTTCGTCACCAGGTTGATGGCGCCGCCCGTGGAGCCACGGCCGAAGAGCACCGAGGACGGACCGAAGTACGCCTCCACGCCCTCCAGGTTGAACGTGTCGCGGGTGAACCAGCCCAAGTCTCGCGCGCCGTCGCGAGACACGTCGTTCTGCGCGGAGAAACCACGCAGGATGAAGGCGTCACCCTGACGGCCACCTTCGCCGGCGCTCATCGTGATGCCGGAGACGTTGCGCAGCGCATCCCGCACCGTGGTCGCCTGCTGCTCCTCGAGCACCTCCTCCGGCACCACCGTCACGGACTGCGGCGTATTCACCAGCGCGCGCTGGACGCGGGGCAGCGAGCTCTCCTTGACCTGATAGCCCTCGGCGTCGCCCTGCACCTGCACGGTGGGCAGCGTGAAGTGACCCTCGGTGCCCTGGGCTTCCGGGGCGGGCGTCGTGCCCTGGGGCTCCACGGGCGCGGCCTCCACGGGGGCCTCCGCCGCCACCGGCACCTGCTGTGCTTCCTGCTCCTGCGCCACCGCCCCACCGGCCGCCAGCGCCGACGCGAGCCCCATCGCGGGACCCCACGGCCTCAGCGCGGAACGAATTCCTCCCGTGTGACCCGCGCTCGTCCGGATTCCAGGGCTGCGTGACTTGATGAACGACATGACTCTCCCCACTCCCAGGCCCATCGAGGGGCCGTTCCAGTTAAATTGAGAATGACTGCGATTTTCAGAATCAACCAAGGGACGCCCGGGGGCGTCGCGGGAACCTCGCCCGCCCGTTTCGAGGTGTCCTAGGCGGGGGTCTCCGGCGAGCTCACGGGCGTGGGCTCGGACGACGCCGGCGCGGGCGTCGAAGTGCGCGGGTTTCGCTTCGGGAAGAAGCGTCGCCACGACAGGGCGAAGCCGGTCCACACGAGGAAGACACCACCGAGCGAGGCCATCGCGGCGATGAGCTGGCCCACCCACCCGAGCGCCTCGCCGGTGTGGAGGAAGCGCAGCCAGGTCCTCAGCTTGCGTCCGCTGTTGAAGTCCGCGAAGCCCTCACGCTTCGCGATGACGCCCGAGAACGGGTCCACCGAGAACTGAGTGGAGGCGAACAGCGGCCATCCATCCTGTTCCTTCACGTTGAAGGTGACGGCGTCGACCTTGCCGTCGCTGTCACCCTTCGGGCCGCGCGACTCACCGCGCGACTTGCCTTCGGCTCGGCGCTCACCTTCCGCGACGGGCGCGCTACCCCGCGACTCGGCGCGACGCTCGCCCTCAGCGGCCGGTGCCTCAACACGGCGCTCACCTTCCGCGACGGGCGCGCCACCTCGCGGCTCGGCGCGAGGCGCACCCTCACCCGCTGGTGTCTCGGTGCGACGCTCACTGTTGGTGACGGGGGACTCAGCGCGACGCTCGCCCGCCACGACCGGAGCCTCGGCGCGAGCGCCAGGCTCACCCTGCCCTGCCGGTGGCTGCGCGGACGGTGCCTGCCCTGAGGGAGCGGACGGCTTGTCCTGCCCACCCGCCCCGCGGGGCGGCGACGGCAGCCGATACGTGATGCTCGCCCAGGCGGGCACCTGCTCCTGGACCGTCGCGAGGAGCGCACCCAGGTCCTTGCGCGGCGCTCCACCCTCCGGCGGTGTCACCTTCACGCCCGCGGACCCCGGAGGCCCCTGCGTCGCTGGCGCGGGGTTGCCCGTCACCGAGTAGACGAAGTCCGACGCCCACTTGTACGAGATGACCATGCCGGACGCCGTGAGAACCACCAGCACCGGCATCGACCAGAGCCCGATGACGTTGTGCCAGTTGAAGTCGCGAGGCTTGCCCTTCAATCCCCGCTTGAACCAGAGCACCGGACGCACCGTCTTCAGCGTCCACTTGCGCGGCCACCACAGGTAGAGCCCCGACAACGCCAGGAACAGGAAGCCCGCGTTGGACGCGCCGGTGATCGCCTTGCCGATGGCGCGATTGTCGCCGCCCGTCGCGAGCCACCGGTGCCAGTCCTCCATCACATGGAAGAAGTCCCGCCAACCCTTCGCCCCACCCTCCCGCACCTCGCCCGTGTACGGATTGACGAACACGACGCCAGCGCGCCCCAGGGCCACCTGCGCGGCCGCCGTCGCGGACGGATACACCGTGACACCCGACACCTGGGCCTCGGGCTTCGCCTCGCGAACCTTCGCCACCAGCGCCTCGATGGGCAGCCGCCGGACCTCCGCCTCGGGAGCCGGCACGGCGCGAGCCTCGGCCTCCGCCCACTCGAGCACCTGGGACTCGAACGCGATGGCCACCCCCGTCACCGACATGATGGCGACGACGATGCCAACGACGACACCGACGACAAGATGAATCCAGAACAGCGGCTTGCGGAGCGGGAGGGCCATGACCTGCTTCAATTCAAGGAGAACTGGACGGGAAGCTCGAGGATGACGCGCACGGGCTTGCCCTGGCGTCCGATGGCCGGCGTGAAGCGCCACCGATTGACGGCCGCGATGGCCGCCGAATCGAGCATGGGAATGGAGCGGATGACCCGCGTGTGCTCGGTCTCAACCTCACCGTCCGTGCCGACGATGATGCGCACCAGGACGAGCCCCTGGACGCCATCGACGCGAGCCCGTCGGGGGTACTCCGGCGTGAGCTGCTTCAAGACGGACGGAGGTCGCAGCACCTGCCCCAACCCCACCGCCTCGCCCGTCCCCCCCGGAGCGCCGACGATGCCGCCCTGCGTGCCACCAGCCACCCCACCCGCGACGCCCCCCACCACGCTCGGCTTCGACGTGTCTTCGGGACGCGCCTCCGCGGTGGCCTCGGGCACGCTCGTCTCCGCCTCTTCAACGGCCGGAGCCTCCTCGGGCGGCGTGGGCTCGACGATCTCGGGCCTCTGCTGCGGCACCACGGCCCGAGGCACCACCACCGGACGCGGCGCGCGAGGGCGGGCCTGCCGCGACGCACGCTCGACCGAAGCGGGACGCGGAGCGCCTCCCGAGGCGGGCGGAGGGGGCGCGAAGGAGAGGAACACCAACTCCGGCTCCTCCGCCACGGGCGCCACCTGGGCGGGCGCGGGCAGCGCCATTCCCACCCCCAACACCCCCACGTGAGCCACCACCGCCATGACGAGCGCCCAGCCCCACCGGGCCCAGACGCCTTCTCGTTCCAACGTCTCGCCCAGGCGGAACAGTTGCCCGGACGACACGCTCCGCTCGGCCGGCGGGACGCCCTCCACGGAGGGGATATTGAAATTGAGAACCATTCTCATCTTCAGAATCCATAGAACTACGCCCGCGAGCCAGGGCTCGTCAACGCGCAAGCTCAACTTGGACGTATTTGTTTCATCACAGTGGCCAATACACGCACCCCGCGCGTGGCAAACCCAGACAGGGTGCGTCTCACAGCCGCGTGAAACTCCAGCTCAACGCGCGTCCCCCGGAATACGGCATGACGCCGTGAAACGGCCGAGGGTCCTCGTCGAACACGAGCGGCAGGAAGTGCCGGTCTCCGTCCCACATGGGCAGGCGAGGAAGCTCGGCGAGGGGCACCCAGGACAGCGTGCCCTCCGCGTTGCGCTCCAGCGGCGTGCCCTCGAAGGCGTCGATGCGGAAGACGAAGCCGAGCCAGTCCTCACCATGCTTGCCGAAGCCGGGCCAGGACAGCGTGCCGCGAAGGACCATGCGCGTGCACTCGATGCCCGCCTCTTCGCGAATCTCGCGGCGCATGCACGCGCCCACGTCCTCGTCGCGCTCCATCTTCCCGCCGAGCCCGTTGTACTTGCCCAGGTGCGCGTCGTCGGGCCTGGCGTTGCGGTGGATCAGCAGCACCCGTTGCCCGTCCGGCGACATCACGTAGCCCAGGGTGCCGATGATGGGGGTGTAGGGCATGGCGCGGTCCTCATGACGCCGTGCGAGAAGAGCTCGCGCGGACGCGCCGCTTCATAGCGAATCCCGAGCGCCCCCGGTCCACCCACCACGGTGGGTCCCTCCCACGGCGTGACGAGGCCGCCCCTCCCCCGAGGGCAATCGACTGGCCACCCATTGACGAGGGCCTCCGTCTTGGGGGTGGCCGGCAAGGCCCCTTGGCCCACTGCCCGACCACCGGCCTCTCGCTCGTGGCTTCTTTACGGGAGTCGACGCGTCGCGTTAGCGTGTAGCGACACAGCGATGACCTCCCGCGTCAGGCGGGAAAGGGGAAGTTGATGACCGCGATCCTCCCCGGCCGGTACGGCCTCTACGAGCCCGAGACCGAACACGATGCCTGCGGAGTGGGCTTCGTGGCTCACCTGCGAGGTGAGCGCTCTCGAGGCATTGTCGAGGACGCCCTGGAACTGCTCAACCGCCTGAGTCACCGGGCGGCCGCGGGGAAGGATCCTCGAACGGGAGACGGCGCCGGCATCCTCGTCCAGTTGCCGCACCGCTTCTTCGAGCATGAGGCGCCGGAGCTGGGCTTCGAGCTGCCTCCGCGTCGACAGTACGGCGTGGCGCAGGTGTTCCTGCCGCAAGAGGTTGAAGCCCGGGCCGCGTGCGAGGCGGTGCTGGAGGAGGTCGTCGCCGAGGAGGGGCAGCGCGTGCTCGGCTGGCGCGACGTCCCGGTGGCGCCGGAGCACCTGGGGCCGGTGGCTCGCGAGGCCGCGCCCGTCATCCGCCAGCTCTTCATCGCGCGGCGCCGCGTGGTGCCCAGCGCGTTCGAGCGCAAGCTGTACCGCATCCGCAAGCTGACGGAGAACCGCGTGCAGGCGCGCGGCGTGGACCCGATGGGCCGCTTCCACCTGGCCAGCCTCTCCTCGGAGACGCTCGTCTACAAGGGGCTGCTGCTCCCGGCGGACCTGCCGCGCTTCTACCCGGACCTCCAGCACACGGAGTTCGTCAGCGCGCTGGGGCTGGTGCACTCGCGCTTCTCCACCAACACGTTCCCCACGTGGGAGCTGGCGCAGCCGTTCCGCTTCATCGCGCACAACGGCGAAATCAATACCCTGCGTGGCAATCGCAACTGGATGACGGCGCGTCGCGGGCTGCTCCAGACGGCGCGGTTGGGCGGGAGCCTGGAGCCGCTGTGGCCCATCATCGTCCCGGGCAAGAGCGACTCCGCGCAGTTCGACAACATGGTGGAGCTGCTCTACCTGGGCGGCCGCACCCTGCCCCACGCGATGATGATGATGATTCCGGAGGCGTGGGAGGGCGACGCGCTGATGTCGGACGAGAAGCGCGCGTTCTACGAGTACTCCTCCGCGCTCTTGGAGCCGTGGGACGGGCCCGCGGCCATCGCCTTCACGGACGGGCAGCTCATCGGCGCGACGTTGGACCGCAACGGGCTGCGGCCGGCGCGCTACCTCGTCACGGAGGATGACCGCATCATCCTCGCCTCGGAGACGGGCGTCATCGACGTGCCACCCTCGCAGGTGCGCCGCAAGGGGCGCCTGACGCCGGGCCGCATGTTGCTGGTGGACACCACCGAGGGCCGCATCCTGGAGGACGAGGAGGTGAAGCGCGACATCAGCACGCGCTGGCCCTACCGTCGCTGGCTCCAACGCAACGTCTTCACCTTCGACGACCTGCCCACCATCGCCGCGCCGGAGCGGCTGCGGGGCGACGAGCTGACACGGCTCCAGGGCGCGTTCGGCTACACGGTGGAGGACATCCGCTCGGTCATCACCCCCATGGCGGAGACGGGCAAGGAGCCGGTGGGCTCCATGGGCACGGACACTCCGCTCGCGGTGCTCAGCGACCAGGCCCCCAGCCTCTTCTCGTACTTCCACCAGCTCTTCGCGCAGGTGACGAACCCACCCATCGACCCGCTGCGCGAGTCGCTGGTGATGACGCTGGCGACGGCGCTGGGCCCGGAGAGCAACACCTTCGAGGAGACGCCCGAGCAGTGCCATCGGCTCTCGCTGCCCGGCCCCATCCTCACCAACGGGCAGCTCGCACGGCTTGCCTCCATCCACGGCGAGGGCCTGTTCGAGACGAAGCGCCTGTCGCTGCTCTATCCCCTGGACGGCGGAGAGGGCGCACTGGAAGCGGCGGTGGAGAAGCTGTGCGCGGCGGCGGTCGACGCGGTGGACGCGGGCGCGAGCATCCTGCTCCTGAGCGACCGGGGCGTGGACGTCACGCACGCGGCCATCCCCGCGCTGCTGGCCATGTCCGCGGTGCACCAGCGACTGGTCCGTGACGGCATCCGCATGTACACGGGCCTCCTGTTGGAGACGGCGGAGGCGCGTGAGGTGCATCACTTCGCCTGCCTCTTCAGCTACGGCGCGGCGGCGGTGAATCCGTACCTGGCGCTGGACACGGTGCGGGCGATGGCGGACGGGGGCGAGCTGGGGGTGGACGCGGAGAAGGCGCAGGAGCGCTTCATCCACGCCGTGGAGGAAGGACTGATGAAGGTGATGTCCAAGATGGGCATCTCCACGCTCCAGTCCTACCGAGGCTCCCAATTGTTCGAAGCGGTGGGACTTCAGCGCGGCCTGATTGAACGCCACTTCACCGGTACGCCCTCCCGAGTGGAAGGCGTGGGCCTGCCCGAGCTGGGGCGCGAGGTCGCGGAGCGCCACGCGCGCGGCTTCGAAACGGCGGAGGGCCAGGTCCCCGTGGGCGGCCAGTACCGCTGGCGTCGACAGGGTGAGCGGCACAAGTGGAACCCGGCGACAATCGCGAAGCTCCAGGCGGCCGTGCGCGGCAACGACGCGGCGCAGTTCGCGGAGTACTCGCGGCTGGCGGACGACGAGACGCACGAGCACTGTAACCTGCGCGGTCTCCTGGAGGTCGTGACCGAGGGTTGTCGTCCCGTCCCCCTGGAAGAAGTAGAGCCGGCCCTTTCGCTGGCGCGTCGCTTCGTCACGGGCGCCATGTCCTTCGGCTCCATCAGCGCGGAGGCCCACGAGACGCTGGCCATCGCGATGAACCGGCTGGGTGGCAGGTCCAACAGCGGCGAGGGCGGCGAGGAGTCTCGGCGCTACCTGCCGGACGAGCACGGCGACCTGCGCCGCAGCGCCATCAAGCAGGTGGCGAGCGCGCGCTTCGGTGTCACCACCGAGTACCTGGTCAACGCGGACGAGCTGCAGATCAAGGTCGCCCAGGGCGCCAAACCGGGCGAGGGCGGACAGCTTCCGGGCCACAAGGTGGACGAGCGCATCGCCAAGGTCCGCTGGTCCACGCCGGGCGTGACGCTCATCTCCCCTCCTCCGCACCACGACATCTATTCCATCGAGGACTTGGCGCAGCTCATCTACGACCTCCAGTCCACCAACCCGAAGGCGCGGGTGAGCGTGAAGCTGGTGAGCGAGGTGGGCGTGGGCACCATCGCCGCCGGCGTGGCGAAGGCGGGCGCGGGCTGCGTCGTCATCTCCGGCTACGAGGGCGGCACGGGCGCCTCGCCGATTTCGAGCATCCACCACGCGGGCCTTCCGTGGGAGCTGGGCCTCGCGGAGACGCAGCAGGTGCTGGTGCACAACGGCCTTCGCTCGCGCATCCGAGTGCAGGCGGACGGTGGCCTGCGCACCGCGCGCGACGTGCTGGTGGCCGCGCTGCTGGGCGCCGAGGAGTTCGGCATGGCCACCGCGAGCCTCGTGGCCGTGGGCTGCATCATGCTGCGCAAGTGCCACCTCAACACGTGCTCGGCCGGCATCGCCACGCAGGACGGAGCGCTGCGAGAGCGCTTCCAGGGCAAGCCCGAGGACGTGGTGAACTTCTTCCTGCTCATCGCGGAGGACCTGCGGCGCAAGATGGCGGCGCTGGGGGCTCGGACGATGGAGGAACTGGTGGGCCGGGTGGACCTGCTGCGCCAGCGCGCGGCGGTGGACCACTGGAAGGCGCGACGCGTGGACCTCTCCGCGCTGCTGGCCGCGCCCGCTGCTCCGGAGAGCGAGCCCCGTCACTGCACGGTGCCCCGCTCCAAGGATGTGTCGGACCACCTGGACCACGAGCTGCTTCGCGACGCGAAGGCGGTGATCGACGGTGGGCCCGCCATGCTGTTGACGCGGCCGGTGAGCAACACGCATCGCGCGGTGGGCGCCATGCTGTCCGGGGAGATCGCCAAGAAGTATGGGGCGCGAGGGCTCCCGGACGGGCGGCTGCACGTGCGGATGAAGGGCTCGGCGGGTCAGAGCTTCGGCGCGTTCCTGGTCTCCGGCGTCACGATGGAGCTGGAGGGAGACGCCAACGACTACGTGGGCAAGGGCCTCTCGGGCGGACGCATCATCGTCTACCCGCACCAGTCCAGCCGCTTCGTGGCGGAGGAGAACGTGCTGGTGGGCAACACGGCCCTCTACGGCGCCACGGCGGGCGAGGTGTACCTGCGAGGACTCGCGGGTGAGCGCTTCGCGGTGCGCAACAGCGGCGCGCAGGCGGTGGTGGAAGGAGTGGGCGACCACGGCTGCGAGTACATGACGGGCGGCGTGGTGGTGGTGCTGGGCCCCACGGGCCGCAACTTCGCGGCGGGCATGAGCGGCGGTACCGCGTACGTGTTGGACAAGGAGTCGACGTTCCGACAGCGGTGCAACCTAGAGATGGTGGAGCTGGAGTCGCTGGTGGACGAGTCGGAGATCTGGCTCGTGCACGGCATGGTCGAGCGACACCTGCGGCATACGCACAGCGCGCTGGCGCGGCGGGTGCTCGACAACTGGGAGCTGATGGTGCCCCGGTTCGTAAAGGTGATGCCGACGGACTACAAGCGCGTGTTGCAGGCGCGACGCGCGGCGAAGAAGCCACCGGAGACCTCGGTGGGGGCGCAGCTCCAACACGTCGTCGGCGGGAGGGGCTGAACCATGGGCAAGCCGACCGGATTCATGGAGTGGGCTCGCGTCCACCCGCACAAGCGTGAGAAGCAGGAGCGGCTGGGCGACTATCGGGAGTTCGCGCTGCCGCTGGCTCCCGAGGAAGCAAAGCGACAAGCAGGGCGCTGCATGGACTGTGGCGTCCCCTTCTGTCACCAGGGCTGTCCGCTCGGGAACCTCATCCCGGACTTCAACGAGGCCGTGTACCGGGGCCGCTGGCGCGAGGCGTACGACATCCTCACCCGCACCAACGGCTTCCCGGAGATGACGGGCCGGCTGTGCCCCGCGCCGTGCGAGGCGGCGTGTGTGCTGGCCATCGACCGCGACGCAGTGACCATCGAGCAGATGGAGAAGGAGATCGCCGAGCGCGCCTTCACGGAGGGCTGGGTGAAGCCCCGGCCTCCCACCCGGCGCACGGGGCGCACCGTGGGCGTGGTGGGCTCGGGACCCGCGGGGCTGGCGGCGGCGGCGCAGCTCAATGCGGCCGGGCACAGCGTCACCGTGTACGAGCGCGACCCGAAGGCCGGAGGGCTGCTGCGCTACGGGATTCCGGACTTCAAGCTGGAGAAGTCCGTGGTGGACCGTCGCCTCGCGCTGATGGAGGCGGAGGGCGTGGTGTTCCGCACCGGCGTGGACGTGGGCGGCTCGGTGAGCTTCCGTGAACTGCGCGGGCGACATGACGCGCTCTTGCTCGCAATGGGCGCGCGACGGGCGCGTGAGCTGGAGGTGCCCGGGCGCGAGCTGAGCGGCGTGGTGCAGGCCATGGAGTACCTGGAGCACCAGAACCGGCTCGTGGATGGGCACGGTGAACAGCAGGAGCGACTGAACGCTGCGGGCAAGCGCGTGGTCATCCTTGGAGGTGGTGACACGGGCTCGGACTGCCTGGGCACGGCGCTGCGGCAGGGCGCGAAGAGCGTGCAGCAAATCGAGCTGTTCCCCTCGCCTCCCTCCGTGCGCGCGCTGGACAACCCGTGGCCCCGGTGGCCGGTGGTCTTCCGCACGTCGTCGAGCCAGGAGGAAGGCGGCGAGCGCGGCTTCGCGATGCAGACGAAGCGACTGGTCGGCACGGACGGGAAGCTGGAGGCCCTGCACGCCGTGAAGGTGGAGGTGCAGCGCGCGGTCGGCGGCGGCCCGAGGCTGGTGGAGGTTCCCGACTCCGAGACGACGCTCGAGGTGGACCTGCTGATCCTGGCGATGGGCTTCACCGGCCCGGAGACAACGGGACTCGTGGACGACCTGGGCGTGGCGCTCTCGCCTCGCGGCACGGTGCAGGTGGACAAGCGCTTCGCCACCTCGGCGGATGGTGTCTACAGCGCGGGGGATGCCAGCCGGGGCGCGAGCCTCATCGTCTGGGCCCTGTCTGATGGCCGCGAGGCGGCGAAGTCCATCGACGCGTACTTGTCCGGCGGCGTGTCGGTGTTGCCGACACGCGGCGCGGACAGTCCGTTCTGAGCGTCAGGGCTCGAACGTCTGGAGCTGAAGTCCCTCGGCGACAAGCTCGGCCACGGTGACGCGTTGGTCGAGCCGTTCGAGGGGGCAGCCCCAGAGCGCGATGATGGAGCGGTCCAGCTTTCGTGCGAGTGCTGTCGCGGACGTGGCGTGCGCGGCCAGCGCGTTGGCCACGTCCTCTGCCATGGGACGCAGTTCAGTCGGCATCTTTCGATGTCTGACGGAGAGCTGGAACGGGTGGCCCTCCAGCACTCCCGAGGCCCATTCACGCAGCGCCAGGAGCCGGAGTCACAAGGAACGAACGGCGTCAGGAAGGACGACAGGCCGTCGATGAACGTGAACATGTTGGCCCTCCGGACCAGACAGTGGTCCCCAGGCTGACACTGTTCCATCCACCGTGGCGCGCTTCTCGACGCGGCTTCGGCCGCTGAGTCGCCTCGGACCGACCGTGGCGATGTGCCCGGGCGCTCAATTCCCCGTCCCTGGAGGGTGGGTTTTCACGAGGCGGGAGCAAGCCACCTTTGGCGCCCACTCGCGCGAGAAATGTCGCGCGAAGAACGGTGTCCCTCATGGCGTTGCCGCTCCTGCCTTTGTCACTGCTCCTCACGTTGCTGGTCTCCGCGCTCTGCTGTGGCGGAGGAGATGCGGACACCCTGTCGATGGGAAAGCTGGGGGGCACCCCGGACGTGCTGGACTCCCCCTACCCCGTGGACGACATCGCGGGAGGCCGCCTCAGCTCCGGCCCGCATGAACTGACCGACGTCAACGGCACCCTCTACTTCGTCGCCACCGACCGCTCCCGAGGCACCGAACTCTTCAAGAGCGATGGCTCGGACCGAGGCACCTTCCTCGTCAAGGACCTCCGCGCTGGGCCCCTCGGCTCGGAGCCGCGTGAGTTCACCGCCGTGGGAGACACGCTCTACTTCGTCGCCCATGACGGCGAGCACGGCGAGGAGCTGTGGCGCAGTGAAGGACGGAGTTCGAACACCCGCCTCGTCGTGGACTTGCGTCCAGGCCCCCTGGGCTCCCATCCCGAGAGCCTCGTCCAGCTCGGCGAGCACCTCTTCTTCTTCGCCCATGACGGCCAGTCCGGCGTCGAGCTGTGGCGGACGGATGGCACCGAGGGAGGCACCGCGCTGGTGAAGGACATCGCGGAAGGTCCATCCGGCGCCTTCCCTTCCCAACTCGTCGCAGCTCAAGGCCGGCTCTACTTCTTCGTCGACCGGGTCCTCTGGCGCAGCGACGGCACGACCAGCGGCACCGTCGCCGTGAAGGAAGTCGACGCCCCACCTGGCGTCATCGTCCGCCCCAGGGCGCTCACCCAGGTGGACGGCCGACTCTTCTTCTTCGTCAGCTACGAGGACGACGACGACCTTCCCGGTGAACTCCCCGCGCTCGCGCTCTGGACGAGCAACGGCAATCCGAGTGGCACGGTGAGGCTCATGGACCTCCCGTTCCCCACGCTCGAAGGGCCGCTGCGCGCTCGCGCCGCAGGCAACCTCTTCTTCTTCGTCACCAGCTTCCCCGACCATGGCGACGAACTGTGGCGCAGCGATGGCTCCGTGCTCGGAACCTTCCCCGTGCGCGACATCGCCGCGGGCTCCACCAGCTCCAACCCCCGCGAACTCACCGCGATGGACGGGCGCCTCTACTTCTCCGCCTGGTCCCCCGATCACGGTGACGAGTTGTGGCGCAGCGACGGCACACCCGACGGCACCGTGCTCGTCAAGGACCTCGTGCCCGGCCCCCAGGGCTCCGCCCTCGCCTTCCTCCGTGAAGCCAGGGGACGGCTGTACTTCTCCGCGCGCGAGCCCGGGAAGGGCCACGAGCCCTGGAGCAGCAATGGCTCCGGACGCGGAACCTCTCGACTGGAGGACCTGTCCCCCGGTGCGTTCTCATCCGCCGCGCGCGACTTCACGGTCAGCGGCCGTAGGGTGTTCTTCACCGCGAACGAGCGCGGCACCGGCGCCGAGCTGTGGGCACGGGACGTGGGCTACGACTTCCGAGTCGCCGCGAAGCACCTGCTGTGGACGGGCGACGACGAGGACACGCTGCACTCGAGCCCCTCGCCCGCGCGCCTCATCCAGGACATCTTCCCGGGCCCAGGCAGCGCCAACACCCGCGCGTGGACGGCACGAGGCAACACGCTCTACTTCGACGCGGACGACGGCAGCATCGGCCAGGAGCTGTGGCGCACGGACGGAACCCCGGCGGGCACCGTGCTCATCAAGGACCTGCGCCCGGGCCCTCTATCCTCCGAGCCCTCCGACTTCTTCGTCGTCGGCCCATGGGTCCTCTTCTTCGCCGACAATGGCGTCCACGGCCGGGAGCTGTGGCGCACGGACGGCACCACCGAGGGCACGGTGCTGGTGAAGGATATCCGACCCGGCTCGGGGGGCAGCCAGGGCGACGGAACCCCGGTCGTGCTGGACGGCATCGCGTACTTCAACGCGCGCGACGCGAACCACGGCGAGGAGCTGTGGCGCACGGACGGAACCCCCGCGGGCACCACGCTCGTCAAGGACCTGGCCCCTGGCGCCGAGGACGGCTCGCCGCGCTGCCTCACCGTCGTGGGCTCGCGAATCTTCTTCCTCGCGAACTTCCCTGACGCCGGATGGGAGCTCGGCATCAGCGACGGCACCGAGGCCGGGACACATCTGGTGAAAGACCTCCTGCCAGGCCCCACCGGCTCATTCCCCAACACCCTCACCGCCCTCGGCTCGCGGCTCATCTTCGCCGCCAACGATGGCGAACACGGCGAGGAGCCCTGGGTCAGTGATGGCACCGAGAGCGGCACCCGGCTCCTGCGCGACATCTGGCCGGGCCCGAGCGGTTCGTACGCGGACACCTTCACGGTGGCGGGAGACCGCGTCTTCTTCGCGGCGGCGGACCCCCTGGCGGGCCGCGAGCCCTGGCTCAGCGACGGCACCGAGAGCGGCACCACCCTGGCCTTCGACGTGTATCCCGGCCCGGAGGGCTCCTATCCCCTGTGGTTCGGCGCGCTCGGCCCGAGCGTCCTCTTCAGCGCCGATGACGGCACCCACGGCATCGAGCTGTGGCGCACCGACGGCACGCCCGGCAGCGCCTTCCTCGTGAAGGACATCCACCCGGGCCCCGCCCACTCGGAGCCCCGCTGGATGACAGGCGTGGGCACGACGGCCCTCTTCCATGCGGACGATGGCGTCAATGGCGCGGAGCTCTGGGAGACCCACGGCATGGAGTCGGGGACGCGGTTACGACAGGAACTGGTACCCGGACCGCTCGGCGCGCTCCCCTACTTCTTCACGCACGCGGGGCCCCAGGTCTTCTTCCTCGCGGACGACGGCGCCCAGGGAATCGAGTGGTGGGTGCTGAAGCTCCCGGACGACGGCGGCTGAGGCCCCGCATGGCTCTCCGGGCTCGCCGGGAATAGATATTTCGCCCAGCCGTTGGCGCGGTGTTGACCCTATCCTCATTCTTTACTTTTCACGGGAGCCATCGACATGACCAGCGAGCAGTCCCTCATCGTGACTGAGACCGACCTGGAGCGTCTGCGCCAGGTCATCGACCACCATGGAGGGGGCCGTACGGCCGAGCTCGTGGAGATGCTTGATTCGGAGCTGTCCCGGGCCCAGGTGGTGTCCTCGGAGACGGTTCCTCCCAGCGTCGTGACGATGAACAGCACCGTGCTGTTCGAGGATGAGCAGACCGGCGAGCAGCGGCAGGTCACGCTCGTCTACCCGAGGGACGCGAAGAGCGACGAGGGTCGCATCTCCGTGCTCGCCCCCATCGGCAGCGCCCTCATCGGCCTGTCCGTGGGGCAGTCCATTGCCTGGCCGCTGCCGAGCGGGCGCACCAAGCGACTGCGCATCGTCGCCGTGCCCTACCAGCCCGAGGCCGCCGGCCACTACCACCTCTGATTGATTCGCGCGAAGGCGCCCGTCCCGTGCTCCCGGGGCGGGTGCCCACGCCGTAAGTCAGCGCAGGCCCACGCGCTTCGCCAGCTCCTGCGCCAGGGCCCGCAGCTCCTCGACACCCGGCGCCGCGGGGCTCGTGTCGAACACCACCTCGTAGCCCAGCCCCGCTTGATTGATGGACTCCGAGCGCGGAATCCGCGCGCGCAGCACCGGCACCGTCGAGTCCTTCAGCGCCTCTTCCATCGCCTCGTTGGTCGCCGTGGTGCGCCGGTCCCACAGGTTCACCACCGCCACCAGTTCGCCGCTCTGCTGCTCACGCACGTCGCGCCACGCCGCTTCGATTTCGCCCAGGCCCTGGAGCGCGAAGGCCCCCGTGGGCACCGGCGCCACGACGAGGTCGGAGAAGCCCAGCACCGCCTCCGTGTACGCGCCGATGCTCGGCGGCGTGTCCGCGAGGATGACGTCCGGCGTCCAGCTCAGCGTCTTCAGTGCGCGCGGAATCGCCTGCAGGCGGTGTCCCCATTGGAACAGCTCGCGCTCCATCGAAGCCATGCGAGGCGCCGCCGGCGCGATGAAGAGCGTGGGCCGCTTCGGTGACGCCACCACCACCTGGTCCAACCGGTACTTGGGCCGCGCGCCCAGGGCCTCCCCGACACATGGCCCCTCGCGACTCTCCAGCCCCAGCACAAGCGACGCGTGCGCCTGGGGATCCAGGTCCAACAGCAGCACGCGCTTGCCCATGTCCGCCAGCGCGGAGGCCACGTGCGCGCAGAGCGTCGTCTTCCCCACGCCGCCCTTGATGGTGCAGAACGCAATCAACGCCATGGCTCCGTCCTATACCGGATCTCCCACGCGGGCGATGAACGCCAGGGCCCCCAGCAGCCCGGCCATCAGCCGGAACTCCCCGTAATTCTCGATGCCCCGGAATGGTACGGCCGCACCATCCAGGGGCGCTCCAGAATGGTGCGGTGCCCCGCAACGTCAGACCTCTCGTCAATAATTCCAGCCACTTGGACATGGCATCCCACGTGCTCAAGCACGGGGCATCAGGGCGTCCTCACGGAGGCCCTCCATTGAATGAGGAGGTCGTCATGGATATCCGGTTCTACGGCGTTCGGGGGAGCATCGCTGTCTCGGGTTCGCGCATCGGCGGCAACACGGCATGCGTGGAGGTGACGAGCCAGGGCCACCGGCTGATCCTCGACGCGGGCACGGGCATCCGGGCGTTGGGTGAGGTGATGATGCGCGAGGGCCCGCCGCACAAGGTCGCGATGTTCTTCTCGCACCTGCACTGGGACCACGTGCAGGGCTTCCCCTTCTTCACGCCCGCGTACCTGCCCACGACGGAGCTGACGATGTACGGTCCCGGCGCGAATGGCGCGCAGGCGCTCCAGTCGGAGCTGGCGGCGCAGATGCAGCCGCCGCACTTCCCGGTGCCGCTGAGCATCATGCGCTCGCGGATGGACTTCCTGTCCGCGCTGCACGGCAAGACGGTGGAGGTGGGGCCCTTCAAGGTGACGCCCATCGACGTGCCGCACCCGCAGGGGTGCCTGGCGTACCGGGTGGAGGCGGATGGGCACTCGTTCATCTACGCCACGGACGTGGAGCTGTGCCGCGAGGACCTGACGCCGGAGGTGGCGCGGCTGTTCGAGGGCGCGGACGTGTTGTGCCTGGACGCGCAGTACACGCCCGAGGAGTACGACGGCCGCAAGGGCATCCCGAAGAAGGGCTGGGGCCACTCGACGATGATGGACGCGGCGGACGTGGCGAAGACGGTGGGCGCGCGGCGGCTGTGCCTGTTCCACCATGACCCGGCGCACACCGACGAGACGCTGGAGGACATGGCCGAGCAGGCGCGCACCCTCTTCCCCGTGTGCGAGCCGGCCCGCGAGGGGCAGCGACTGATCCTGGGCCGCGCGGCCTGAGAGGCGGGCGGAACGATGCCACTCGAATGCTATGGTGACGCGTCGGCCTTCATCCTCCCGCCACTGCCCACCATGCCCCCTGCCGCGGACATCACCCAGGTCCTCCTCCCCTTTGGAGCGCTCGTCGGCAGAGAGGTGGACCTGGATGCATTCCTCCAGACGTTGATGGACCGCATCGCCGCCACCATGCAGGCGGACCGGGGAACCTTGTGGCTGTTGGACCCCGCGCGCCGGGAGCTGTTCAGCCGCGCGGCGCACCTGCCGGAGGTGTCGCAGATTCGCGTGAAGCTGGGCCAGGGCGTCGCGGGCACCGTGGCCCAGGAGGGCCATTCCATCAACGTCCCGGACCCGCGCGGAGAGCAGCGCTTCTTCGCGGACATCGACCGGATGACGGGCTACCGCACCACCAGCCTGCTGGCGGTGCCCCTGCGCGACGCGGACGGCGCGCTGTACGGCGTGCTCCAGGTGCTCAACCGTCGCGGGGGAGATCGCTTCACCCCGGAGGACACCGAGCGGCTCGACGCGATTGCCTCGCAGGTGAGCACCGCCCTGCAGAGCACCAGCCTGTACCAGGAGCTCCAGCGCGCGAAGGACCAGCCGCACGCCCCGGTGGGCTACTTCTTCAACCGAATCATCGGCGAGTCCCCGCAGCTCCAGGCCATCTACCGGCTGGTGCGCAAGGCCGCGCCCACCGACGCCACCGTGCTGCTGCGCGGAGAGAGCGGCAGTGGCAAGGAGCTCTTCGCGCGCGCCGTCCACGTCAACGGGCCGCGCCGCGACAAGCCCTTCGTCAAGGTGGACTGCGCCGCGCTGCCCGCGACGCTCATCGAGAACGAGCTGTTCGGCCATGAGCGCGGCGCCTACACCGGCGCGGACCACCGCATGCCCGGCAAGTTCGAGGCGGCGGACAACGGCACGGTGTTCATCGACGAGATTGGCGAATTGCCCCTCCCCGTGCAGGGCAAGCTCCTGCGCGTCATCCAGGACCGCGAGTTCGAGCGCGTGGGCGGCACCCAGGCCATCAAGGTGGACGTGCGCATCGTCGCGGCCACGCACAGGGACCTCGCGCGCATGGTGGCGGAGGGACGCTTCCGCGAGGACCTCTACTACCGCATCAAGGTCGTCGAGGTCGTCCTGCCCCCGCTGCGCGAGCGCGGCGCGGAGGACATCGAGCGACTGGCCCGGCACTTCGTCGCCGCCGTGGCGCGACGTCACCGGCTGCCTCCGCCCCGGCTCAGCCCGCTCGCGCTGGAGCGACTCAAGCGCTACCGCTGGCCCGGCAACGTGCGCGAGCTGGAGAACTGCATCGAGAGCGCGGTGGTGCTGTGCGAGGGCGAAATCCTCGAGGAGCACCTCCCCCTGCCCGACATGGACCGGTTGCCTCCCGCCAGCACGGCGCCCCAGTCGATGGCGGACCCCGCTCGCGCGACGGCCAGTCCCTCATCGGCCGAGGCCGGACTGCTGCCACTCGCGGAGGTGGAGCGCCTCCACATCCTGCGCGTCCTGGACTCGGTGAAGGGCAACCGCACGGCCGCGGCGAAGGTGCTGGAGATTGGCCGCAACACCCTGGCCCGGAAGCTCAAGGAATACGGCCTCGGCGACGAGGTGTGACCTTCCTCCCCGCGGGCCCACCCCCTCGCGCCCAGGCAGCCAGCCGGGCCAGCCCTGGACTCCACCTCGAAGCCGACAGCACGTGCCTCCCGGGATAACCTGGAGCATGCTGGGACGGCACTTCCATGCAGGTCGAGGGGGCTTCACATGAAGGTGATTGAGACGCTGGCGAACCTGCCGGCGGAGCTGGCCGAGAAGATTCCGGACGTGAAGCTCCAGGACCAGGACATCCGGGTGACGCTGGCGCAGGAGGGCCTCACGCGCGAGGGCATCCTCCCGCCGAAGCTGAACCTGGGGGACTTCGCGCTCTCCTTCGAGGCCAGCGCCGAGGCCACCGTCCGCAACTTCAACTCCTCCGGCGACGTGGACGAGAACGGCATCGTCGGTGAGGCGGCAGCGGCGAACGCCCCGCCCTCGGACTCGCCGCGTCCGCAGCTCCTCCTGGGCGGCGACAAGGGGTGGATGCGTTATCAGGCCACCGGCCTCGTGAAGGCGGGGGCATCCGGCCGCTACTCCTTCGTCTCCGCCAATGGGAAGACGGAGCTGTCCGCCACGCTCAGCGACTACCGCGCGCATCCGCTGGCGCGCAACATGCGCGAGGCCGCGAAAGAAGACCTGGCCTCGCCGCGCCTGCTGGTGAATTCGACGGACCTGACGAAGCTGGGGACGGGTGACGCGCTGTCGTGGCGGGTGCGCGGCATGCTGGAGACGGGGCTGGACCTGGGCTGGGCGGACCTCTTCACCACCAACCTGGGAGACCTGTCCTTCGTCCGGAACAGCGAGCTCATCGAGCTGAAGACGTCCATCGTCGCGCTGGTGCGCGCGCGCGTCTCGCTCACTGACGACTACCAGCTCAGCTTCTCCCGTCCGAGCCCGGGCCGTCTCCAGCTCGCGGTGCGCAAGGCGAAGTCCCACGAGGCCACGCAGGGCGCGGGCCTGGGCATCCAGGTGGCCTTCGCGGACCCAGAGGCCGTGCAGGCCCGACTCAAGGAAGTGCTGTCCGCGCTCGCGGGACAGGCCGAGGCCAAGGTCGAGGAGCTCATCGACAAGGCCCTTCAGAAGGTGGCCTCCTCGGAGGACCTGGCGCTGCTGCGCACCGTGCTGGAGCGGCTGGGGTTGGACCCGCAGCTCGTCAACCTGGACCACCTGAAGCAGGAGTGGGAGGAGCTGAAGCAGAAGGTGGAGGGCGCGCTGGAGAAGGTGGTGAAGGCGCGAATCGGCGCCGCCTTCCAGTACGAATACCTGCGCATCTCCGAGTCCTCCACGCTGCTCGAAGTCGAGCTGGACGAGGCCACCGCGCTGAACTTCCACGGCCAGCTGGTGCTCGGCAACCTGGTGGACCTGATGTCGTGGCTGCGCGCGCCGGAGAACGCGGGCAGGTTCACCCTGAAGAACTACCTCAACACCGCGTCCTTCACGCTCCAGCAGACCGTGGGCTTCTCGCTGAGCCTGGGCACCTTCGAGGTGTTCAAGGCGCGCGGCTCGCTCAAGCAGACCTGGGTGTCGCAGGAGAACACGCAGGGCGCGCGGCGGCAGGCGTTCCTGGGGCAGCGCACGTACGAGGACGCGCTGATGGGCCACCGCAACCGCTGGGCGGTGGACTTCCGGGCGGACATGGAGTCCTTCGCCCAGGCCCCGGCCGCGTCGGACTTCCGTTACGGCCTGCACATGCTCCTGTGGGGGCAGAAGAAGAAGCTGACGAAGCAGGAGCTGCAGCAGGCGGTGGACGACGCCGTCGTCTGGGGTGTGCTGGACGCCAATGACGCGGCCAGCGTCACGGCGAAGCTCGACGCGCACCTGGGCAAGACGGACGTGCAGACGCAAGTCGAGCTGAAGGTGTCCGACGACATGCTGCGCGAGCTGGTGCCCCGGCTCCAGACGTTCGACCTCAAGCTGTTCTCACGCGCCCTCGCCCGCGCCATGCCGTGGAGCGAGCAGACGGCCCGCGTGTCCTCGGAGTTCCGCAAGCTCGTCTACGCGCCCATCTGGGAGTCGTACCTCACCGAGGTGATGAACAAGGGCAGCTTCCTGTCCGGAGACCTCTCCCCCACCCGCGCCGCGCAAATCGCCGCGTGGTTCATCGAGCGGGACTCCACGGTGAAGCAGCTCGCCTCGGGCCTGCTCCTGCGCGAGAAGACGTGGCAGCCGCCCGGTGGCAACTTCAGCTTCGCCGAAGTCACGGACAAGAACCGCAACACGCTGGCCAAGTGCCGCCGCTTCGTGGACGGCCTGGTGCGCCTGCGCCGCTCCATCGAGGAGCGCCGCAGCGGCGAGGAGCTGCGCACGGTGCACAGCGACCTGGAGGGCCTGTGGAACACGGGCTTCCACCTGCGCACGGCCGGCGCGGTGCTGGCGGAGCTGGCGAAGAGCACGCCTCGGGGGCTCGGCGGAATCGAGCGGACCTTCACCGTGCGGCTCGCCGACAGCCAGGAGCAGCTCGTGTTCTCCACGGCGTGGGGTCCGTCCACGCCGTAGCGCGGCTCACATCGAGCGCGACAGCATGAACGCGGCGGCCATGGACATCGCTCCGGCCGCCGCGAAGTGCCTCCAGGCCAGGCGTGCCAGGGTGCCCCTCGTGACGTCGGCGTCCGAGCCCAGCACCACCATCGCCGCCCCGCCCCGCCGGCCCCTCAGCTCGTAGGTGCCCTCGCGAGCGCCGCGCCGCAGCTCGCCCACCACGAAGCAGGTGTCGCCCGCGCTCCCCACGCGCTCCCAGGACAGCGCCCGAGCCTCATCGTCGGCCTCGCTCGCGCCCGACAGCCCGCGCCCCTCCGGACTCACGGGCACCTCTTCGTACCAGGACGAGGGCGGCATCACCGACAGCGTCCGACAGCGACGAGGCCGCATCGGCGCCATCAGCGACGCGGGAGAGAACCTCACGTGAGCTCGGACCTGTGCGCCTCGCAACGTCAGCGCGGGCGAATAGGCCCGCTCTCGCGACAGGAGCGCGCCCTTCCGACCGTCCGCCGCCACCTCGCGCAGTTCGGCTTCGAAGAAGGCGCAGGGCATGCCGCCCGGTGACGTGAGCACCTCGTCGGCATCGAGCGTGCCCTGGTAGACGCCCCAGCGCGGCGCCTCACCGGAGCGCAGCGTCGCCACGGCCTCGTCCAGCGATTGGGGCACCGTGCCGCGCAGCAGGTCCGCGCCCGAGCGCACCCGCGTGCCACGCACCGCCAGGAGCGCCGCCACCACCAGCAGCGCGAGCGCCAGGGACTTGCCAACGGCCTCGTCCGACAGGAGCGTCGGCGCACCGCCTTCCCCCAGGCGCAACACCAGCGCGAGCGCGCCCAGGGCCAGCATGCCGAACCAGACCAGTGGAAGTCGCGGGATGCGGGCTCGCGCGCCTCGCCGTCCAAACGTGAACGCCGCGACGACGAGCGCCGCCAGGAACGCCGCATAGATGGGCGCCAACACGACGCGCCAGAATTCCATCCCGTCCCCCGGCAGCTCGACCGGAGCCCCCAGGGCCCCGAACACCGGAAGAAAGTGGGACGCCCGCGAAGCCCGCGCAAGGTCGTCCAGGGCGAGAACCCGTCTCCCCGAGGACAGCCCTCGGCAGGAGAACACTTGCCCGCTCCACAAGGCCCCGAGGCGAGGCGCGATGCGAGTGGAGTGTCCGAAACAGGAGACCGGCGCGCGGGGCGGAGCTGGCCCCGGGGGACTACTGCTCCTGGCCCGCGACCGCCTGGCGGGGAGGACGCTCCTTCAACTGTCCCTTCACCGACAGGTCGTCGAAGGTGCAGGCCAGGTTGCGGCACCCCACCGCCACCTTGCCGACGCGGTTCTTCAGGCCCGGAAGCAGCTTCCGGGCGAAGCGCTGCTTGCCGAGAAAGCCCTCCGCGAGCACGACGCCTTCCGCCTTCGGGCTCAGCTTCAGCCGCACGAAGTAGGGCCCTGTCGAGGGCAACGGCATCTCGTCCTCGACGAGCCCGTCCGTGTCCTGCGCGCTGTTGCCCACCACCTCGTGGCCATCCTCGGTGAAGTAGCGCCACGCCAGGCGCATCCCCACGCCCGGAATGGCGAAGGCCGACACCTGGAGGTCCTTGATGCGGAAGGACAGCTCGCCGTAGTGCTGGGCGTCCGGCTCCTCGGGGTACTCGTCCCCGAGCGGCTTGACGTCCATCAACACCTGGGCGTCGAAGTCGTCGGCCGCGAAGTAGCGGTGCGCCACGTACGCGCGCGGCACCAGCCTCCGTCCCGAGGCATCCAGGCCGCCCTGCCACGCCCTGAGCTCACCCTCCTCGATCACCCACCGCCCGCTGTGGAGGTTGAGTTCCTCGGTGCCCTGGCCCTCGAAGGTGACGCCGAACCGGGTCTCCCCGCCGGGCTTCTGGGCCAACGCCACGCTCGACGAGGTGAAGGCCTCGCCGTACGTGTTCGGCGGAAACGGCCGGGTGGGCGTGCGCACCTTCCTGCCCTGCTCGGAGGAGGTCCGCTCGGAACCGTTCTGGCCCGACGCGTCCATGAACACCCGTGCCGCCAGGCCAATCACCGCGAGCCCGCCCACGATGGACAGCCCGCTGCGCACCTGGCGCCAGCCCATGCGCAGGCGACGGGTAATCTGGCTCGTCGTCGGGGCGCGCGCGGTCGCCAGTTGGCGTGCCGGCTGGATGCCCGTCATCAGGCCCGGTGCGGACGAGGTGGAGATCATCGTCTCCAGCGCCGCGCACAACTCCCCCGCCTTTTCGTAGCGGGCTTCCGGGTCCGTCTCCAGCAGGCGCTCCACCACCAGGTCCACGCGCGAATCCAACCCCGCCACGCGCTGGGACGGCAGCTTGAAGCGCCCCAGGGGCACATCCCCGGTGAGCAGTTCGTAGAGGACCACTCCCAGCGAGAACAGGTCGGCGCGACCGTCCACGTTCTTCGCGTCGCGCCGCTGCTCCGGGGCCATGTAGTTCAGCGTGCCCATGGCCACCGCCGTCGCGGTGAGCTGCAACCGGGACTCCGACTGACGGATGCCCGCCAGCCCGAAGTCCGCAACCTTCACGTTGCCCCGCCCGTCCAGCAGGATGTTCTCCGGCTTGAGGTCGCGGTGGATGATGTCCTTGTCGTGCGCGCACTCGACGGCGCGCGCCACCTGGAGCATCAGCCTCAGGCTCTGCTGCGGCGACAGCGCGCCAGCGGAGATGGCCTCTCTCAGCGAGCGCCCCTCCACGAACTCCATGACGAAGTAGTAGTGCTCGCCCGCGACGCCCCGGTCGATGATCTGCACGATGTTCGGGTGGTTGAGGGCGGCCAGCGCGGTGGCCTCCTTCTCGAACCGAGCCACGAACTCCGGGTCCTTCGCCAGCTTCGGCGGCAACAGCTTCACCGCCACCGTGCGACCCAGCGACGTCTGCCGCGCGAGCCACACCTCGCCCATGCCGCCGCGGCCGAGCAACTCCAGCAGCTCGAACCCCGGCAGCGACACCCGCGACGCCGCCACGAAAGTGTCCACCTCGTGGACGTTCAAGTCGGAGTCCGCGTTGCCACGGCCCGTCGGCGTCGACGAGCGAACCACCGTCGCGCCCACGGGAACCTCCAGGCCGGGTGTGGCGGACGGCATGGCCACACCGCTCGGCCCGATGCTGGCATTGAGGGGAGGGACCACGTCCGCGCCCGGAAGTGGGACCCCGGGAAGCGCCATGTCGCTCGGAGAAGCACCCGTGCTCGACGAGGGCGCCGCGCCGGAATTCACGCCCAGCACCTCGATGCCACTCGCCAGCGGGCCCCTGCTCGCCGCCGTTCCGCCCACCAGCGTCACGCGCCCATGGACCGAGCCGGGCTCGTCACGCGGGGGCTCGCGCTCCTCCAGCAGCGAGGCGTCCCGGAGGGCCCCGCCGTTCGCGTAGCTCGTCGTGCTTCGAGGGGCGCGCTCGTCGGGGCCAAGCCCCGGCACCACGGTGTCGCGGGTGTTTTCCGGAGCCCCCTGCGCGCGGTGCGGGGCAACGGTGATGTGGGACGTCGCGCGAGCGCCGCTCGCGTCCTGACGCCGCACCTCGAAGCGGATGCCGCAGCGGCACGCCACCTTCTGCCCACTGACATAGACCCGGGTATCGTGCTGGATCCCGCAGTTGGGACACTCCTGGGTCGTCGTCATGCGCGGCGCGGGGAAGCAGCGGTCGTGTGTTCCACGCCGTGGACACGATACGTGGGAACGGCCTTCTCCTTGCCCTTCACCTGCAGCGCCTTCAGCTCCTCCACGTCGAAGCCAGGCCCGGACTTGCGGACCGTCGACTCCGACGCGAGCACCTCGCCACTCTTCGCCATGCCGCACAGTCGAGAAGCCGTGTTCACCGTGTCCCCGATGGCAGTGAACTCATGCCGCTCCGCGCTGCCCATGTAGCCCACGACGGCCTGACCGGTGTTGATGCCGATGCCCACCTCGATGGGCGCCTTCCCCATCGCGACGCGCTGACGGTTGATCTCCTCCACCGCGTCCTGCATCTCCAGCGCCGCCCGCAGCGCACGCGCCGCATCGTCCGGATGCGAGAGCGGCGGACCCCACACCGCCATGACGCAGTCGCCAATGAACTTGTCCAGGTTCCCCTCGTAGCGGAACACCACGTCCGCCATCGCCGAGAAGAAACTGTTCAGCATCGACACCACTTCCTGGGGCGACTCGTTCTCGGAGATGGTGGTGAAGCCCCGGATGTCCGCGAACAGGCAGCTGACTTCCGCCAGCCGGCTCTGCCTCAAGTCCTCCGTCTCGCCGGAGATCACCGCGTCCGCCACCGCCTTGGACAGGAAGCGACTGAGCTCCGCGCGTGTCACCGCCTCCGCGCGGATCTGCTCGCCCAGCGCCGAGTTCTCCAGCGCGATGCTCGCCTGCGAGGCGATGCCGGAGAGGATGTTCAGGTCCTTCTCCGAGAAGGCGTTGATCTGCTGCCGGCTGTCCAGGAAGAGCACCGCCTGGATCTTCGTGTTCACCATCAGCGGCACCGCCATGGCTGAACGGATGCCCTGCGCGACAATGCTCTCCGCCGCGGAGAAGCGCTCGTCGATGATGGCGTCCGCCGTCAGCACCGCCTTGCCCGTCTCCACCACCCGCTTCAGCACGGTGTCGGAGAGCATCACGTTGACGGGCTTGCCCGTGCGGTGATGCACCGCCGCCGGGATGAACTCCCCGTCCCCGGCGACCTTCAGGATGACGCCGTGGTCCGCCGCGAGGAGCTGGAAGGCGACCTTGAGGATCTGCTCGAACAGGGCCGTCTGGCTGCCCTGCAGACCCACCTGCCGGTGGAACTCGTGGGCGATGCGCAGCTTCTCGTAGTCGCGGCGCAGCGCCTCCACGTCCGTCATCAGCTCCACCGGGCGGAAGTTCTGCGGCACCTGGTCCATCTGCGCCAGGAAGGCGGGCATGGACACCGACTGGGCCACCACCGTCACGCCCGGCGCGGTGGGCGCGGTGTGGTTCACCGCCGGCTCGCCGCTGTGGAAGATGAGGCGCGAGGAGCCCAGGGCTATCTCGTCCCCGTCCTTCAGCCGCAGCTCCTTCACCCGCTTGCCGTTGACGAACGTCCCGTTCGAGGACCCCAGGTCCTTCAGGACGAAGTCCTTGCCCTGCCGCTCAATCGTCGCGTGCTCCTTGGAGACCTCCCGGTCGACCAGGCGCAACGTGTTGGACGGATGGCGGCCGAGCGACGTCAGCGGCCCCAGGGGAAATTCCCCCAGAGTGCCGTCCGCGAAGCGCCCGGTCAGCCGGGGGCCGCGAAGCTGCCCGGATTTCGGAGCGAATGGGGCGGGAACCTGGCTCACGCGCGAATCCTCACCGGCGCGGACACTACCAGAGCCTCTCCCTCACAGGGAACGTCTGGTGCGGCTGTCCGACCCGAAGGGCCTCCGAAGGGCTGCACGGCTGGTCAGCGTCCAGTTCCTGGGACGGCGCGTCACCCGGGGGAGTCCACCCCCCAGCCGCCCCTCCGCCCCGCTTCTCTCCTGGGTCCCACACTGGTAAGGGGGGCCCGTGAGAATCAAACAGAAGCCCGAAGACTTCAGCGTCAAGGAATCATACCGCTTCGATGAAGTCGATGGAGGGCGTTTCCGCGTCTACCTGATGGACAAGCAGAAGCTGTCCACGTTCGACGCCGTCACCCGCCTGCGGGACGCGTTCGGCCTGAAGCCGGGCGCCATCAGCTATTGCGGTCTGAAGGACAAGCAGGGGCGCACCGAGCAGATCATCGCGGTGGACGGCGCCGACGTGGACATGCAGGAGCCCGACCTGCGCCTGAAGTTCCTGGGCCGCACGAACAAGGCCCTGTCCTCGGCCAACATCACCTCCAACCGCTTCTCCGTGACGGTGCGAGCGCTGGGCCCGGAGTCCGTGGGCCCCCTCAACTCGGCCGCCGCCGAGGTCAACCGCCTGGGCGTGGTCAACTACTTCGACAGCCAGCGCTTCGGCTCGCTCAAGCACGGCCAGGGCTTCATCGCCAAGGACCTCATCCGGGGCGACTTCGAGGCCGCGCTGCACAACTTCCTGGCCAAGCCCTCGGAGCTGGATTTCACCGAGGACGCCAAGGTGAAGGCCTTCTGGCGCGACAATTGGGGCCAGTGGGACGCGCGCGTCCCCTTCGAGGGCACCCGGAAGTACCACCGCGTGCTGCGCTCCTTGAGGGACCACCCCAAGGACTTCATGAAGGCCTTCCTGCAGATCGACTCGGACTACCGGGCGATGCAGCTCTTCACCTTCCAGAGCTTCCTCTGGAACGAGGGCGTGCGGCGCTACCTCCAGTTGATGCTGCCGCGCGAGTCGCTGTTCCCCATGCGCTACCAGGCCGGCACGCTGCTGTTCCACCGCGACGCGGACGCGAACACGCTGCGCGTGCTGCGCGAGGCCACCTTCCCCCTGCTCGCCCCCGACACCACCTTCAAGGACCCCAAGGTGGAAGAGGCCGTCCACTGGGTGCTGAGCCGGGAGAAGCTGACGCTGGCGGACCTGCGCATCCCCGACGCCGAGCGCCTGCTCTACTTCAAGCACGAGGAGCGGCCCCTGCTCTCCTTCCCGCACAAGCTCGTCGTCGGCCGCACCCAGCCGGATGAGATCAACCGCGGGGACATCAAGGTCAACGTCGCCTTCACCCTGCCGCCGGGCGCGTACGCCACCCTCGTCGTCAAGCGCCTGTTCCACTTCGCGTACACTGAAGAGACCGCCGACGACATTCGCGCCCAGCGCGAGCGCACCGCGCGCATCATCGAGGAGAGTCAAGCCGAGGGCGCGCCGTCCAGCCGCCGCGGTCCTCCCGTCCGCGACGGTGAGCGAGGCTCGGAGCGTCCTGGCGCCACGTCTTCACGCCGCCCGCAGACCCGTGACGAGGAGCGAGCCCGCTCCCCGCGGACGGAGTTCCCCTCCAGCCGCCGTGCGTCCTCCTCCCGGAGCGAGGCTCCCGCCCGCCGTGGAGCCGGGGCCGCTCGCGAGGACGAGCCTTCGTCCACCCGCCGAGCCTCCACTCCCCGGAGCGAGGCTCCCGCCCGCCGTGGAGCCGGGGCCGCTCGCGAGGACGAGCCTTCGTCGACCCGCCGCGCCTCCACTCCCCGGAGCGAGGCTCCCGCCCACCGTGGGTCATCCCGCGATGAAGGGCCCTCGACCCGTCGCTCCCCGTCTGAATGGGCGGCGGCACCCGCCCGGAGCCGGTCCGCTTCGAGCGAGGATGACGTCTCGGCGTCTCCCTCCAGGGGCCGGTCGCTCGCCGACCAGGCAAACGCCCCGAAGGCCCCCAAGGAAGCGCCCCCTGCCCCGCTCGGATTCCGCGAGAAGGCGCGCCAGCGCAAGGCGAACAAGGAAATCGCGCGCGCCGAGACGGCGGCCAAGCGCCCGAAATCACGAAAGAAATAAGACTTCAACGGGGATGAACCGTTTGAACGCAATGGGGGAGCGCGCACGTCGTAGACCAGGACGTGAACGCTCTTGCCCTCGACGACGCCCCCGGGACGCTCGCCCACGCCATCGGGATGCTGATGGCTGACGACGCCGTCCCGCTCCCCTGGAAGGCCGACGTGCAGGCGGCCCGCCGGGGAGATCCGTCCGCCTTCGAGTCCCTGGTGCGCAGCGTCCAGCGCCAGGTGTACGGCCTGGCCCTCCGGCTCCTGCAGAGCGAGGCGGAGGCCGCCGAGGTGTCCCAGGAGGCCTTGCTGCGCGCGTACCAGAACCTTCACCGGTACGACGACGCGCGCCCCTTCGACTTGTGGGTGCTGGCCATCACCCGCAACCTCTGCCTGGACCTGCTCCGGCGCCGCACCAAGGTGCGCACCGAGGAGCTGGAGCCCATGAAGGAGGTCCTCCCCAGCGGCGAGGCGTCGCAGGAGGAAGGCGCCATCGCCCGCGAGGAGCGTCAGTCGCTCGAGGACGCCATGGCCACCCTCTCCGTCGACGACCGTGAAGTCCTCGCGCTCTACTACGTCCAGAAGCGCACGACGAAGGAGATCGCGCAGATCCTCGGGTGCGCCCCTGGCACCATCATGGCCCGCCTCTTCAGGGCCCGAGAGAAGCTGCGCAAGAAGATGACCACCGAGGAGGCCACCCGATGAGCGCGCATCTTTGTCCCGACCTCGAGGTCCTCTTCGCGGAGCTGGAAGAAGGAGAAGGCCCCGCGCTGGACCACGCCGCTGACTGTGAAGCGTGCTCCGCCGTCCTCGAAGAACACCGGCTGATGGAGCAGGACCTGTACCGACTGGCGGACCCCCTTCCGCCACCCACCCTGGTCGCCAGCGTCATGGCGAGGGTCGCGGCCGAGCCCGTGCCGCAGCGTCGCGAGGTGTGGTCCGGGCTCGCCATCCTCATGACCTCGCTGCTCGGTGGGCTGGGTTACCTGGTGATGAGCGACCAGGCGCTCGGTCGGCTGGGAACGGGCGTCGCGTCCTTCCTCGTGGAGGGACGGCTGTTCGCCGAGGGCGTGCTGAGTGGCGCCCGCGCGCTGTGGTCCACCGAGGGTCTGGCCGTGGCGGCCATCCTCGCCTTCCTCCTCCTCACGTCCCTGGCAGGCCTCAAGCGGCTCGCAGGCAGCGCCCCCACCCCCTCGGAAGCCTGAGCGACCCATGAAGATCTCCCCTCGATTCCTTCTCCCCGCGTTGCTCATGGGCGCCCCCCTCGCGCTCGCCGAGTCCGCCCCGGCCCCCAGCGCGGCGTCCGCGCCGGCCGCCAGGAGCATCGACGTCAGCTTCCGTGGCAGCCTGCGCGACGCGCTGAAGACCATCGCCGACAAGGGCGGCCTCAACCTGGTCGTCACCGGCGACCTGGATGTCCCCGCCGAGGTGCACCTGCGCCACGTCACCGCCGACCAGGCGCTGCGCACCGTCTCTCGCGCCTACTCACTGCGCATGGAGCAGGACGGCTCCATCATCACCCTGCGGCCCATGACGCCGCATGAGAAGGAAGCCAGCGCGCAGGGCCACGCGCTGCCTGCCCCCGCCGCTCCTCCCGCCCCCGCCGCTCCTCCCGCGCCCGCCGTGGCGGCGACGCCCGCGGCTCCTCCAGCGCCCCCGGCGCCCCTGGCTCAGGAGACGGACACGGAGTCGGGACACTCCGAGGAGGGCATCGGCTCCGACGCGGAGGGGATGGAAGAGGTGCGGGATCAGATCCGCGAGCAGATCCACCGCACGCGGGACGAGCTGAAGCGCTCGCGCCGCTCCGGGGGCCGCAATGTCGTGGCGCGCGGACAGTCGCTCGAGGTGAAGGAAGCCCAGAACGTCCAGAGCGCGGTGGTGTACGGCGGCAACCTCGTCGTGAAGGGCCACGTGGAGAACGACGCGGTCGCCTTCGGCGGCAACCTGGTCATCCACGGCCACGTGGAGGGAGACGCGCACGCCTTCGGCGGCAACGTCGTCCTCAAGCCCGGCGCCAAGGTGGAAGGCGACGTGTCCTCCTTCGGCGGCAACGTGGAGCGCGAGGACGGCGCGGACGTGGAGGGAAGCATCAACACCTTCGGCGGCGCGAACATCGGCCGCATCGTCGCCGGCGAGCTCAAGGAAGGCCTCAAGGAGTCGCGCAACCCGCGCCACGAGCACGAGGAGCGAGACTCGGACGACGACAACAACAACGAGGGCGGGCTGGCCACCTTCATCCTGACCTTCGCGGTGCTCTTCGGACTGGGCTTCCTGGGACAGATGTTCTTCCCGGCGCGGATGAAGCAGGTGGGTGACGAGATTCGCGCCCGTCCGGTGCAGAGCGGACTCACCGGCCTCTTCGGAGTCGTGGCGATGATTCCCCTCACGGTGGTGCTGGCCATCACCATCATCGGAATCCCCGCCGCGCTGGTGCTCTGGATGGCGGCCCCGCTGGCCGCGGCGCTCGGCTTCGCGGCGGTGGCGAGCGAGTTGGGCACACGGCTGCCGGTGATGCGCGGTCGCAAGACGCAGGCGGTGGTGCTGGCGCTGGGCTTGTTGGTGTTGATGGTGGTGGGCGCCATCCCCGTGCTCGGGGCCATCGTCTCCACCCTGGTCGTCCTGGTCGCCCTGGGCGCGGTCATCCGCACCCGCTTCGGCTACCGGCCGCGTGGCAGTGGGATGCCGGAGCCCATCCACCCGCACACCGAGCAGCCGGTCTAACGCACCGCCGCCGGGGATTGCCCGGCGCGTCAAAGGAGGCGGACAGCGCACCGTCCGCTCTCCCGAGAGGCACCCACCGGGGATCGCCACGAGCCCAGACGGCCCGTGACGGTCCCCGGTGTCGTTTCAGCGGCAGTCTTAGAGAAGTTCCATCGCGCCATCACCGCGACTGTCGGATGGCCCCCATGACCGGGGTGCGTCATGCCTCGACAGGCTTTGACCACCCGGTCCGGGTACGCCATTTTGCGCGGCACCCATGCGACGCCTCCCAGACGCCTCGTTGCGCGGCAGGGCCATCACCGTGGACCTCGAGGGCGAGAGCATCCCCGCCATCGAAGGCGAGCCGGTGGCGTGCTCCCTGGTCGCCGCCGGCGAGCCCATGCTTGCCCGCTCCGTGAAGTACCACCGCCCTCGCGGGCCCTACTGCTTCGCCGCCGCGTGCTCGCACTGCCTGATGCGCGTGGATGGCCTGCCCAACGTCTACACGTGCCGCACGCCCGCCAGGGAGGGCATGAAGCTGGAGCGGCAGAACGCGTACCCCTCCGCGAAGGTGGACGTGTTCGAGACCATCGACTGGTTCTTTCCCAAGGGCCTGGACCACCACGAGATGTTCGCCGGCGTGCCCGTCGCCGAGCAGGTGATGGCCAAGGTCGCCCGCCAGCTCGCCGGCCTGGGCCTGTTGCCCAAGGAGGCCGCCCCCACGCCGCCCGAGTCGCGCACGGTGCGCACCCGCGTGGCCATAGTGGGCGCTGGCGCCGCGGGCCTCGCCGCCGCTCGGGAGCTGACCGAGCGTGGCATCCCCTTCCTCCTCTTCGAGCGCGAAGACCACGTGGGTGGACGGCTCGCGCACGGCGCGCCCGAGCGGGACGCGCCCGAAATCACGGACGTGGCCACGCTCGCGCCGGCAAGCCTCACCACGCGCGCCACCGTGCTGGGCCTGTATGACGACGAGGCGGGGCGCTTCCTCGCGGTGGGCGTCTGGGAGCCCACGGGCACGCGGCTCCTGAAGGTCTACGCGGAGCGCTTCCTGCTGACGCCCGGCGGCCACCCGCCCATGGTGCCTTTCGAGAACAACGACCTGCCCGGCGTCTACGCGGGGCGCGCGGCCAGTCTGTTGCTGCGCCGACACGACGTGGCGCCCAAGGTCGCCGCGCTGGTTGGCTGGGGCGACGAGCTGTACGGCCTGGCCAGGCTCCTGGAGGAGCGCGGCGTGAAGCTCTCCGCGGTGGTGGACCTGAAGGGCCCTCCGCCCTCGGGGGCCCACGCGCTGGCGGTGGAAGGCGCCGAGCCCAAGGCCCACGGCATGCGCTCCGTGAGCGCGTTCAGCTTCACGCCTCGCGATGGCCGCAGGCGCAAGGTGCACTGTGACGCGGTGCTGGTGTCCGTGCCGGTGAGCCCCAGCTTCGAGCTGGCGCGACAGGGCGGCGCGAAGGTGTCGTTCGACGCCGGACGCGGGCTGTTCCGGGTGGAGGCGGACGCGGATGGACGCACCGAGGCCCCGGACATCTTCGCGGCGGGCGACCTCACCGGTGGAGGCAGCGCGAAGGACGCCGCTGCCGCGGGACGCCGCGCGGCACAGACGCTGGTGGGAGGACTGTCATGAGCAAGTCGATGATCTGCTCGTGCGAGGACGTCACCGCGGATGACGTGCGGCACGCTGTCTCGCGCGGCTATTGCGATGTGGAGTCGGTGAAGCGCTACACCGGCTTTGGCACCGGCATCTGCCAGGGCAAGAGCTGCCTGTCGGCGGTGGCCGCGCTGCTGGAGAAGGAGAAGGCCCTCAAGCCCGACGCGGTGGTGCCCTTCACGCCGCGCCCTCCCCTGTTCCCCACCGAGCTGCGCCTCTTGGCTTCCGCTCCGGTGGACGAGTCCCAACCTCCCGTGGGCGGCCTGCCCCAGGACGTGGACGCCTTCGCCAGCGCGCTGCGGCCCGAGGGGCCCCTGCCCGCCAAGGCCAAGGTGGTCATCATCGGCGGCGGCATCATGGGGCTCGCGCTCGCGTACAACCTGGCGCGCGAAGGTGAGACGGACGTCGTCGTGCTGGAGCGCGGCTACCTGTGCGCGGGCGCGTCCGGCCGCAACGGCGGCGGCGTGCGCATGCAGTGGGGCACTCCGGCGCTGGTGGAGCTGGCCAAGCGCTCCATCGACCTGATGAAGGGCTTCGCGCGGGATTTGGGCATCAACGTCTGGCTGCGCCAGGGCGGCTACCTGTTCCTGGCCCGGACGGACGCGGTGGCCAAGCGACTGGAGCGCAACGTCACGCTGCACAACCGCTACGGCGTGCCCACGCGGCTGGTCACCCCGGACGCGGCGCGCGACATCGTCCCCGGCCTGACGATGAAGGGCTGCGTGGCGGCCTCCTTCAATCCCGAGGACGGCGTCATCTTCCCCTGGCCCTTCCTGTGGGGCTACGCGCAGGGCTGCAAGAAGAAGGGCGTCCGCGTGGAGACGTACACGGACGTCACCGGCTTCGAGGTCAGCGGCGGCCAGGTGCGCAAGGTGAAGACGGACCGGGGCGACATCGCCTGTGACACCGTCGTCCTCGCGTCGGGTGCGTGGAGCCCCGAGGTCGCGAAGCTCGTCGACGTGCAGCTCCCCAACGAGCCGCACCGTCACGAAATCCTCAGCACCGAGCCCCTCAAGCCCTTCCTGGGGCCGCTGGTGTCCGTGCTCGATTCGGGCCTGTACTTCAGCCAGTCCATGCGCGGCGAAATCGTGGGCGGCATGGGAGACCCGAAGGAGCCCGCGGGGCTCAACATGGGCAGCACCCTGCGCTTCGTGTCCCGCTTCGCCCGCGCGCTGATGGAGCAGATGCCCCACGTGGGCCACGTCAAGGTGCTGCGCCAGTGGGCCGGCTGCTACGACGTGACGCCGGACAACAACCCCATCCTCGGCCGCACCCCCGGCCTGGACAACCTCCTCCAGATGTCCGGCTTCGTCGGCCACGGCTTCATGATGGCCCCCGCCGTCGCCGAGCGGATGGCGAAGTGGATGGTCACCGGTGAGTCCGACGAACTCTTCACCCGCTTCAACCTGCGCCGCTTCGCCGAAGGCAGCCTGGAGCGAGAGGACATGATCATCGGCTGAGCCACCCAGGCCTTCGCCTCGCGTCGTCGACGGGCCGCGCCCCCTCCTGCCTGGAGCGGAGCGCGGCCCGTGGATTTTTCCGTCGCTGTCCTGGCACGGGACACCGGGCCCTCTGACTGCCCACAAAAGCGACACTCCATGAAAAACAAGTAAATCACGACAATCACTGAGGTTTGTCCCGAGGGGCGCGAAGGGCCTTTACATGGCCTCTCGTCAAACCGGAGCACGCGCGCACCACCTGGGCGCGCGCGGGTGAGTGACTCCCGAGTGAGCGTGTCCCTTGGATGACGCTGGCACGGGGTGTGCCAGGGCCCACGCGGCGCGCAATCCCGCGCGTGGTGGAGGAGTCCCCCGATGATCGCGAAGAGCATGCGTGCGTTGTTCCTGGTGGGTGCCCTGTCGGCATGCGGTACCGAGCAGGCTCCCGACGTTCCCGATGTGGAGGCGAACGAGCCGCTCCAGTCCCAGGAGTCCACGGTCATCGTCGGCTCGGTGAACTGGGTGGGCGCCACCACGCTGACGGGCACGCAGCGCACGCGCTCGAAGGCGGTGGGCTACCTGTCCATCCCCGCGGTGGGCAGCCGCTGCACGGCGTGGCTCGTCTCCGCCGACGTCATCATCACCAACAACCACTGCATCGGCAGCGCGTCCCAGGCCGTGGGCGCGCGCGTGTCCTTCAACTACGAGGACGGCGTCGCCTCGGCGGATCGCATCTGGTACAACTGCGCCACGTTCATCAAGACGTGGTCCGGTGATGACATGACGGCGGTGCGCTGCTCGGCCACGAACGGCCAGCTGCCCGGCAACGTGTACGGCTGGCTGACGGTGTCCACCACCAACGCCGCCACCAACGCGAGCGTCTACGTCGTGCACCAGAACTGCGACTACTACACGACGTCCGGCTGCGCCCCGACGAAGAAGTCCTCGCCGGGCGTGGTGAAGAACGCGAACTACTCCACCACGGACCTGTCCTACGACGCGGACACGCTGGGCGGCTCCTCGGGCTCGCCCGTGTTCTCGTCCTCCACGCACCAGGTTGTCGGCCTGCACCACATCGGCCTGGGCGGCAACTCGTCCGGCCGCGGCACGGCCAACACCGGCGTGAAGGCCACCCGCGTGAAGGCGCGCCTGACGGAGATCGGCCTCTAGTCCGTCACGTCATGCCGGAGTGGGCTCGCGCGCCAGCAGCACCGGTGACGCGAGCCCCACCGGCAGCGCCTCGGGCGCGGCCAGGGCCTCGCGCCGCACGCCCCGCAGCGCCAGCCGTCCCAGGGCCCGCTTCACCATGCGCGGCAGCAGGGGCAACAACCGCATCACCCACCGGTGGCCCCAGCCCGGATACACCAGGGCCTCACCCCGCTCGAAGGCCGCCAGGGCGACACGCGCGCAGTGCTCCAGCGAAATCTGGAAGAAGGGCGCCACGCCCGCGCCCACGGCCTGGGCGCCCGCGTCTCCCAGCGGCCCCGGCGCCACGCGGGTGATGACCACGCCGCGCCCCTCCACCTCCAACCGCAGCGACTCCGTGAAGCCGTCCAGGAAGCGCTGCGTGGCGGCGAACATCGTCGAGCCGGGCAGGAAGAGCTGGGCTGCGCCCGAGCCGATGTTCAGCACCCCGCCCCTCCCCCGCTCCAGCATGGGGGCGAGCAGCCGGTGGGTCAGCAGCGCGGGCACCCAGACATTCGCGCGCAGCAGCTCCTCGAGCCCACCCCAGCGCGCTTCGGCGTACAGGCCCTGGTGCCCCAGGGCGGCGGTGTTCACCAGCACATCCACCCGGACGAAGTGCGACTCCAGCGAGGCGACGAGCGCGTCGATGTCGCGGGACTCGCGGACGTCGCACTGCTCGAGCAGCACGCCCAGGGTGGGATAGAGGGACAGCAGCTCCTCGCGCAGCGGCTTCAGCCGCTCCACGTCTCGGTCCACGAGGACCAACGTGCGAACGCGTCGCGACAGCAGCCGGGCAAGCTCCCGGCCGATGCCCTCGGACGCTCCGGTGATGAGGACCGTGCCCTGGTCAATGGGAGGACGCATGGGAGAGAGGCACCTCGTCTTCGTTCAGGTGGCCATCCTGCGCACGAATCGCGGAGCGCGCTCGCCTCCCCGCAAGCTCTGCGCGCGCACGGGTACGAGCAGGCGGGCAGGCCCTGGCATGGAACTTCCACTGAGCGTCTTCCGGCCCCATTCCCCTAGCAGGGGCCTTTCCACCCACCGAGGAGCCGCCGATGGCCGCACCGTCCCGCATTCTCGTTCCCATCGATTTGAGCGAGGGCTCTCGCTCCGTCATCGACTACGCCCTGCACCTGGCGCGGCCCTTCAACGCCTCCGTGGAGGTGGTCCACGCCTGGGAGCCCCCCCAGTACGTCGCGCCGGACCTGCTGGTGGCCGCGCCGGGCTGGAACGCCCTGTCGCTGGAGCAGGTCGCCATGGACACGGCGCGCAAGGAGCTGGCGACCCTCCTCCAGCAGATGGAGCCCCCGCAGGTGACACTGAAGCACCGGGTGCTGGTGGGCGAGGCGGCCTCCACCATCCTCGAACTCGCGGAGCAGGAGCGCTTCGACCTCATCATCATGGGCACCCACGGCCGCCGGGGACTCCCCCGACTCCTGCTGGGCAGCGTGGCGCAGAAGATCGTCTCCCGCGCGCCCTGCCCGGTGCTGACGCTGCACGTCGCGCCGGACAAGAAGTAGCGAGCACCGCCCCTAGCGTCCGAGCGCCGCCCGCGTGGCGGCCTCCCGCCGTCGGGCCGCGAGCACCGTGGGCACCGCGAGCACCGACATGGCCACCATGACGAGCGCGGCGCCGAGCAATTCGCGCGTCCCCACGCCGGGCAGCCCCAGGAACAGCGACAACCCCACCGTGGCCACCACGCCAGAGAGCACGCTGGACGCGCGATTCACCGGCACGGAGAAGGCATTCTCCCTCGCGTCCAGGAGGATGAGCCCGCCGAAGATGCCGGTCCCCTGGGACAGCAGGCCCACCAGCACCTCCTCCAGCAGCCGCCCCCGGGCGAACATGCCGGTGAAGCCCTCGCGGATGTCCTGCGCCGCGGCGGAGCCCCCCCAGAGCGCCACCCCGGCGAGCACGAGCACGAGGAAGGGCGTGGCCACCATCTGCTCCTCCACGAAGTAGCGCCTGGACAGCGACTTGTCCTCGGACTTGGCCAGCCGACTCATCGCGCGCAGCCGGATGAAGTAGCTGAGCAGGTACACGCCCACGTCCACCATGGCCACCACCGTCATCGTGGCCCGCGCATCCGTTCCCGACGCGACGACCACCGCCGAAAAGCTCAAGCCCAGCGCCACCCACGAGGGCCAGCGCACACGCCTGCGGCTCAGGACGTCCACCACGGGTGCCAGCACCAGCACGCCGCCGCGCATCAGCAGCATCATGAAGACGATGGAGGTGCCCTCCAGCGTGTACGCCAGCGTCGTGGTGCCGATGATGGCCGCCGAGCACATCCCGGACAGGAAGGTCCACGGCCCCGGCGAGGGCACCCGCAGGCCCAGCACCTTCCGGTGCCCCGCGAAGCGCCACCAGCGCTTGAGCGTGAGGAAGATGAACATGCCCACCATCGACGTCGTCGCGCTCACCGGCAGCAGCGTGAAGCCGACGATGCCCTCCTCCATGCCCGGCAGGGAGCCGCTCGACAACGCCTTCGTCAGCGCGCTGTAGGGGGCATAGGCCGCGAAGTACCCGAAGGCATAGACCCAGATGGTGAGGTCGGTGGAGTCGTCGTGCTGCGTCGAAGGAGCGGCCAGTGCGGACCTCGGGACAGGGCCAGATGGACACCGTACAGCAAGGCGCGTGCCCTGGCCCGCACCGGCTGGAACAACCGCCCCATGCAATCAGTGCGAGCCCTCGTCCGTAGGCCTCTCAACTCGGATGTCTCAGGAGCCCGCCCATGCGCTCATCGCTGCTGCCGACCCTGGCCCTCGCCGCCACCCTCACCTTCCCGGCCTTCGCGGCGGATGACGCGGCGAAGAAGCCCAACGACATCAAGGTCGTCTGCGCCACCACGTCCAAGGATGGCAGCCGCGCGGTGCAGGGCACGGACCTGGTCATCGAGGCCGGGGACAAGGTGACGGACGCGGTCGCCGTGGACGGCAACGTCATCATCCGCAAGGGCGCCAGGGTCGACGACGCCGTCGCCATCCGGGGCCGCGTCATCGTCGAGGCCGGCGCCCGCGTGACGGGCGACGCCGTCTCCATGGGTGGGGAGGTCCGCATCCAGAACGGCGCGCGCGTGGACGGCAGCGCCGTGGCCCTGGGCGGCAAGCTCACCGTGGACAAGGACGGCGTCATCGGCGGCGACAGAATCAGCCTGTCCTTCGAGATTGGCGGCAAGGACCTGCTGCGCGGCTTTATTGAGGAAGCGCTCGAGGAAGAGACGGGCTGTCACATCATCGACGAGGACGACGAAGACAAGGACGTCTGAACGACGTCCCCTCCCAGCCCGCGTGGAGTGCTACGCGGCGCTGACGGTATCCGGGGCGGAGTCCGCGTCCCGGGTCAACGGCTGGAGCGAGGCGCGCAGCGAGAGGATCTGCTCGCGCGCCAGCGTCTTGAGCTTCTCCAGGTCATCCATCGTCATGCCCTTGGTGGAGATGGGCGTGCCCACCGTCACCATGCCGCGCGAGGTGGAGAAGCGCCACGAGTGCTTCGGCAGCGCCTTGCGCGTCCCGCTCACCGCCAGCGGCAGCACGTCCGCCTGACGCTCGATGGCCAGCCGGAACGCGCCGTCCTTGAAGGGCAACAGCTCGTCCGTCTTCGAGCGCGTGCCCTCCGGGAAGATCATCACCGGCATCCCCTTCTCCATCCACTCCTTGCAGCGCGCCATCGCGCCCGTGGCGGACTCGCGGTCTCCCCGGTGCACGGGGATGTCGCCAGCGAGGCTCATCATCCACCCCACCACGGGAATCTTGAAGAGGTTGGCCTTGCCCAGCCACTTCATCTCCCAGGGCAGATGGGAGATGAGGAACGGGTCCGCGTTGGACTCGTGGTTGCTCACCACCACCGTGTTGGGGGCCACCCGTTCCGGCACCGCGCCGTGCACCCGGAAGCGCCAGTACGGCGTCAGCTTCGCCGCGGTGACGCCCACCATCCGGAAGCACCGGCCCGTGGCATAGCGCGTCTTGTCGAACGGCAACGTGAAGATGGCGATGACGAGCTGAACGAAGAAACCGACCAGCGCGACGATTCCAATCTCGACCCAGGTCCAAATGGAGAGCAGTGCGTTCATGAGAGAGCCTCGAGCAATCGTCAGCGGACAGCGGAGTCCAGGTCCACGCTCACCGGGCAGTGGTCCGAACCCGACACGTCGGGGTGGATGGCGGCGCGCTTGACGTAGGCCATGGCTCCGGGAGACGCCAGGACGTAGTCGATACGCCAGCCGATGTTCTTCTCCCGCACCCCGAAGCGCTGGCTCCACCACGAGTAGTGGCCGCCGCCCTTGTGGAAGTGTCGGAAGCTGTCGACCCAGCCCGCCCGGAGCCACCGGTCCAGCTCCTCGCGCTCCTCCGGACGGAAGCCGCTCGTCTCGCGGTTCTCCCGGGGACGCGCCAGGTCGATGTCTTGATGCGCCGTGTTGAAGTCGCCCACCACCAGCACCCGCCCACCATCGCGCAGCGGCTTCTCCAGCTCCGCGAAGAGGCGTCGGTAGAAGGCCAGCTTGAAGGGGATGCGGCTCAGGTCCCGGTCCTTCCCGTTGCCGTTGGGGAAGTACACGTTGGCCACCGTGAGCTTGCCGAAGCGGGCGAGCTGGAGCCGGCCCTCCACGTCCATCTCCGGGATGCCCAGACGGGTCTCCACCGCGTCGGGTTCATCTCGGGAGAACAGGCCCACGCCGCTGTAACCAGGGCGCTCCGCGGACGAGAAGTGCGTCTTCCATCGGGGCGGGGTGCGGACCTCGTTGGGCAACTGGTCGGCGCGCGCGCGCACCTCCTGCAGCGCCACCACCTGCGCCCTCGCGCCCGACAACCACGGCAAGAAGCCCTTGCCGTGGGCCGAACGCAGTCCATTCACGTTCCATGAGACGACTCGCACGGAACGCTTATGACCCGGCCGGGCCGGGTTTTCCAGCCCCTACCGGTTCAGAGACCGGTAGGGGCCGGGGATGCCCGTCAACTACTCCGTGGCGCTGGAGGAGTTCTGGGGCTGACGCGTCGTCCGGAGGATGAAGTCGGACGCGTTGTCCTGCGAGTCATACCCGTTGCCAGCCGTCGCATCCGAGCCGTTCTCCATGGTCGCCGACGTGGAGGAGATGGTCGCCTTGCGCTCGAAGCTCCCCGCCGCCGCCGGCATGGAGGAGAAGGTCGTGCCCTCGGGGGCATCGCCGGTGCCGTAGGCGACCGCATCCACCGTGGCCGGGTCGTTCACGTTCACGCCCAGCCCCGGCGGGCCGATGCGCAGGTTGCCTCCGCCCGACGCGCTGGCCTGCATGGAGAAGACCGTGCCCCAGCTCGCATCGCCACTCACGGCGCCCGCGTACTGCCCGTGCACCACGAGGTAGAAGCCGCGAGGCTGGATGATGGCACCCGCCGGAAGCGTGGTGGACAGGTACGTGCCGCCAATCGCTCTCTTGTACTGGACCTTCCAGCCGGACAGGTCCACCGCGGTGGCGGTGGGGTTGAACAGCTCGATGAACTCGTCGTTCGCATTGCCCGCGCCCGCCGGAGCCGCCTCGCTGATGACGATGTGGTCCGCGCCCGTGGGCGCGTCCGTCACGCGAAGCTGCGCCGACACCGTCTGGCCATCCAGCGTGGCCACGACCAGGCCTTCACCGCTGGCGTTGGCCGCGACCAGGTCGAACTTGGCGGACAGCGTGTCGGCCCGCACCACCACCTGGGCCGGCACCGCGCCCAGGCTGGCCGGCTGCACCTCCAGGAACACCGTCGTGTCCACCGCCGGAGGCACATCCAGCGTCACCGTGAAGGCGAACGAGGAGCCCCCAGTCACCACGGCGACCTCGGGCGAGAGCTGCGCCAGCGCCGCCGGCTGATCCGCGGCCAGCACCTGCACCAGGGCATCGCGAGTCACGCCGCCCAGGCTGGCCGTCAACGTGGCCTTCTGCACGTCCGGATCCTGCGACGCGTCAGCGCTCAGGATGACGACCGCGGAACGCTGGCCCGCGGGGATCATCACCTGCCCACCCTCCACGGTGACAGCGGGGCTGGACGACGCCACCGTCACCACCGTGTCCTGGAGCGCCGGGCCGCTGAGCGTCACCGTCAGCGGCTCCGGGAACGTCGGGCCGCTGGAGCCCGAGCGCACGAACACGCCCGTGGGGGCCAGCGAGGCCAGCGTCGCCTCACCCGTCCCCGCGGGCACCAGGTCCGCGGCGGAGCGCGGCTCGATCTTCGAGTGGTCATTGCGCAGCTCCAGCACGCCGGTGATGGAGAAGAACCGGTCTCCCAGTGCCGGCATCGGGTACGTGTACAGGTAGTCGTTGATGCGCAGCGAGCTGTTCACCTCGAACTCACCGGTGGGCGCGCTTTCGCCGCCAGCCGGCGCGGGCGCGATGCTCGTCACGTCCACCTGAGACACCCGCACCAGCACGCCTTCCAGCGGTCCGGCGCGCAGGCCGCCCGTGGCGATCTCCGCGGGCGTCACCACCTGCGGAGCCGGCAGCGTGCTGCCCTGGCTGATGATGGTCGCCGTGGGCGTGGCGATCTGCAGCTGGCCGAAGTAGTTGGCCACCGTGCCGTTGACGTTCACTCGCACGCCCGCCACCACGTTGCTCGGGGGCGCGGTGCGGGTGAAGACGAAGACGCCGGAGTAGTCCGCGCCCTGGTAGCCCTGATCCAACGGGTTGACCTGGACGAAGTAGCCCGTGCTACCCACGCCGGTGACGGTGACGTTGGACAGGCCCACGCGCTGGCCCACCCACGCCGAGCCTCCACCCGGAGCCGGCTCCTTCACCTGGTAGATGGACAGCGGGCACGCCGTGTCGCCCGGGTTGGGAGACGCGCAGATGTCACACACGTCGCCGCGTCCGTCGCCATCCGCGTCGGCCTGGTCGGCGTTGGGCACGCCGGGGCAGTTGTCCACGGCGTTGATGACGCCGTCGGCATCCGAGTCGTTCGGGTTGGGCCGCGCGCACAGCGTGGTGTTCGCGTTCAGCGGGCACACGTCGCACGCGTCACCGACGTTGTCGCCGTCCTCGTCCCGCTGGAGGCCCTGGTCCATCGGGCGCACCGGGTTGAAGACCGCCGGGCAGTTGTCCTGCGCATCGGGGATGCCATCGCCGTCCACGTCGGTGCCGGTGGGGTCACCGGAGTAGACGGTGGAGCCCGTCACGGAGGCCGGGTAGCGGGAGTCCGTGGAGGCGCGGCGCGGCTCACACACCGGCTCGCTCGCCGGCACGGTGCAGGAGAACAGCGGGTAGGCGCCGTTGTTGCGCGATCTCAGCGTGTCCAGCGACGTGCTGATCTCCGACTGGAGGCACACCGAGCGCATCGCGCCGCACACGTCCAGCGTGTCGCAGCTCGCGCCACCCAGGGCGGTGACCACCGCCGCCTCACCGTAGAGCGGCGTGCCGCCGCGCATCGTCAGCACCACGTCCGCGGGCTCCGCCATGATGACGGCGCGGTACGGCGAGTCCACATGGCCGTTGAGCCGGAAGATGGCAACGTCCGCCAGCTTGCCCGGAGCCAGCGCGCCCGTGTTCGTGGCCTGGAACGCGTGGGCCGCGTTGCCAGTCACCATCGCCCACGTCTCCGCGTCGGTCAGCGAGTTGTTGAAGTAATCGCTGTCCAACGAGTCCGCGCAGCGCAGCTCACGCAGGACGTTCATGGAGCCGGAGCGCAGCCAGTCGGTGCCCAGCGCGATGTTCACGCCCAGGGACTTGTAGAGCGGGACGGCGGCGGTATCGCCATACAGGCCGATGTTGGATCGCGGCGACCAGACGAGGCTGCTGCCCTTGCCCGAAATCATGGAGATGTCGGCGGCGCGCAGCCCGATGCCATGGACGATGGCCGTACGCGGGCTGAGGATGTCCTGGCCACCGGACTGCTGACCGGAGAGGCAGAGGAACTCGTTGCGCGCGGTGCCCTCGATGCCCTCGGCGATGTGCGGCAGATAGGCCGAGGCGGCCGGAATGTCCGACGGCGTGTCGATGCCCGCGTAGCCACAGCCGCTCGCCACTTCGCGACCGTCGCTGTCGCTCAACGGGAACGTCTGGTAGTTCGCGCCCGAGCCCGCCCCCAGGCCTTCCTGGTTGCTGCCCGTCTCGGAGAGGTTCGGCGCGTCCAGGTTGCGCAGCAACCCCTTGGCGCCACCCGAGCCGGCGATGGACGTGGTGCCCGCGATGACCTGGCGCAGCTCACCCCAGCGAATCCCATCCGCGTTCGTCGTGCCGCCCGCGGAGATGCGCGTGTGGCCGTTGTTGCCTTCACGCCAGTCGTGGCGGTGCTCGTAGCGCTCTTCCACCGTCGAGCCGGTCGCCACGTAGGGCGCCGCCTGGAACGTGATGTGGTCATGCGAGTTGATGAGACCCGGCGACACCACCGCCTGCGGGCACGTCACGCGAGTGGCCGTGGACGCGCCTGGCGTCTGCGAGCAATCACAGCTCACGCACTGGATGATGCCCGCGGAGTCCACGAGCATCTGCCCACCCTGGTAGACCTTGTCCGGCGCCAGGATGATGCCCGTGAACAGTCGCGCGGCGCCGCCCGACTCCACCGAGCAGGACCCCGTCGGAGGAGGCGGCAGGTTCGCCGCCGGGCACATCACGACGGTCTCACCCGAGCCGGCGTCCGTGCCGGCATCGCTCCCCGAGCCCGCATCCGGCTCGCCAGTACCGGCGTCCGTCCCCGCATCCGTCTCCACCGGGCCGGCATCCGTGCCCGCGTCCGTCTCCACCGGGCCTGCATCCGTGCCCGCGTCCGTCTCCACCGGGCCGGCATCCGTGCCCGCGTCCGTCTCCACCGGGCCGGCATCCGTGCCCGCGTCCGTCTCCACTGGGCCGGCATCCGTGCCCGCGTCCGTCTCGACAGGACCGGCGTCCGTGCCCGCGTCCGTCTCCACCGGACCCGCATCCGTCTCCCCGGGGCCTGCGTCGATGCCGGCGTCCGTCTCGACAGGACCGGCGTCCGTCTCCACCTGGCCCGCATCCGTGCCCGCGTCCGTCTCCACCGGGCCAGCGTCCGTGCCCGAATCCGTGCCCGCGTCCGTCTCTACGGGACCCGCATCCGGCTCACCGGCATCCGGCTCACCCGCGTCAGGTACCGTGGGACCGGCATCCGTGCCCGCGTCAGGCGTCGGCTGACAGCTGCTTTCACAGCCATCCCCATTGGTGGTGTTGCCGTCGTCACAGCGCTCGCCACTTTCGACGACACCATTTCCACAGACAGGGTTGGAAGGAGGGTCGTCACCATCACAAGCTGAGACGACCAGGAGCAGCGCCGTGAGAGGCGCCAGCAGTTGGCGGAAAGACCAGGACATGTAGGGGACGCTCCGGAGTGGCAGACCTGCGGGGGCCTGAATCCTACAACCGTCATGCATCTTTCAATCAGCAAAATTTCAACAACACCGTAGCAAAATGCAACTCCGGGGGTGCTTTCCACCCCAGGAAAACTCGGGCAATTCCCGTGTTTTAGAGACTCTAAGGGTTAACCACCACATCCCTGTTCCTTTGAATCCTCTCAGACAACCTCCCAGTGCGGGCACGAAGTGTCGCGAGTCCGGACGCTTACGCGGAGTGTTTACTTCCCGTCGGCGACGCCCATAGTGAGACATCGGAAACACGGACTGGATGTCTGTGTTTCTTGAGAAGTCTCTCAGAAACACAAATGTCGCGTTTCACGGCTTAATCATGAAATCGCTCTCATCGAGGGCGGTTCAGGGGGATGTGTGTCTTCAACCAAGAATCGACAACACCCAGGGGGGAGACCCCTACCCGGAGGCCGGGTCGCGCCCACGCTCGGGCGATCCTTCCTGGCGGCCGCGCTGGTCTCCAGCCTCGCCTGCCAACCGGACGGAACCGACGCGTCCCTGCGGGCCGCTCCAGGCCACCAGCCCATGGCGCCCACGCAGGAGAAGCTGGTGGGGTCCTCTCCACAGGCGGTCGCGGAGCCCACGTGCGCGCGGACGATCTTCGCGGACGTGGTGGCGCTGGACCAGGTCTACACCTACAACCGGCTGGGCTCCTTCAACCCCACGGGCATGATCTACGCCCTCCGTGAGGACGTGGAGGCCATCAGCCCGAGCAAGCCCGCGGGGCCCGGCAACGCGCGGCTGAAGACGAACAAGCGCCCCCGCCCGCTCACGCTGCGCGCCAACGTGGGGGACTGCCTCCACGTGAAGTTCACCAACTGGCTGGCCCCCACCCGCTCGGAGATTCCCAGCGCGGAGGAGTCCCAGCCCGGCCCGAGCAAGGCGGGCGGCTCCACCACGCAGAGCTTCCTGCGCAAGCTCTTGCCGCTCTGGGTGTGGACGCCCTCGTATGACGCCGTCCTCTCGCTCATCAAGGGCGAGGCGGTGGGCGGCCGGTGGTTCTGGCTCGGCGAGGACAAGGAGGCGGACAGCGACCACCGCGACAACTCCCCCGCCACGCGCCACGCCTCCATCCACGTGCAGGGCCTGCAGTACCGGAACATCCTCTCCGACGGCGCCAACGTCGGCTACAACCCCAGCAGCCTCGTGCCCTCCGGAGGCTCGCTCGACTACGAGTGGTACGCCGACCACGAGGGCGTCTTCTTCTTCCACAGCATGGGAGCCTCGTTCGGCGGCGAGGGCGACGGAGGCTCCACCGCGCAGGGCCTCTTCGGCGCCGTCAACGTGGAGCCCGCGGGCAGCAGCTGGTACCGCTCCAAGGTGAGCGCGACCGTGCTCAAGTCCGTCACCACGGGCACCAACCCGGACGGCACGCCGCTCATCCAGTACGAGAAGCTGGATGACTCCAACCGGCCGTACCTGGCCATCCTGGACGCCAATCGACAGATCCGTCACGGCGACCTGGAGGCCATCATCACCGGCTACAAGGGCACGTCGGTGGGCACCCGGACGTCCATCGACCAGGGCCACTTCCGCGAACTCACGGCCATCTACCACGATGAAATCAAGGCGGTTCAGGCCTTCGACGAGCTGGAGTGGAACCCGACGTTCCACAGCGTCCGCGACGGCTTCGGGGTGAACTACGGCGTGGCGGGCCTGGGCGCGGAGCTCATCGCCAACCGCGCGAAGATTGGCCCCACCAAGGACTGCGTCACCTGCGAGTACGAGGAGTTCTTCCTCGAGTCCTGGGCCAATGGCGACCCGGCGATGAACGTGGAGAAGGACGCCTCAGGCAAGGCCGTGGCGGCGCTCTATCCGGACGACCCGACCAACGTGCACCACAGCTACCTGGGCGACCCGGTGCGCATCCGCAACATCCACGCGGGCCCCGCGGAGACCCACGTCTTCCACCTCCACGCCCACCAGTGGAAGTACTCCCCCGGCGCCCAGGACTCCAACTACCTGGACTCGCAGACGGTCAGCCCCGGCTCGGCCTTCACCTACGACATCAACTTCGGAGGCTCCGGCAACCGCAACCTCACCGTGGGCGACTCCATCCACCACTGCCACCTGTATCCCCACTTCGCCCAGGGCATGTGGGCGCTGTGGCGCGTGCATGACGTGTTCGAGGCCGGCACCAAGGACCGCGTGCTGCCCGACGCGGAGATCAAGAACGGCACCCCCAACCCGGCCGTCATCCCCATCCCCAGCCGGGCCATGCCGCCCATGCCCACGTATGTCGCCACCACGGTGAGCACGCCCTCGGGCCCGATGACGCGGCCCGCGTTCCCCGGCTATCCCTTCTACATCCCGGGCATGCCCGGCCGCCGGACGCCCCAGGCGCCCCTGGACCTGGAGTTCGACGGCGGTCTGCCGCGCCACATCGTCACCAACGCGGTGGGCCCGGTGGCCTATGGCAACTCGGGGCGCTTCGACGTGGACCCGACGGCGCTCAACATCAAGCTGCTGCCCCAGGCCGGCACCCCGACGGAGAAGGCCGCCATGGCCTTCCACTCCGGCGACTTCCCCAGCTCCGTCGGCGCCACCGCGCCGTCCATCGTGCCGCTGCACAACGACCCCGTCTTCGCGGAGACGGTGAAGTACTACCCCGGCTACACCGCGCTGGGCGGCACCGGGAAGTTCCTCGTCAACGGCCGGCCCCCTGTCGCCGGTGCACCCTTCGCGGACCCGTGTCCGGCGCGCACGACGAAGCGCAACTACCGCGCGACCTATCTCCAAATCGCTATGCAGCGGGTGAACCGGGCCGGCTGGCATGACCCGCAGGCGCGACTGATGGTGCTCAACGAGGACGTGCCTGCGACCCAGGACGGCAAGCGGCCTCCAGAGCCCTTCTTCTTCCGCGCCGAGTCGGGCGAGTGCATCAACTTCTACGCCACCAACCTCATCCCCGCGCACCTGGCACCGGATGACTTCCAGATCTACACGCCCACGGACATCATCGGTCAGCACATCCACCTGGTGAAGTTCGACGTGACGGCGGCGGACGGCGCCGGCAACGGCTGGAACTACGAGGACGGCACACTGTCCTCGGACACGGTGGCGCACCGCATCCACCTGGCCAACGCGGCGGGCGGCGCCTTCGTGGCGGATGGCAACGTGGGCGAGACGGGCGCGCGCGTGTACCTCACCGCGCCCGCGTCGCACCCGCGCATCCCCCGCGCGCCGGGCACCGCGCAGACCAGCGTGCAGCGCTGGTGGGCGGACCCGCTGCTCAGCGACTCGGGCAAGGAGCACCCGCTGGAGACCGTGTTCACCCACGACCACTTCGGCCCGTCGTCCCATCAGCAGCACGGCTTCTACGGCGCGTTGATCGTCGAACCGAAGGGCTCCAAGTGGAGGGACCCTCGCACGGGCATCTTCTACGGCTCGCGCGTGGCGGACGGTGGCCCGACGAGCTGGAGCGCGGACATCATCACCGCGAACCCGGCCAACAGCTTCCGCGAGTTCGCCATCGCCTTCGCGGACTACGTGCCCCTCTACGACGAGTGCGGCAAGCCGGTGAACCCGCCCAACTACAAGGAGGAGAAGCTGCCGTGGGCGGTCGGCTTCGAGTCCACACCCATGCCGGAGGCCATCAGCGCCGCCGACCCGGGCGGGATGACCATCAACTACCACAACGAGCCCATCCCCCACCGCATCTCCACTCGCCTCAGTTGCAGTGATCGGGTGCAGCGCAGCGGGACGCGCGGAGACATGGCCAACGTCTTCCGCTCGGACATCCACGGCGACCCGTACACGCCGGTGATGTACGGCAACCCGGGCGACAACATCCGCATCCGCCTCATCCAGGGCTCACAGGAGGAGCAGCACTCCTTCACCCTCCACGGCAACAAGTGGCTCAAGGAGCTGTACGACCCGGACAGCGGCTTCTACAACGCGCAGCCCATCGGCATCTCGGAGAAGTTCGAGTTCAACCTGACCGGCGGCCTGCCGCAAATCATCGGCCCGTACGAGACGGCGGACTACATGTACATGAGCGCTTCCACGGGCGACCTGTGGAACGGCATGTGGGGCATCCTCCGCACGACGAAGAACCGGCTGCGCAACACCCGCACCCTGGCGGACGTGGCCCTGCTGGCCGCGGACGAGAACCCGAAGCTCCAGTCTGTCGCCACCCGGGGCGCGGCGAACGGAGAGGTGCAGCCCTACCCGCCGTTCACCCTGCTGGACCTGCCCGACGAGGCGGGCCTGGAGGTGTTGGATCCGGAGAAGGAGCGCGACTCCGTGGAGGACTCCTACGAGGTGGACGAGACGGGCAAGCCGGTGAAGCAGCGCACCGTCGAGCACCTCATGGCGGACCGCGAGGGGATGATGCGAATCGACAAGGACCTGGTGCTCCAGTACGAGGCGCTCCAGTGGTTCGGCATCAAGCCCATCAAGACGGACTCGTGTCCGAAGGGCTCGCCGGTGCGGCTGTACCGGGTCTCCGCCATCGACGCGAAGAACCACATCGCCGGCAAGCGGCTCGTCTACAACGACGCGCACAAGATCTACGACCCGGACGCCATCATCTTCGCGCAGGACGCGCACCTGGCCGGGCTGAAGGCCGGCACGCGCAAGCCGGAGCCGCTCATCCTCAGGGCCCGCGCGGGTGAGTGCATCCAGGTCATCCTGACCAACCGGCTGCCATCCACCACCCTGCCGAAGTCGTACGTCTGGGCGCACCACTCGGCCATCACTCCGCGCTTCAACGTCAACCAGGTGCGGATGTCGAACCACGTGTCGCTGCATCCGCAGCTCGTCAACTACGACGTCAACGTGGACGACGGCGCCAACGTGGGCCTCAACGCGGTGCAGACGGTTCCGCCCGGCGGCACGCGCGCGTACCGGTGGTTCGCCGGTGAGTTCAAGAGCTCGCCGTTTGGCACCCCGTTCCCCTGGGGCCGCAGGACGCCCATGGAGTTCGGCATCGTCAACCTGCGCAACATGGCGGACGTGGTGAACCACGGCATGCACGGCGCCATCGGCGCGCTCGTCATCGAGCCCGCTGACGCCTCATGGACGGCCGACCCCGGCACCGAGGCCCAGGCCTACGTCTCGTACACCCGGGCCGACGGCAAGCCGGAGACGTTCCGCGAGTTCGTCGCCCTCTTCCAGGACGACCTGGGCCTGCACAGTGATGACTCCACCTTCTGGGACACGGATGGCCTGGAGAGCGGCACGGCGCTGCGCAACACGGCGGGAATCGACGACTCGCAAGACACCGGACAGAAGGGCTTCAACTATCGCACTGAGCCCCTGTGGGCCCGCCTGGGCGTGCCGCCCCAGACGGACATGGAGACGCTCAACGATTACGACCTGCGCGACATCTTGAGCTCCACCGCGCATGGCGACCCGGCCACGCCCGTGTTCGAGGTCAAGGTGAACGACCCGGTGCGCTGGCGCTTCGGCCATCCCTCCGGCCACTCACGTCAGCACGCCATCTCCATGCATGGCGCGGAGTGGCGCCGCAACCCGTGGCTCGCGGGCAGCCAGTCGCGCGTCATGGGCCCCAACGCCACGTCACCCATCATCTCCACCCAGGGCGGAGCGTCGGTGATGCAGTCGTACACGATGATCCCCGAGTACGGCGCGGGCGGTGCCTCCAGCGTCAAGGGCGACTACCTCTACCGGGACCACGCCAGCTTCCTGTGGAGCGCTGGCGGCCTGTGGGGCGTGTACCGGGTGAAGTAGCGGCTGCTCGCTGTCGGTTCCGGGCGACGCGGTCCACAGCTGACCGCGTCGCCCCCTTCTCTCTCTTCGGTGTCCCTGGAAGTCCCCGCACCATGCGCAAGAGCCTTGTCTTCACCACCCTCGGCCTGCTGTCCGTGGGCGCACTCAGCGCCGCCGGATGGAATCTCCGCGTTCGAGCACCGCCGGACGTCCCCGCGGCCGCGCCGCCCCTCCCCGCCCCGGAACCCGTCTTGGCCGAGCGCGAGGGTGTCTCGGTGCGGTTCGATTTATCGCTGACCCCTCGTCCCCGGGAGGCCGCGGCCGGCGCGCCGCTCCAGGGCACCGCGCGCTTCGTCCTCCAGGACGCGAAGTCCCACGCACCGCTCCAGGGCCGGCGTGTGCTCGGCTGGATGTCGCTGCGGGAGAAGGGCGCCGCGCCCCTGGACGACGCGGCCTGCACGGCGCGCGTGAAGACCTATCTGGGCGGGCTGCTCTCCGCTCGCGCGGACGTGGACCTGAACGCCTACTGGTTCCTCACCCTCAACCATGACCACACGGTGTCGGTCATCAACCCGCAGATCGCCTTCGAGCGCACCAAGCTGCACAGCCTCGTGTCCGTGGGCGGCGAGGCTGCCGACTGGGCGATGCTCAACGACCGCTCCGCGCTCTACGTGACGGTGGCCTCCGGCAACAGCGTGTCCGTGGTGGACATGGAGCGCTTCCTCGCGACGCGGACGGTGCGCGTGGGACAGCAGCCGGGCCGCATCGCGGTGGCGCCGGATGGCCGCACCGCGTGGGTGAGCAACGATGGGGACGGCACCGTGAGCGTCCTCGACACCGCGGCCCACGCGGAGGTGGAGACCCTGCGCGTGGGCGCGGGCCGCCACGAGTTCGCCTTCTCCGACGAGGGCCGCATCGCCTGGGTCACCAGCACCGAGGCGGACGTGCTGACCGCCGTGGACGTGGCCTCTCGCGAGGTGCTGGGCACCGTGAAGGTGGGCGTGGGCGCGGGTGACGTGGCCTGGAGCCCCGTGGCTCGAGCCCTCTTCGTGGTCCAACCCCGCTCCAGCGAGGTGCTGGTGGTGGACCCCGAGAAGCGCGAGGTGTCGCGGCGCATCGCCGTGAAGGCCGGGCCGGGCGCGCTGCGGTTCGACCGCTCCGCCCGCTGGGCCTTCCTGCTGTACCCGGAAGCGGGCGCGGTGGACGTCCTCGACGCCGCGCGCAGCCAGGTGGCCCACGCGCTCACCGGCTTCTCCGCGCCGGACTCCGTCGTGTTCACCGAGTCCTTCGGGTACGTGCGCAACACCACCAGCGGGCGCGTGTCCCTGGTGGACCTGAACACGTTGGAGGGCACCGGCACGCCCTCCGTGGTGAACGTCACCATGGGACAGCGCGCGCCCGAGGAGTCTCGTGGGTTGGGCCGCTCGGACCCCATCGCCGCGCTGCCCGAAGGCAACGGCGTCATCGTCGCCGGCACCGCGGACCGGGCCCTCTTCCTCTACCAGGAGGGAATGATGGCGCCGCGAGGCACCCACCTGAACTACGGCCGAGAGCCCCGCGCCGTGCGAGTCCTGGACCGCTCACTGCGCGAGGTGGAGGCAGGCGTCTACTCCGCCACGGCCACGGTGCGGGAGAACGGCACCTACGACGTGCAACTGCTCCTGGACAACCCCCGCGCCATCGTCTGCATGCAGTGGCAGGTGGGCGGCATTCCCGAGGACGCGGCGCTCGCGAAGAAGCTCCCGCTGACCCTCACTCCCGCGTTCGACCCGAAGACGCTGCTCACCGCCGGCACCACCACGCCGCTGCGCTTCAAGCTGGAGCCCACCCCGGGCATGACGGGCATGCCCCCCGTGCAGCCCGAGGAGATTCGCGTCCTCCTGTTCAAGACGCCCGGCACCTGGCAGTGGCGCACGGAGCCCCGGCGCACCGCCGACGGCGGCTTCGAGGTGGACTTCACCCCGCCGACACCGGGCCAGTACAAGCTCGTGGTGGGCGTCGAGAGTCGGAGCATCGACCTGGGCCGGCTGCCTCACTTCACCTTTGGCGTTGTCGAGGCTCCCGCCGCGACGACCGCGTCCGCTTCCGAGGTCCACCGATGATGCCGCGCCTGGTGTCTCCCCTGAAAATCAGCAGCCTCGCGCTGGCCCTGGTGTGGGCCCCTCTCGTGCTCGCGCAGGAGGTCGCGGTGCCGACGCACAGGGCCGCTTCCTCTGCCCCGTCGCTGGACGTGGAGGTGCCTGACGTGGCGCTGGTGGACCAGACGGGCCGCGAGGTGAAGCTGTGGACGGACCTGGTCCGCGGCCACACGGTGGCCATCAACTTCATCTTCACGCGCTGCAAGACCATCTGCTCGCCGATGACGGCGACGGTGGCACGGGTGCAGAAGGAGCTGGGCCCGCGGAGCAACGTGCGCTTCATCTCCATCACGCTGGACGTGGCCAACGACACACCCGAGCGCATGGCCAGGTTCGCCGAGCCCTTCAAGCCAGGCCCTGGCTGGTCCTTCCTCACGGGCGAACCGGCGAAGGTGAAGGAGGCGCTGGTGGCGCTCGGCGGCTATGTGCCGGACAAGGAGGCGCACCGTCCCACCGTCCTGGTGGGCAACGCGGTGTCGAACACGTGGACGCGTGTGGACGGGCTCGGCAGCCCGAGCGCCATCCTCTCCGCCATCCGTGAAGTCCAGGCCGCCTCCGCCGGCCCCACGGAGTTGGGGCCCCAGGCCCGTGACGCCGCAGCCCAGGACGCCGCCGCCGCGAAGTACTTCACCAACACGGAGCTGGTGGACCAGCACGGCAAGACGCACCGCTTCTACGAGGACCTGGTGCGTGGCCGGAAGGTGCTCATCAACTTCGCCTTCACCGCGTGCAAGGGCGCGTGCTCGCCCATCACGAAGCACCTGACGCAGGTGCAGGAGAAGCTCGGCGGGCGCGTGGGCAAGGACATCACGATGATCACCCTCTCGGTGGATCCCGCCAACGACACGCCGAAGAGCCTGGGCACCTTCACGAAGAAGCTCGGCGTCCAACCCGGCTGGTACTTCCTCACGGGCGCGAGGGAGAACATCACCCTCGTGCTCAAGAAGCTGGGGGGCTACGTCGATGACCCGGATGCGCACAACACCACGCTGCTCATCGGCGATTCGGCCACGGGGATGTGGGTGAAGTCTCCGGCGATGGCCCGCGTGGAGAACATCGTCTACGCCGTCGAGCACTTGAACGACCCGAGGTAACGGCATGCCGACGATGCATGACGGAGCCCGCGCACTCGGAGTCTCGCGAGGGGCGCGTGACGCGAGGTGGGTCCTCGCGGTCCTGGCATCGGTATGGCTGGGATGTAAACAGCCGGTCCCGGCTCCCGTGGACCCGCAGGCAGCGAAGCGAGGGCGAAGCCTCTTCCAGCGCGGACAGAGCGTCCGCGGAGCGCCTCTCATGGGCTTCCTCGCGCCCGAGCGCGTGGAGCTGAGTGGTGAGGTGGCCGCATGCGCCCGTTGTCATGGACCTTCGGGTCGTGGCAGTCGCGAAGGCGGCGTGGAGGTGCCCGACATCACACCCGGCGCCCTCGGACATTCGCGCACGCGGGCGGTGGGCGAGGTCGAGGACCGTGCCCGCCCCGCGTACTCGCGTGCCACGTTGCTGCGTGCCATCACCGAGGGCCGCTCCGCGAGTGGACGCGAGCTGGGGATGACCATGCCTCGCTACGTGCTGGATGATGCGGAGCGAGAAGAGCTGCTCGCGTACCTGGAGCAGCTTGGCGAGCATCCAGACCCGGGAGTCTCCCCCACTACGCTCACGGTGGGCGCGGCGCTGCCCCTCACGGGAAGGCTGGGGCCGCTGGGACAGGAGGCGGCAGCCGTGGTGCGCGCGGTGTTCGCGGACGTGAACGCCAGTGGTGGCATCTTCCGAAGGAAGCTGGAGCTGATTGTCGAAGACGACGCCGCGCTCCATGAACCACGCAACGTGACTCGTTCGAACGCTGAGACCACCACGGGGTTGCTGGCACGTGAGAACCCGACCCGGGTGGAGACAGAAGGTCCCCACCGCATCGCTACACCGCCCCCCTCGGACACAACCACGAGGTTGCTGGCGCGTGCGAACCCAACATTGGTGGAGACAGAAAGTTCCCAGCGCATCGCGACGCCTCCTCCCCCGGACGCCACCATCGCGTCGAAAGGGCGCGGGAATCCGTCGAGGATGGTGGAAGACGCCGCCGCGATCATCGCCGCACCGAGCGCGACGCCGCCTCCCCTGAACGCCACGACTACGTCCGAGGAGCGTGGGAGTCCGTCGCGGGTGGTGGAAGCTGCCGCCGCGCCGATCGTGACGCCGCCTCGCCCGGACGCAACCACGCGGCTACTGGACCGAGGCGTACTCGCGCTCGTGGCCAGCATGCGCCGGGGTCCACTTCCTTCGGACACAAGGCTCGCCGAGGAAGGTGCGCCCCTCGTGCTGCCACTGGCCTTGACCGGAGGCACTTCAGATGAGGACAGCCCCGTGTTCTTCCTGTACCCGGATGAGCCCTCACTCGCGCGACTGGCGGTGCAGTCTCTCGCGATCACACGCGAGTCCGAGCTGCGACGAAAGCCCCTGGTCATCGTCCACACAGGAGGAGAAGCGGGACAGGCCTGGGCACAGGCCGTGCGCGCCGAGACGACTCGTCGGGAGTTCCTCTCCCCCGTGGAGCTGACACTCCCGGATGGGAATCTCCCGATGGAGCGCTGGGCCTCCGCGCCGCCGCCCGCCGTGTTGTACGCGGGAACCCCCGAGGGACTGGCCACCTTGCTGCGCGCCCTGGAGGCCGGTGCCCCCACGGTGCGAGTCCTCGCGCCCGCGAGTCTCGCCATCCCCGAGGTGGTGGGCGCATCGACCGCGCGCATCCACTTCCTCTACCCCGCAGGACTTGGAGAGCGCGCCCCCGAGCTGAAGGACTTCGTCGCGTTCATGAAGCGCCACGGCCTGGCTCCAGGGCACTCCTCGTTTCAATTCGGCGCCTACGCCGCCGCACGTGTACTGGTGGAAGCCCTCACCCGTACGGGCGCGGAGGTCACTCGCGCCAGCCTGACGCAACAGTTGGAAGCCCTGCGCGACTTCGACACCGGCGTCTCCCCTCCCGTCACCTTCGGCGTCAATCGCCACGTGGGCATCCAGGGAGGACAACTCGCTGCGTTGGACCCCACCACGAACCAGCTCGTCGCCGCGTCCGACTGGATGCCGCTGACACCCTAGCGAAGGGTGTGCGGGCATCCGGCCCATGTCCCCGCCTGATGCACGTCAAGGAGCACCAGCAGCCCCTCACGCCGCCGCATGCAGCGCCACCGGCACCTCGATGACCATCTCCGTCCCGGAGTCCCTCGGCTCCGGAGCGACGTAGGCGCGGCCACCGTGTTGCTCCGCCACTTCGCGGACGATGGCCAGCCCCAGGCCGGTGCCTGACGTGTGCACGCCATCCAACACGCGATGGAACGGCTCGAACACGGCCTCGCGCTCGGCCCGAGGGATGCCCGGTCCCAGGTCCGCCACGCGCACCTGATAGCGCCCTCCCTCCCGCATCAGCCGCACGTGAATCTCTCCTCCCTCGGGCGAGAACTTCAGGGCATTGGAGAGCAGGTTGTCCACGGCCTGCCGCAAGCCCCCCGCATCGAAGCTCGCTTCGGCGGGACCGGGCGCATCCAATCGAATCAGCATCCCCCGCCGCTCCGCTTCCGCACGGGCGCCCTCCACCGCCTGCATGACGAGCTGAGACAGGTCTCCCCGCTTCCGGTCCCACGCCCCCCGCCCCGCCACCGCGAGGTCCAGGAGGTTGCCCGCGAGCACCGCCAACCGGTCCACCTCTCGCCGCGAGTCGAGCATGCTGGCGCGCAGCTCCTCCGGTGTCCTCTCTCTCCGCAACGCCAGGTCCATGCTGGTGCGCATCAGCGTGAGCGGAGTGCGCAGCTCATGCGCCGCGCCCGCGATGAGTCGCTCCTGCGTCTCTCGCGCGCCGCGCAGCCGCTCCGTCGCTTCCGCCAGCACCGCTCGCAACTGGCCAATCTCGTCCCGCTCCTGGTCCTCCACGGGAGCACGAGAGAAGTCGCCTTCACGCAACTGGCCCAGGTGCCGGGTGATGGCCGCCAGCCTTCGCGCCAACGTCCTCGCCTGTGTCGTCTGCAGCACCAGCAAGGCCAGCCCCAGCATCGCCGACAGCGAGAAGGCCATCCGGTAGTACGTCACCACCGAGCCATCCACCTGCCCCAGCGACGCCGACAACCGCAGCGCATAGCGCTCACCGTGCGGAGAGCGCACATTCACGCGCACCTCACGCCACCGCTCTCCATCCGGGGCGACCTGCGTCACCAGCTGGGGCTCGCCCCCGGGCGCCCCTGGAACGAGTCGCTCCTCCAGGCCCGTCACACCCGCTGGACCTTGCGGGTACCTCACCACGAGCGTTCCATCCGGCCCGTAGAGATAGCCATGGGGCGCGAAGGGCCGCACCTGGTCGAGCAACGGAGACACCGCCATGTGCAGGTGGACCTTCTGCCCGGGACCATCGAAGAGGCTGACGCTCTCCACCGCCGCCTGCGCCAGCAGCGCACGGTCCAACGAGCGCTCCAGGTCATAGCGGAAGAGCTGTCCCGCCAGCCCCAGCGCGACGAGCATCGCCAGCGCGGGGACCAGGGCCCCCAGCAACCAGAGGCGCCGCGTGAGTGTCACGAGGCTTCATCCGTCGTGGACACCGTCAGCTTGTAGCCCACGCCGCGCACGGAGCGGATGGTGACGTCGGAGGCCTGCAAGCGCTCCAGCTTCGCGCGCAGATAGCCCACGTACACATCCAGCACATTGCCATGCCCCTCGAAGTCCGGGCCCCAGGCCTGGGTCATCAACCGGGCGCGCACCTGCGCTTCACCCGGGTGTTTCGCCAGCGCGGAGAAGAGCGCGAACTCCCGGGCCGTCAGCGGCTCCTCGCGTCCACCCCGGCACAGCACCCGGCGGCGGGGGTCCATCACCACGCCGCCCAGTCGCACGGGGCCATCTTCTGATTCACCCCGCCGAGCCAACGCCTCCAACCGCGCCAGCAGCTCCTCGAAGTCGAAGGGCTTCACCAGGTAATCGTCCGCGCCCGAGCGCAGCCCCATCACCTTCTCCGGCGTGGTGCCACGCGCGGTGAGCATCAGCACCGGCGTGCGAACCCCCACGCTCCGCCAGTGCTTGAGCAGGGTGACGCCATCGACCTCCGGGAGCGCCCAGTCCAGGACGATGACTTCGTATCCATCCCGGGTGCCGAGCTCCAACGCCTCGCGTCCTCGGGTGCAGACCTCGACGGTGTGGCCCTCCTCCGTCAATCCCCGCTGGAGCAGGGCCACCATCTTCTCTTCGTCCTCGACGAGCAAAAGTCTCAAGTACACGCCCCCCTGCGTGCCCAGCTTTTCACGCCCCGTGGGCGCGTTGCCAGTGCCATCCAGGTGACGGCCGCGCCCTGGGGCTCACGACGGAGAGGAGGGCCGTGACTCGCGAGACGACGGGGAGGCGTCGGGCCGCATCCCATGTTCGATGAGGAAGGAGCGCACGGCGTCGGAGATCTCCGTCCCCGCTTCCAGCAGCCCCGCGTGGCCCGCGTCATCCACCTGCATCCAGTGGGCATGCGGCAGTGCATCGCGCATGCGGATCATCTCCCGCAGGGGCACCAGGGTATCGTCGCGCGCGGCGATGATGAGCGTGGGTATCTTCACGGAGGGCAGCACGTCCCACGCGTGGCCTTCCGCCAGCCCGCGCAGCGTGTACCAGTAGGCCCGCGGACTCATCGTTCGCAGCGCCCGCAGGAACTCACTGATGTCGTCCCGAGGCGCGCGAGGCCGCAAGGCCCCCACCGCGCGCGCCAGGGGATAGGCGAAGCGGCTGCCCAGCACCGCGCGCACCACCGGGGTGGCCAGCGGCACCGCGGGGGTCGCCATCCGGAAGACCTCGCGGACGGTGGACAGGGCGGCGCGCGCGGCCAGGCGCGGGTCTCCCGAGCCCGGAGCCCCGGGTGTGCCGGCGATGAGCGTCATCGCGGGCACCAGGTCCGGCCGTCGCCGATACAGCTCCAGCAGGACGCGCACGCCCATGGAGAAGGCCACCTGGTGAGGAGGGCGGCCGTCTCCGCGAGCCATCACCTCCTCTGTGATTCGCTCCAGGTCTCCCACGTGCACGGAGACGTCGTAGTCGCCACCGCGCGACTCCTCGCTGCCACCGTGCCCCCGGTAGTTCCAGTGCACCACCCGGTGGTCCTGCTCCAGGCTGGTGACGATGTGCCGCCAGAAGTTCTCCGACGTGCCAATGCCGTTGCTCAGCAACACCGTGGCACGCGACCTCAGGACGCCTTCCGAGGCCTGCTCGTGCAGGTCACCGAAATGGGTGTGCCAGGCCACCCGGGTCCCATCCGGAGCGACGACGTAACGCGTGGTGCGACGATAGGGCATGCCCCTTCACCATGGTGCGGGGACGGCGGGCGCGCAAGCGGTCCGTCCCCGCGTCCGCGGTGCGGAACACCGTCCCGTGACACTCCCACCCATGGAGCGTCCGGGGTATGAGGGCGCCATGCTTCGTGAGGATGCGGAGGACGTCGATATCGAGAGGGCGCTCGCGCACTACGCCGAGCACGGCTATGCCCGGCTGGGTCGAGTCCTGGACGAGTCGGGACTGGAGGCCCTGCGCGAGCGTGCGGACGACCTCATGCTCGGCCGGGTGACCTACCCCGGCATGTTCTTCCAGCCAGATGCGTCCACCGGTCGATACGAGGATGCCCCCCTGGGCCTGGGCTGGCAGGGACCCTCGCTGGACTACCGCAAGCTGGAGAAGCTGGAGAAGGACCCTCGCTTCCTCGCGTGGATGGAGAACCCGCTGTTCGAGCGCGTCGTCCGCGCGCGCATCCCCGGCGACATCGTCCTCTATCGCGCCATCCTCTTTCACAAGGGTCAGGCTGGCGGCAGCAACCTGCCCTGGCACCAGGATGGCGGTCGGCTGTGGGGCCTCACCCGAGAGCCGGAGCTCCAGCTCTGGACGGCCCTGGATGACGCCCCCGAGGACGGTGGCTGTCTGGAAGTGGTGCCCGGCAGCCACAAGGCCGGACTGGTGACGGAGCTCGGCGGAGTCATTCCTCCGGACGCCGTGGCCGCCCGGGACGCGGAGCGCCGCGCCCTGCCCCTCCCCGCGCTCGCGGGCGAGGTCATCCTCATCCACAACCACCTGTGGCACCGCTCCGGCAGAGGCCGCCCCGGCCTGCGCCGCCGCGCCTTCTCCGCCTGCTACATGAGCGCGGACACCCGCTGTGTGCGCAAGAAGAAGGCCCCGCGCGTCTTCCCGCCCATGTTCCGCCACCAGGCCCCGTGACGGCGCGGGCCGCGCGACGGCTCAGCCCACCAGGTGCAGGCGAGGCGTCGGCGACGTCAGCTCCCGCGCGCGCTGGCCCACGGGCAGCGACACCCGGAAGATGCTGCCCCGGCCCACCTCGCTCTCCACCGAGATGTCCCCGCCGAAGCCGGTGACGATGCCGTGGCAGATGGACAGGCCCAGGCCGGTGCCCTCGCCCACGGGCTTGGTGGTGAAGAACGGGTCGAAGATGCGCGCGCACACCTCCGGCGTCATGCCCACGCCGGTGTCGTGCACCTCGACGATGACCCGATCTCCCAACGGGCGCAGGATGACGCGCACCTCGTTGTGCTCCGGCTTGCCTTCGGGAATGGATTGCGCGGCGTTGATGAGCAGGTTGAGGAACACCTGACCGAAGCGCCCCTCGTTGCCCTCCACCGAAGGCACGTCGCGGTAGTCGCGGATGATCTGCGCGCGCATCTTCAGCTCGCCGCGCGCCATGGTGATGGCGGACTCCAGCACCGCCTGGAGGTTGACGGCGGTGGCCACCTCGTCGTCCCCGCGCGAGAAGGTCCTCAAGTCGCGGACGATCTGCCGCACCCGGTGCGCGCCATCCACCGCCTCGCGCAGCACCTCCTCCATCTCGGACGTGCGCCCCAGCGGCAGCTCGCGCGCCACGGACTGGAGCTCCACGGACAGGAAGGACAGGTTGGAGAGCACGAAGGCGAGCGGGTTGTTGATTTCGTGCGCCACCCCCGCCGCCAGCGTGCCCACCGCCGCCAGCCGGTCCGACACCACGAGCTGCGCCTGCATCGCCTTGCGGTCCGTCACGTCCAGCGCCACCCCGCCCAGGAGCCTGCGCCCCGAGTGCTCCTTCACGATGAAGCGATACGTGAGCCAGAACCGCTCGGACCCGTCCGGCGAGGGCACCATGCCTTCCGTCGCGCTGGGCTGCCCCGACTCGAGCACCGCCTGGTCCTCGCGGCGCACGTGCTCCGCCGACGCGGGCGGCATCAGGTTCATGTCATCCAGGCGATCCAGGCTCGCGGTCTCCGACAGGCCGAAGAAGCGGCGGTACGGCTCGTTCACCCAGATGCGGCGGCCCTGCTCGTCCTTCATGTAGGCCACCGCCGGACTGTGGTTCATGAAGGCCGCGAACAGCGCCTGCGACTCCTGCAGGGCCGCGAGCGCCGCGGCGCGCTCCTCCATCAAGGCATGACGCGCCTCGGCCTCGGCCGCGTTGCCCATGGCCGCGCCCAACAGACCCGCCATCAGCTCCAGCGTGCGCACGTCCCGGTCATCGAAGGCGTTCGGATGACGGGAGATGAGGTTCAACGCGCCCACCGGCCGCGCCTCACGCCACAGCGGGACACACACCATGGAGCGAGCGCCCACCTGTCGCGTGGCGCGCACGTTGACGCGCACGTCGTCCTCGGTGTCGTCGGTGCGCATCACCTCGCCACGCAGCAGGCTGGTGCCGGTGAGGCTCCCCTCCACCGGGAGGCGGAAGCCCATATGGGCCAACAGACTGCCCGTGGCCACGCGGTACTGCGCGTACCCATCCTCCAGCAGGGCCACCGCCGCGCCGTCCGCGCCGCAGAGCTCACGCGCGCGCTCGCACAAGAGGCGCATCACCCCAGACAGGTCCAGCCCCGCCAGCGCCACGTCCGCCTGCGTCTGGATGATGGAGGCCAGCCGCTCCAGCTCACCGCGCGCCGCCGCCTCCGTGCTCTGGTGGTGTCGGCGCTTCGCCGCGCGACGCTCCAGCAGGTGCCTGCGCGCGCGCACCTCCACCGAAGAGACGGGCACGACGAGCAGCTCGTCCACCCCCGCCGCCAGCAGGGGCGCCAGGACCTCCTCCGTCGCGGAGCGGGACACTCCCAGTACCAGGGGCTCCTCGGGCCGCGCCCGCGCTCGCAGCGCGTCCAGCCAGCGCGCGTCCTCCGCGAGCGACTCGGCCTCGACGATGAGCACGTCCACCCGGCCATGCACCAGCTCCGCGCCGGCCTCCGAGGCGTCCGCGCGAACGAGCACCTCCTGCCCCTGGCGCTGAAGCTCCTCCGCCACGGGGTGCCTCGGGTCAGCGCTGATGCACAGGTACTTCATCCGTTCCTTCCCGCCGCGGCGAAGGTCCCTGGCCGTCTTTGGAATGTTACAGTCTAGCAGCAGGCTGAATCCACCGCGCCGGTCCAGAGTGAGGGGCCGACCCAACCCAGGACGTCTCAGCAGAAGAGAGGCCGTGAGTGTCGGGCAGTCCAGGAGTCGTCGTCGCCGAGCAACCCCACTACCTGCCCTGGGTGGACTTCTACGAGCAGGTGGCGCGCGCGGGCACGTTGTTGGTGCTCGACAATGTGCAATGGCTGCGGCGCGGTTGGCAACGCAGGACGCGTGTGGCCTTGCCAGCGAATGTGCCCACACCTCCGCCCACCGAGCCTGGCTTCCAATGGCTGTCCATTCCGCTGGAGGACCCACACCGCGACACGCTCATCGGCGAGCTGGCCGTGGACACCCGACAGCCCTGGGCACGCAAGCACCTGAGCAGGCTGGTGACGCTGTATGGGCAAAGGCCCCATTTCGCCACCCAGGTACTTCCGTTGCTGGAGCCCTTCTACGACAGTGTGGCACGTGAAGCCGGTCCGGGCTCGCTGCTGCGGGTCCTCCTGGGGAGCACCGCGCTCTTCCACGAATCGCTGGGGCTGAAGCCAGACATCCTCCTGGCGTCCACGCTGGAGCGCCAGGGCGACGAGAAGTCCGCGCGACTGGTGGAGTACTGCCGGCAGCTGAAGGCCCACACGTACTACTCCGGGCTGGGCTCCTCGCTGTACCTCCAGGTGAGCCTGTTCCGGGACGCGGACGTGCGCGTGTTGTGGCAGCGCTTCCGGCACCCGCCCTACGCGCAGGGACGCGAGGGGAGATTCGTGCAGGGCCTGTCGATTGTCGACGTGCTGTCCAACGTCCCGGTGGAGGAGGTGCGCCGGTGGTTGGAGCCCTCGCCGTGGGGCCCCTTCGCACCGGCGCCAACCGGAAGCTGACGGCTCAGGTCGCGGAGGCCGCGGTGGTCCCCGAGGGCTTGTCGAAGCGCACGAAGTAGCTGCGCACGGCGGCGTCCAGCAAGGCGGGGTCCAGCTTCGGCTCCTGTCCCAGGTAGTGGGACATGTCGATGACCTGGTCCAGGAGGTCTCGAGGCTGGCAGGCCGCGAAGGGGCGGTCCGTCGGCCGGTAGTGCGAGTCGATGAGGTAGTCGATGGCGTTGGCGTTGTAGGCCACGCCCCGCTTGCGACACATGATTTCGAAGATCTGGTGGAACTGCTCTTCGTCCGGCCGTTGCACCTCCAGCTTGTAGCGGACGCGGCGCAGGAAGGCGTCGTCCACGAGGGCGCTGGGGTCCAGGTTGGTGGAGAAGGCGGCGAACACGTCGAAGGGCACCTGCAGCTTCTTGCCCGTGTGCAGGGTGAGCATGTCGATGTCGCTCTCCAGCGGGACAATCCACCGGTTGAGCAGATCTTTCGGCGACACCTTCTGCCGGCCGAAGTCGTCGATGAGGAGCATCCCGTTGCTGGCCTTCATCTGGAACGGGGCCTCGTAGTACTTCACCTCCGGCGAGTAGACGAGGTCGAGCATGTCCAGCGTCAGCTCACCGCCCACGACGACGAGCGGCCGACGGCAGCGCACCCAGCGCCGGTCATACGAGGCGCCCCCTTCATCCTCCACGGGCTTGTGGATGTTGGCGTCGAAGACCTTCACGACGAAGTCGTCGATGAGGATGGCGTGGGGGATGAAGATGTCCCCCTCGAAGCAGTTCACCATGCCCTGGCAGATGGCTGTCTTGCCATTGCCGGGGGGGCCGTAGAAGAAGATGGCGCGGCCGGAGTTCATCGCCGGGCCGATGCCGTCGTAGATGTAGTCGCGGATGACCAGGTCGCCGAACTTGTCCTGCATCCGCGCGCGGGTGATGCGATTGCCGCGCACCGTCTGCTTCTTCACCGCCGCGACGTACTCCTGGAAGGAGACGGGCGCGGGGCCGTTGTAACGGTTGCGGTCGGTGATCTGCCGCAGCATGTCCGTCACGAAGGTCGTCAGCTGGTAGATCATCGTGGACTTGCCGACACCGGACGCACCGCCGCCTCGGATGTCCACGTACTTCTGGCGGCGCAGGCCCTCGATGATGTCGTCGATGACGGACGAGGGGAGCTGGATACGGCTGGCCAGGTCCATGCCGCGCATCTCACCGGCGAAGAAGAGCGCCTTGAGGATGAGCTCCTCCACGAAGGTCGCCGTGAGGCCGGTCTCCTCCAGGGTGCGAGGCTGGCTGGGCCAGAAGCGCTCCTGGGACCCCGCGTTCGGGTCCAACGCTCGCCGGGAGCTGGTGCCAGGGGTGCGCCGCTCGGGGCCCGCATAGGACGCTGGAGGCGGAATGGTCCGCCGTTCCTGTCCGCTGGGGGGCGGCGCCGCGGGGGCGGCCGCCTGGGGGCGACGCTCGGCGCCGGGCGCGGCGGGGGGGCGGCGCTCCTGGTTGGAGACGATGACGGACGGCAGCGGGCCGGATTGCAGGGGCGAGCGGGGCGCCGCGGGAGGCCCGGGGCGGCGTTCGGTGGGGTACTCCGGCTCCTCGGACTGCGGGGCGGAGGGACGTTGGGGGGCCGCGGGCCGGCGCTCGGGGAGCGAGGGGGCGGAGCCCGTCATCCCGGGGCGGGGACGCGGGGGGGAGCTGAGCACCGGGTTGGGTGTATCTGGGACGGAAGGCGTCTCGGTGGGAGTAGCGCTGCGGCTCGAATCGTCGCTCGGCCCGCCGGCCGGGGACGGCCTCCTGAACAGGGTCATTCGGTGCTCGCTCCAGGGTGTTCAGCGCGGAGCCTACTCTAAATACCCGGTATCAACGAGGCAGCTGGGCGTCGGTGGCGTCGGCCATGATGCGCCCGCCTCCGTCCAGGAGGCGGCCCGAACCCCCTTGCGGTCGACACCAGCGGGCCTGACTCTCACCCTGGAGCCACACCCTTGAACCGACTCATGTCCCTCCTCGTGGTCCCCCTGCTGCTGCTCGGCGGCGGCGCGGCGGCGCAGACCCCGCCCGTCATCACCTTCGGCGCCAACTGGTCGCTTGCCCAGTCGCAGACGCTGCTCGCCGGTGGACAGGTCCAGGTGGCGTATGACGCCAGCCGCCTGCCGCAGTGCCGCGCCACCCTGCCCGACGGCAGCCCGGGCTGGAGCCTCACCGGCCACTACCGCCTCGACGGCGGGGCGGAGAGCAGCTTCGACGTCGCGGGCCAGCCCACCGCGGGCGCGCCGCCGGTGCTCTCCCTGCCCGCCGCGGGCACGCTGGAGCTGTGGTTCCGCGTCTCCAGCGCGGGCTGCGAGCAGTACGACTCCAATTACGGCTCGAACTTCCGCTTCACCGTGCGCCCCGCCGGCACCGCCCACGTCCCGACCCTGGTCTTCCAGGAGGGCTGGGTGGAGTACCCCGTGGGAACCGTGAAGGCGGGGCAGACGTTCGTGGTGGATTACGACATCGACCGGCTGCCCGAGTGCCGCCTGCTCTACAACGGCGCGCCCACCTGGGAGGTCTGGGTCCGCTACCGCTTCGACAACGGCGTCACCGGAGACCTGAGCGTCACGCAGGTCTCGGGCTACTCGCGTTACGGTGTCCCCGTCACCCTCACCGCGCCCGCCGGGGCTCGCTCCGTCGCGCTCTGGTTCGAGAACTGGGACCGGGGCTACTGCCGCCGCTGGGACTCGCGCTACGGCCAGAACTACCGTTTCGTCGTGCAGCCCTAATCCGGCGCGCTCCCGCCTCGCCGGCAAGCACCACCTCCCCGGCGGGGCGGGCCTCCGCCCATGACAATCATTGGCATCCGTGGAGACAGACCGTCCCACGGATGTCTTGGCTTGTATCAACACTGTGAGTCACGAGGATTCGGCCCGTACGCGGGGGCGGTATCCGCCGTGAGAGTCGTTGCTTTCCAGAGGGAGACCCCCTTTACTGCGCGCCCTTTCAATCAGCGAAAAACACCCAGACTCCCATGTCCAATCAGACCGAGAAGGCGCTGTCCGAGCATCTCAAGCCGCTGGTGAAGTCCGTGGCACGCAAGGTCGTCCACCGGCTGGCGCCCTGGATGGAGACCCCGGAGCCCTCCAGCGCCCCTCCTCCTCCCGCGCCCCAGGCCGCGCCGGACCTCACCAGTGCCGTGTGGACCCTGCCGGATCGCCCCTTGCGAAACGCGCTCCCTCCCGTGGCCGAGCTCTTGCGCACGCACCACGCCGGGCAGCCCCTCCATGACGTCATCCGGGGCCTCTTCGGCGCGGACGACGGGACGCTCCAGACCCGGCTGCTCCAAGCGCTCTCGGAGGAGCAGCTCCGCGCCTACGTCGCGTCGGACACCGCTCCGGTGCCGCGCACCGAGGACCGCGCCGAGTATTTCGGCGAGCAGCACGTCAGCTACTGGCTCAACGGCCTGAGCGACTACCTCTTCCTGAAGGGGCTGCTGAAGTCCTCGGGCATCGACCCGGAGTCGCACTTCCGCTTCCTCGACTTCGCCTGCTCGTCGGGCCGGGTGCTGCGTCACTTCATCGCCCACTCGCCCAAGGCGGAGGTCTTCGGCACGGACATCTATTCCAACGCCGTCCGGTGGATGAACAAGTTCCTGCCCCCGCGCGGCTTCTACTTCCAGAACAGTGTCGTCCCGACGCTGCCCATCCCCGACGCATCCATCGACCTGGTCTTCTGTGGCTCGGTCTTCACCCACATGGATGAGTTCGAGGAGTCCTGGCTGCTGGAGTTCCGCCGCGTCCTCAAGCCGGGAGGCATCGCGTTCATCTCCCTGCACACGGAGCGGACCTGGGAGGGCATGCGCAACCCCGAGCATCCCATCCGCAAGCACCTCACGAACCATCCGTACCGGTGCTTGGAGTCAGAGACGAACCCCGTGCCCTCCGCGTGGTTCGATCAGCCGATGCCCGCCGAGCGCCTGGTGCTGCGCTACATGCCCTCGCCCTTCCACAACATGCACACGTTCTATACGACCGAGTACATCCGGGAGAAATGGGGGCGGTTCTTCGAGGTTCGCGAGTTCCTCCAGCACGCCCACGGCACCTATCAGGACGGCGTCGTGCTGGTCCGGCGCGCCTAGGATTGTCGAGTCCGGCGCCCGCCTGAAGCGGCGGGCGCCGAGTCGCACGGCTCAGCTCAGCTGCAGGCCCTTCTCGATCTCCGCCAGGCGGAAGCGCGCCATGGCCAGGTTCGAGGTGGCGCGGCTCAGGGCCACGTAGAAGAACAGTCCCTCACGCGCCGCCAGCGGGCGGATGACATGGTACTGCTCGCCCAGGGTGATGAGGATGTCTTCGATGCGGTCCTTGATACCCAGCACGGACATCGCCTTGAGCTTGGCGCGGACGACCTCGGTGTTGGCCGCGGCGGCCGTCTCGATGTTGAACGTCGCGGTGCCGCCCTGGCTGCCCAGACACATTCCGCTCTTCGCATCCACCAGACAGGCCGCGAAGGCCCCTTCGATCTTCAGTGTCTCTTCCAGGGACTGCTTCACGTTCGGCATGACTTCTCTTTCGGCTGGGGGGTGGGTGGAGTGCTGTTCGACGGGAAGGGTCAGCTCCTCCAGGCTGAACGTCAGCTGACTGGAGTAGGTGCGCGGCTGGGGGACGAAGAGCGCCTGGGCGTCCTGGAGTGACAGCAAGACCTGCAGGTGGTTCGCCATGTGGCCACGAAGCACGTCCCGGAGCATGTCGCGGGGAACCAGCCCCCACGCCACCAGCACCTCACAGAAGTTGCCCCCGTTCTTGCGGCACTCCGTCATGACCTGCTCGACGTCGTCTCGGCTGACCAGCTGCCGCTGGATCAGCACCGACGAGAAGTTCTGGACCCCGGGCCCGTTCAGGACCGCCCAGGCCACCTTCTGCTCCACGATGAAGATGCGGCCGGAGACGGTGGACGACTTCACCACCACCTCACCGCCCGTCTCGCTCTCCAACGCTTCGTGAAGCACGGAGCGAAGGACGGGGCGTACAACCTGGGTCACCGTTCGGGATGCTCGTTCCATGGAGTGGGTCCGGGACGCACCAGGTGTGCTGATTTTCATATCCAATTCCAGGCAACTATATCCAGCGCCCCCGAAATATCGCAACCCGGCTGCAATATTCGCGGATACCACGTGAGCTGGGTTCAAGCGGCCCCAGCCCGAACAGCTCTGACCCATCGCAGAGATCCACGCGGATGGGAAGGAGAAATCCCACGATGTCTCATACTTCCAGTGAGGGTGTGAGAGCCGGCGAGGGCTGGGCGCGAGGTGCTCGGCTGGTGGATCATGCTCCGGCTCACGGGGGCGGTCAGATGACCTGCTTGCCCTAAGCCCAAGGACTGGGAGGGATCATGAAAAAGTTACTGCTCGGTGCGCTGTCGCTGGCAATCCCGGGGCTGTTTTTCTTCGGCAACATGGCTTACGCGCCCCGGGCGGAAGCCCTGGAGCCCCAGTGTCCGGGATGCCCACTCGCTCTCACGGTGCGCGGCGAGGCCTGACTTCACTCAGCCACGGGGGTCTGCCGTTCCTCCAGGGACTCGAGCAACGAGTTAGGCGTGGAGTCGAAGGGCACGACCACGGTGGTGCCATTCACATCACAGATGGACCCGGGGCCCGCATCATCCGCGGGGTCCGGACCGGGCCCGGTCGCCGCGCCCCAGTAGTTGCGTGCCGCGTCGATAGGGCCGCCCATGTCATTCACGAGGCCGCAATTGGGCGCCGCCGGGAAGGAGCCACCCACGCTCTCACCCAGGTTTCCAAAGAAATTGCTGCTACGCACCTTGAGCTGCGCGCCAAACCGCACCCACATTCCGGCGCCCCGGTTTCCAATGGCCTCGTTGTCCTCGAACTCGAAGTCCGAGGTCCCCGAGAAGAGGACGAGGTAGAAGCCGATACCCCTGTTGCCAATGGCCTTGTTCCCCTCGTACGTGCCCTTCTGCCCGCCGACCACGAAGCCGTGGCCGAACACCTCGTCATTGCCGTTGTTCGTGGCGAGGTTCTCCTTCACGGTGTGCCCCTCCGTGTCCGAGCCAAGAGAGAACCCCATCCCATTGCCCGTGGAGACATTGTCCCTGACCGTGTGGTTGTCCCCCCGGATGGCGAATCCCGCGTCCCGGTTGCCCTGCGCGATGTTCCCAATCACCCGAACGTCGCGCCCACCCAGGACATCCAGCCCAATCCCATCATCATCCGTGACCTTTCCAGCCCCCGTGAGGGTAAACCCCTTCCCATAGTCGCCGAAGGAGACGTTGCTCGCGGTGATGTTGACGACATCCAGCACGGCCCCGGCGGCGTCGATCACCGTGACTTGCGCGCCCCCCGTCGACTCGACCTTGAGCCGCTTGTTGATCAGGATCATGCAGCGACACCCCGTCTGCACTTCAGCCGCTTCATCACCGGGGTCGCTGAAGTCTCCGTCGGCGTTCAAGTCCCCGTAGCGGCCAGGGTGGACGAGGATGCGATCTCCGTCACGAGCATGGGCGATGGCCCGACTGATGGAGCGACAGGGATTCGCCTTCGCGCCACATGTCGCGCTGTCCAACGCGTTGTTGGCGACGTGGAGCGTCCTCGTCGGCTCCGCCATGGATGGCGAAGGCAACCACAGGGTCCCCACCACGGTGACCATTCCGAGCATCTGCCTGAACATGCCAACCTCCTGCCCACTTCCCGCCATGGGCCAACAAGCGCCATTGAATGGCGCGAAGGAGGATGGAGTCGCCTGGGACCTTTGTGCAGTGAGGCCCTGGGCTCGGAGTCGGCTCCCCGACAGGTCCGCTCAGGTGCGGGACAGGGATTGGACGAACTTCGTCTTCACGTTCGTCACCTTGCCCGAGCGCTCCAACACGCCCTGCCCCACGATGAACAGGGCACCGTGGATCTCCTTCCGGCACCGCTCATACACATCCGGAGGCACCACCAGGTTCGCAATCCCTGTCTCATCCTCCAGCGAGATGAAGCACATCCCCCTCGCCGTCGGAGGCCGCTGTCGGCAGATCATCATCCCGCCCACGGACACCGTCCGCCCGGAGGACACCTGCTTCAGCCCCTCCGCCGTCACCGCCCCCAGCTTCCTCAGCGTGGGCCGCAGCAGCTCCAGCGGGTGCTTCTCCAACGACAGCCCCACCGTGTCGTAGTCCGCGCAGACGCGGGCAAACACATCCATCGACGGCAGCTCCACCTCCGTGCCGTCCATCGACATCCCGAAGAACAGGTCATCCGAGTCCAGCGGCCCCAGCGCCTGGATGTCCCACAGCGCCTTGCGGCGTGAGCCACAGAGCGCCCCCAGGGCCCCCGCCAACGCCAATCGCGTCAGCTCGTGCCGGGGAATCCGCGCCCGTCGCGCCAGGCTCCCCACGTCCGTGTAGCCCTCCCCTCGCCCCGCCTCCACCCGCCGTCCCGCGGACTCTCCCAGCCCCTTCACCATCCGCAACCCCAGCCGCAGCGCCTTCCCCCCGTCCTCCAGCGTGCAGTCCCACCGCGAGCACCGCACGTCCACCGGCCGCACCTCCACGCCGTGCCGCTGCACGTCCGCCACCAGCGTGTGCGGCGCGTAGAAGCCCATGGGCTGCGAGTTCAGCAACGCCGTCGTGAAGGCCGCCGGGTAATGACACTTCAGCCAACTGGACGCATACGCAATCAACGCGAAGCTCGCCGAGTGACTCTCCGGAAAGCCGTAGTGCGCGAAGCCCCGGAAGTTGTCGAACCACTCCTCCGCCTGCACCCGCGAGTACCCTCGCGACAGACACCCCTCCACGAAGCGTCCCCGGTACTGCAACAGCATCGACTCCGCGCGTTTGTGGCTCAGCACCCGCCGCAGCCCATCCGCCTCCTCCGCGGAGAAGCCCGCCGCCACCATCGCCAGCTTCATCGCCTGCTCCTGGAAGAGCGGCACCCCCAGCGTCTTGCCCAATATCTCCCGCACCGCCTCGCTCGGGTACACCACCGTCTCCTCGCCGTTCCTCCTGCGAAGAAATGGGTGCACCATCTTCCCGACAATCGGCCCCGGGCGGATGAGGGCAATCTCCACCACCAGGTCGTAGAACGTCCTCGGCCGCAGCCTTGGCAGCATGTTCATCTGCGCCCGGCTCTCAATCTGGAACACCCCCACCGTGTCCGCTTCGCACAACATGTCGTAGACCTTCGGGTCCTCCGCCGGAATCGTCGCCAGCGACAGCTCCCGCCCGTGGTGCTCTCGAATCAGCGCGAAGCACTTCGACAGCGCCGTCAACATCCCCAGCGCCAGCAGGTCCACCTTCAACAGTCCAATCGAGTTGATGTCATCCTTCTCCCACTGGATGACCGTCCGCCCCGCCATGGCCGCGTTCTCCACCGGCACCAGCTCCGTCAGCGGCTCTCGCGTCATCACGAACCCGCCCACGTGGATGGACAGATGTCTGGGAAAGCCCTCCAGCTCCGCCGCCAGGGACAACGTCCGCTGCACCCGCCGGTCGAACGCGGACAGCCCCGCCTCCAGCAGGACCTCCGGCGTCACCTCGAACCCGTGCGCCGCGGAGACCTTCGACAGCCGGTCCACCTGGTCCAATGACAACCCCATCGCCTTCCCCGCCTCCCGCAGCGCCAGCCGCCCGCGATAGCAGATGACCTCGCACACCATCCCCGCCCGGTGGCGCCCGTGCTTCTCATACACGTACTGGAGCACCTCCTCGCGCCGCTCGTGCTCGAAGTCCACGTCGATGTCCGGCGGCTCCTTGCGCGCCATGCTCAGGAAACGCTCGAACAACAAGCCCATCCGCACCGGGTCGATGGCGGTGATCTGCAGCGCGTAGCAGACCGCCGAGTTCGCCGCGCTCCCTCGCCCCTGACACAGAATCCCCTGCCGCCGCGCGAAGCCGACGATGTCCCACAGCGAGAGGAAGTACCCCGCGAAGTCCAGCGCGGCGATGAGTCGCAGCTCGTGCTCTATCTGCTTCACCACCTCCGGCGGCACACCCGCCGGGTAGCGCACCCCGAGCCCCTCGTACGTCAACACCCTCAGGTGCTCGTCCGCCGTCCTCCCTCCTGGCAGGTCCTCCTCCGGGAAGCGGTAGCGCAGGTCATCCAGCGACGCCCGACACCGCGACGCCAGCTCCACCGTCCGCGCCAGCGCCTCCGGCCGGTCCGCGAACAGCCTCGCCATCTCCCCGGGCCCCTTCAGCGTCCGCTCCCCGTTGGGCCACAGCCGCGTCCCCGCCTGGTCCACCGTCGTCCCGTGCCGCACCGCGCTCAGCACGTCCTGGAGCGGCTGACGTCTCCGGTGGTGCGTGTGCACGTCGTTGTGCACCACCAGCGGCACCCCCAGCTCCCGCGCCAGCACCTCCGCGCGCGCCTCCCGGGCCGAGTCCCCCGCCGACAACGTCCGGCACAGCCCGACATGGAAGCGCTCCGGGAACGCCTCCGCCAACGGCGCCACCCGCTCCAGCGCCGCCGGCTCCGGCAACAACGCGAGCAGCCCGCTGGAGCGCTCCGCCAGCGCCCGCCACGGCAGCCCCGCCTCCCCCTTGGGGTGCGTCATCCGACTGCGCGACACCAGCGCGCACAGGTTCGAGTAGCCCCCCGAGTCCGCCGCGTACACCACCACCGGAGGCCCGTCCTCGAGCGTCAGCTCGGCCCCGAGGATGAGCCGCAGGCCGTGCTCCTTCGCCGCGAGGTGGGCCTTCACCGCCCCGTACAGCCCATCCGCGTCCGTCAGCGCCAGCGCGCTCAGCCCCAGCCGCGAGGCGGTGAGCACCAGCTCCTCCGGATGCGAGGCACCGCGCAGAAACGAGAAGTTGGAGCGACAGACGAGCTCGGCGTAGTCCACACCCGATCAAGACACTGACCAGCCGTTCAGGCGCTAGGTCGGATCTTCGTTCGGCAGCCGAGGGACTCGCCGGGTTGAGGCACGCCGCACGCGCCCCGACGCACCACGTCCTCTTCGGGCCTCCAGGGCCGCGTTCCGCGACTCCGGCGCCTCCCGTCCGCCACCCGCCGCCGCGCCACGACGTTTCCAGACAGCCCCTGGGCCGAGCCCCTCGTCCAAACCCAGACATGCCATCTCCGAGCCTCGCCCCCCTGTCCGCGCAGCAACGCTCAACTCCTGAGAATCACTGTCACGCGAGTCCCCGGTGCCTACCGTCGCTGTCCGCCCGGCGCCGCCCTCTCCCGGAAAGGCGCCCGTTGCCACGGACGGCATCGGCCCATGTCGCCACGACACCTCTCGACGAGGAGGACTCATGTCCCTGCACGGCCTCAACCGCTTCGCCCTTCCCTTCACCCTGGTCCTCGCGTCCGCCCTGCTCTTCCCGGCACTCGGGCTTGTCGGCGAGACGCAGGCCGCTTCGCGCAAGAGCGCCCCCTGTGGGGTGAATCGCGAGCTGTATCTGGGCACCTACAAGGGCCGCGTGTTCAAGGAATGGCAGACACCGCTCACCGATGAGCAGCTCAAGGACCCGTTGACCCGCATGGCCAATGACGCCCTGCTCAAGAACAACTACACGCTGACGGTCCGCTTCCAGCGCGACGCGCGGGGCACCTACCAGGCGGAGACGCTGGTGCAGTTCGACAGCCTCACCCCCGACACCGTCGGCCCCAGCCACAAGGACACCAGCAGCTACCTGCTCAACCTGGACCGGGAGCCCGCCAAGGTGGAGTTCGTCGTGACGCGGCGCCCCGCGAAGACCTACGCCACCCGCCCCCAGGAGCCACCCCGCACCGGAGGCATCGAGAAGACCACCTCGCGGCCCAAGCCCACCAGCCACACCCTCGTCTTCAAGGAGACCCTCGCCCTGGACGCCCTGGACTGCGATAGCGGCGGCGTCCCCCAGCGCCTGCTCTTCACCCGGACCATCGGCGGCCAGCAGCCCATCGTCGAGACGCGGGAGCTGTTCCGTACGAAGTAGGCGCGCCCAAGCCCCCTCACGGGGCCCCATGAAGGCGTTCAGTCCTTTCGTCCCCGCCCGCCCGCGTTTGACAGGACGGGGAACCGACTGACAAAGAGATCTTCATGGACCTGACCCCCGCCGCCTGGCAGCTCTGGATCGTCGCCGCCCTCGCCTGCGGTGGGCTGGAAATCAAGCTGTCCGGCTTCGGGCTCGTGTGGTTCGCGGTGGGGGCGCTCGTCTCCTCGCTCGCCGCGGGCCTCGGGCTGACCTTCTTCCTCCAACTGGCGCTCTTCGCCACCGTCTCCATCGGCCTGTTCGCCGCCTCGCGCACCCTGTTCAAAAACGTTTTCATGCGGAACGCTTCGCACTTGAAGACGGGCGTCGAGGCCATGGTGGGGCAGGAGGCGGTGGTGATGGAGTCCATTGAAGGCCCCCACGGGGGCACGGTGCGCATCAACGGCGAGCTGTGGACGGCCCGCTCGCTGTCCGGCGCCATCCCCCAGGGGGAACTCGTCACCGTGGAGCAGGTCGAGGGACTCAAGCTTTGGGTGCGCCGCCCTTCGGCGACGTTGTCGGTTCCCGAGGCGGAACAGAAACAGGAGAAAGTCTGATGGACGCGCTGACCTTTGTAATCCTTGCCGCTCTCGTGGGGCTCGCGGGCTTCGTGCTGTACACCTGCGTCCGCATCGTTCCCCAGGCCAAGGTCATGGTGGTGGAGCGGCTGGGCAAGTTCCATGGCGTCGCCACCAGCGGCCTCAACCTCCTCATCCCTTTCCTCGACAGCCCCCGCCCCATCGAGATGCGCACGGGCAACCGCTACATGCGCAGCACCATGGTGGACCTGCGCGAGCAGGTCATGGGCTTCGAGACGGTGCAGGTCATCACCCACGACAACGTCAACATGGAGGTCGGCTCGGTCATCTACTACCAGATCGTCGACGCCGCGAAGGCGCTGTACCAGGTGGAGAACCTGGCGCTGGCGATTGAACAGCTCACCATGACGAACCTGCGCAACGTCATGGGCAGCCTGACGTTGGACCAGACGCTCACCAGCCGCGAGACGGTGAACACCCGGCTGCGCATGGTGCTGGACGAGGCCACGGAGAAGTGGGGCGTGAAGGTGACGCGCGTGGAGCTGCGCGAAATCGAGCCGCCCCAGGCCATCAAGTCCGCCATGGCCAAGCAGATGACCGCCGAGCGTGAGCGCCGCGCCGAAGTGACGAAGGCCGAGGGCGACAAGGCCGCCGCCATCCTTCAGGCCGAAGGCCAGAAGATCTCCCGCATCCTCCAGGCCGAAGGCGAGCGCGACGCGGAGGTCGCCCGCGCCGAGGGCCACAAGCGCGCCACCATGCTGGAGGCCGAAGGCAAGGCCGAGGCCACGCGCCTCACCTTCGAGGCCATCCACAGCGGCCACGCCACCCCGGAGGTGCTCGCGCTGCGCTACATGGAGACCCTCCAGGAGATTGGCAAGGGTGACAACAAGATGTTCATCCCCTACGAGGCCACCGCCACCCTGGGCGCCATCTCCGTCATCAAGGACGTCTTCTTCGCCAAGGAGGACGCGGCCAGACGCCCCGCGCCCCAGGCCCCGGGGACGCGTCCCGCGCCCACCGCCGCCTCCCTGAGCGCCCAGAGCATCGCCCGGAGCAACGTCATCGCGGAGCCCGCCACCCTCACCGGCGCCAGCGCTCCGCAGGCGCGTCGTCCCCGTCCTCCCTCCGAGCAGGACGAGTAGACCGCTGTCCGGAATCCGTCTTGCTCGCCGTCCAGGCTGGCCGGCGAGCGAGACGGGGTTGCATTCCGCCCCGGCGCGCGTCATAGATTTTGGCGCACGCATCCACCGGAGGGCCTGACACCCCCTCCCTACGCGAGGTCGACGTACCCTTGAAGCTGAGCCGCTGAGTCCCAGGTCTTTTGGCCTCACCGCGCAGGGCCGCCCCTTGGGCTGGCTCGCGCCTGGATTCAGGAGTTCGCTTCATGTCTTCCCTTCGCGCGCATCGCGTGTCGTTCGCCTATTCCGACGCTGTCGCCGTCCTCTCTGAAGTCGACTTCCACCTGGCGTCCGGCTGGACGGGGCTCGTGGGCGCCAATGGCGCCGGCAAGTCCACCCTGCTCCGGCTCCTCTCGGGGGAGCTTGCGCCCACCGAGGGGCACATCCAGTCCGAGCCCCCCTCGCCCACCCTGCGGCTGTGCCGCCAGGAAGTGGAGGCGCTGACGCCGGACATCACCGCCTTCGCCGAGTCATGGGACTCGCTCGCGCGCAGGCTGCACGGGCAACTGGGGCTGGACGTCTCCGCGCTGGAGCGCTGGTCCACGCTGTCCCCGGGCGAGCGCAAGCGGTGGCAGGTGGGCGCGGCGCTGGCCGCCGAGCCGCACGTGCTGCTGCTCGATGAGCCCACCAACCACCTGGACGCGGAGGCGCGGACGTGGCTCGTCTCGGCGCTGAAGCGCTTCAAGGGTGTGGGCGTCGTCGTGTCACATGACCGGCCGCTGTTGGAGACGCTCACCACCGCCACGCTGCGCGTCCATGGCGGCGATGCGCGGCTGTGGCCCGGGGCCTACTCCGCGGCGAAGCAGCACTGGGAGGCCGAGCGCGAGGCGGAGGTGGGCGTCTATCAACAGGCCCGCGCGGAGCAGCGACGCGCGGCGCGACTGCTCGACCAGGCCCGACGGGAGCAACAGTCCGCCGACGCATCCCGGAGCACGCGCAAGCGGCTGAAGGACAAGAACGACAACGACGCGCGCTCCATGGGCGCGTCCGTCGTGGCGGGCTGGGCGGAGAATCACGCGGGCCGCCGCGTGGGCATCCAGCGTCGCGAGTTGGAGCGCGCCACCGAGGCCGTGGGTGAGTTCACTGCGGACAAGACCGTGGGTCGCTCCGTCTTCGTCGACTACGTGCGCTCGCCCAACCCGTGGCTCTTCACCCTCGACGTGCCGGAGCTGCGCGCCGGGGACGTGCCGCTGCTGGGGCCCGTGAATCTGTCCGTCGGCCGCGAAGCGCGCGTGCGCATCGAGGGTCCCAACGGCGCGGGCAAGAGCACCCTGGTGCGCGCGCTGCTGGAGCGTGCTCGCGTGCCCATGGAGCGCGTGCTGTATCTGCCGCAGGACGTGGGCGCGGAGGAGGCGCGGACCACGCTCGACGAGGTGCGCGCCCTGCCTCCCGAGGAGAAGGGACGCGTGCTGTCCCTGGTGGCCGCGCTCGGCGTGGACCCCGAGCGGCTGCTCGGCTCGGAGCAACCTTCACCGGGAGAGGTGCGCAAGCTGCTCATCGCCCGGGGACTGGGACAGCACGCCTGGGCGCTGGTGCTCGACGAGCCCACCAATCACCTGGACCTGCCCTCCATCGAGCGACTGGAGGCGGCCCTGCGTGAGTATCCCGGCGCGCTGCTGCTGGTGACGCACGACACCGCGTTCGCTCGCGCGTGCACCTCCGAGGCCTGGCGCGTGGAGCATGGCCGGGTGGAGGTGACGGCCGGGTGAGGCCGGGCGGGAGCGCGACTCCAGCGCGATGATGCGACCCGTCCCCCTGGACTGTCGCGGGACTGGCTCACGTCCTGAACTGGGGGTGCTCCCGCTCCCACGCCTCCAGTTGCGCGAGCCCCTCTTCCACGGAGACGCGAGGACGGAAGCCCGTCTCGCGCTCCAGCGCGGAGGGGTCCGCCCACGTGCCGTCCATCTCCCCTGGCTGGGCTGGCAGTGGGCGCAGCACGGCCCGCGTCCCCACGTGTCGCTCCAGGACGGCCACGAAGTCGCGGAGCGAGACGGGCTCGCCGCGGCCCACGTTGAGCAGTCGATACGGCGGTGTACTGGAGGGCGGGCGGTCCAGCACGCGCAGCACCGCCTCCGCCACGTCGTCCACGTGGGTGAAGTCGCGCCGCATGCGGCCCTCGCCGTAGAGGTCGATGGGACGCCCCTCGCGCAGGGCGCGAAGGAAGCGCAACGGCGCCATGTCCGGACGCCCCCAGGGACCGTACACGGTGAAGAAGCGCAGCCCGCTGGTGGGCAGCGCGTGCAGGTGGCCGTACGTGTGGGCCAGCAGCTCTCCGGCGCGTTTGGTCGCGGAGTAGACATTCAGCGGGTGGTCGGCCGAGGCGCTCTCCGCGAAAGGGGGCGGCGTGTCAGCGCCGTACACGGAGCTGGAGGAGGCGTAGACGAGGTGCTCCACCTGCGCGGCATGTGACTGCTCGAGGACGTGGAGGAACCCCGTCACGTTCGCGTCCAGATAGGACCGCGCGGAGGCGCTCGCCGTCCGGACGCCGACCCTCGCCGCCAGATGCACGACCCGCTCGGGGCGCTCTTGCTGAAAGATTCTCGCGAGCGCGGCGGCATCGGTGATGTCGACCGGATGACAGGTGAAGTGCTCGGCGCCGGGAGTGGTGCGAAGTCGGGCCAGGCGGGCCTGCTTGAGTGGCACATCTCCGGAGGGGTCCAGGTTGTCCACGCCGAGGACGGTGTCCCCTCGCGCCAGCAGTCGCGCGCTGACGTGGTGACCGATGAAGCCCGCCGCTCCCGTGACGAGTACCCGCATGCAGGGCGCACGCTCCCATGCCCTCTTGGGGGATGCCACGTTCACGGTGTGACGGACTCCCTCGCCGAGCGTCCAGGAGGGCTCGACAGCCTGCTTCCCGTGGCCCCTGCTTGGACGTAGGGTGGGCGACATGGTGTCCGTGAACCAGCTCCGACCCTTCGCCGAAGCCTCGCTCGAAGCCTTCCGGGCCGCGTCAGGCCCGGTGGCGCTCATCCAGCAGCCCGTGGACCCGGTGTTCCGAAGCGTCGCCCAGCAGCTGACGGGGGCGCGCACGGTGGGCATGGCGCATCGCTCGCGCATGACGGAGCGGCTGCTCGCCATGCTTCGCGACTTCGACAACCTGGAGGTGCACTTCCTCAACCCCAAGGTGGATGGCGAGGAGCTCACCGTCGGCCGCTCGGAGTGTGACCTGGTGGTGCCGGACCCGTCTGTCTCCCAGCACCACGCCACGCTGCGGTGGAATGCGGCGACGGGCGGCTTCCTCGTGCGCGATGCGCAGTCGATGAATGGCACGTGGATCAACGGCGCGCCCCTGGGGTTTCGGGCGCAGGTGACGCTCAACGACGGCGACACGCTGGCGTTCGGCGACGCGCAGTTCCTCTACCTGCGCGCGGAGACGGTGCACGAGCACCTGCGACTGGCGAGCCCTCGGCCGAAGCCCTGAGGGCGTGGAGGCTCAGGGCACTTCCTTGACGGCCTGGATGACGGCCTTGCGCAGATAGGAGCTGTAGTCCGTCTGCGACTGGTACAGGCCAATCATCGCGACGGTGCGGCTCTCCTTGCGCCAGATCAACTGGCCGTCGGGAGAGACGACGCCGGCCTCCAGCACCACGTCGGCGCGGCCCATGGTCTGGACGGCGGAGACGTCGACCCAGGACAGCACGACGACGACGGCGGCCTCCGCGTCGTTCTCACGGATGACGGACACGACTTCGTCCGTGGAGGGCGAAGGCGCCGCGGAGATGCGCGTCCCGGCGACCTCGAAGCCCCGCTCTCGGAGGACGGCTTCCGTCGAACCGGAGAGGACGGTGCGAGGGTTGCCCTCACCCATCAGGTCCTCGCGGTAGGACGCCGAGGGCAGTGAGTCCACCCGCGAGCCGACGACCACGACGACCTTGCGGATGGCCCCCGCGGGACGGACCTGCGGCGCGGCGCATGCGGTGACAAGCAGGGACAGCAGGAGGAGAGCGGAGACGCGCATGGGGGCCCTGGGGGAAAAGGTGGTCGCTCTGCATAACCACCCGAGGCGGCGGTGGGCAAACCGGTGAAGCTGGGGGCGGCGGCGTGCTATCCACAGACTATGCGCGCATTGCATGTTTTCTGCGTCGTCCTGCTCGCCACCGGATGGCAGGGCTGCGCGACATCGGCTGCGTCAGCGGTCCCCTTCTGGGAAGACGCGCAGGGAGAGTGCTCCGAGCCGCATGAGGATGTCTGCCTCGCTCCCCTCTGCGAAGAGGACACGTGCGCCTTCTTCCGCTGCGAGCACATGCTCGACGAACTGACGTTGGCGCGCTTTCCACCCGCGCGTCCTCCCGCGGCATCCGCTGCGCCCGGAGGAGGTCCTCGCAGAAACTGGGGAAGCGGGCTGAAAACACCTGGAGGCCATGAGCCCGTCTTCGTCATCCCCTGGCATGGGAGTCCTCGTCCCACACCGCCGAGATTTCAGCTCCCTCCGGGCCGCTTCGAGAAGCACCACATCTTCCCGCAGGCCGAAGACCTGGCGTTATGGTTCCGCAGCAGAGGACTCAACATCCACGACTACACGCTCCCTCTTCCACGGGACGTCCACCAACGGATTCACCGAGGCGGAGACCGTGGAGGCGCCTGGAACAAGGCATGGCGTGAGTATCAGAGACAGAATCCCTTCCCCTCCAAGGAAGAAATTTTCAAACATGCAGGGGAACTCATCTACCGCTTCCAACTCCTGGGCGGTCCCGTCAAGCCCTACTACACCCATCTGGAATAACCACGTCCTGGACAGATGACTCGATTCTTCGAACTGGGTGAGGACAGTGCAGAGACCTCTCGATACCGAGGCGACTTCAACGCCGCGCACAAGTGGTCGCTGCCTGGAGTCGAGTGCTCCGACTGTGGCGCGACCTGGGGTGGCTCGGGACATAACTACCCTTGCGTGGACCTCTCATCGCTGCCGGAACAGGCCCGTTTCGTGAGGCCATGGCCTACGTCCGTGCCCGAGTACCAACGCCTGCGTACGCTCGCGAGCCCCCTGGCCCCCCCAGGAGCGGAGCTTCCACCAGGAACGGCGTTCGGCCCCATGGTGGGGACGGCCCGTGGCGATTTGGGTCCACTCACCTGGCAAGGGGACTACTTGTTGATGTTGCGCCGGGACACGCTGGAGCAACTCCGGTCACTGCATGTCCAGGGTCTCGTCGGCTGTGAGACGGAGCTGCGCTGGAGGCAAAAGAGCCCACCAGAGATGCTGGAGCTTCAAATCGAACTGAAGGGGCGTTTGCATCCAGACTGCCTCCCTTCAGATCTGGCGCCAGCCTGTAAGACATGTGGCCGGCTCGCGTTCCAAAGGCCTGACCACCCGATCCTCGACGCGCGTTCTCTCCCCGTCGACCTGGACCTGTTTCGGGTGGGTAACTTCGCCACGATGATCATTGGAACAGAGCGGTTCATAGAGGCAGTGCGACGCCTGGGGCTCACAGGCATCAGTTCCCGCGAGCTTCCGACCCGCTGATTCTGCAATTGATTGCACGAAAGCACACGCCGCGCGTGGCACGTCAGTCAAACAAGCCCTGCAGATAGAAGCGGCCATCTCGCATGTCCCGGAACACCCACGCCGGGCCCAGTCCCTCGAAGTGCACCCGGTAGTAGTCACGCTGGAAGGGAGACTCGGACCACCACTCCCCTCCCAGCCGCTCCGGCCCTGTCACCGCCGTCACCCGGTGCCGCCGCCCGCCCACCCTCGCGGCCAGCAACCTGCCCGTCTCCGCCACCTCCGCGTCCAGCCACGCGGGCTCCACCAACAACCGCGAGGGCCGCTCCCGGAGCCCTCCTCCCTCCGCGCGCTCCACGCGAGCCCCGCCCAGCTCCCCCGCCCACCCCTTCCGCGCCTCCGGAGGATGGAAGCCCTTCGCCCCATGCGCTCCCTCCGGTCGGTGCACCTCCGCCAGTCCCGCCGCGCAGAGCGACTCCTCCCCCAGCGTCGTCACCAGTCGCGACAACACCACCTCCAGCGCCGCATCCCCCTCCGGTTCATCCCCCAGCGAGAGCTGCTGCTCCCGGTCCTCCGAGCACTCGTCCACCCGCGCGGACACCTCCGCCACCGGGTTCTCCAGTCGCAACTCCTCCAGCCGGTGCCGCGCCAGATCCAGCAGCAGCTTCGCCTCCGCCGTGGGCCTCGCCAGCGCCAGCGTCACCTGCTGCAGCCCCGACGGATCCAACTTCAGCGTGAAGGTGATGCGCACCGCCGCCCGCCGCCGCCCCGCCAGCCGCGCCCCCAGCCTGTCCAACAACGTCTTCAGCGCGAAGCGCAGCGGCTCGAACGACTCCGCGGGCCA